>JBATQE010000001.1:0-47264 GCA_049291875.1 Burkholderiaceae bacterium
GTTGAGAATGCAATTGGGCGAATTCGCAAGTTGTTGCCACGACAAACCAATCTGGATACCTTGCGCGATGAGGATTTATTGAACATCTCTCGATACTATAATCATATGCCTCGCAAATGTTTGAACTATCAAACACCTGCTGAGGTCTTTCTTAGGCTGTTGCACTTCAAATGTGAATCCACATACCCGCGCGGGTATGACGAACTTTAGTTTATAGTAAGACTTTGTCAACAACCTCACGCACCACTTCGGGTGCGTTTTTTTCATCGAGTGCGAACGAATTACCGCACCGCGAGAATATCCGAGACGCGAATCAATTCCGGATCCAAGGTGTGCGATTTTTTGATCGCATCGGTCAGTGAGGTGTAGGCCACTTGATCGCCCAAAATACCGGCCATCACGCCGGTTTTACCGGCCAGCAAGCCTTCAACCGCCGCCACGCCCAAGCGGCTGGCCAACACGCGATCGGCGCAGGTCGGCGAGCCACCGCGCTGCAAATGTCCCAAAATCGTCACGCGCAAATCGTAGTGTGGCGCTTTTTCACGCACTTGCTTGGCGATTTCATGTACATTGCCTTCTTCGCCACACTCCGCCACCACCACCATGGACGCGACTTTACCCGCTTGCGAACCGCGTTCCAAAGATTCAAACAATTGATCCAAATCCAGATTTTCTTCAGGAATCAGGATGTCTTGCACCCCGCCGGCGATCCCGCCGTTCAATGCTAAAAAGCCCGCATCGCGCCCCATTACTTCGATCAAAAACAGTCGGTTGTGCGAGGTCGCGGTATCGCGGATTTTGTCAATCGCTTCCACCACGGTATTGAGCGCGGTGTCGTAACCAATCGTGCTGTCCGTGCCAAAAATATCGTTGTCAATCGTGCCGGGCAAACCGATCACCGGCACGCCGAATTCTTTCCAGAACAACTCCGCGCCGGTGAACGAGCCGTCGCCGCCGATCACCACCAAAGCGTCCAAATTATTTGCTTTAAAGTTTTCGTAGGCTTTGACGCGTCCTTCGTATGCATAGAATTCTTTGCAACGCGCCGAGTGCAGCATCGTACCACCACGGTGGATGATGCCTTTGACATCGCGCGGCCCCAATTCAACCATTTCATTATCGACCAAGCCTTTATAGCCTTGCTCAATCCCAACCGAGGTTAAACCGTAGTATGCGGCGGCGCGCACGACCGCACGAATGGCGGCATTCATACCCGGTGAGTCACCACCGGAAGTCAGAACCCCAACGCGTTTAATTGAATTTGCTGGCATAATGATGACCTTCTTTTGATGTGGGTTGAAAAATCAATGCACATTTTACTCTAAGTGCGTGGCAGATTGATGATAAAGCCGACCCCATTTCCGTGAAAACCTTCTGTTTTTAATGAATTTGTGTGCAATATTCATCAGTTTCAAAATTTTCCACTACGGAAACCGTTACCATTTATAAAACATTACTAAAACCGATTGGAACCCACGTATGCACCCCGCCCAGATTTTATTCTCCGACAGTACCGCGCCTCGCAGTTTATCCCCCGTTGAACATTACGCAGGCAATGAGCGTTTCATCGAAAAGGCATTGGCCAAGCAGCTTGAATTGGGCGGCCTGATTGACGTCACGCTGGATTTGGAAGATGGCGCAAGTGTCGGCTCTGAATCCGTGCAAACACGATTATTCGGTAACATATTGGCCAGCGAACGCAATCGCTTCGGACGCATCGGCGTGCGCGTGCATGATCCTGAACACGCGCATTTTCAAGCGGATATCGAGCAGGTATTGCAATCGGGCAAACGCGCACCCGCCTACTGGATGGTACCGAAAATCACCGGATTGGCACAGGCGCAGCGCGCCATCGCCACCATCAGCGCCGTACATCAGCAGCACGCTATCCCAATGACACCCATTCACATGCTGATCGAAACGCACGGCGCACTGCACGATGTATACGACATTGCCGCATTGCCTGAAGTGGAAAGTTTGTCGTTTGGCCTGATGGATTTCGTGTCCGCGCACCACGGCAGCATTCCTGCCAACGCCATGACCAGCCCCGGACAATTTGACCATCCGATGGTGGCGTATGCCAAACTCGCTATCAGTCGCGCCTGCGCCGCCCATGGCAAAGTGGCGAATCACAATGTCACCACCGATTACAAAACCGTCGGAGCGGCCTTTGCCGATGCGCGCCGCGCACGCGATGAATTTGGCTATTTGCGCATGTGGAGCATTCACCCGAATCAGATGAACGAAATTTTGAATGCCTTTGCGCCGGATGCGAATGAGTTAGCGTTTGCCGCGCAGTTATTGCTGGCTGCGCACTCGGCCAACTGGGGACCGATTGCGTTTGAACACAAGCTGCATGATCGTGCCAGTTTTCGTCATTATTGGCTGGTATTGCAACGCGCACACCAATGTGGCAAATCCATCCCCGCTTCCGTTCAACACTGGTTCTAATCATGTCCTCTACCACACCTGCCCGTGATATTCGCTCGCTGCTCACGCGCCCGTTTCTCTCGCTATTGACCTATCGCCTCGGCGTGGTATTGTGCTACCAAATCACCAGCGTGGTGGTCGGCTGGCAAATCTATCAAATCACCGGCAGCGAACTCGCCCTCGGTCTGATTGGTTTGGCTGAGGTTATCCCGTATTTCGCCAGCGCGCTGTTTGCAGGCTACGCCGTCGATCATTATTCGCGCCGCTTTCTCGGTGGCTTGGCGTGCATTTTGCTGGCGGTCATGTCGTTCACGCTGTGGTGGGTTTCATCCGATTTCGGCGTCGCGTGGATCACGCAGTACGGTGCATGGCCAATTTATGCCGCGATTGCCTTGTCTGGCTTTGCCCGTGCGTTTTTAAGTCCGGTTTACAATACCTTGCTGGTCCGATTGTTTGAGCGCGAAGATTACGCGCGCGCCACCGGCATCGGTTCGAGTGTGTTTCAATTCGCGCAAATCGTCGGCCCCGCCATTGGCGGCGTTCTACTGGCCGTGAGTCATCTGACTTGGGCGTATGGTGTGACGCTGGTGTGTGCGACCGCCGCCTTGATTGGCTTGCTCGGCGTACCCAAACACGCTACGGATGCACCGAATGCACAGAGCAAACAAAGCGTCGCTTTAATTTTCTCGGGCATTGCACAGGGACTCCAATTTGTGTTTTCGCATCGAATTTTATTGGCCGCGCTGGCTTTGGACATGTTCGCCGTGCTGTTCGGCGGCGCAATGGCTTTGCTCCCCGCTTTCGTCAAAAATGTACTGCACAGCGGACCGGAGACGCTCGGCCTGCTGCGTGCCGCACCCGCCTGCGGTGCGATTTTGATGGGCTTGTATTTGGCGCGTCATCCGATCAATCGCAACGCGGGACGGATTCTGCTCTCTGCCGTCGCAGGATTCGGCGTAGCGATGATTGTCTTTGCTCTGTCAAAATCGCTGTGGCTCTCGGTCGGTGCGCTGTTCACCTCGGGCGTGTTTGACAGCGTGTCGGTGGTGCTGCGCTCAACGATTTTGCAATTGACCACGCCCGATGAAATGCGCGGGCGCGTCTCGGCGATCAATGGAATTTTTATCGGTTCATCGAACGAGTTGGGCGCATTCGAGTCTGGCGTTGCCGCGCGACTCATGGGACTGGTGCCATCCGTGGTGTTCGGCGGCATGATGACCTTGCTCATCGTCGCCGTCGTCGCGCGCGCTGTACCGCGTTTGCGGCGATTGCATATTCAGGATTTGGTTTAATCGAAATTAGCCGCACCTACAATATAGGTGAAGGATGATTTGCCCAATCGTTAATTTACAAGTCCTGCAAAAAGTGTCATCCTTGGATTATTGAAACAAATAATCAGGGATGCACATGAGTAGCCATAACGAACACATTGAGCTCATCCGCGAAGGCGTCCAAAGTCTCTGCCGTCAGTTTAACGCAGCCTATTGGCGCGAATTAGATCAAAAAGTACAGTTTCCCGAAGCGTTCGTCCAAGCCATGACGAATGCGGGCTGGCTGTCGGCGATGATTCCGGAAATCTACGGCGGCTCCGGTTTGGGTTTGAGCGAAGCGTCCGTCATTTTGGAAGAGGTCAATCGCAGCGGTGGCAATGCCGGCACGATTCACGGCCAAATGTACAATCTATTCACGCTCGTGCGCAACGGTTCTGAGACACAAAAACGTTTATACCTGCCCAAACTCGCCAGCGGTGAATTGCGCCTACAATCCATGGGGGTCACAGAGCCAACCTCGGGAACCGACACCACGAAAATCAAAACAACTGCGGTTAAAAAGCACGATCGCTATATCATCAATGGGCAAAAAGTCTGGATTTCACGGGTTCAACATTCCGATTTAATGATACTTCTGGCACGTACCACGCCGCGCGAGCAAGTACAAAAAAAGACCGAAGGTATGTCGATTTTCATCGTTGATTTGCGCGAAGCCATGAACAAAGGCTTAACCGTGCGCCCCATCGGCAATATGGTCAATCACGAAACCAATGAACTGTTTTTTGATGATTTGGAGATTCCCGCCGACAATCTGATTGGCGAAGAAGGTAAAGGATTCCGATATATTTTGGACGGTTTAAATGCTGAACGCACCCTGATCGCTGCCGAGTGTATCGGCGATGGCCGCTGGTTCATTGAAAAAGCGGTGCAGTACGCCAAAGACCGTGAAGTATTTGGCCGTGCAATTGGCTGCAATCAAGGCATCCAATTTCCACTGGCGCAAGCACATATTGAGGTAGAAGCGGCAGATTTGATGCGTTGGCGCGCCTGCCACGAATACGACACCGGACAAAACGCCGGAGCCAGCGCCAATATGGCCAAATATTTAGCAGCCAAAGCCTCATGGCAAGCAGCCAACGAATGCCTGCAAACCTTCGGCGGCTTCGGCTTCGCACACGAATACGATGTCGAGCGCAAATTCCGAGAAACCCGTTTGTATCAAGTCGCACCCATTTCCACCAATTTAATTTTGGCCTATGTCGCCGAGCATATTTTGGGCTTACCTCGCAGTTTTTAACCCATTATTTAGAAATTTAGAAAGCAAAAAGTGAATCACCTATTATTTGTCCCCGCCTCTCGTCCTGAACGATTTGCCAAAGCCCTCAACAGCGGCGTATCCGCAGTCATCATTGATCTTGAAGATGCCGTGGCAATCGATGAAAAAGATCATGCACGCGCCCAACTGGCGCAGTGGTTACAGGCGAACCCACAAGAACAGGTACTCGTGCGCATCAACGCCCTCGGCACACCATGGCACGAGCAAGATTTACACCTATGTCGCGAGCCAAACGTACTCGGCGTGGTTGTACCTAAAGCCGAGCAACCCGACGATTTACAACGCATGACTCAAGCCTGCGGACAAGCCCTCTATCCGATCATCGAAACCGCCACCGGTTTATCGCTTGTGCGCACCATCGCGAACACCCACGGCGTGGCGCGACTTCTATTTGGCAAACTCGATTTGGCAGTGGATTTGGGCATGGACTACCCGGCTCCTGCCGGCGAAGATGATGCGGAAACGGTTTTTTTACTCGCCCGAAGTGAATTGGTTTTGGCATCACGCGCAGCAGGATTAGACGCACCGATTGACGGGGTTTACACACAGTTGGATGATGAAGCGGGACTATTTACCTACGCACGGCGCAGTGCGCGTTTTGGCTTTGCCGGCGTATTATTGGTACATCCGAAGCAATTATCAGCAGTACAACGCGCCTACACACCCACAGCCGCGCAAATCGACTGGGCGCAGCGAATCATCGCCGCAGCCGAGCAATCCAATGGTGCAGCTGTATCGCTGGACGGCGCCATGGTGGATGCGCCAGTGATTGCGCGTGCGCGCAATATCCTCGCCCGCGCTTCAAATTAAGCAAAAAGTGCATTTAGACCGGTGCAGATTCGGACAAGTGCGCCACCAACTGCCGGGCGTAGCTGGGCAAAGTTTCCAAGGAGCGAACGGCGATGGTCAAACGTCGCTCCGCCCAGTCATCGCGCAACGGAATCACACATAGATCGGCTTCATTTTTAAACTGCGCCACAGCCGATTTCGGTACGATGCCAATGCCAAAACCATGTTGGGCAAAACGGCACACACCGTCAAAGCTGCGCGCTTCAACACGCACATGCATGGCTTTACCCAAGCGTTGCGCCTGCGCCTCCAAAAATACCTGAATGGCCGCCTGATGATCGAGCGCAATGAAATCCTCACCCAAAATTTGTTCAAACGACAAATCACTGTGGTTCGATAAGGTATGATTTTTGGCCATCACCAGCACCAGCCAATCATTCCTAAACGGAAACAATTGCAAATGCTCTGACTCAATGGATGCGGCAAAAATACCAATATCCGCACGCCGCTCAGCCACACGTTTGATGACTTCGGTCGACAATACCTCTTCCAGTCGTACATCCACATAAGGATTGTTCATTAAGAACTGCCCCATGCTTTCGGGTAAAAATCCCATCATCGCATTGGTATTGGCCGCCAATCGAATCAGTCCGCGAAAACCGCGCGCATGCTCTTGCAACTCAGCGTTGAGCGTTTGAAAATCATACAACCAATTACTCGCATGGCGGAAAAACACCTTGCCCGCAGGCGTTAAATCAACGCCCGATTTACTGCGGATGAATAAAGCACTACCGACTTGCTCTTCCAGACGCGCGATGCGTTTGCTCACGGCAGCCAGTGCCAAATGACAGCGCTGGCTGGCGGCGGTAAGCGAACCCAATTCAGCGGCAGCGGCAAAAATCTTTAAATCGCTGGTATCAAAGTGCATGACCGTTCCTTTCTATTTGGGAAAGGATAACATAAAAATTGAATGATTTACACACGCCAAACGCTGTTCTACCATCCTTACAAAATTCACATTTTATCCATCAAGGAGTCAGGTCATGCAAACCGTAGACATTCAATTGTTAGAACAATGGCAAGGACGGCAAGAAACCCGTAGCGATAGTATTACTGCATTTCCCGTGCAAGCTTTAAGCGCTACGCTGGAGCCGAGCTACATTCACAGTGCTGACGTGGGCACAGCTTTGCCACCGTTGTGGCATTGGTTGTACTTTCTGCCTCTGCACGCTCAATCAGAGCTGGGCGAAGACGGCCACGCGCGTAAAGGCGGATTTTTGCCGCCGGTTCCACTGCCCCGCCGTATGTGGGCCGGCGGACGTTTCGGCTTTACCGCACCATTGCGTGTGGGTGAACAAGTGGATAAAACCTCGACCATTGCCAGCGTGAAGTATAAGGAAGGCCGCACAGGTCGTCTGGTATTTGTCACGGTGCGCCATGAGTTCAGCGTTGCGGGCGAATCGCGCCTGTGGGAAGAACACGATATTGTGTACCGCGATTTGCCTGCACCGGACGCACCGACAGTAGAGCCGGTACGCGCCGACACCGGTGCATGGCAACGCAAAATCACGCCGGACGATGTTTTGCTGTTTCGTTATTCGGCCTTAACCTTTAATGGACACCGTATTCACTACGACCGCCGCTATGTCACCCAGGTGGAGGGCTATCCCGGATTGATCGTTCATGGCCCGTTGATCGCCACATTGTTATTGGACTTGTTGCAACGCGAATTGCCATCGGCCGTGGTCACTGAGTTTCAATTCCGCGCCGTGCGCCCAACCTTTGACACCGCTGCATTTTTCGTGAATGGACAGCCGTCAGAAGATGGCAAAACCATCCGCTTGTGGGCGAACGATGGCGACGGTTATCTCACCATGGATGCCACAGCGACCATTGCTTAAGGAGTTTTTATGCAACCATTAAAAGGTATTACCGTCGTTTCATTGGAGCACGCCATCGCAGGGCCGTTTGCCACACGCCAACTGGCTGATCTGGGCGCGCGCGTGATCAAAGTCGAGCGTCCGGGCAGCGGTGATTTTGCGCGCGGCTATGACAAGCGCGTGCGCGGCATGGCTTCGCATTTTGTTTGGGCGAACCGTTCTAAGGAAAGTTTGGCAATTGATGTCAAAAATCCTATTTTGAAAAAAGCCCTGTTCGATTTGGTCAGCACCGCCGATGTGTTGGTACAAAACTTAGCGCCGGGTGCGGCAGAGCGCCTCGGTTTGGGCTACGAGACTTTGTCGGCGATCAATCCGGGCATCATCGTTTGTGATATTTCCGGCTATGGCAACGACGGCCCTGATCGCGACCGCAAGGCGTATGACTTGCTGATTCAAAGTGAATCCGGTTTTCTATCTGTGACCGGCACGCCTGAAGAGGTAACCAAAGCAGGTCCTTCCATCGCTGATATTTCCGCCGGTATGTATGCCTACAGCAACATTTTGGCCGCCCTGTTGGAACGCCAGCGCACCGGTAAAGGCCGCCACATCGATATTTCCATGCTCGAATCGCTGACCGAATGGATGAGCTATCCGCTGTACTATGCCATGGATAACCAAACGCCGCCGCCTCGCGCAGGCGCGGCACACGCCACGATTTTCCCCTACGGGCCGTTCGAGGCCAATGATGGTTCGCAAGTCATGTTCGGGCTGCAAAACAGCCGCGAATGGGACAGTTTTTGCCGCATGGTGTTGCAACGCGACGATCTGGCCGACAACGCGTCCTATACCGATAATTCCGGCCGTCAAGCAGCTCGCTCGACTTTAGAACCGATTATCCGTGGTATTTTGCGCGAATTACCGGCAAACGAGATTCGTCAACGTTTAGACAAGGCCAATATCGCCAATGCTCGGGTCAACACCATGCACGACGTGTGGCAACATCCTCAACTGGCTGCGCGCCATCGTTGGCGTCAAGTCGCAACACCCATTGGCGATGTACCTGCACTGCTACCTCCGGGTAGCTGGGACGACGCTGATCCGCGTATGGATGCCGTGCCGGCCTTGGGCGAGCATACCGACGCCATTTTAAAAACCTTGGGAATGGATGAAGAAACTCTAACCACCCTGCGTCAAAGCAGTGCTATTCAGTAATTCTCTAACCATTCTTTTCATCAACCCTGCTCTCAATACCCACTTAACCCTTCAAAAGGAGACACCATGAAACTGAGCAAACCCCTTTCTTCCGCCATTATGCTTCTCGGCGTAATCGCCCTGACCGCCTGCGGCGGCAAAAAGAACGCCGATAAAAGCGGTGGCAATGCCGTTGCGGCCGATGGCACCATCACCATCAAACTAAGCCATGTGGTCGCAGCAGAAACCTCCAAAGGCCGCGGTGCCGAATACTTTAAAAAGCTGGTGGAAGAACGCACCCAAGGTAAAGTGAAGGTACAGGTCTATCCAAACAGCCAGTTGTACAAGGATAAAGAGGAACTGGAAGCCCTACAAATGGGTTCTGTGCAAATGCTGATTCCTTCACTCTCAAAATTCGGCCCTTTGGGCGCGAAAGAATTCGAAGCCTTTGACTTGCCGTACTTATTCCCCAATTTAGCGGCGGTACACAAAGTGACGCAAGGCGCGATTGGCCAACAATTGCTTGGAAAACTCGAACCATACGGCATCAAAGGCTTAGGATTTTGGGATAATGGCTTCAAAATTTTCTCCGCCAATAAACCGATCCAAAATCCTGAAGACCTCAAGGGCATGAAGCTGCGCATTCAATCTTCTAAAGTCTTGGAAGAGCAAATGAAAGTTTTGGGCGCATTGCCACAAAGCATGGCATTCTCCGAAGTGTACCAAGCCTTGCAAACCGGCGTGGTGGATGGCACAGAACAAACTCCGACACAAAGCTTCAGCCAACGCTTTTACGAAGTACAAAAGAACTACGCTGTGACCAACCACGGCTATTTGGGCTATGCCGTGGTCGTGAACAAAAAATTCTGGGATGGTTTGCCGGCCGATACGCGTAAAACTCTCGAAGACGCGATGAACGACACCACCAAATACGTCAATGACATGACTGAAAAAGAAAATTCGGATGATTTGGCAAAAATTGCGGCCTCCGGTAAATCGACCGTAACCCAATTGAAACCTGAGCAAATCGAAGCGTGGAAAAAGGCAATGGCACCAACGTATCAGCAAGTGCAATCGCGCATTCCTAATGAATTAGTCGATTCAATCAAAAAAGAAATCGGCAACTAACCATCAGTGATCCACGATCTGTTGGTCTTTAGAGAGGATATGCGGTTATTTTTGCCTATCCTCTCTTTTTCACTCAGCGTTGCTTTTTAAAGTGACGTTGATACGTTCTACAGGGAGTTTCTATGAAAGCGCTTAATCGCCTTGAGGAATGGCTCATAACCTTCCTGATGGGGGCGGCAACCATCATTATTTTTGTCGCCGTCGTACACCGCTACCTGACCGGGTTTCCAATCCCTGCACTGCAAAACGCCTTACTCAAAATCAATATGGGCTGGGCGCAAGAGTTGTGCATCATCATGTTTGTCTGGATGGCCAAATTTGGCGCGGCTTACGGCGTTCGTACCGGCATCCACGTCGGGGTTGATGTCTTGATCAATCGTCTGGATGGCAAAAAACGGGCAAAATTCATTCTGTTCGGTCTATTCGCCGGCGCCGTATTCACCAGCATCATCGCCGTACTGGGAGGCTCATTCGTTTGGGAAAATGGCGCGCATTATGCCTTTTTCAATGCTTTTGGCTTGGATACCGACGGCTTATTCCCCGGCCCGACCACACCCGATCTGGAATGGCCGACTTGGCTGGTCTACAGCGCCATTCCGCTCGGTTCGGCTTTAATGAGCTTTCGCTTCTTGCAAGCAGCTTGGAACTTCATTAAAACCGGTGAATTGCCACATTACGACCACGGTCATGTCGATGGTCTGGATGAAGAAGACACCGCCATTGCCGTTGATACCAACGTCTACGCCGTGCCAAGCAATTTACACCCGCGCGATCTCAAACACAGCAAAAATAAGCACAACCATGAGGGAGATCCGTCATGAATGCCTTGATTATATTCATTATCTTAACGGTGCTCATGCTCACCGGCATGCCCATCTCGATTTCTCTGGGCTTAACGGTATTGAGCTTTTTGTTCACCATGACCCATGTGCCATTGGAGTCAGTCGCTCTTAAATTATTCACCGGGATTGAAAAGTTCGAAATCATGGCGATTCCGTTCTTTATTCTGGCGGGGAATTTCTTAACGCATGGCGGTGTCGCCAAACGGATGATTAATTTTGCGACTTCAATGGTTGGGCATTGGGCCGGTGGTTTGGGTCTGGCCGGTGTATTGGCGTGTGCGCTGTTTGCCGCCGTATCCGGCTCCAGTCCGGCGACGGTAGTGGCCATCGGCTCGATTTTGCTTCCAGCTATGGTCAAAGCAGGCTTTCCGAATAAATTCGGTGCGGGCGTCATCACCACCTCCGGTGCGTTGGGGATTCTAATTCCTCCGTCCATCGTGATGGTGATGTACTCGGTCGCCACCAATACATCGGTCGGCGCGCTGTTCATGGCCGGCGTGATTCCGGGGATTGTTTTGGCCAGTGTTTTGGCAGGCGTCACGTGGTATCGAGCAAAGAAATTCAACTATCCTCGTATGGTCAAAGCCACTTGGGGTGAGCGTTGGCAGGCTTTTCGTCGCTCGGTCTGGGGTTTACTGCTGATCGTGATCGTGATGGGCGGCATTTACAGCGGAATTTTCACGCCGACTGAAGCGGCTGCCATTTCTGCGGTTTATGCTTTCATTGTCGCGGTATTTGTGTACAAGGATATGGGCTTGAAAGACGTACCCAAAGTATTGCTCAATTCGGCCAATATGTCGGCGATGTTGCTCTACATCATCACCAATGCGGTCTTATTCTCCTTTGTTTTGACCAGCGAAAACATTCCACAAACCTTGGCCGAATGGATGCTGGGCTACGGCATGGGACCGATTGTATTCCTGATCGCGGTTAACTTGATCTTGCTGCTCGCCGGCAATTTCATGGAGCCATCTTCCATCGTACTGATTTTTGCACCGCTGCTGTTCCCTGTGGCAATGAAATTGGGCATTCATCCCGTGCACTTTGGCATCATCATGGTTGTGAATATGGAGGTCGGCATGTGCCACCCACCAGTTGGGCTGAATTTGTACGTCGCCTCAGGCATCACCAAAATGGGTATCACCGAGTTAACCGTTGCCGTGTGGCCGTGGCTATTGTCCATGCTCGCATTTTTGCTACTCGTGACCTACTGGCCGACGCTATCTCTGTGGTTGCCAAGAATGCTGGGCATGTTATAGCACTTGACCAATCGCATCAAACGGGTTTGAGTATCCTCTGCAATTCCAATTCATCGTTTTACAGAGGATTATCAAACTTTATTTCAACCAACTATAGTTAATTATTTAGTTAAGGAGTTTTTATGAGTTCAGCACCTTTCACCTTGCAAAGCCATGACATTCCGGCCAACAGCACGATCGAAAATAAATTTGTCTTCAATGGCTTTGGCTACGAAGGCGACAACATTTCACCTGATTTGACCTGGAGCAATGCACCAGAAGGCACGAAAAGCTTTGCCCTGCAAGTACACGATCCCGACGCGCCGACCGGCGGCAGCGGCTGGTGGCACTGGGTTATCATCAACATTCCGGCGAATGTCCATTCATTGGCCAGCAATGCCGGTGTGGCAGACGGCTCTCAATTACCCAGTGGTGCATCACACATCAACACCGACTTCGGTGCGCCCGGCTGGGGAGGCCCTTGCCCTCCACAAGGCTGCGCGCCGCACCGCTACAACTTCACCCTGCACGCACTGAGCGTTGAACAACTGGAGCTACCGGCAGGCGCAACCGCCGCATTGGCCGGATTCATGATCCATGCACACAGTATTGGGCAAGCATCGTTTACCGCTTTTTTCCCAAAGGCTTCATAAACGCTTAACCCTATTTTGAGCAAAATCCATCCAGCCACTACGTCGAAATGACGTAGTTCTGCGATGGATTTTTTTATTCACCCGCACATTGTTTAAATATAAGATTCAAGCTCCGCCTTAATTTGCAAGAGATATGGAAGAAATCCATCTGGCCGATCATGCTGAGAACGTGGATTCATAAAGCCATGCGATGTGTTAGGCACCAAATCCGACACTAAATCCGATCAAAACAACGGACTCTTGCTGAAAGAGGCAACGGCAACGGCTTGCACGATTTTGTCACAATACAATGAAAAGCCATTGCATGCCATGAAAGCTTGATGAGTTGTGAGTTCATCGCCATACGGATTAAGATCGCTTTCCCACGGTCTAATTGCTCGTTGCGCGCAAATAAAACCCCGCCAGCTCAAAATCCTGCGGATAAGTCACTTTCAAATTGCGTGCATCACCCCGCACCAACAGCGGCGCATAGCCCGCCCACTCCATCACACTCGCTTCATCAGTGATGGTTTGCGCGATTTCAGGGTCGGTCAACGCATCACACAAGGCGTTGTACAAACGACTGACCGTGAACATTTGCGGGGTTTGCGCCGCCCACAAGCTACTGCGATCAATCGTTCTTTTGATGTGCGCACCATCCGCCGTCTGTTTGATGGTATCAGTCACAGGAAGCGCGAGTATCCCGCCAATATCACACCACTCATCCGATTCAGAGGATACCGCGACACTCTGCCCCGCCGCCATCCAAACCGCATCGCGCAACTGCACGATCTGCTCGGCACGTACACACGGACGCGCCGCATCATGCACCATCACCCACGCTTCTTGCCCTTCAGTCAAACTCGCATCCAACTCAGCCAAACCATTGCGAACCGATTCGGCGCGGCTCTCGCCGCCAACCGGCAAAATCATAACCCGCTCTGCCCAGCCCCGCTCAGCAATCCAGGGAGCAACGCTACTTGCGAACCAACCATCATTCGGCGAAATCACCACATACACGCGCGCCAGCTCAGGGCAATCGGCAAAAGCCTTGATCGTGTGCCACAGCATCGGCTGCTCATGGATCAATTGATACTGTTTGGGCAAATCACCGCCCGCACGCGCGCCGACACCGGCAGCACAAATCAGGGCATAAATGGGAAATTGAGTGGGTAATAAAGAAGTATTCATGAACATATTGTAAAACATCGTTTATCAAAAAGCCAAACAAGTCTTTGAACAAAAAACCAAATATACGCAAAAACGCACAAAAAACATCAAAAGAAACGAAAACTCATTAAATTGCCATATAAATCCGTTTATTTCATCCATCTGTTTCGGTAAAATACAGATCGAATGCTTAATCAAACCATTCAAACTTGACGCTTACAAAGCCACATACACTCACAATATCCAAAACACACAGCAGAGGAAACATGAACCAAACCAACCACGCAGACCGCCCGACCACAAACCGCCTAATGGGCTTGGTCAACAAAACCAACGCCCTACCCAATGGCATCAAAACTTTCGTTCTGTCCAAAATGCTCGGACGCGTCGTTCCCATGGTCGGTAGCGCATGCATACGTTATGAAGAAGTCACACAAAATCGCGTCATTTGCACCCTGCGCAATCGCCGTCCGATGCAAAACCACATCAAAGGCCTGCACGCCGCGGCAATGGCCTTGCTGGCGGAAACCGCAACGGGCTTTGTCGTCGGTGTCAACATCCCCGACGACAAAATACTGCTCATCAAATCCCTGCATGTAGACTACAAAAAAGTCGCCAAAGGCGACCTCAAAGCCATCGCCACTTTGACCGAAGAGCAGCGCCAACAAATTCTCACCGAGCCAAAAGGCGAAGTGCTCGTCGCCTGTACCGTAACCGATAGCTCGGGCGAAGAACCGATTCAAGTGCAAATGCTGTGGGCGTGGATTCCGAAGAACCGAGGCTAAAAACCACCGAACAGTAATAAAAAACAAAGGCGAACCGAAGTTCGCCTTTGTTTCGTGCCACATCAATCGCTTAAATCGCGCGGCGCACCAGCATTTCTTTGATTTTGCCGATGGCTTTGGTCGGATTCAGCTCTTTCGGGCATACGTCCACGCAGTTCATAATGGTATGACAGCGGAACAGACGGTACGGATCGTCCAAGTTGTCCAAACGCGCTGAGGTCGCTTCGTCACGCGTATCTGCGATGAAACGATACGCGGCGAGCAAACCTGCCGGACCGACGAATTTGTCGGGATTCCACCAGAACGATGGGCATGAGGTTGAGCAGCAGGCGCACAAGATACATTCGTACAGGCCGTTCAATTCTTCACGTTGTTCCGGTGATTGCAGACGCTCTTTTTCAGGCGCGGGTGATTGGTTGATCAAGTAGGGTTTGATCGAGTGGTATTGGTTGAAGAAGTCGGTCATATCGACGATCAAGTCGCGTACCACCGGCAAGCCCGGTAATGGGCGCAGAACGATGGTTTCCGGCAAATCGTTCAGGTTGGTCAAGCAGGCCAAGCCGTTTTTACCATTGATATTCATCGCATCTGAGCCACACACGCCTTCGCGGCATGAACGGCGGAATGAAATGGTTTCATCTTCTTTTTTCAAACGTACCAAAGCGTCGAGCAACATGCGATCCGTGTCTTGCAATTCAACCTTGATGGTTTGCATATACGGCTTGGCATCTTTGTCCGGGTCGTAGCGATAAATTTGAAACGTGCGAGTTCCTTTACTCATTTTCGTATCCTTTTCAAAATGCGCTGTTTATTTTTTCAAGCCAACGCATCTTTGTCTGTTTTCTGTTTGACACTCGCCCAAAGCAGGTCGGTACTTTGGGCGAAACCCTTAGAATGTACGCGGTTTCGGTGGCACGGTGTCCACAGTCAACGGCTTCATGTTCACTGGTTTGTACGCCAGACGATTGCCTTCTTTGTACCACAAGGTGTGTTTCATCCATTCTTTGTCGTTACGACCCAATGGATGTTCCGGATCATTTTCAGGACGCTCATAATCAAGCACACTGTGCGCGCCACGGCATTCGTGACGAGCTGCCGCCGAGATCATGGTGGCTTTGGCCACTTCGATCAAGTTGTCCACTTCCAATGCTTCGACCAGCGCAGTGTTGAACACTTGTGATTTGTCGCGCAAATGGATGTGTTTGACTTGCTCTTCGATATCCAGAATCGAGGTCACGCCTTTGTCCATGATTTCTTGGGTGCGGAACACCGCCGCGTGTTTTTGCATGCTGGCACGGATGTTGTTCGCCACGTCTTGTGCGTATTCGCCGGTGGTTGAATTTTTCAGGCGAGCCAAGCGTGCTTCGGTCATTTCGGAGGCGTTTTGCGGCAAGTCTTTGTGATTCAATGCGGATTTTTTGACTGCGTCCACGATGTGGTTACCCGCTGAACGACCGAATACCACGAGGTCGAGCAAGGAGTTGGTACCCAAACGGTTCGCGCCGTGTACGGATACGCATGAGCATTCGCCGACTGCGTACAGGCCGTTGACGATTTGATTGTCGCCATTCGCATCCGGCACGACAACTTGGCCGTAGATATTGGTCGGGATACCGCCCATTTGGTAGTGAATGGTCGGCACAACCGGAATCGGCTCTTTGGTCGCGTCCACGTTGGCAAATTTTTTCGCAATTTCAAAAATAGATGGCAGACGTTTCATAATGGTTTCTTTGCCAATATGGGTCACGTCAAGCAGTACGTGGTCTTTGTTCGGGCCAACGCCACGGCCTTCTTTAATCTCTTGATCCATAGAACGCGATACGAAGTCACGCGGCGCCAAGTCTTTCAGCGTCGGCGCATAGCGCTCCATGAAGCGCTCGCCGTTGGCATTGCGCAAGATACCACCTTCACCGCGCACACCTTCGGTAATCAATACGCCCGCGCCGGCCACACCGGTCGGGTGGAACTGCCAGAATTCCATATCTTGCAACGGAATACCTGCGCGCGCCGCCATGCCGAGGCCGTCACCGGTGTTGATGAAGGCATTGGTTGATGCGGCGAAAATACGGCCTGCACCACCGGTGGCGAACAAGGTAACTTTCGCTTGCAAATTCATCACATCGCCCGTTTCCATTTCGAGCGCAGTCACGCCGAGAACGTCGCCGTCCTGATCGCGAATCAAGTCCAACGCCATCCATTCGACAAAGAATTGGGTGTTGGCACGCACGTTGCGTTGATACAGGGTGTGCAACAGCGCGTGACCGGTACGGTCTGCTGCCGCGCACGCGCGTGGTACGGGTTTTTCACCATAGTTGGCTGAGTGACCGCCAAACGGGCGTTGATAAATCGTGCCATCCGGGTTACGGTCAAACGGCATACCGAAGTGTTCGAGTTCGTACACATTATTGGCCGCTTGGCGACACATAAATTCAATCGCGTCTTGATCGCCCAACCAGTCAGAACCTTTGACCGTGTCGTAAAAGTGATAGTGCCAGTTGTCTTCGGCCATATTGCCCAAAGATGCACCGATACCGCCCTGCGCCGCAACGGTGTGCGAACGCGTTGGGAATACTTTGCTCAAAACCGCGACGGACAAACCTGCTTCGGATAATTGGAGTGCGGCACGCAAACCGGAGCCGCCTGCACCGACCACCACCACATCATATTTTTTTGTTAAAAGTGCCATTGTTATTCCTTAAATCGCCAATACCGCGGCCAAGCTGTATACCACACAGCCCAGCAACCATAAAATTGTGAACAGATGCAAAGCCAAACGCTGCGCTGGACATTTGATGTAGTCCATCCAAATATCGCGTACACCGATCCATGCGTGGTAAGCCACGGCCAAGATGGTGAACAGTGTCAGGGTTTTCATCACTGCGCCGCTCATAAAGGCATTCCAGCCGACAAATGACATATCCGATGCGACCACAAAGCGCACCAGCATTGCCAATACCCAGATCAGGATAATGACGCCGGTGATGCGTTGCGCCAGCCAGTCTTTCCAGCCATAGTGCGCACCGGTGGTGACGCGAGCCGTACCTGCTTTAATATTTTTCATGATGACTCCCGTGGCTTAAATAAACATTTTGACGGCAACGATGGCGGTCAAAAGCAAACTGACGGCAAACACGACGATGGCGGTTTGATGGCCACCTTCTTTAGACACTTTATAGTGCGTGTCCAGTAACAGATAGCGCACGCCGGCCACCGCGTGGTGCATAATCGCCCATACCAGTCCCAAAGCGATCAATTTCACCAGCGGGTTACTCAATACGCTCACAGCGCTCGCAAATTTATCCGCCGTGGTGAACATGGATGCGACCAGCGCCAAAACGAAAGGCAACGCCAAAAACATTGCCAGACCGCTGACACGGTGCAAAATCGAGAGTTTACCTGCCAGCGGCAAACGGTAATTGCGCAAATCGGATACATTGATATTGCGAAACTCCGGACGCTGGGCTTTTTGTGGTGTTTGACCCATAAGAGACCTCGTTAAGTTAAAAGAAAAAGAAAACCACCCAAAAAAACAACTGTACTTTAGCGCTGAATCACCGCTTTGTCGAACACTGATTCGCATCCACCGCACAACCGCCAAGGCTGCACGCCGGACAAATGCCCAATAAACCTGAAACCAACGGCAACATGCCCAGCCAACCCCAACCCGCTATGGTCTGGGTAGCGGCCAAACCTACCAGAATCGCGCCCAAGACCACGCGTGCAACTCGAAACAGCACCGTTTTATTCACAACATGACTCTCTGTCTATCCAATCAAGCTCAAATCAGCTCATTGCGATAGTGATAGTGCCGCGTACTATACCAACCCAAGCGCACCTCTACCGGCTGCTCTGCATAGGTATACGACACACGTTCAATATACAACAGCGCAGAATTCGGCTCCACAGCCAAACGTTGTGCCACCTCGGTTGAAGCCAAATGCGCGGATAAATGCTCCACGGCACGAATCATGCGCACATTGTATTCCGCCTCAAACCAGCCGTACAAACCACCTTTGTAGTTCACCAACTTGTCCATCGTGACATCCGGAAAAATTTCCTTCGGCAACCAGATGTGCTCAAATACCGCCGGTTCATCTCCAAACGACAATAAACGGCTAATCACCGTCGCCTGCTGATTCGGCTTCATCTGCAAACGCTCGCGTACTTCAGCCGGAGGAACCGCGGTTTCCACCGCCAATACGCTGGAATACGTTTTAAACTCTGCGCCATCTTTTTTTTGCATCCGCAAAAATCGAAAGCGGTTCACAGGCTCCTGATGCGTCGCCACAAATGTACCACGCCCCTGACGACGCACCAATAAATTCTCCGCCGTCAGCTCGTCTATCGCCTTGCGCACCGTGCCTTGGCTCACCTTATAGCGCAGAGCCAAATCCACTTCCGACGGAATCATCTCACCGGCATTCCACTCCCCCTGCTCCAGACTTTGTAACAGCAGCGCTTTAATCTGCTGATACAGCGGACTGAAGACAGGTGAACTGTCGGTAACGGCATCTCCATTTGCCATACGATTGTCCTAAATTGGTTTGTTTTGTGTGTTAATAATCGTCACGCAATGTCTCAAATGACTCTTTTTATAAATTTTAACGGTATTCAACGGCTTTTTATACCTGCGACAACAAACCATGCAAGGTATGCCCAATTCATACACAATGACCCAGCATTCATCTGCAAATCATTGCTTTTGGCAATTGTAGAGCCGAAATACAAAATATCTCAACAATTAAACGGCTCAATTATGCCCCAAACATTGGCCAATGTCTATGGGTTAATTATCTTATATAAGAGATAAGACCTATTGACCTTTACCACAGACTTCTTTACACTCGCACCAGCGACGTAACAACACTGAACCACAGCGGAAAAGTCAATTTTCCGAAAAATCGTCCTTACTGCGGTTTATAATGACACAAAGTTTCCGGTTTCCTGTCCTTTGTCCGAGAATAACGGTAAAAACTTCGACACGGCGGCAGAAAACCAAATTTTTATCAACTGGTTTTATTCACTTTTAAATAAGGATGTCATCATGGCAAAAGCCCCTATGCGTGTTGCAGTGACCGGTGCAGCTGGTCAAATTTGTTATTCATTGTTGTTCCGCATCGCCAACGGCGATATGCTGGGTAAAGACCAGCCTGTGATTTTGCAATTGCTTGACATCACCCCTGCATTGCCAGCGGTTCAAGGTGTCGTGATGGAATTGGAAGACTGCGCGTTCCCATTGTTGGCCGGCGTCGTGATCTCTGACGATCCAAACGTCGCATTCAAAGACGCCGATGTCGCCATTTTGGTTGGCGCACGTCCTCGCTCAAAAGGCATGGAACGCAAAGACCTGCTCGAAGCCAACGGCGCGATCTTCACCGTTCAAGGCAAAGCACTGAACGACAACGCCAAACGCGACGTTAAAGTATTGGTCGTTGGTAACCCTGCGAACACCAACGCCTACATCGCCATGAAATCCGCACCAGACCTTCCGGCTGAAAACTTCACCGCCATGTTGCGTCTGGATCACAACCGCGCGTTGAGCCAATTGGCAGCCAAAACCGGTAAAGCCATCGACTCCATCGAAAACCTCATCGTTTGGGGCAACCACAGCCCAACCATGTACCCTGACACCCGTTTCGCCACCATCGGCGCGGACAAAGTGGACGCATTGATCAACGATCAAGCATGGACCCGCGACACCTTCATCCCGACTGTGGGCAAACGCGGCGCAGCGATCATCGAAGCGCGCGGTTTATCATCTGCCGCATCAGCAGCCAATGCAGCGATTGACCACATCCACGACTGGGTTCTGGGCACCAACGGCAAATGGGTGACCATGGGCGTTCCTTCTAAAGGCGACTACGGTATCCCAGAAGGCACCCTATACGGCTTCCCGGTGACCTGCGAAAATGGTAAATACACCATCGTTCAAGGTTTGGAAATCGACGAATTCTCACGTAGCAAAATGGATGCTACTTTGGCAGAACTCGACGAAGAGAAAGCTGGCGTAGCACATCTGTTGGGCTAATCGAATCAGTCCGCTTCAAGCCAAATCGCCCGACAATTCGTCGGGCGATTTTGTTACTGCTATGATATGTCCCGCATAATCATCCCCCATAGAAAGCCAACCATGCGCATCGCCATACTCACGTTCGACGGATTCAACGAGCTTGATTCCCTCATCGCCTACGGCATGCTCAGCCGCATCAGTTTACTGGGCGACACCGATTGGAAAGTCAGTATCGCCAGCCTGACTCCGCGAGTCACTTCGATGAACGGTTTAACGATAGACGCACATATTGATCTGGCGCAAGCCAATCAAGCGGATGCGGTATTGATCGGCAGCGGGATGAAAACCCGCGATGTTGCACGAGATGAAACCATCATGTCGCAAATTCAACTCAATCCCGAACGTCAGCTGATAGCTGCGCAATGCTCCGGTACGTTTTTATTGGGCAAACTGGGCTTGCTCCAAGGTATTTCCGCCTGCACCGACCTGACCAGCAAACCGTGGGTGATCGAATAGGGTGTCAACATTTTGAATCAAGCCTTTTTTGCCAAAGGCAATATCGCCACCGCAGGTGGCTGCCTGTCGGCGCAATACCTCTCAGCATGGATCATCAGCAAACTCAAAGACCTGGAGACCGCTCGGGAAGTGCTACACTACTTCGCACCTGTGGGCGAAAAAGAGGAATACATCGCACGCGCCATGCAACACATCACGGTCAACCCCTAAATAACTCGCACATCCCAGAAAAATCCCCGCTCAAGGCGGGGATTTTTATTTGCATGGAAAGAATTTATTTCACTTCACTGATGAACTGCGCACGCGGACGGCGTACTTTTTTCAGATTGACCAGCCAATCGTTCTCAGCTTCACGGTAGCCCAGTGGTAAAATGGCCACGCTACGCAGGCCACGACTGCGCAAATCCAAAATTTCATCCAAAGCGTTCGGGTCAAAGCCTTCCATCGGCGTGCTGTCTACTTCCAACTCTGCCGCTGCAAGCAAAGCCGTGCCCAAACCAATATACGCCTGACGTGCTGCGTGTTGGAAGTTCACCTCTGCATCGCGCGGAGGGTAAATACCCAGCAACATTTGGCGGTAGTCTTCCCAACCCTGATTTTTAAAGCCACGCTCATCGTTCACCAGATCAAACATCATGTTGATGCGCTCAACGGTGTAGTTGTCCCACGCGGCAAACACCAATAAATGCGAACCCTCGGTGATTTGCGCTTGATTCCATGCGATGGTTTTGATGCGTTCACGCACTTGCGGGTTGGTCACCACGATCACTTCGTACGGTTGCAAGCCACTGGAACTGGCGGTCAAACGAACCGCTTCCAAAATCTGTTCAACCTTATCGTCCGATACCGCTTGCTTCGGATCCATTTTCTTGGTGGCGTAGCGCCATTGCAGTAAATCCAGTAATTTTTTCATATAAGATGTATGGTTCAAAAAGTTAAAAAAGCGCTGCATACCGCACATGCCACACAGCGCCGCATAATTGCGTTTCGATTATATCAGGGATTATTTAATGCGGTTGCATAGGGAAATATCTGGTCAAACCGCATTAAGATCATTTTATTTATGAGCAAAATTCACGCACAACACGCCGGCCAATACCAACCCCGCACCCAGCAATCGGGTCAAATTGATTTCCTGCACCGGCACGCCCAGCCAACCATGATGATCCATCAACAGCGACATGATGATTTGTCCGAACACGATCAGCGAAATCATCAGGGCCAAACCCAATTTCGGCACCAACAGCGTGCTACCAAAGACAAAGGCAGCACCCAAAACGCCACCCAAAAGCATCCACCACGGGGTATTGTGCAGCAGCACCAATTGTGACAAACGCTGACCGGATGCCCAATAAATCCCCAACAAGCACAAACCGCCAACCGCAAACGACACCAATGCGGCCAATAAAGTACTACCACCCAACGCTATTTTCAGTTGATTATTGATGGCCGATTGTACGGCCACGGTCAAACCTATGCCCAAACCGGCTATATAGTACAGTGAACTCATCCTTCCTCCCTATTTGAAGCTATCCAAGCTACTCAAAAAAATAGCGAGGCTCAATACCTCGCCACTTTGCCTCTCAATTTAGGCGTATCGCCAAAACCATTGACTATTTTTTTGTATTTGACTTCATGTTCAACAACGCATACAAAGCCATCGCGCCAAACGTCGCCACGCCAATGCCATTCAACGTCACGCCGCCCAAGTTCACAGTCAAATCACCTGCACCGAGAATCAGTGTCACCGCCGCCACGATCAAATTACGACTTTGTGAGAAATCGACTTTATTATCCACCCAGATTTTTGCGCCCGACACCGCAATCAAGCCAAACACCACAATGGAAATACCGCCCAACACCGGCCCCGGAATCGTCTGAATCAATGCACCCATTTTCGGCGAGAAGCCCAACAAAATCGCAAAAATCGCGGCAAAAATAAACACCAACGTCGAGTAAATACGCGTCACCGCCATCACACCGATGTTCTCGGCGTAAGTGGTCACACCCGTACCGCCGACACTACCCGAAATCATGGTAGCCAAGCCATCCGCCATGAATGCACGCCCCATGTACGGATTCATGTCATGGCCGGTCATGCCCTGCACCGCACGCAAATGCCCCAAATTCTCCGCCACCAAAATCAGCGCCACCGGTGCAATCACCGAAATCGCCGAAAGGCTAAAGCTCGGTGAAGAAAAATGCGGCAAACCGAACCACGCGGCATGAGCCACTTTACTAAAATCCACCGGCAAAGCGCCGTGCTCACCGCCCACACCCCAACCCAGACCATTGGTCAATACCGCATACAGCACCGTCGCCACAATCACGCCGACCAAAATCAGCAAGCGACGCATCAAGCCCGTACCCCAAACCGCCGTCAAGGCAATGACCAATACCGTCAACAGCATATACCACGCATTGGCATTCGAGCCTTTCGCGCCGAGTACCGCGACACCGGCCAAATTCAGCCCGATGACCGCCACCACCGCACCGGTAACGACCGGCGGCATCAGTTTTTCAATCCAATTCGTACCGACAAACTGCACCAGCAGCCCGATTAAAAAATACACCAGACCGCAGACAATGATCGCGCCCAAAGCCACGCCGATATTTGCATTCATACCCGAACCGGCATAGCCCGAAACCGCAATCACACCGCCGATGAAGGCAAAACTCGAACCCAAATAGCTCGGCACACGCCCGCGTGTCATGACGTAGAACAACAGCGTACCGATCCCCGACATGAGGATGGCGACATTCGGGTCAAAGCCCATCAACAGCGGCGCGAGAATCGTCGCACCAAACATTGCCACAACGTGCTGAATACCCATCAATACGGTCTGTGCCATCGGCAAACGTTCATCCGGCGCAATCGTCGTATCATGCGACTGCACCTTTTCGGTGTAGCTCGGGAAATAAGTTTCGGACATGAAAACTCCTTTGATTATCTGAGAAATACTGCTTATATTATTCTGATTCATTTGATTCATTAATCATCCGCCGCACAGCATCGATGCAATCAAAACCCGCTTTTCATCGCTACTGCTTTGGACTTATAATGACAGGCGCAATTATATGCGCTAACGAGACCATAAAAATACTGATTTTCATATTCAAATCAGTCAATGTTCGTTAGCCAGTCAGCCCATCTCTCTACTAAAAACGAGCGCTCTATGAAATCACACCCAGAATTTCCCAATCTTTTCGTCGTCGATCATCCGCTGGTCGCCCACAAACTCTCACACATGCGCGATCAGGATTCGTCCACGCGCACATTTCGCTCGCTGTTGCGCGAATTGACCCTATTGATGGGCTACGAATTGACCCGCGATTTGCCATTGACCACCAAGCGCATTCAAACCCCCTTGGTCGAAATGGATGCGCCGGTGATTGCCGGTAAAAAAGTGGCGATTGTGCCTGTGCTGCGCGCCGGTCTGGGCATGGCCGACGGCTTGTTGGACTTGATTCCGTCTGCACGTCAGGGCCACATCGGTCTGTACCGCGACGAAAACCACAAACCGGTAGAGTATTTCGTGCGCCTGCCGGACACCGAAGGCCGCCTGTTCATTCTGTGTGACCCCATGCTCGCAACGGGCAACTCTGCGGTATACGCCGCCGATGTTCTGCTCAAACGCGGCGTGCCGCCGAGCAATATTCGCTTTTTGGCCTTGGTCGCCGCACCTGAAGGCGTGCGCGTATTCCACGATGCACATCCCGACATTCAAGTCTACGTCGCCTCATTGGACGACCGTTTGAACGAACACGACTACATTGAACCCGGCTTGGGCGACGCAGGCGATCGAATTTTCGGCACTAAATAATTGTTCAAAAATAATCCTTCTCAGAAAGTCAGCGTCATGGAGAAAAACCGATTCAAAGCCATTTTGTTCGATTTGGATGGCACGTTATTACACACCGCGCCCGATTTAACCTTGGCTGTGAACAATCTGCGCATCGAATACGGCTTGCCCGCCCTGCCGGCCGATGAAGCCATCGCAATGGTTGGACGCGGCGCCATCAATCTGGTGCGTCGCGCATTGCGCGAAGTCATCGATCAAACGACCGAACGCGGCGAATCATTCGATGTGGAAGCTGCTTACGCACGCTTTGCCAAACATTACCACGCGGTCAATGGCCGCCATACCATTGAATACGCGGGGGTCACCGATACGTTGCAACGATTGCACGCGCAAGGCATCCAATTGGGCATTGTCACCAATAAACCATCCGAATTCACTTTACCGCTGGTGCGTCAATTCGGCTGGGGCAAACTATTTGAAGCGGTGGTTTGCGGCGACACCACGCCATTCAAAAAGCCCAATCCGACGCCGTTGGTATTTGCTCTGCAACAATTGGCTGTTGATGCAAACGACGCGTTGATGGTCGGCGATTCGATGAATGACGCTTTGGCAGCGCAGGCCGCAGGCTGCGCCTGTACCATTTTGAGCTATGGTTATAATGAAGGCACGCCGATGCGCGACGCATTAAGCGAACAGCAACTGAGCATCCCCGTATTTGACGAGTTTGCCCACGCGGTTCCGGCGTGAGTGACAACAAGTGAGAGAGCAAGCCCGTCACTATTTCCGACGCACAAAATAAAAGGTCAACCGAACGTTGACCTTTTTATGCTCATTATGCTCCATAGAGCGCACGCGCACCTGTCGCAAACACTGCTGCGACAGGCCACAGAAGAAGATAAGACAATGACCGATTATTTTTTGGTCAGTAATTTATACACCGCAACGGCGGTCGCAATCGCAAAAATCACCAAAGCAATCACCACATATTGCATTGCAGGTGGCACATACATCCAAAAATCATGCAGAGCTTGCATCCTCAACTCCTATCATCAACCCCGCTCACAAAATGGACTCTGCCAAGCGGGTATTGGCAGAATCGGTGTATCAACACACCTCGGCTCAGGCAAGACACGCGCCCAATCAAGCGGGTATTACCCCGAACGAGTTGGACATAATTCATCCACATTCGGAATCATACCGCAAAACCTTTTTTAAAAAATGGTTTTTAAGCCTGATTTAAGGTAAAAATCGGTAAGGAGCTGGGTTGAGTATGGCATTTTTGTATATTTGCAACAGTTTTTTCAGTTTTTGCTGAAATTTAGGAATCACCTATTTTATCCATCTGCAAAAAACAAAAAGCGCTCCATCAGGAGCGCTTTCATCAGCGTCATTTCGTAGAAATTGGGCTTAGAAACTCGGTTTGCGATTGGCACGTGGCTTCGCACCATTGGCCGGACGACCGGTTGAACGGCCTGCCGAACGTGTGTCGGCAAACGGTTTGGCAAATGCGCGAGACTCAGTCTGCTTGCCACGGTGTTCGCGGCGCGGACGATGCTCTTCACCAAAAGCAGGACGAGCGGCGCGCTCATTGCCAAAACCACCGGCTTCCGAGCGAGGCTCAGCACGGCCATAACGCGCCGATGTACGATCTGCACGAGGCGCATCGCCGCGTGGTTTGCCGTGACCAAAACCGCCACGAGATTCACCGCCCTCTGCCGAGCGCGGCGCGCCTGAGCGCGCACCGTGGTGTGGCACACCTGAGCGCGAACCGGCGCGTGAGCCGCTTGGGCGCGCACCGCCACGACCTTTGCTCGGTTTACCGGCTTTAAAGTCTTCGTGTGAGAGCTGCGGCTCCAAACCTTTGATCTGCGTCACATTGATGCGGCTGTTGATGTAGCGTTCGATTTGACGAATTTTAAAGGCATCGTTGCGTTGTGCGAACGTGACCGAAATCCCTTCGCGACCCGCACGACCGGTACGGCCAATGCGATGCACATAGTCTTCCGCCTTCATCGGCAAGCCGTAATTGAATACGTGCGAAATCGTCGGTACGTCAATCCCACGCGCTGCCACGTCGGTCGCAACCAACACACGCACACGTCCTTTACGCAAGGATTCGAGGCGACGGTTGCGCACCATTTGCGGCATCGCACCGTGCAATGAGGTCGCGGAAATGCCCAATTCGATCAACTCGTCGGCCAAACGCTCGGTTTCGATCTGAGTCGAGGCAAACACCACGGCTTGATCGAGTTCCGGATCAGCGAGCCAGTGCATCAGCATTTTGTGCTGGTGATGCGAGTTGTCCGCCCATTGCAAATGTTGGGTGATGTTGGTGTGTTTTTCTTGCACGCTGGCCAACATGATTTGTTGCGGTTCGATCATCAGCGCTGCGGCCAATTTGGTTTCGCGCGGGGTAAATGTTGCGGAGAACATCAATGTCTGCTCGCGGTGCTCGCACGCATCGGCAATCGCGTTGATCTCATCCGAGAAACCCAAATCGAGCATACGATCGGCTTCGTCCAACACCAAGGTATGCAACTGCGACAGGTTAATTCCACCTTGCTGTACCCAGTCAAGTAAACGACCGGGCGTGGCCACGACCAATTGCGCGCCTTTTAAACCTTGTTTTTGTTTGAAATACGAGGTGCCGCCGACGATGGTCGCCACGCGAATACCACGGGTGTTCTTGACCAAATTGATCGCGTCCGACGATACCTGCTGCGCCAACTCACGGGTCGGACACAACACCAAGGTCATGGGCGCGTTCGACGGGTTGTTTTTGCCTGAGCCAATCGCATTCACAATCTGCTGCAATGCCGGTAATAAAAACGCTGCTGTTTTACCGCTGCCGGTTTGCGAAGCGACAATCCAGTCGCCCCCTTGCAATGCGGCGGGAACCAAAGCGGCCTGTACCGGTGTCGGCTGGGTGTAGCCCAAAGCGGTAATGCTGGTTAATAAAGAATCAGCCAAGCCCATGTCTGCAAAAGAAATGGGGCTGGTTTCGTGTTGTACTGTAGTCATAAAAATCCATGATGTGCCATACGCGCGCAAAAATTGAGCCAACCGGCGCACGCAATCGTGGGCAAGCTGTCCAAATAAAAAGCAGAGTTAGAAAAAAGCTAACGCGCTGACGGGGTATAAAAAACATCGACCGTCAGAATAGACACTTCACTGAAATGAAGGAAAGAGCGACAGGATCAAGCTGTAATCGTCGCAAAAGACTGGGGGCGATGAGACAAAAAATTGAAATCGATTCATGCGTGATTTCAAAGGTGGCGCATTATGCCACAAAATCCAACCCTTGTGTTGAACCTTAGCAAAATAGTCAACAATTGCGCGTTTATATGCACAAATCGCACGGATAGCCGCATCGAGCCGACATCGCGTACAATACGCTTTAATCAAAAATTGGTACAACACAATCAACAACAAAGGAAAGGCGCATGAATCAAAACGCCCGCAAAGATATCAAAACCCTCACCGGCCATGAAATCAATGAGCTGGAACACATCACCATGACCAAGGCGCGCGAGTCGTGGCATATTTTTGGCATCATGTCCGAGTTTGTGCAGTCTGCCGAGCAGCTGGCGAATATTCGCCCCGCCGTGAGTATTTTCGGCTCCGCGCGTCTGCGCCCCGAAAATGCGTATTACCAAAAAACCGAGGAATTGGCGCGTCTGTTATCGAACGCGGGCTTCAGCGTGATCTCCGGCGGCGGCCCGGGCATCATGGAGGCGGCCAATAAAGGCGCCTTTGGCGGCAAAGGCCAATCGGTCGGGTTGAACATCGTCTTGCCGCACGAACAGATGGGCAATCCATACCAAAACATTTCGATCAACTTTCGCCACTTTTTCTCGCGCAAAGTCGCGTTCGTCAAATACGCCACCGCCTACGTCGTGCTGCCGGGTGGTTTCGGCACAATGGACGAGCTATTCGAGGCGCTCACGCTGATCCAAACCGGTAAAAGCCGCCGTATGCCGATTTACCTATACGGCTCGGAATTTTGGAACGGCCTGTGGGCTTGGGTGCGCGAACAACTACTGGGCAAAGGCCTGATCAGTGAGCCGGATTTGGATTTGGTACAGATCACCGATGACCCGCAATTCATCGTCAACAGCATTTTTGACTTTTACGAAGAACGCGGTTTCGCCCCAACCGACATTGAGCGCGCGCAAATGCTGCAACTGTAAGTGCCTTGGCTACGTTCTTACTCATTCCCCTTCATTAAGCGCAAGCCGTCAAAGATTCAAATCAGCCTGCAAACTTTGCTAAAATGCAGGCTGTTTGATTTTGTCCCCACAACAGCACAAAGACACACTATTTATGGCAGTTTTCACACCCGTCACCCACGAAGAACTCGAACAATGGCTCGCACCGCTCCACTTGGGCGCACTGGTTGCGCACAAAGGCATCGCCAGCGGCATTGAAAACTCCAATTTTTTTGTCACTCTGGCGCGTGATGGCGTACATACCGATTATGTTTTGACGATATTTGAGGTGCTCAAGGCCGAACAACTGCCCTTTTATCTCGAATTGATGCAGCATTTGGCGCAAAAAGGCTTGCCTGTTCCACGCCCGTACGCGGACGAACACGGGGCATTGTTCCGCACGCTTGCGGGCAAACCAGCCAGCTTGGTCTCCAAATTGGCAGGCAAAGACACCAGCGAACCCAGTCCGGCGCATTGTGCCAGCGTTGGCCGCACATTGGCGCAGATGCATTTGGCTGTGGCAGATTTCAAAGGCACGCAATCGAATCTGCGCGGATTGAGCTGGTGGCTGGAAATGCAGGCCAAAGTGGCTGAATTCTTGCCCGAGCCGATCGCTGCACTGCTCCACGACGAAATCAAGTTGCAAAGCGAATTTGCACAAACCGAGCTGTATCGCGCATTACCCACCGGCGCAGGGCACTGCGATTTGTTCGTGGATAATGTGCTATTTGCCGACGCGAATACACCGTCATTCATCGATTTTTACTTTGCCGGCGTGGATCGATTCCTGTTCGATCTGGCCGTGACGGCGAACGACTGGTGTATTGACCGTGCCAGCGGTGAATTTTTGCCCGAGCAGTTGAGCGCATTGTTACAGGCCTACCACTCCGTTAAGCCGTTGACCGAGGCCGATCATGCGGCGTGGTCGATGATGTTGCGCGCGGCGGCCTTGCGTTTTTGGATTTCGCGCCTATATGACTATTATCGAACCCGTTCGGCGCAAATGCTCACACCGAAAGACCCGACCCATTTTGAACGCATTTTGACCCTGCGCCGCGCCATGCACAGCGACAACACCATTTGGATTTGAGAAAGCCCAGCGAATGACCCCGACACCCAAAGATACCGCCATCGTTCCACTCTCCATCATGCGCATGCCAATCTCGCATGCGTTTGTATGGATTAAAAACGCCATCACGCTGATTAAAGCGCAACCGCTGATTATTCTGTTGGCCAGCACGTGGATCATCTTTGCTGAAATGCTGCTCACCGGCATTCTTCCGGGCGTAGGCATGGTGCTGTTTTTATTGATTGCACCCGCATTGGCGTTCGGCATGGCCGATGTGTGCCAAAGCATCCGCATTCAAGAGAACACCTCACCTCTGGCCATTTTCAGCCCGCTGTTCAATAAAGTACGCAATCGCCTGCTCAGCCTCGGTCTGATTTACGCCACCGTACTGTTTGGTCTGTTTCTCATCAGCCAAACCGTCATCGATCAAAACGCGCTCAATGAAACCTTTAAAAACATGCTCGCACTGCAAGACATCGACAACATCGAAACCATGCGCGCCCAATCCAAAGAAATTTGGGCGCAATTGATCGAGCAAAAAGGACTGTTTCTGGCCTTCGGCATGATGATCGCCGGCTCCATGCTGATTCAAACCCTGTTGATGTATTCACCGCTGTTCGCCGTTTGGCAAAATGCACAGGCACCACAGGCCGTTTGGCTCTCCATTCGCACCATCTTCGTCAATATTTTGCCGATTGGCTTGACCATCGTCCTGATTTTCGGCGTGTTTGCCGCACTCAGCCTGATCATTTCGATTCTTGGAATGCGCTCGCCCTCGCTGATGATGTTCATCATCATGGGGCTGTGGGTGCTGTTCAACGCTGTGGTCAACGCCGTCACCTACACCAGCTACTACGACATCATCCGCACCAGCCTGACCAACAGCGTACAAGACAATATCGACCAGATTTTGGATGGTTCTGCCAAAGACCGTAATGCGGGTTAAATACCGAAAAACCCAATCAACGCAATAAAAATGCAAAATCCGTTAAATCCATATTGACAAATCAATCAAACGTCCGCATAATGCGCAACTCATGGCGAATTAGCTCAGTTGGTTAGAGCGACGGAATCATAATCCGCAGGTCCGGGGTTCGAGTCCCTGATTCGCCACCAAATTCTAAACGGCTTGCATCTATTGCAAGCCGTTTTTGCATGATATTATTTGATTTATAGGTGCATAAGGGCTTCATCATGCCGACTCAAAAAATCGCTCAAAACTACCTTCGTGTTGCGCAAAACGTCGCCGCTGCCTGTGTGGCGGCGCAGCGTTCATCCGAGTCGGTATTGTTGCTGGCGGTGAGCAAAACCCATCCGATGACCAGCGTATTGGCAGCATACAACGCAGGTGCGCGCCATTTCGGTGAAAATTATGCTCAGGAAGGCACGGCGAAAATCGAAGCCTTGGATGAACACTTACCCGAAAATCAAGCCGTCTGGCATTTCATCGGCCCCTTGCAAAGCAATAAATCCCGCGCCGTCGCGGAATATTTCGACTGGGTACACTCGGTGGACCGTCTGAAAATCGCACAGCGTTTGAATGAACAACGCCCTGTTTCACGTGCGCCGTTGAATATTTGCCTACAAGTGAACATGGACGATGAGGCGAGCAAAAGTGGCTGTTCGCCCGAAGAAGCACCCGCGCTGGCGCTGGCCATTGCTGCCTTGCCCAATCTGCACCTGCGCGGCCTGATGGCCATTCCCAAAGCCATCGATCATGCCGCGCCACACGCCGAGCAGTGTGCGCCCTTCATCGCTCTGAGCCAATTATTCAGCCAAATTCAATCGCAGTTACCCCCAGCGCAGGCTGCGCATTTCGACACCCTGTCCATGGGTATGTCCGATGATTATCAGCAAGCCATTTCGTCCGGTAGTACCATGGTGCGCATTGGCACGGCCATTTTTGGCGCACGCGCGTATGCTGCGCAAACCTCAATCACTCCAGATCAACAAGGATAATCCATGCACATTCCGACACCTCACATCGCCTTTTTGGGTGGTGGCAATATGGCCACCGCCATCATCACTGGTATGATTCAAAAAGGTGGTTTTTCGCCCAAACAGATTTCCGTAATCGAGCATAACGAAGCACAACGCGATCGTCTGAATAATGATTTGTCGGTGGTATGCTACGAAAATGCCGCGTTTGCCCACGCGCAAATGCCGAGCGCGCCGGATATTTGGGTTTTGGCCGTGAAGCCGCAAAACATGCACGAAGCTTTGCAAGAATTATTACCTGCACTCAAACCTTCGCAGATGCTGTTGAGCATTGCCGCCGGTTTGCCGATCGCCACCTTGTCTGCGTGGAGCCATCAGCATGAAAAAATCGTACGCACCATGCCAAATACGCCCGCCTTGGTCGGTCAAGGCATCACCGGCGTATTCGCACCTGCCATCAACGACACCGAGCGCAACTGGGTGAACGAGATTTTGCAATCCATCGGCCAAGTGGTTTGGCTCAACGAGGAGTCGCAAATCGACGCCATCACGGCGATTTCCGGCTCCGGCCCCGCGTATGTGTTCTACATGATGGAGCAATTAACGCAGGACGCACTGCAATTGGGCTTTGACCCGGCCACTGCCAAACAATTGGTACAGGCAACCTTTGGCGGCGCCGTCGCATTGGCCGGTGAATCGACCGAGAGCATCGCGACCTTGCGCGAGCGCGTGACCAGCAAAGGCGGCACGACATCGGCGGCTTTGGCCAAATTCGCCGAATGCGGCTTGGATCAGGCGATTCACGCAGGCGTCGCCGCATGCAAAGCCCGCGCCGAAGCATTGGCAAAAGAATTATCAGCATAATCATCATAGCATCATGGCAAAGAGTAAAAAAACCAAACCATTACCCATCGATAAAATCCTGCAACAGCAAGGCTTCGGCACGCGCGCCTATTGTCGCGCGCTGATCGAAACCGGAGAGGTACTGGTCAATCATGAGGTATGCGACGATCCTGACGAACTGTTCGATTTGGATGGTTTGAGTTGGCAAATCGACGGGCAAACGTGGCACTACCGTGAATATGTATACCTGCTGATGAACAAGCCGACGAACCACGAATGCTCGCAAAAACCACAGCACCACATGAGCGTGCTGTCGCTACTGCCCATACAACTACGTAATCGCGACGTACAATGCGTCGGCCGACTGGATGTGGACACCACGGGATTATTATTGATTTCAGATGACGGGCAATTCATTCACAAAAATACCTCGCCCAAGAAAAACGTGGATAAAGTCTACCACGCGACCTGCCGCCATCCATTGACCGATGAAATGCTGAATGCCTTGACCACAGGGGTTTTACTACACGACGAGAATGAAACGCTCAAAGCCGTTTCCGCGCGCGTGTTGGACGCACAGCAGCCGAACGTATTGGAATTGGTGCTGCGCGAAGGCAAATACCATCAGGTCAAACGCATGGTCGCCGCGGCGGGTAACCGCGTGGACGAACTGCACCGCGTGCGCGTAGGTGAGTTTGAATTGCCCAACGATTTACCCATCGGTGAGTGGATTTATTTAGACTGAGATCGGTCAAACTCGCTACGCTTCATTCGCCAAGCACAGCATATCAAACGACACATCAAACGCGTCGGGTAAAAAATCAATCTGTGCCCACGCATCGGCCACACCCACCGTGATCGGCAATTGCATGCCTTGCGCACGCCAGTTGGCCAATGTGCGGTCGTAAAAGCCGCCACCATAGCCCAAACGATAGCCCTGCGCATTAAAGCCGACGCATGGCGCGCACAATACGGCCAAATCATCAGGCTGATCGCACAGCTCGTGCGCTTCGTACATCGGCTCCAAAATACCATACGAGCCGGCGTGCATCGAGGCCAACCCACGATACGGCGCGAATTTCAGCGGCGCTTTGGGCTGCTGCACAATCGGCAAATATACGCGGCCACCGCGCGCGCGCCATTCATCCATCAACGCTTGCAAATCAATTTCCGCTCGAAACGCCCAATACAGCGCAATCGCGGCATTCGGCTCAACGCACTCGGTCAACCACGCCCACAACTCCCGCGTTAATTGCTGCGCGCGTCGTTGCCGCTGCTCGGGCGTCAGTGCCATGCGCTGCGCCAAGAGCGTACGGCGCAACGCCGCCTTATTTTCGCCGAGATTGTGTGTTTCAATACCGCTTTGTGCGGTCAAGTGGCAGACCTTGCCACTTTTTATCGGTACAATAGCCATACTTTTATTCAATCACTGTTTATTTATCTCCGCGCGTGAGCGACGGACTATTTGGGAGCATACATGTCGAGTTTAAACCAAATTCGCACAGGTGCGGTTGCTTTTACCGTATCGGCCATCCTTAGCAGCGCCACGATGACAGCGCTGGCGCAAGAATCCACGCCCGTGGGCAATACCAGCGCTTACGGCTCGTTGACCTTTGGCCCGAATTCTCAAGACGAAACGTTTAAACAACTGCGCATCGCCTCGTTGCGCAATGACGCGCCGCGCGCCGCGCAATTGGCCGACCAACTGTCCGGCTACCCGCTGGTATCCTACGTCGAATACTACCGTCTCAAACCCCAGTTGTACAACAGCGACGGCACCGGCAATGTGAACGCGCCCGACGATCAAATCCGCGCGTTTATCCAGCGCTACGAAGGCCAAGCATTGGCCGACCGCATGCGCAACGACTATTTGCATGTATTGGGCGCGCGTCGCGATTGGGATAATTTTAACCGCTACTATGCCCAATACGAAGTCAAAGACGACACCGCCGTTGAATGCTTTTATCAGCAAGGCAAACTCGATCGCGGCCTGAGCGCCAGCACCATCGCCAGCACGCTCAAACCTCTACTAAACGACAGCCGCGCTGCCAACAGCAAAGCCTGCCAACAACTAACCGAGTCGCTCGCCGGTCGCGGTTTATCCGAAGAGGACACCAACTACTTCACCGCCCTGTCCGCATACAACAGCAGCGCGCAAGGCGCACGTTTGGCCGGTTACAGCAAAAACGCCGGTTCTGCGGCACGCATGGCCAGCCTGATTAACCAAGCGAACAACGACAGCACCGGCGCACTCGCGGGCACGGTCAACAACGCCAGCTCCGCCATGTCGCCGCAGCAAGGCGCCTTGACCCAAGCCTACTACGGCTACAGCCAAATTCGCCGCGCCAGCTCCGGCGCCGCATCGTTTTACCGCAACGCCTATCAGCAATACCCGAAATTGCAATTGCCCGATGATGTACTCGGCTGGCAAGCGCGCGCAGGTATGCGCGAAGGCGACTGGAATCTGGTCGGCCAAGCGATTGACAAAATGAGCGATGGCGAGCGCAACACCAGCACATGGCAATACTGGCGTGGTCGCGCCTACGCCGAACAAGGACAGAAAACCCAGGCAGCCATGTTCTACGAACAAGCGGCCAAAAATTACGATTTTTATGGCATTTTGGCACGTGAAGAATTGGGACAAGTCATCACCTTGCCACCCAAAGCCACACCGACCGAAGCCGAAGTCGCCGCCGCGAGCAAAACCCCCGGATTCGAGCGCGCGCGTAAATTCGCCGACATGGACATGATGCTCGAAATCAGCCGCGAGTGGAATTACCCGTTGCGCAAAATGGATGATCGTCAACTGCTCGCCGCCGCCGAATACGGTCGCCGCGTGGGTTTACTTGACCGCATGATCAACACCTCCGATCGCACCAAAACCCTATACAACTTCAACCAGCGCTATCCGACGCCCTATTTATCTACCTTGCAGCGTCATTCGGCCAACGCAGGGATTCCCGCAGCATGGGCGTATGGCATCATTCGTCAGGAATCGCGCTTTGTAACACTGGCCAAATCCTCCGCCAGTGCGCATGGCTTGATGCAAATCATCCCCGAGACCGCGCGGATACTGGCTCGCAAACAAGGTTTAAGCAACTTCCAGTTAAGCGATTTAGGCAATATCGACACCAACGTCCAACTTGGCACGGCCTATTTGGCGCAGATTCGTGACCAATTCGGCGGCTCCATGCCATTGGCATCAGCCGGTTACAACGCCGGCCCGGGGCGTCCGGCGCAGTGGAAACGCAGCTTGACGCAAAATGTCGATGGCGCGGTGTTTGCCGAAACCATCCCATTTTCTGAGACACGCGGCTACGTCAAAAACGTCATGGCCAACACCATCTGGTACTACCTGATAATGAACCAGCGTCCGCCGAAATTGAAAGACTTAATGGGAACGGTCACGCCGTACTAAACGGGTCATGCCATATTAAAGCGAGTCATGCCGTACTCGATACGGCATCTCCTCACCAGAAGATTGCGGGTCAAGCCCGCAATGACTCATCAGGTTATTGACAGAAATAGAATCTCTGGACATCTACCTGCGCGCCTGAAACGCCATTTTTCTTAGGTTTTGTACCGAATGCAAATGCCAATAGGTTTGCCAGCAATCTAAGGGGCGCATCATGCGCCCCTTATTCATATCCGATCACGCTACGTTGCTACATTTCAACGCTTCTTCAGCATAACCTCGGTCGGATCAGCGACCGCCTGCCCATTCTGCTCCTCCGCATTACGGATATACGACGCGATTGTCTGCCGCGCCGATTGATACGCCGCATCTTTTTGCAAATCATTCCAGCCCAGCGCCACGCCACGCGCGCGCAGGCCATTGATTCTGGAGGCCGCCACTTTACTCTGCGCCCGACGCAAATAGGCTTTCGGCAAACCATTCAACGCCACATCCAGATCCTGCGGGCGATTACACACCATCGCCATATCGCAGCCCGCATCCAGCGCGGCTTTCACCCGTTGAACCGGATTTGGATAAATCAGCGCCGCACCGGCCATGCTCAAATCATCGGTGACAATCGCACCATGAAACTGCAACTGCTCGCGCAGTATGCCCAACCATTTTTTAGAAAATCCCGCTGGAGCAGCCTCCACTTTCGGGTAAATCACATGCGCCGGCATCACCGCGCCCAAATCCTGCGCCAAAGCCGCATACGGCACGACATCGTCGGCCAAAATCCGCTTTAGGCCGCGCCGATCCACCGGCATATCGACGTGCGAATCTGCCACCACAAAGCCATGCCCGGGGAAGTGTTTGCCACAACCGACCATCCCCGCGCGCAGCATCCCATGCAGCAAAGCCTTTGCCAACGTCGCCACCACCTCGGCGGATGGTGCAAACGCCCGATCGCCAATCACCGTACTGCCGCCGTAGTCCAAATCCAGCACCGGCGTATAGCTGTAATCCACGCCCACCGCGCGTAATTCCGCCGCCAATACATAGCCCACCTGCGAGGCGACTTTCAACGCACGCAGCGGATTTTTCGCATACAGCTCACCCAGCGTGCGCATGGATGGCAAATGCGCGAAACCATCGGTTTTAAAACGCTGCACGCGTCCACCCTCATGATCCACGCTGATGATGATATTCGGGCGAACCGCACGAATAGCGCGAATCAATTTTGTTACCTGCGCACGGTTTTTAAAATTACGCCCGAACAAAATCACGCCGCCAGTCATCGGATGCGCCAGACGACGATGATCCTCATCGGTCAAGGTCAACCCCGTCAAATCCACGATCATCGGACCCAAAGCCATATTGCGCTCCGCCATTCTTTTCCCCTATATTTTTTCTGCCACCACAAACGCACACACCATATCCGCCTCATCGGTCATGCTCACGTGGAACGACAGCCCGCGCTCGGCGCACCATGATTTCAGCGGCTCATTGAGCACCGCCTCCGGCTTGCCCGACGGCGCATTGACAAACTCCACTGCGCGCCAACTCATCGGCTGGCGCAGTCCCAAGCCAATCGCCTTGGAAAACGCCTCTTTCGCCGCAAAACGAGTTGAAAGGAACAGCAAACCGCGCTCGCGGTTACGCTCAAATCGGCGCTCAAAAATCGCCCACTCACGCTCGCCCAAAATACGTCGGGCAAAACGCATACCGCGCACCTCAAACGCCGCATGAATGCGCGAGACGCGCAACAAATCCGTGCCAATGCCCACAATCATGCTTCGCCCCCACGCTGCGTTTTCACCGACACATCGGCCAACGCCCGCAACTCGCGCGCCACCTGCCGCGTTAACAGTGGCTGATCCAACACATACTGCGCCAACATCGCCTGAAACAACTGCTTGGCCTCATTCTGTGTGCGGCTCACCTGAAAATCACCCGCGCGCAAATCCAAAATCGTTTGCCCCGCGATCTGAATCTGCGGATAAATAGTCTGCTCGCCGGAGCGCGTCCAACGATGCGCCGCCACATCAAAATCATACAAAGCCATCGGCTCCGCCACATCAACCGAATCGAAATCAGGCGCAAAACCCAATTCACGCAACAACGCCAACTCAAACTGGCGCAACACCTGCGCCTGCTCACTCGGCGAATGCGCCTGCAAACTCAACTGCGCCAAGCCCCTTTGATACGCATCAAACAAACCCGAATGCACATCCGCCTGCGCCAGCGCCCGCTGCAAACACTCATTCATATAATAACCGGAAATCAAGGCCGCGCCTTCGAGCATCGGAATGCCGCCGACCCACTCCGCATCCAGCAGCGTGCGCACCGAACCTTTGCCCGAAAAACCAATGGACAAAGTTTGAAACGTCTGAAAAATACTCGCCCGCCAGCGCGTATACGGACGTTTCGCCCCCTTCGCCACGATCAACAAACGCCCGTGACCTCGCGTGAACACATCCAGCACCAAACTCGTCTCCGACAACGGATAACTGTGCAAAATATACGCCGGCTGATGCAAAACCTTCGTCCCTGCGCGGGTGCTGTTACTCACGACCTTATTCAACGCTGCCGAAAGCGGCGCGTCAAGAGAAGAAATCGGAAGGTCATTGATCGGAGGAGGCATAAATGAAAAAGGTAAAAATACACAGCGCCAATATACAGCGAGATCAAGCATCTCATTGCGCTTATGCTCAAGCAAAGATTGTACCGAAAAATACGCCATACGTGCGACTGCACATACCGATCACACCCATAAATAAAAAATGGTGGGCAAATTAATTTGCTCACCCTACGCATTCTGTGTCGGATACAAGTATCCGACCTACAAATGAATAAAATTAACCTTCACTTCATCACAACGTTCAATACGAAGCTCAATCATTCGTCGCTGTAACGCAGGTGAACGCTGTCGTTTCATCGGTCGGTTTACTGTCTGAGCGTTTGCCTGCAAACGCGAGTTTCAAACCGACCTAATTTCAAGCGTTCATTGCTTTGCGTTACCGCGAACTTGATTTTTTTAGTTCCGATACGCTCCGCTTAACTTTTGCTACGCAAAAATTAGTCTTCACTGAAACTGCGTTTTGACTACTTTTTTGTCAAGACACAATCATTTTGCACGCAAAGTGATTGCGGCGCAGGCTAACATGGCTTTGCAATGTTAGCACCAGCGGCCATCGCCAAAAAATCGACCCACGGTGGAGAGCGAATATCCAACAAACATTCCTAAACCCGCGATTCGCTGCGCTCATGGCGGGCTACAAAGTATTCCGATAGATGCGCCATAACATCATGCACAGCGCAATGGAAGGCCCTAATCCAAACAACAATATCGTGACGATCGCGTGCCACGATACAAATCCCCAAAGCAGCCGTGGAAAAATCAAGACCAACATACTCAGAACCCCCATGAGCAAACCCAACCAAGCTATTTTAGGAATCTGCCGAAACTGTATACTCCGAAACTTGAAAAATAACCACCACAAAGCAATCAATCCAATGCTGGGTAATAAACCCAACATCATTTCTGTAGTTAATTGCTCTTTAGCTGAAATAGTATGCTGATCGTTAACTAAATCGATGACTGCCGCAGGAAACTGAAATAATGAGACGAATGCAAAAGGCAAATTAAATAAAGTACTGGGCAAAATGAGTATCAACAACAAAACATCCAATAGTTTTTGTTTCCATGAACTTAAACGCCAATATTGTTGCATTCTATTTCTCACCAATTATTTGAAAGTCACTCATAACCCAAATTCCGCAAACTCGCCTCATTATCCGCCCAGCCCGAGCGCACTTTAACAAACACTTCGAGAAACACTTTGCAGCCGAACAGTTTTTCCATGTCTTGGCGCGATTCGGAGGCAATGCGTTTCATGCGTTCGCCGTCTTTGCCAATGATCATGGCTTTGTGCGCGTCGCGCTCGACCAGAATCGCGGCGGCGATGCGGTAGAGGTTTTTTTCCTCGGTAAATAGTTCGATGGTGACGGTACAACCATACGGCACTTCGTCCCCCGACAGGCGGAAGATTTTTTCACGGATGATTTCGGTCGCCAAAAAGCGGGTCGGGCGGTCGGTGATATCGTCTTCGTCGAAAAACGGCGGATTTTCCGGCAGCAGCGGTTTGATTTCGTCCAGTAGCACTTGCGTTTGCACGCCTTTTTTTGCGCTCACGGGAATGATGTGTTTGAAGTTGAAGCGCTCGGAGATTTTTTGTAAAAACGGCAGCAAAGCGTTTTTCTTTTCAATTTGATCGACTTTGTTCACGACCAAAATCACGGGGGTGGCTTCGGGCAGAATTTTGAGGACGGCTTCGTCCTGCGGCGTGAATTTCATCGCTTCGATCACCCAAACCACGGCATCGACTTCGCCGAGTGCCTGCGAGACGTTGCGGTTCAGCACGCGATTGAGCGCACCGCCGTGTTTGGTCTGAAAGCCGGGCGTGTCGACGAAGATGTATTGGGTGTGGTCTTGCGTGAGTACGCCGTTGATGCGGTGGCGCGTGGTCTGGGCTTTTTTCGAGGTGATGGAGACTTTTTGTCCGATCAATGCGTTCATCAGTGTGGATTTGCCCACATTGGGACGCCCTATGATGGCGACAAAGCCGGTGCGAAAGTCGTCGGGGAATTCGGTCATCTCGTTTTGAATGTCTTCTGACATGGTTGTTTCCTAAAGAATTGGGCGTGTTAGGCGGTTCGTGCGCGCTCTGCAGCACACACCGAAAAGAATAGGTTTATTTTAGCCGTTTTTAGCGGCTTATGAACGTTTCGCCGATTTCGTGCCGGTGGGTGTGCCATCGTTCAATTGTGCCATCGCCAAGCTGGCGGCGTGCTGTTCGGCCAATCGGCGGGTACTGCCTTCGCCTTGCGTGCGAATCTGCAATGCGGGGATTTCGCATGAGACGGTAAATAGTTGCTCATGCGCCGCGCCGTCAATCGCGACAATCTCGTATTTGGGCGTGGGCAGTTTTTGCCCCTGCAAGCGCTCTTGCAACTGGGTTTTGGCGTCTTTGCCCGCGGTATTGGGATCAAGTTCGCGTAAAATCGGGGTGAATAGTCGGGTCACGACTGCCTGCGCGGTGGCAAAATCGGCGTCGCAAAAAATCGCGCCGAAAATCGCTTCGACCGCATCGGCGAGGATGGAGGGACGCTCCAAGCCGCCGCTTTTAAGTTCACCTTCGCCAAGGAAAATATAGCGGTGCAATTGTAGCTCTTGTGCGATCAGCACCAAGGTTTCTTGCCTCACCAGATGCGCACGGATGCGTGAAAGTTCGCCCTCTTTGAGCTGGGCGAACTGGTGATACAGGCAGTAGGCAATGGTGCAGTTGAGCACGCCATCGCCTAAGAACTCCAGCCGTTCGTTGTGCTCGGCCGCGTAGCTGCGGTGGGTCAAGGCCTGTTGCAGGAGTTTTTTTTGCTTGAAGCGATAGCCCAGTTGCTCTTGCAATCGGTCTATCGGTGAGGTGCTGGTTCTCATATTGTCTGTTATTGAATCGAGTGACCGATGCGCGACATATGGCCAAAGTTCATCCAGACAAAGTAGGCTTTGCCGATGATGTTTTGCTCGGGTACAAAGCCCCAATAGCGGCTGTCGGTGCTGTTGTCACGATTATCGCCCATCATGAAATACTGACCTTGCGGTACTTTGCACTCAATGCCGGTGTTATTTGGCAGATAAGTACAGGCCGAGGTATTGCCCGCGAAGGGGAACTGTTTGAGTTCGTTCGCATTGATCACCGGCTGCTTTTCGATGGTCAAAATATCGTGCGTCACCGCGCCTTCTTCGGACGCCTTGGACAGGATCAGACTCAAAATCGGCTGATTGCTATTCGGATAGGTCGGGTATTCGGCTGCCGGAATGTCGCCGGCTTTCGGGGTCAAATGGTAGGTTTGACCGTTGACCGTCAGAACTTTGTTTTCATAACGAATCACGTCGCCCGGCTCACCCACCACGCGCTTGATGTAGCTTTGCGATTTGTCCGGTGGAAATTGAAACACGACAACTTCACCTTTTTTCGGGTGATTCATCGGCACCACCACGTCGTTGGTGATCGGCATACGCAGGCCGTAGGTGTATTTATTGACCAAAATGAAGTCGCCCACGTACAGATTCGGCAACATCGAGCCGGACGGAATGCGAAACGGCTCGACCACGAACGAGCGCAGTACGAACACCAAGGCAATCACACCGAACAAACCCGCAGTGTATTCGAGCCACGCGGGGCGCGCCAAGGCAGCCTGAGCGGCCTCCTGATACCCGCCAATGCCTTGAGATTTGGCTTGGCTGACAATCGCCTCTGCCGCTCGTTGACGTGCAGGCGCGAAGTAAAATTTATCCAGCAGCCAACATACGCCCGAGACAATAAACAAAATCAATAGCAAAGTGCCAAACCACATATTTTTTCCTTAACAAACTCAATCAACGGTCGAAAATCACGCCGTTAATAAAAACGTTACATTATATAAGATACCCTCAACCACTGTGCTGGCCGAAATATACCACAGCCCGAACAACAAGCTCATGACCTCTATCATTTTGCGCCACTCGGCGTAAAAGCAAGATTATAAAAGAATCGAGCGCACAAATTGATACAATCGGAAAGAATTCTCATCGCTACAATCCCGCCCATCAATTGAAATGAGATCAATATGGGCAAACGTTTTTCACATACTTTTCATAGCTTGATGACTTGCACCTATTTGGCAGGTCAACTCGTCGCATTCGCACCCGCTGCATGGGCTGCGGATGAGCTGGGCAACACAGCCTCAAATACGTTCAACACCAGCACCGCAGACCAACAGGCGCAATCGGCGATCAGTTACTCCAACGCCTGCACACGCGATCAAAACCCCAATGAATTAACCATTCTGAGTTACCACGAAATTGCCGATTCGACGGAAACATTGGACAACACCTACACGGTTTCAGCCGCCAATTTCGCCGCTCAAATGCAATGGCTGTATGAGCATCAATATCATTTTGTCAGCATCAATGATGTCTTGGCGCATCGTTTGGATCACAAACCCCTGCCGGACAAAGCCGTTTTGATCACCTTCGATGACGGCTATCGCTCGGTGTATGACAACGCCTTTCCGATTTTAAAAAAATACCGCATACCGTTTGTCGATGCACTGGTCGGCAGTTGGTTAAAACCCGCCAGCGGTACGATTATGTACGGCGATCAGCCGGTTGATCGTAAAAACTTCCTGACCCAAGCGCAAATTAAAGAAATGCTACAAAGTGGTCTAATGGAAGTAGGCAGCCACAGTTACGACTTGCATCATGGCGTGGTCGGCAATCCGCAAGGCAACACCCAGCCCGCCGCGACCACGCGCATCTGGTCTGCCAACAAATATGAAACGGAAACCGCCTACAGCCAGCGAATTTACCAAGATTTAAAGCAAAACAGCGACTTTCTGGAGCAGTACACCGGCCAGCGCCCGCGCGTGATGGTCTGGCCATACGGCCGCTACAACATCGAAACCCGAAAAGCCGCTGAAACGCTGGGCATGCCCGTTACCCTAACCTTGGATGATGGCAGCAATACCCAACTGACCCCGCTGTGGGGACTGCGCCGCGTATTGGTTGAAAAAGACTTTTCTATTGCCGCGCTGGAAAATGAAATGCTTCTGCGCAACGCCAACTACACCGACCAAGACCGGACCACCAAAGCCGCGCACATTGATTTGGACTACATTTACGACGAAGACCCCGATCAAGAAAATGCCAATCTCAGCGCCCTGCTGGATCGACTGCAAAAGCTCGGTGTGAACACGGTGTATCTGCAAGCCTTCTCCGACCCCGATGCCAACGGTGCCGCCGATGCGGTGTATTTCCCCAATCCATATGTGCCGGTGCGGCATGATCTGTTTAACCGCGTCGCGTGGCAAATCGTCACCCGCACGCCGGTCACACGCGTCTACGCATGGCTGCCCATGCTCGCGTGGGAATTACCGCGCAACAATCCGGTGAGCAAACAAAAAGTCGTGACCTTGGGCAAAGACGGTTCGCACCTGAATATGGGCTACCCGCGTTTAAGCCCGTTCTCCCCGCAAGTGCGGAAAATCGTTGAGGGCTTGTACCAAAGTCTGGCGCGCTACAGCACCATTGACGGCATTTTATTCCACGACGACGTGACGCTGTCCGATTACGAAGACGATAGCCAATGGGGACGCGCGCAATACAAGCAATGGGGGCTACCCGACACCGTCGCCAAAATCCGCGCCAATCCGGCTACATTCGCGCAATGGACGGCACTGAAAACCCGTTATTTGGACGATTTCGCCATGCGCTTGAGCCGCATGGTCAACGATGAACAACCTGGCTTGAAAACCGCGCGCAACCTATACGCCCAAGTGGTGCTCAATCCGCGCGCGCAAGAATGGTACGCCCAATCGCTTCCCGAATCGCTCAAACGCTACGACTACACTGCGATCATGGCGATGCCGTACATGGAGCAGGCCGACAATCCGCAACAGTTTTACCAAAACATCGTGAACAAGGTTAAAGCCGAACCCTGCGGTTTGGACAAAGCAGTGATCGAATTACAGACCGTCAATTGGCGCAAAGACGATCAGCCGATTTCCAGCGAAGAGTTCGATAAAACCATCCATGACCTGTACAGCATGGGCGTGCAGCACGTCGCCTACTATCCGGATGACTTATACAACAACAACCCGAACCAAGATCAAGTTCGCAAAGCATTCTCCGAAAAAGCACCGCGCGTGCATTTATTAAACGCACCATAAAGTAACACTCATGCCTCTTCACAACATCGCCCACACCGTTTGGCACTCGATTTTAGGGTTTATTTTTTACTACCCGCTGTTCATGTCGTTTCTATGGATGATGGGCGCGATCGTGTTCTACTTCAAAAACGAAAAGCCGTATTTGAAATACGACATTCCGCCCGAGTCTGCCGATCCGTCCAAACTGCCACCGGTCAGCATTCTGATTCCGTGCTACAACGAGGGCGTGAATGCGCGCGAAACCATAGCTCACGCGCTTAAACTGAATTATCCTGAATTCGAGGTCATCGCCATTAACGATGGCAGTAAAGACAACACCCTTGAGGTATTGCTCGATTTGGCCAAGGACGAGCCGCGCCTCAAAGTCGTGAATTTGGCCGAAAATCAGGGTAAAGCGATGGGACTGCAAGCAGGTAGTTTATTGGCCAAACACGAAATCCTCATCGGCATTGATGGCGACGCACTGATTGACGAGCACTGCGCGCACTGGATGGTGCGGCACTTTGTCAAATACCCCGAAGTCGCCGCCGTCACCGGCAATCCGCGCATTCGCAACCGCTCTACCCTATTGGGACGCATCCAAGTCGGCGAATTCTCCTCCATCGTCGGTATGATCAAACGCGCGCAACGCACTTTGGGACGGCTGTTCACGGTATCCGGCGTGATCACCGCCTTTCGCAAATCGGCGGTGCATGAAGTCGGCTATTGGAGCCCCGACATGTTAACCGAGGACATTGACATCACATGGAAATTGCAGCGCAACGGCTGGGACGTGCGCTTTGAGCCGCGCGCCTTGGTCTGGATTTTGATGCCGGAAACCTTGAAAGGCCTGTGGAATCAACGCCTGCGCTGGGCAATGGGCGGGATTCAAGTGATGTTTAAAAATTTCGGTGTGTTGTTCAATCTAAAACAAACCTATCTGTGGCCGCTGATGACCGAGCTGATTCTCAGTACATTTTGGGCATACGCCATGCTGCTTTCTTTCGCACTGTGGCTCCTGACCACGCTGTTTGACACACCTTTGGACTTGCTATTCGGCGACTCACCCATCTTGCCCGACCAAACCAGCGTGATTTTAATCAGCACCTGTTTATTACAGTTTGCCATCAGCAAATGGCTGGACAGCCGCTACGACAAAGGTCTGGGTAAAAACTACTTCTGGATGATTTGGTATCCGATTGCTTTTTGGCTCATCAGCCTGACCACTACCTGTTGGGCGCTACCGAAAGTCCTCCTGCGCGCCAAAGGCCGCGCACGCTGGATCAGCCCCGACCGAGGCGTGCATCAGCACATGTAAGGTCTAAGAAATCGTCATTTTGTAAGGAACGTTATGGATACCCTGATCATTAACCGCCGTCATGAGCTGCCGCTGAAGAAACGACTTTTGTCCGACATGGTGACCACATTGTTATGGGCATGTTGGATTTATTTGTGGTGGCCTTTTTTCGAGGTTTTGTGGCGCATCATCTCGATTCGCTCCTCCGCCGAAGACATCGCCGATGATATTTTCGATCAAATTCACGCCGTCACGGTGGAACACGCGCTGATGATGCTGTTGGGTACTTCGGCCATTTTAATTCTCATTGCCAAACTGCCCAAATACCGCCCTCAAAGCCTACACACCGTCTACCAGCCTGAAGAATACGCTCAGTTTTTCGACATCAACTCGGATGAATTGGTGCAGGGACTGCAATCACAGGTCTGCACCCTGCACCACAATCAAGTCGGCAAAATCGTCAGCATCCAAAGGGGCGTACCTGAGCATACCTAAGATACCCGACGACAGTAGAGACGCAAATGGCGTGGTTGAACCACGCCATTCAAATTACTGACAAACTTTCTCAGTAGTTAAATTCAGTACAAAACCTTAGAAAATACCGTCATACCCGCGAAAGCGGGTATGTGGATTCACATTTGAAGTGCAACAGTCTAAGAAAGACCTCAGCAGGCGTTTGAAAGTTCAAACATTTGCGAGGCATATGATTATAGTATCGAGAGATGTTCAATAAATCCTCATCG
>JBATQE010000002.1:0-43832 GCA_049291875.1 Burkholderiaceae bacterium
TATGAACCGAATCGGGTGGCGCCGTTTACCTTACTCGTGCCGGTGGTGGGTTTGCTCACGGCGTGGCTGGTGTTGGGCGAGCGACTCAATTTTTGGCAGTTATGGGGCAGTGCATGCTTGTTGATCGGGTTGGTGGTCAATGTGTTGGGGCTACGCGCATGGCGTGCATGGCTTGCTTGGCGTCATCGTTAAGGAAATATGGAGAAAGTAAACCCCTACTTTTTTTCGCGTTTTCTTAAATAGAGAAGGATGGCTGATGAATGTGTATGTGGTTTTGCTGCCCAGCGTATTGCTCACCGATTTGGCCGCGCCATTGGATGCTTTGCGCTATGCGCGGCAATTCGGCGCGGAACTGGAGGTGCGTCTGATTTCACCATCGGCTCAGGTCGAGAGTTTGTTTGGCTTGCGTTTATCGGGTATGGAGGCATTGCCCGAACAGTTACAGACCGGTGATTTGGTGATACTGCCCGGGGCGATGGATGAGCATTTGGCCTATCGTGGCGCGGCGGGCGTCGCTTTGTCCGATTGGTTCAGGAAATGCTTTGATCCGCAGGTGCATCAAGCGTTGTGCATTTGTTCGGGTGTGTTTTTATTGGCTCAGGCGGGTTTGCTGGAGCGGGTAAAATGCACCACGCATCATGGGCTGACCGATGCGTTGCGGCAGTGGAGCCCGTCCGCTGACGTGCTGGAAAATCGGGTGTTTGTCGATGACGGGGCAATTTTGAGCAGCGCGGGCATCACGGCGGGATTTGACTTGATTTTGTATTGGCTGGCGCAACGCTTTGGGCACGAATTGGCGCTGAAAGTCGCGCGCCACATGAATGTCTATTTTCGCCGAATGCCGCATGATTCGGCTTTGTCGCCGTGGTTGATCGGTCGCTCGCACATGCAGATGGCGGTGCATCGGGTACAGGATGCGATTGCTGCCGACCCAAGCGCGAATCACGATGTGGCGAGTTTGGCGCAGATTGCCTATGTCAGCCCAAGGCATTTGACGCGGATTTTCAAGCAAACCACGGGTATGACGGTGCATGCGTATCAATTGGCGCTCAAACACGCGTTGTTTGAGCAGTGGCGCGCGAGTGGCTTGAGCCAAGAGAAAGCCGCGCTGGCGGCGGGCTTTTCGTCGGCGAACAGTTGGCGGCGGTCTCGCGCCAGCCGCCATACTTCATGATCGCTTTGTTGGTGCTTTATTGCATGGAATGCAGGCCGAGCATATTGCCTTCGGTGTCAACGATTAAGGCGATATGTCCGTACTCGCCGATGGAGAATTTTTCTCTGAATAGTTGTCCGCCGAGTTTTGCCGCGCGCGCGGCCTCAATCGCACAGTCTTCGCAAGAAAAATAAATCAACGTTCCACCTCCGCCAGATGGGCAACCGGTCATTTGTACCAGTGCACCCATAGCGCCATAGCGATCCATCTCTCCCGGAAAGGAGAGCATTTGCATACTGTCGTCACCTGTATTTAGCTCGCTGAGGGTCAGCTCAAAAACCGCTTCATAAAATGCTTTGGCACGATTCATGTCTTGAACATAAATTTCAAACCAGCCGACGGGATTATTTTGCATGGTGTGCTCCTTTTTGAGGGTGAAATGGCGTGGAAAGGCAATTCAGTGTAGCACAAACAGATGACATTTATTCTATGGGCAGATGGGTATCAATCTGTACCCAATCCACTCGGCTGTCATGGTAAATGTGAACTTCGGGCGTGCGGTCAACTGGTGTGGTGAACAGTGCGCGCGCGATGTGTAGTTCGCCTGCTTCGCGTTCGGATTGGAAAAACATCGGGCTACCGCAGTGGCTGCAAAAGCCGCGTTGACTGGCGTATTGTGGGGTGCGAAACCAGCGCAAGGCGTGCTGCGCATCGTTGATCTGTACCTGTGTTTCATCAAATCCCACCCAAGTGACAAAGGCTGCGCCGTGCGCGCGTTGGCAGCGCGCGCAGTGGCAATGCACCAACCATTTTGAGGGGAGGGCAATTGCGCAGTGAAATGCACGGCGCCGCACAGACAGCTTCCGTGGGCGGTGTTTGGCATGGGGATTCCCTTGGTTTACGCCTGAATCAGGCGGGTGATGTCGTCGAATACCTGCGCGCGGTTGGCCTCGTTCAGGATTTCGTGACGCAGTTGGGGGTATTCAATTTGCGCGGTGGCCAGACCGAGTTTTTGCAGGCGTGGCAGCAGCGCATGCGGGCCTTTGCCCATCTGGGTGACGGGGTCGTCGGCGCCCCAGACCATGAGTATGGCGGTGTTTTTGTCGATTTTCGCCAATTCTGGGGTGCGAAACACATGACGCATGAAGTCGAACATCTCGACATAGTAGCGCGGTGCGATGGGTTGGCCGCACATTGGGTCGTCGATGTAGCGTGCGATGTTGCCTTCGTCCAAACTGAGCCAGTCAAACTCGGTACGATTGGGTTTGAATGCGCGGTTGAACTGTTTGAATGTGGTCATGAAGACGGATGGCTGGGTCGGGCGCAGACGCGCTTCTAACTTCGCCAGACGATAGCCGGTGCTGAGCAGCCACGGCGGATTAGTCGGGATGGCGGAGAGGATGATTTGGCGCAGACCGCTGTGCGTCTGGGCGTAGCGCAGGGCAATGGTCGAGCCCATGCTGTGTCCAAACAGGATGTTTGGCAGATGGTTGTCAAATGAGGCGAATAACTGCTCGATGTCTGTGAATATTTGCGCTGCGCCACCGTCAATCGGATCGCCAAAATCGCCCAATTGTCCTGCTTTGAGGTGCTGACCGTGGCCACGCAGATCGAAGGTGATGACGTTGCCGCCGTGCTGTGCCAGATGGCGGGCAAAGTCATGATAGCGCCCGCCGTGCTCCATCATGCCGTGTACCAGCACGATGTTGAATCGTGCCGTCATTTGGGCTGCGAAGCGGTCGTGCGCGATCATGTGGCGATGGGGTTATTCAGGTTTGGGTACGTCAACCGGCGCCAATTCTTTGGCCGCAGGCGCGTTGGGTGCCGGTGCTTTGTCGGATTTTTTCCAGAATTTCCAGCTCGATTGACGCGCGGCGTCCAATTTGCCGGTGGAGTTCGGGAAGTTGGCGTGCAGCACTTTGAGTGTGTCGTCGCGCATTTCCGGCATTTTCAGCGCGTCGTAGGAATTGGCAATGATGATCAGCGCCGGTTCTACCGCCGGTGTGCCGTCGAAGTTTTGCAATACACTTTGTGCGCGGTTGATCGCGGCCAAGTAGGCATCGCGGTCGTAGTAGTAACGCGCCACGGCTAATTCTTGACGCGCCAGAGTGTCCACCACTTCAATCATGCGTTTGCGCGCATCCGGCGCATAGCGGCTACCGGGGAATTTGGTCACCAGGGTTTTGAATGACTCAAAGGCTTCGGAGGCGGCTTTCGGGTCGCGTGCACCGCTCACATCCTTGGTAATCAGGGATTTAAGAAAACCGGTGTTTTGGTTGTAATTGATGATGCCTTTGAGGTAATACATATAGTCCAGCTTCGGATGCGAGCCGTTCAAGGTGATGAAACGATCCGCCGCAGCCAGCGCTTTGGTCTTGTTTTCGTCTTTCCAGTAGACGTAAGGCAGTTCCAACTGCGCTTGGGTCGCTTGTGCCGAGAATGGATATTGTGCAATCGTTGCTTCTAAGACTTGCGCGGCGCGGGTATAATCACCCGCAATCATTTGGTCGCGACCCTCGGTATAGAGTCGATCCACGCTCCAGCCGGCGAATTCGTTTTTCTCCTTGGTCGCGCAGCCGGTCAACAGGCTAAAGGCGAGCGCAAACAAAGCCAACAGGCGCGTAAATGACCACATCGAATTTTTTTGGATAGTTAAGATCATGACAAAACCTTCTGTAGGTAAACTGGTAGACACGCAGTATAACGAGTTGAACAACGACTTGGGAGACGATTATAGCGCATGGGATGAGGATGTGGCATTAAATCCCACCATTTCTCTCAATTTGGATCCCATCACCCTCACCGTGGGCGATGCCGCCAGCGGCAAGCGTCTGGATGCCGCATTGGCGCTGATGTTGCCCGAATTTTCCCGCTCGCGCCTGCAAAAATGGCTCAAAGACGGGCAAGTGAGCTGCAATGGTACGGTGGAATTATCTCCGCGGCGGATTGTATACACACATGATGTACTGAATGTGCAACCGCAGGCCTCGGATGAGATGAAAGCCTACACCGCACAGGAAATTCCGCTGGATGTGGTGTATGAAGACGACGATATTTTGGTCATCAATAAACCCGCAGGACTGGTGGTGCATCCGGGCAGTGGCAATTGGGAAGGCACTTTACTCAACGGTCTGCTGTTCGCTTACCCAAACATCTCACAAGTGCCGCGCGCGGGTATCGTGCACCGTTTGGACAAAGAAACCTCCGGCCTGATGGTCGTGGCGAAAACCGTGCAAGCGCAGACCGAACTCGTGCGCCAGTTGCAAGAGCGCACGGTCAAACGCCGCTATCTCGCCATTGTGCAGGGCGAATTGGATGCATTCGGCACAGTGGATGCGGGCATAGGTCGCAATCCGCAAGATCGGCTGAAAATGGCGGTGCTGGTCGGACAAAGCGGTAAACCCGCGCGCACGCATTACCAAAGCCTCGGTTTTTGGCAATACCTACAAAAATCCTATTCCATCGTCGTTTGCCAACTCGACACCGGACGCACGCACCAAATTCGCGTACACATGCAGCATATAGGCCATCCGTTGGTCGGCGATCCGCTGTACGGCGACAAGCGCGGCGCACGCAGCAGCCTCCTCAAAGGCTCGGCGGGCGAATTGGACTTTAAACGCCAAGCTCTGCACGCCTATCAGCTCGGGCTGATTCACCCGCGCAGCGGCGAATACATGAGCTGGCAATGTCCGCTGGCGGATGATATGGTGGATTTGCTCGCCGCGATGGGCGTGGCGCATCTGCCACTGCCCGAGCCGTACATGGAGATGGAGGTTTTGAACGATGAATAGTGGACACACGCGTGTGCGCCATGCGCTGTTACCCGATTGGGCGGCTCCGGCAAACGTTCATGCGCTGATGACCACGCGCGTGACCGCTATTGACGGGAACGTGGGTGCGAGTACGGGCGTTTATGGTGACGCGCAGGGGCAAAATGGCTTCAACCTCGCCACACACGTCGGTGATGCACCCGATGCCGTGGCGCACAATCGTCAACTGCTGCGGCAGATTTTGCCGAGCGAGCCGCTGTGGTTGAATCAAACGCATGGCGTGGCGATTGCGCGGCACAGCCATGTGGAGGCTTGTCCCGAAGCGGACGCCGTGCTGTTGACCGAGCGCAATCAGGTCGGTGTGATTATGACCGCCGATTGCTTACCTGTGCTGTTCACCACACGCGCGGGCACGATGGTCGCGGGCGCGCACGCCGGTTGGCGCAGTTTGGTCAGTGGTATTTTGGAGAAAACCGTCGCGGCGATGGTGCAGGCGGGTGCTGCGAACGATCAAATCATCGTCTGGTTGGGCGCGGCGATTGGCGCGGAACAGTTCGAAGTCGGCGCCGAGGTGCGCGAGGCGTTCCTCGAAGCGGGACGCGCGCTGGGTATCTCTGCCGAGCAAACCGACGCGTGCTTTGTCGCACGAGGCAACGATGGCAACGCCCCTCAAAAATACCTCGCCGACATCTACGCACTGGCGCGGCAACGACTACAATGTGCCGGATTACACGCAACACAAATCAGCGGTGGCGGACTGTGTACGGTCAGCGACGCACAGCGGTTTTACTCGTATCGTCGCGATGGTACGACGGGGCGTATGGCAAGTTTGATTTGGTTGGAATCATAAGCAGGCGTTGTATGCAGTGAGCTGATGTGAATAGAGGCTCGTATCAAATATAATGCCGTCATTCCCGCGCAAGCGGGAATCCATAGGAGTTAGATTAAAAAACATACGGAGTTTAAAAAGCTGGATTCCCGCTTGCGCGGGAATGACAATAAGTCTTTACAGACAGAGGTTCTAACAAGTATTTGTTTCGGCTGCTAATAAAGGATTTTATCGACTCTATGATTGTTATCCTGCCGCTCAGGCAGGATTGATGTAAACAAAGTATCGCCGCACAGGCGAAAGGATGATATGAAACAACGTTGGCTGTTGTACCTACTGATGGCGTGTCTGGGCGTGGCGCATGCGCAGACGTTCACGCTGTGGCCGTCGGGTGGTTTGCAAATTTTGATTTTGAGTTTGGCGTGGGCGGTGGTGGCGACAGCGAAACCAGAGCAGCGTCCCGTGCGGCAGATGTTCGTTTTTGCGTTGGCGTGGCTGGTTTCGGGGCTGTACTGGTTGCATTTCAGTATGCATGATATTGGTGGTTTGCCCACAGCGTTGTCGGCGTTGGCCATCATGGGTTTGTCGTGCTATCTGGCGAGCTATTACGCGCTGGCGGCGTGGCTGTGGCGGCGGTTTTTTACGCTGCGTAATGTGTCGGATTATGGGGTTGCTTTGCCGATGCTGTGGCTGGCGGCGGAGCTGGCGCGTGGTTATGTCTTTGGCGGTTTTCCGTGGCTGATGACGGGTTATGCGCAGGTGGATAATGTCTTGCTCAAGGGTTTTTTCCCTGTGGTGGGTGCGTATGGCGTGAGTGCGCTGGCGGCGCTGTTGTCGGGTGTATTAACGTTGCTGTGGGTGAATCTACGCGCGAAGCAGGGGCAGTTTTCGATGCGCTCGTGGGCGTTCGCTGGCGTGAGCGCGGCGGCGGTTGCGGTGTTGGGGTTGATTGCGCAGGGGGTGAATTGGGGTAAGCCGGTTCAGTCACCGGTGTCGGTGCGGGTGTTTCAGCCGAATGTGGCGCAGACGATCAAGTTTGACAGCGAGGAAATCGCGCGCACCACGCGCAATACGCTGATGGGCGCGATCAACAGCACCGCGCAGTTGACGGTGTTTCCCGAGACGGTGATGCCGTATCCGTGGAATCAGGCGCCGGAGCAGGGTTTACGTGCGTTGCAGGATGCGCTGAATCAGTCCAAAGCGGCGGGGCAAAATCGTGTGGTTTTGCTCGGCGGCGTGGGCATTGAGGGCGCGCAGTATTTCAACAGCGGCCTGTGGTTGGATGCGAATCAGGATGTGTTTCATCCGGCGCGCTATGACAAAATCCATTTGCTGCCGTTCGGTGAGATGATTCCGTGGGGCTTTCAGTGGTTTGTTGATGCGATGAATATTCCGCTCGGTGGCTACGGTTATGGTCAGTCGCGCCAACCGTTTGATTTGATCACGCCCAATGGCGCGGTCAAAGTGGCGACGAATATTTGCTATGAAAATGTGTTCGGCGAGGAGCTGGCGGCGTTTCATGTGGATGGTCAAGCCCCGAATATCTGGGTGAATCAGACCAATCTGGGTTGGTTTGGCGATGCGCGCACCAGTCCGGCGCATGTGCAGTTTTTGGCAATGTCGCAGGCGCGCGCGATGGAGCTGGCGCGACCGATGATCGTCGTGACCAATACGGGAATTTCCGCTCACATCACGCCGGATGGCGCGGTTGCGGCGGATTTGCCGGCGCAAAAAGAAGCGGTGGGCAACTGGTCGGTGCAGCCGTATGAGGGGCAAACGCCGTTCGTCGCGTGGCGCAATGTGCCGTTGTTTTTGTTGTTGATCGTGTTCGGCGGTTGGTTGTATTGGGACAAGCTGCGTCAACGCCGCCGTGCTACGGATTTTCGTTTGAACTGATATGAATAACGATCTCGCGTCCATCAGTGATGCGCTTCCGAAAAAAGCACCCGTGCGCCAATGGGCGCTCGGCTTACTCGCTCTGAGCATCCTTGTTTGGCTCAGCACCTTGTATTTGCAGCGGCTTCACCCCGATTGGGCGTGGCTCGGTTATGTCAAAGCTTTTGCCGAGGCGGCCTGTATTGGCGGCATGGCCGATTGGTTCGCTGTGGTCGCGTTGTTCCGCCATCCGATGGGCGTGCCGCTGCCGCATACCGCGATTTTGCCCGCGAAACAGGCTCAGCTCGCGCGCGGCGTGGCCAATTTCATCGGCACGCATTTTCTCGAACCCAAGATGATTGCCGAGCAGGCGTTCAAATTCAACATCGGCCAACGCGTCGCCGACTATACGCAAAAAAATTTGAGCGTTGACGCGATTGCCGAGCGATTGCCCGCCGTACTGAGCGCCATTGTCGCCAAATTGCCCGAAACCGCACCCGAGGCGTGGCTGCAAACAGGGCAAAAATCACTCAAGGAGTACGCCACAGGTGAGCGGCTCGGGCGTGGTGCGGCGAAAATCGTGGGCTGGGCGCAATCCGAGCGCGCCGATCAATGGCTGATCAATCGCTTTGCGCAAGCGACACTGCAATTTTGCACCGCCGATGATGCGGTCGAACGCATTCGCCCGTGGCTGCAACACATGGCCAAACAAGCCGCCGCAGAAAATGCGACGTGGTGGGATAAATTCAAAACTCAAGTGACCGGTCAGGCAATGGATTGGGTTGATGATTGGCTGATCGAAAAAATCCTCAATGCCGGTGCGACGCTGGCGCAAAAAGTGCTGGCCGAGCCGGATCACCCGATTCATTTGTGGTTTGCCTCGCAATGTTTGAATTGGCAATATCAACTGAACGAAAATCCCAAAGCGCACGACTGGCTACAACGCCACGCGCAAAATGGGCTGGATAACGCCATGTTCACCGAATGGCTCGGGCGCATGTGGACGCGCGTGCATGCGTGGCTTACCGATATGAGCGGCGGGCGGACACCGCAGGTCGAATTCCTTGCGCAGACGCTGTACGACGCCATCCGCCACCAATTGGCACAACCCGAACGTCAAGCGCAACTGTCTGAAGCCGCAGCGAATATCAGCGCGCGCGTGCTCGACAGCCAGCAGGACCATATTCGCAACTGGATGAGTGCCCAACTGAATGCGTGGAGCAAAGAACGGCTCAATGACGCGCTCGAAAATGCGATTGGCAACGATCTGCAATACATCCGCATCAATGGCACGCTGATTGGCGGCTTGATCGGCTTGATTTTGTATGTGGTGAGCGGGTGGTTGGGGTGAGTTAATTCCGAATGATGTTTAAAAGAGAACGCAATGGATTATGTACTGAAATCTACTCAAAAAGAGCATTTCAACACCATTTTGACGTGGATTCAGAACGCGGATCAGTTGAAATTATGGGGCGGTGCGGCATTGTCTTATCCACCTTGCGTTGAAACGACTTGGGCGGAGATAGGCGCACAAGCGGATAATTCTTTTGTACTCTGCTCTTCTGACGGCGTGGTTGTGGGGTTTGCCCAAGCCTTGGCGCGTACGCCAAATATCCATCTGGCTCGGATCATCGTATCACCTGCGGAGCGCGGCAAAGGCGCAGGCAAAATACTGTGTGAAAAGCTGATACAACGAATATGGCTGGAATATCAACCCGAGCAGATCACCCTCAATGTGTTCAGCCACAATACGGTGGCAATCAATTTATACAAATCGTTGGGTTTTACTATTACTTCCAATCAGGAGGGTGAGGATTTGATTGGAATGATCCTGTCTTCACGCAATTCAATCCTCATCGAAACTTGCAGATAAAACGCAAGTTTTGTTAACGCCGGCAATCAATCGGTACATACGCACGCCAATGAACAATCAGCGGTTCGCGCCCCGGATTTTTCGGCCATGCGAACTGCCAAACGCCTTCTGCCGTGGCCAATGCCGCGATATTGGGTTGATCCAGATACGGCATTTCATCACGCTCGCCCTCACGCCAAACCTGAAGGAGACCACGCGATTCAATCCGCTGGGCATTCATCCACGGTGAAAAAGCAGCGTTGGAGGCAATCAATAGGGATGGGTGACTTTTTGCGTCGGTAGTGATTAAGCCCGCGAGCCAATATTGGCCGCCGACACTGTCAAGAGGGCAATGCGACAGGGATTGCCAGGTTTGTTGCGCTTGCAGGGATAGATCGGCTTGCGGCCAATGCATGCGGCCGGGCTTTCCGGTCAAACGTGCGCCTGCTGCGGTGTACAAGGCCATAACAAGAGTAATAAGTATTAAAAATAAACTCAATCCGGTATAGAGGCGTTTGCCCAATACCGCCATGTCCGCATCATCGATGAACAGCAATAAAACGATGCCTGAATAATTCCACATCGGCGTGCCCCACATATCACGCAAACCGATACCAAATAGCAAGCCCAAACTTAGGGTCAACAAGGCAGGGCCGAATGCCATGACCAGCAGCATTTTCTCATCATGGCTCAATGAAATGGGGCGACGCCAATAGCGGTATACCCCGCAGGCCAAGACCATGATCATTAATATGAGATGATTGACCGCTTGGGTACCGAGAAATTTAAATGCATTTAAACGTCCGCCCGAGTTTTCCGCTTCGCCCGAGCGTCCCATGGCGTAGGTAAATGGCAGCCAGTCATGTGTCGCCAACCAGATCAGGTGTGGCAGAAAAATGAGCGTCATGAGCGCGATGGCTAACCACGGATTGAGTGTCAGCCAGCGTGAGCGCTGTTTTGAGACCAGCGAATACAGCAGCAGGGTGATTAACAACAAGGCGACCGAATACTTGGTCAGCAAGCCCAATCCCGCCCAAACGCCCAACCAAATCCAAGCGGAGCGACGATCGTCATGCCATGCGTGATAAAAGGCCAAACAAATGCCTGCCCAGATCGGTAGTTGGGCAATGTTGTGATTAAACTCCAATGTCGGCCACGTGTAATAAAACACCGCCAGCAGCAGCAAACTGCCGGTTAAAGCCTTTTGTCGCGAAACAATGCGCCGTCCCAACTGATAAACCATGAGCAACGTAGCGATGATGCACAATTGACTGAGCACATAAGGGCCGATATGCCCCAACATCTGAAAAAATGCAGCCAATAGCCATGAGGGCAAAGGGGGATGTTTGTAGTAACCCCACTGCCATTCCCGCCCCCAGTTGATGCCTTCAATCACGTCCAGAGGGAAACTCGGTGCCAAAGGCGCAGGTAAAGTGCTCCACAAGAAAAAATACAGTGTGAGTAAGCTACCGAAAACCAGATTTTGCCGACGCATGTGTCGTCCTTTAATATTGTATGCACGAACAGACTCAGCAGGCATTATTTCTTGATGGGGCAAATCATCAAAGTCTTGCTGCTGGTTGAATGATCGAATAGCGATCGTGTGTAATCACGAACATCATTTATGACTGTGTTTCGCTCCATGCCGCCGCCAGAAAAACTGCACACCGATGTAGCCGATCACGGCAAACACCGATCCCATGAGTAAGATTCCGAGCATCAGCGGTGTGCCGAATGCGGCGGCCCAGCGGCCAAAGTCGTGCTAGAACTGTTCATTGCCCAATTGCGGCATGACCAAGTCGGCGTGGTTTTCCGAACCGTGTAGCAGCCAAAAGCCAATTTCATAAGCGAGAATGTACAGCGGCACCAGTGTCAACGGATTGGTGTACAGCGTGGAAAACAATGCCACCGGCAGATGCACGCGCAGCAGATACGCGCAGATAAAGGCGAACATAAACTGCGTGGGCGTCGGCATCATGCCGCAAAATAGCCCGACCGCAACCGCGCGCGCGATGGATTCGCGCTCAAACGCCCAGAAATGCTCATCGTCAAACCAGCGTGCAAAGGGCTTGAAAAAGCGCGATTCAAAGATTTTTTCGCGAGTGGGGAGTTTGTGTTTCCAGCGGTTCATATAAAAATGTGGTGTAGCGAATCAGCATCGCCAGATGGATTGTGCGACTCATGAAGTGGGGTTGGCTCGGTTAAGCAGCCAACCGCAAAATAGAACCAGTAATCGAGCGAGATTAGCTTTTCAGGCTATCTGCCATTAATTGCGCCTGTTCACGCGCTATTGTGGCGTCTTGCGCCTCGACCATCACGCGCACCAAAGGTTCGGTACCCGAGGCGCGAATCAGGATGCGGCCGGTATCGCCCAAAACCTGCTCGGCGTGCGCACGCGCGGCTTGCAGTGGCGCGTGGTTTTCCCAGTCAAAGCCTTTGACGATTTTGACGTTGATCATGGTTTGTGGGTACATCTGCACGGGGCTGACCAGCTCGGCGAGCGTTTGGCCGCTGCGGCGTGTGGCCGAGAGTACTTGCAGCGCGCTGACCATGCCGTCGCCGGTGCTGTGTTTGTCGAGGCAGAGGATATGGCCGGAGCTTTCGCCACCGTACAGCCAGCCACGTTCTTTGAGTTGCTCAAGCACGTAGCGGTCGCCGACTTTGGCGCGGGCAAAGGCGATGCCGAGTTTTTCAAAGGCTTTTTCGAGCCCGAGATTGCTCATCAGGGTGCCGACCACGCCCGCAACCGGTGTGGTTCGGTGCTGGGTGGCAGCAACGGCGTACAGCAGTTGGTCGCCGTCGTATTCAAGTCCGCGCGCATCGACCATGACCAGTCGGTCGGCGTCGCCATCCAGCGCAATGCCCAGATCGGCGTGGTGTTCAATTACGGCGGCACGCAACGCGCGCGGGGCGGTTGCACCGACGTCTTGATTGATATTAAAGCCGTTGGGTGTGTTGCCCATCGGAATCACATCGGCGCCCAGCTCATGCAATACATGCTCGGCAATGTGGTAGGCCGCGCCGTTGGCGGTATCAACCACGATTTTCAGCCCGCGCAGGTCTAAATCGGATGGGAAGGTGGATTTGCAAAATTCGATGTAGCGACCCGGTGCGTCGTCCAGACGTTTGGCGCGCCCCAGATGTTTGGAATCCACGCAGCCCATCGGTTCGTCCAATAGGGCTTCGATTTCGCGCTCTTTGTCATCGGGCAGTTTGTCGCCGGTGGCGGAGAAAAACTTGATGCCGTTGTCATGATACGGGTTGTGCGAGGCGGAGATCACCACGCCTGCTTGTAAACGCCACGCGCGCGTGAGGTAGGCAATCGCGGGAGTGGGCATGGGGCCGGTGAGCAGCACGTCCACGCCGGCAGCGGTGAAGCCTGCTTCGAGCGCGGCTTCGAGCATGTAGCCGGAAATACGGGTGTCTTTGCCGATCAGTACGCGCGGTTTCACGCCTTGACTGGGTTTGACGGCTTCGTCATGCGCCAATACCAGTCCCGCGGCGTAACCCAGTCGCATCACGAAATCGGGGGTGATCGGTGCAACGCCGACTTGGCCGCGCACGCCGTCGGTACCAAAGTATTTACGTGACATGATGTGTCCTAATGTGGTTGTTTTGAATGAAAATGTTGCGCACGGGCGAATTGCGCATCCGCGCGAGATAATGCGACATTATTTCACAAGCGGGGTGCGGCTGTCACCTGCGCACGGGATTTACACAGGATTTTTTGCAGATTAGGGAGATGGGCGGTTCAGGGCTGATTGAAAAATTGCCAAGTACGAATGGCGTCCACCGTCGGCGCCACATCATGCACGCGCACAATGTGCGCGCCGTGTTGTAGCGCCCACAGCGCGGCGGTGACGCTGCCGGATACGCGCTCGGCGGCGGATTCGCGTCCGGTGATGGCGCCGATCATGCGTTTGCGCGAAACGCCGACCAGCAGTGGCAGCGTGTATTTGTCGGTCAATTGGGGTAAATGACGCATCAGTGTTTGATTGTGCGCTAAGGTTTTGCCAAAGCCGAACCCCGGATCAAGACACAGGCGTTCACGCACCACGCCCGCTGTCATCAGGCGCTGAACCTGTTTGCCTAAAAACTGGGCGACTTCGGCGACTACATCCGCGTAGTATGGATCGGCCTGCATGTTTTGCGGTGTGCCTTGCATGTGCATGATGCACAGCCCTGCCTTGCTGTCGGCGACTGCGTCAATGGCGACGGGACTGTTAAAACCATTGATGTCGTTGATGATGTCCACGCCGATGTCCAGAACCTCACGCATGACGTAAGGTTTTTGCGTATCAATGGACAACGGAATACCACAGTCGATCAGCGCTTCGATGGCAGGCAAAATGCGCCGCAATTCGTCGCAGGTACATACTTTGGGCGCGTTCGGTCGGGTTGATTCGCCGCCAATGTCAATGATGTCCGCGCCCTCGGCGATCATCTGATGCGCACGATCAATCGCCAACTGCGGATCGAGGTATTGTCCGCCGTCCGAAAACGAATCCGGCGTCATGTTCAAAATGCCCATGACGTAGGGACGCGAGAGTTCCAAAGCATAGCGGCCGCATTGCCAGATGGGCGCTTTCATGGTTGTACTCAAATCGTTGATTGAAGTGGGTGTATCGTTCTGCATCGTCGTTCTGCGTTGTCGTTCTGCGTTGTCGTTCGTGGTTAAAATCAATGGCGCGGATTATAGCGTGCTTTGAAAAACGTCGCCGACGATGGTCTTTTTGTCTATTTTGTCTAATTGAGGGTTGCGGTGATTACTGTCCGCGCATGAATAAGCCGTCCAATTGCTTCATCGAAAGTTGCACCCACGTTGGGCGACCATGATTGCATTGATTGGCGCGTTCGGTCGCCTCCATATCGCGCAGCAATTGGTTCATCTCCGGTAAGGTCAGTTGGCGGTTCGCGCGCACCGCGCCGTGACAGGCGAGCGTGCCGAGCAGTTCATTGCGCCGCTCGGTCAGCACTTGGCTGGCGCCCAATTCGGCAATATCGGCCAATACCGCACGCGCCAGCTCGATGGCGTCGGCTTGTTTGATCAGCGCGGGGACGCTGCGAATGGCGACTTCTTGCGCGCCCAATGGCGACATATTCAGGCCGATTTGACCCAATACCGTCGCTGTTTCCGGCTCGCCCAAGGTTGCCATTTCCACCGGACTGGCGGAAAAACTCAGCGGGATCAGCAGCTCTTGCTTGGCCAAAGCTTGCTCGTCCAGCGCGCATTTGAGCCGCTCGTACATGATCCGCTCATGCGCCGCGTGCATGTCAACCAGCACGGCGCCGTGGCTGTTTTGCGCCAAAATATACACGCCGTGAATCTGCGCCAAAGCGAAGCCCAGCGGATGCTCGGCTTGCTGCTCATGGCGTGCGTCGGCATTATTGGGTGCGGTTGGTGCGGATGGCGCGGTTGATACACCGTGTGCCATCGAAGCGTGAACGTCATTCAGCGGCGCGGGATTGAGCGGTTCAGACTGGCGTAGCAGCTCCAAATAACTGCGCACGTTTTGCGACAGGGGTAAATTCTGCTGGGTCTGCGGGCGGAACGGTTGCGTCGGTGGCTGCGGTGATGGGTTGGATGGAGCGGCGTGTGCGTTGTCATGGGGTGATGCAGGCACTGAGTTGTTGGCGCTGAATGCGTGCACAGAATCCTGCTCGGTGGGTGCGGCAAAATGCGCCGTGCGCTGCGCCGCCGTTTGCGCCAAAGCTTTTTTCAAACTATGCGAAATGAATTGATGCACCGCGCCGCTGTCGCGAAAGCGCACCTCGGTTTTTGCCGGATGCACATTCACATCCACGCTGTGCGCGGGAATGTCGAGAAACAGCACAAATGCGGGATGACGCTGATGGTGCAAAATATCGGCGTAGGCGGCGCGAATCGCGTGATTAACCACCTTGTCGCGCACAAAACGCTGATTCACATAGGCGTACTGCGTATCGGCGCGGGCGCGGGCCGCATCGGCGGGAAATACCAGTCCGGTGATATTCAGTTCGCCACTGGATTGCGACAGCCAAATGAGGTTTTCGGGCAACTGGTTCGCCAACACATCCTGAATGCGGTTTTGCCAATCGGTCGCCGGATAGTGCGCGTTGACCTTGCCCTGATGATGCAGTTTGAAGGTGCAATGCGGGTTCGCCAGCGCGATGCGGGTAAACACTTCGGCGCAATGCGAGTACTCCGTCGCATCGGTTTTGAGAAATTTGCGCCGTGCGGGTGTATTGAAATACAAATTCGCCACCTCTATCCGCGTACCGATCCCACCCGCTGTCGCCGAAACCTGCCATGCGCCGCTGTGGTTCTCAATGCAACTGGCGTGTGCCGACGCATCGGTGCGCGAGGAAACGCGCATACTCGATACCGAGGCGATCGAGGCCAGCGCCTCACCGCGAAACCCCATGGATTCGACGTGCTCCAACTCGTCCAACGAGCGGATTTTGCTCGTCGCGTGACGCGTCACGGCCAAGGGCAACTGCTCGGCTGATATGCCGCAACCATTGTCCGAGAGTTCGATCAGCGTTTTGCCACCGTCGACCAAGCGCAAAGTGATGTCGGTCGCGCCTGCATCCAGCGCATTTTCCAGCAACTCCTTGACCACTGAGGCAGGCCGCTCGACCACTTCGCCGGCGGCAATTTGGCTGATGAGCTGGTCGGGTAGCTGGATGATGTCGCGTTGTGGGGCGAGGCGGATTTTCATAAGTATTCGTTTGTAAAATGATTGAGCTGGGATTTTAACCCGTGCGGGCATTTCTGTGGGACTTGCCTGTGAAATATGACAGGGAATCAGATGCGTATTGCTTCGCTTCGAATCCTACGTTTTTGCGGTTGAGTCTTGTATAATGTGCCAAAACCCATTTCAGCAATAGGATAGAGACATAATGGTGACACAGGCTTCAACGACGCAAACCGGCACCCCAAGCAGCGCACAATCCAAACATGACCCATTGGCGGCGATTCGCCCCGATATGAATCAGCTCAATGAAGTGATTCGCCAGACCTTGCACTCGGAAGTGCCGCTGGTGAACCAGATTTCGGAGTATTTGATTTCGGCAGGCGGCAAACGTCTGCGTCCGGCGATTCATCTGCTGCTCACGCGCGCGCTGCAAAATGCGTGCCCGCATTCGGCATACACGCTGGCGGCAGTGGTGGAGTTTATCCATACGTCCACGCTGTTGCACGATGATGTGGTGGATGAATCGGATCTGCGCCGTGGGCGGCAGACGGCGAACGCGATGTTTGGCAATGCGGCCAGCGTGCTGGTCGGTGACTTTTTGTATTCGCGCTCGTTTCAGATGATGGTCAGCGTGCAGAGCATGCGCGTGATGGAGATTTTGGCCGACGCGACCAATGTGATTGCCGAAGGCGAGGTTTTGCAGTTGCTCAATGTGCACGATCCTGACGTGACCGAGGCGCGCTATATGCAGGTGATTCATTATAAAACCGCGCGACTGTTTGAGGCTTCGGCGCAGTTGGCCGCGGTGATGAGCGGTTGTACGGCGGAGCAGGAGGCGTTGTGTGCTGCTTATGGTCGTCATCTGGGCGCGGCGTTCCAGTTGGCCGATGATATTTTGGATTACGCGGGCGATACGGCGGTTTTGGGTAAAAACGTGGGCGACGATTTGCGCGAGGGTAAGCCGACTTTGCCGCTGATTTATGTGCTGGAAAATGGTTCGGATGCGGAAAAAGCGATGGTGCGAGCGGCGATTGAGAATGGCGGTATTGATCAGGCGCATTCCGACTTCACCACGATTTTGAACGCGATCAAGTCGAAAGGCGCGCTGGATTACACGCATCAAAAAGCCGAGCATGAAGTGGCGGCAGCGAAAGCCGCTTTGGACTTTTTGCCGGAATCTGAGTTCAAGCAAACCTTGCTGGCGTTGGCGGATTACTCGCTGGCGCGTGATGTGTAAGCCGTTTTTGCGCAACAATTGCGACTCGTCAATCTAAAGGAACAACTGTGGATACGCTCCCGCTTTGGGCACAGATTTTAATTTTAGTAGGTTTGCTGGCGGTGGCTGGGTTTTTCTCGATCGCCGAGACCTCGATGATGGCGATCAATCGTTTTCGCTTGCGCCATTTGGCCAAGCAGGGCAACCGAGCTGCGATACGGACACAGGAATTGCTCGAACAAACCGAGCGTTTGCTCGGTGTGATTTTGATCGGCAATAATGTGATCAATACGATTTCCGCGATGTTCTCCGGTGCGATTGCCGCGCACTACTGGGGGAACAATCAATATGCCTTGTCGATTGCCGCAGCACTTATCTCGTTTGCCATCATTATTTTTAGTGAGCTGACGCCGAAAGTCATCGGTGCGGCCTATCCTGAAAAAATTGCGCTGCCCGCCAGCCTGATTCTCAAGCCGTTGCTGACCATCATCTATCCGGCGGTATGGTTCACCAATTTGTTTGCCAATGGCTTGCTGCGTTTGATGCGCATCAATCCGAAGCCGGACGAAGAAACGCTATCGAGCGAAGAAATCCGTGCGTTGGTGCTGGAGCAAACGCCGTTGATGCCGAAAAAGCACAAAAGCATTTTGGTCAATCTGTTTGATTTGGAGGAAGTGGAGGTCAACGATCTGATGACGCCGCGCTCGAAAATCGAGGCGCTGAACATCAATGACGATATTGACACCATCCGCCATCAATTGGTGACCTGCTACCACAATAAATTGCCGGTGTACGACGGCGAATTGAACAACATCCTGGGGATTTTTCACATCCGCAAAGCCTTGCATCACTTGGAGGACGGCTCCTTGACCATCGATGAAATCCGCAACAGCGTGAGCAAACCGTATTTCATCCCGTCCGAGACCGCGATTTTTGAGCAGTTGCAGCATTTTCAGGAGGACAAACAGCGGCTCGGCGTGGTGGTGGACGAGTACAGCGAGGTGCTGGGGATTTTGACGATGGAGGACATCATTGAGGAAATGGTCGGCGAATTCACCTCGGCGGGACACGGTGGTCAAAGTCGCACGGTATGGGGCGAAGATGGCTCGGTGGTGATTGATGCGGGAACCTCGTTGCGTGAAGTCAACCGCCGTTTGAAACTGAATCTGCCCTTGGATGGGCCCAAAACACTCAATGGTTTGATTTTGGAAGAATTGCAAGACATCCCTGATGCGCAAGTCAGTTTGCGTTTTAACGACTGCGTGGTGGAAGTCGTGCACGTGGATGATCAGGGCGTGCGCAGTGCGCGTCTGTTTCGCCTCAACAAACAGAAAAAAACCTCGCATTGAGCTCGCCAATAGGCGCGTTCAATCATTATTCATAGGAAAGCACGGTGAACGTTATTCGCTCGGTTTCTCTCGTTAGCGCGGTCAGTGGCGCAGGTACGCAGATTTTTGATGCGCAGGACGCGCCAGTGGTGCGTTATATTCAGGATTTACTCGCGCGCTTGGTCGGCGAGCGCGCATCCGACGTGCATTTTGAACCGTTTGCCGAGGATTTTCGCATCCGTGCGCGTATTGACGGTGTGCTGCATGAAGTGGCGCGCCCTGATCTAAATTTGCGTGAGCAGCTGACCGTGCGTCTGAAAATCATGGCGCAGTTGGACATTGCCGAAAAACGTTTGCCGCAAGATGGTCGGCTGAAATTAACGATCACGCCGAATCAGTCGGTGGATTGTCGCATCAGCACCTTGCCAACTTTGTTCGGTGAAAAAGTGGTGGTGCGCTTTTTGAATGCGCAGGATACCACGCTGGATTTGCATGGTCTGGGCTACGAGCCGGAGCAATTGCGCATCGTGGAAGAAACGCTCAAACACCCGCACGGCATGGTGCTGATGACGGGGCCGACGGGTAGCGGTAAAACCGTGTCGTTGTACGCCTGTCTGAATGTGCTCAATCACGAGGGCGTGAATATTTCCACCGTCGAAGACCCCGTAGAAATTTTCATGCACGGCATCAATCAAGTCAGTATCAATGAAAAAGCCGGTGTGCAGTTTGCCACCGCTTTACGCGCGTTTTTGCGCCAAGACCCCGATATTTTGATGGTCGGTGAAATCCGCGATCTGGAAACCGCCGATATTGCGGTCAAAGCCGCACAGACGGGGCATTTGGTCTTTTCAACCCTGCATACGAACGATGCAACGATGGCGCTGACCCGCCTGATGCAGATGGGCGTGACGCCCTACAATGTGGCGGCATCGGTCAATTTGATTGTGGCGCAGCGTTTGGTGCGGCGACTGTGTTCGTGCAAAAAGCCGGTCAAGCTGGATGCATATTTGCTGCAAAGTGCGGGAATGGACGAGGCACAAGCGCAACAGACCGATTGGCAAGCATTCGCGCCCAATGGCTGCGAGCAATGTTATGGTACGGGCTATATCGGGCGCATCGGGATTTTTCAGGTCGTACCGGTCTTGCCGAGTATGCAATCACTGATCGCGCGCAATGCGTCGTCGCAAGAATTGAGCCAACTGGCACAAGAAGAAGGTTATTTAAACCTGCGCCAAGCCGGTTTGCGTAAAGTGGTGGCGGGCATCAGCTCGCTCGAAGAAGTCATGTCGGCCACATTGTAACAAGGTGACCATGAATACCGCACCGCCGAATCCCCCAAGCAGCCCAAATCCGTCAGCATCAGCCCATAGTCGGTCTGCGCCGCAGCCCGTTCCGGCTTTAAAACGCTACACCTGGCGCGGACAAAACCGCGCGGGGCAGGATTTATCGGGCGTGCTGTATGGCGTGGACAAGGATGCGGTGCGTGCGCAATTACATCAGCGCGGCATTATTGCGCTGACGATTCGTCACTCCGGTGAGCCGTGGCTGCGACGCGTGTCCACACGCGAAGTGACGCGCTTTTTACAGGAATTATCGACCTTGTACGATTCGGGCGTGCCGCTGTTGCGTATTTTGGATGTACAGTTGTACAGCGAGCCGAAACCGTATTTTCGCAACATCATACAAACCATTCGTCTGGATGTGGAGCGTGGTGAAAACCTGCACACCGCGCTGCGTCATCACCCGAAAATTTTTGATGAATTGAGCTGTAATTTGATCGCCAGCGGCGAGGAGTCGGGGCGCTTGTCCGAGGTCTTGCGTAATATCGTCCAGTCGCAGGAGCAGCGTCAACGCATCCGTTCGCAGATTCAAACCGCGTTGTGGTATCCGATTTTTGTGTTCTTGGCCGCGATTTTGGTCTGGACGCTCATTTTAACCTTTATCGTGCCGGTGTTTGAGTCGGTGTATCGTACTCAGGGCAAAACTTTGCCGTGGTTGACTCAGTTTTTGATCCAAATATCACACAGCATACGCGACAATTGGCTGATTTGGTTGGCGTTGATTGGGCTATTGCTGGCGTTGCTGGCGCGTTGGCGACAGTCGCGTTGGCAGGGCGTTTTGGATCGCTGGCGGATGCGGATTCCGCTGATTGGACGATTGCTGCGGCAGGCGTGGCACGCGCAATTTGCCCGTACCTTGGGTCTGCTGTATCAGTCGGGCGTGCCGCTGTATCAGGCGCTGGAGACCTCGGCGCAAACGGTGTCCAGCGTGACGATGCGTCAATCGATTCGCGCGGTGATTCAGGACGTGCTCAATGGCCACAGTCTGTCGCTGGCCATGACGCAGTATCCGATTTTTGAGCCGAGTTTGATTCAGCGGGTGCAAATCGGCGAAGAGTCCGGCTCGCTGTCTACGATGTTGTTGCAACACGCGCAGCACAATGAGTTTTTGGTTGAGCAGGGTATCAAACGCTTGTCTTCACTGATCGAGCCGATCATGGTGCTTGTGGTCGGTGTGACCGTGGCGATTATGGTGATCGCGCTGTATCTGCCGATTCTGAATATAGGTATGTGATCATGGCATGGGCTGATGGGTTCGCGTGGTTTTGGCTGCTGCTGTGCGCGGCGGCGTTGGGCAGTTTTGCCAATGTGCTGGTGTATCGTTTGCCGATGCAGATTGTGCGGGCGTTTGATGAAGTGGATTCGAGCAAGGGAGCATTTAATATCGCCGTGCCAGCTTCGCATTGCCCGAGCTGTCACACGCCGCTCAAGTGGTGGCAGAATGTGCCTCTGATGAGTTTTATGCTGCTGAAAGGGCGCTGTGCGTTTTGTCATGTGCCGATTCCACGTCGTTATTTTTGGATTGAATTGGGCACGGTATGGATTGCCATCGCGTGCCTGTCGTTGTTTGGCGTCGGTGTAAAGGCATTGGCGCTGTTTGTTTTGTTGTACGCCCTGTGGGTGTTGAGCTGGATAGATGCTTTGTATCAACTGCTGCCCGACGTATTGACGCTCGGTTTGCTGTGGGCTGGCTTGTTGCTGCGGGCGTGGTTCGCGCCGATGAGTTTGGGCGATGCGGTTTGGGGTGCGGCGTTGGGCTATGTTTTGCTGTATCTGCCGCATGTGCTGTATCTGAAATGGCGCGGCGAAGTCGGGCTGGGCTTGGGTGATGCGAAATTGTTGGCTGCGGTGGGTGCGTGGTTGGGGCTGGTGCATGTGCCGACGGTATTGCTGTTGGCTTGCGTGGCGGGTTTGATGTATGGCGGCGTGCGATTTTTAGGTTATGCGCGCGCGACGCATCGTGTGGAGGTGCAGGATTTAGTGGATTTACGCAGGGTGCGCATTCCGTTCGGGCCGTTTATCAGTATGGCGACGGCGTTCATTGTACTGTGGCAACATACGCTGATTTTTGCGGGGTGGCAAGGATGAAGGGGGCTTTATGAATGGTGTTTTGCAGATATTGCGTCCGTATTTACGTCCATCGTTGCATGTGATGAGTGAACACGCGGAGTTGCCCGCTCATGTGCTGAATGTGGGATTGACTGGCGGTATTGGCTCAGGCAAATCGACCGTGGCTCAGCTCATGCAGTCGCATGGCTTCGCGGTGATTGATCTGGATCGTATTTCGCATGAGTTGACTCAAGCCGGCGGTCGTGCCATCGCGCCAATCGTGGCGCACTTTGGTTCTGTGGCGATGGCTGCGGACGGTGCGCTCAACCGTGCCTTTATCCGCGAGCGCGTGTTTGCCGAGCCATTGGAACGCGCGGCGCTGGAGGGGATTTTGCACCCGATGATTGAGCAAGAGGTTTTTGCGCAGGCGCGGCATTGGGCGCAGCAGGCCCAGTGCATCGTGTACGATATTCCGCTGTTGGTGGAGAGTGAACGTTGGCAAGCGCGTTTGGATTGGATCGTGGTGGTCGATTGCGAATCAGAGGTGCAATTGCAGCGAGTTCGTGCACGTAACCCGCAGATGGATGTGAAAACGATTAAAGCCATCATTTCGGCGCAAGCTTCGCCCGATCAGCGTCGAGGCATCGCCAATGCGCTGATTGATAATCGTCAAAATACGCCCAATCGCTTGAATCTAAGCCGTCAAGTCGATATACTGACCAACTATATCAGCACACTGTGCGTGCAGAAGCAATGTAAGCAAAATTGACAAAGGTAGGCATGACCCCATTTGTATCCACGTCGGACTCAAAAATTACCTTCGAGTTTCCGCTCAACGAGCGGTTTCGGACGTTTTTGCGCATTGAAAATCTGTTGAATCGTTGGCAATATTATCTGCGCTCAATGACGAAAGAAGACCATCACACCGCGATTTTGACCCTGCTGGATATTTATGATTTTTCGTTCCGCAACGATGTTAAAGGTGATTTGCTCTCCGAATTGGCGCGCTACAAGCAGGCTTTAAGCCAATATTTCACTTCTCCCGATGTGTCGGAGGAAAAACTCAATCAAACGATTCTGCGTTTGGTGGATGCGTACAAACAAATTGAGCAGTCGCCCAAATTCGGCGGCAGCTTGGCTGAAAATGAGTGGCTGATCAATATCAAAAGCCGTCTGGTGGTCTCCGCCAGTGTATGCTCGTTTGATATGGGCTTTTATTATCAATGGTTACAGGACTCCGAACAGCGCCGGCTCAATGATTTGCAAGAGTGGATACAGCCGTTTGCGCCGATGTTTGACGCGGTGACGTTGTTGTTGCAACTGTCGCGCAATTTGGCTTTGACCAAGGACTGTGTGACGCATTCGTACGCCTATCAACAGCCATTATCCGGTCGTAAATTTGACATCATGCGCGTCGAATTTGCCAACACCAGCAATTACCTTCCCGACTTTAGCGCCAACAAGCACGTCATTTGGCTGCGCTTTGCCGCGCCTGTGGTGAGTGTGCGCTCAAGCGCAAAAACCATGCAACACGCCATGCAAGAGGAAGTGGCATTTCGTCTCGGCTTGTGCGGCGTGCCGGCCACTTCGCCGGTGGCGCAGCGCGAACAAGTTCATCCGTTTTACAGTGCGCTATGAGTGTACGAGTCAAGTGTCCGACCTGTCGTCGGGAAATCGCATACGATGCGCGTTCGCCGTTTCGACCGTTTTGTTCAGAGCGCTGCCGTCTCATCGATTTAGGCGCTTGGTCGCAGGAAAGTTTTCGCATCCCCGTGATTGAGGAAGACGATGGGCTGAATGTGCATACACCGCTGGATGATGCACCACACTAATCTCAAATCAATGTAAAAAACCGTCAGAGACTGACGGTTTTTTGTACGAATCGTAAAACTATAGGCGATTACTGTTTGCCATCGGCCGTGCGAACCGCTTCTTTGACATCGGCTGCGGCTTTGTCTACTGTTGTTTTGGCAGCGTCAGCCGCGTTTTTGGTCGCGTCAGCAGCTGCGCCGGTTGCGGTTTTGGCTGCATCGGCTGCAGTTGTTGCGGCGCCTGCGGCTGCATTTTTGCCTGCATCTACTGCGGTGGCAGCGGCGTTTTTAGTGGCGTCAACAGCAGATTCTGCTTTTTGGTTCGCGCCACCGCAGGCGGCTAAAATACCGGCTGAGAGCAATACGGCGATCAGTGAGAATTTTTTCATGGGAAACTCCTAAAATAAAAATGTGTGAGTCGGTTCACGGGTTAAAGTAGTAAAGCAGCAACGTAAAAACGCTGCGTCATTAAACACAGGTAGCGAATTATAAAGAAAAAATCCTGTGCGCGTGCGGAACCGCCGCTTTTTTACGCAACGTAATCGGATTGCGCTTACGCCAAAAACCAGCCTTGCTCGTACCAATCGTGCCACACCGCCCATAATTCAGAGTCTTTGGCGATGGTGCCAATCTCCTCGGCGGATAAAGCGCGCTGATTCGCCAGTTGTTGTAACACCTCGGCGTCTACGCCATCGGCGACGAAATGTTCTCCATTGATGAACACCCACGGTGCGCGGTACAGCATCTTAGTGGCGAAGGCCAATTGCAAACCCTGCTGCTTTTTGATACGATTTTTGAACTGCGCCAAGGTGCAACTGCTCGGCAGATCAAAAAACACGCTCGGTTTGGGCTCGGATAGGTAGCAGCCGAGGCTCTCGGTCACCCAGTCTTTGTCCCAGCGCATTTCTTGCAAACGCTTGCTGATGTCGTTAATCATCTCGTTCGGGATTTGCGCGGGCGTATTTTGGTATTTCAAATTCGGGTCGGCGTAGTGGCCGGACAGTTCCAAATTGTCCTCGATAAATTGCAGCAGCGCGACGCCCAACTCCTGATAACTCGGCGTGCGAAAACCGATCGAGTAGGTCATGCAGTCGCCCACCGCGATGCCGTCGTGTGCGTATTGCGGCGGTAGATAGAGCATATCCCCCGGCTCCAGCACCCAGTCTTGCTCGGGTGTGAAGTGTTGCAAAATGCGTACCGGCAGATTCGGGCGAATGCTGCGGTCTGATTCCTGAGAAATGCGCCAATGGCGTTTGCCATAGCCTTGCAGTAAAAACACATCGTACGCGTCGTAATGCGGCCCGACGCCGCCGCCGTCGGTGGCGAAACTGATCATCAAGTCATCCAAACGCACGTCGGGAATGAAGCGAAACAGATTAATCAAAGCGTGGCCGAGCGGATGATGCAGATCTACGCCCTGAATCAATGCCGTCCAGCGGTTTTGTTTGCGCGACGGGATGGCTTTTTTCTTGACAGGGCCGTGTTGCAGCGACCAGCCGTTTTGCGCGTCGTCTATCACCAAACGCGATTCGATTGCCTCATTTTGCAAGGCATCGATCGCATCCTGCGGCTGATAAAATGCTTGGAAATTCGGAATCGCTTGGCGAATCAGCAACGGTTTTTTGTGCCAGTACTCTTTTAAAAAAGTCTGTACCGACATGCCGCCCAGCGGAATCGGTTGGCCATTGAGCATCGGCCAATCCTTGCCTGCAGGCGTTCGTGAAAAATCCCCCAACTGCTGCCAGAGCGGGGTGTTGGTTTTTTTGCTGCGCATGATGTGCCTCGTGAATGAGTCGAAAAATGAATGAATCGCGTGAAAAGCTATGTCAATGGCATGTATGCCGATGCGTTTGCTCGAACGGTTAAGGCTTTTTTGCTTGGTGCAGGACGAATTGTTCGGCAATCGCTTGAATCAACAGCGGCGCCAAATCGTCCTTACGCATTTTTTGCAGCGCCTGCACGCCATTCTCGGAAATCAGGCTGGCTTGGTTGTACTCACTGCCAAAGGTGCTCGGCCCTTGGTTGGCAATGATCAGCGGAATGTTCTTTTTCAAACGCTTGGCCTGCGCGTATTCGATTACGTTTTCCGATTCGGCGGCAAAACCGACGCAAAACGGCGCATTCGGCTGCGCGGCAATGGTCGCGAGGATGTCGGGCGTTTGTACGAAATTCAAACTCGGTACGTCGTCGGCCGAAGCTTTCTTGATTTTCTGCGTAGCAACCTGAGCGACTTTCCAGTCGGCAACGGCGGCGACGGCGATGAATATGTCTTGCCCGTCTAATTGCGCTTGGCAGGCGGCGAGCATATCATCGGCTGATTGCACATCAATGCGCGTCACACCAAACGGTGTGGGCAATGCGGTTTTACCGGAAATTAAGGTCACGTGCGCGCCTGCATTTGCAGCCGCTTGAGCCAGTGCGTAGCCCATTTTGCCACTCGAATGATTGGTGATGCCGCGCACGGGATCAATTGCTTCAAACGTCGGGCCGGCGGTGAGTAACACCCGTTTACCCGCCAATACTTGCGGTGTGAATAGACGTGGCAGTAACGATAAAATCTCGGTCGGCTCGATCATGCGGCCATCGCCGATTTCGCCGCAGGCTTGTTCACCATTCGCCGGCCCGAATATGTGAATGCCGTCGGCACGAATTTGTGCCAGATTACGCTGGGTCGCAGGATTGCCCCACATTTGTACGTTCATAGCGGGTGCGATGGCGAGCGGGCATTTGGCCGGATCACGCGCCAAGACCAGATTGGTCAGTAAATCGTCGCTGATGCCGTGGGTGATTTTCGCCATGACATTGGCCGTACACGGCGCGATCAGCATGGCGTCGGCCTCGCGGCTTAGATTGATGTGGGCGATGTTGCTGTCCGTACCGCTGCGGTTGTCCCACAGCGAGTCGTATACCGGCTCGCCCGAGAGTGTGGCGAGGGTCAGCGGTGTGATGAATTCTTTCGCGCCATCGGTCATGACGACGGATACGCGCAGACCTTGTTTGCGCAGCAGACGCACCAGTTCAGCGGATTTATATGCCGCGATGCCGCCGCTGATGCCTAAAAGGATGTGTTTCATGGGCTGCTTAGATCAATGAGTTGAGCGGCGGATGGATGGCGTCGTCAATCTGCTGAACCATTTGCTCAATGCGCTGAGTGGATTCGAGCTGGGTGCTGTTGTGCAAATTGAGTTGCAGCAATTCGTTGGCAATTTGCAAGGCGGCAAATACCGCGATTTTGTCGTGGCCGGACAAACCCATTTGCTGATGAATCGTGGTCATTTTTTTATCGACCAGCGCGACGGAGGCCAGCAGTGTCGCTTTTTCATCCGACGTGCACAGCAGGGTGTAGCTGCGCCCCAAAATATTGACGTTTAGTGTTTCTTTTTGGCTCATTCGTCCTCCGAAGTAACCGAGTCAGATTCTGCCGAACCGTCGCTCAAGCGCGCGATCACCCGATCAATACGCGCTTGTGCGGTATTCATGCGCTCTTGCAGCGCCCGCTTTTCATGCTCCAAATGCTGAACGCGCTCGCGCAATTGGCGGTTGTCCTCCTGCAGTTGGCGCACGAAGTCCAAAAGTGTTGCCAATTTGTCTTCTAAAAGTTGAATCAGTTTGAGCATGGTCGAGGTCAAAAAATAAGTAAAAAACAACAATCTCAACGGCTTACGAGACTATCTGCCAATTCTACTCGAATTTGCCCACACACACCGCAAAATCTGGCGGATTTTAAAAGATTGATTTTTGACAGGCAGTCCATTACAGTGTCGGTATTCTACGAGTGTCATAGTTAACCACTATGGTGAAACAGGGAAACTGGAGGCGATGAGCGTTGATCCGATGCGTTTATTCAACGATTTCATTCGCGTAACCATGCTGCACCCGCAACGGTAGATTTCATTGCACAGCCCCATTAAAGGGCACGCACGAACGTTTGGCAATCCACTGTAAACAAAATCCTCGCGCCACGCGCGATGCATTGATTCGTTTATGGGAAGGGGCAAACAGGGGAAATCAGCCCGGAGACCGGCTCATAGAACTGCCGAAGGCTCCAATGACTAAAAACCACGAGTCTTCAAATCGTAAACCCTATGCCTTGCGGGTTGCTTGGCCAAGGACAGCAAAAATGAACAATACATACCCTTCGACAGGGGTATCTGCGCGTGCGCGTCATCAACGCCACGGCTCGCAGATGCCTGCTCATTCCTCTAATTTTTCCGTGCAATTGAGTTTGGTTTTGGCTTTATCGGCCTACTCGGTACACGCATGGGCGCAAGAAAGCGCGCCTGACGTCGTCACCTCTGCAGCGCGTACTTCGCAGGTTGTGACCGATGCGCTCAACTCCACTACGCTGATCTCCCGCGCGGATATTGATTCGGCGACGGTATCCGATGTGGCCAGCCTGCTGCGCCAGCAGGTCGGTATCAGCATTCGTCAGAACGGTACGCAAGGTTCGGTGACCGGCGTTTCTATTCGGGGTGGGGAGGTTCGTCATACGCTGGTATTGGTTGATGGTGTACCGCTAAATACCTTGAATTTTGGGGCGGCTGCAATTGAGCAAGTGCCCTTATCACTGATTGATCGAATTGAAGTGGTGCGTGGTAATGTCTCTGCATTGTACGGTTCCCAAGCGACCGGTGGCTTGATCCAGATTTTTACGCGTAAAACAAAATCTGGAACAGATGCTGATATTCATCTAGCCATGGGTGATAAAGGTCAAAAACAAACTAGCATACAAATGTCCACGGGTAATGACAAGGTGCAGTTGACTGCTGGTATTGCCCATGAGCAAGTTAAAGCAGTTAGTGCAAAAGCGGATATTAATGCCAACATTGATAAGGATGGTTATCGCAATAACAGTGGTAATATTTCAGTTCGTTTTACGCCTAACAGTAAAAATGAATTTGGAATCCGCGCTTATGAAACGCATGGTCGTGTGGACTATGATCAACTAGTGTATAAAAATGTATCACCTTATGATGTAGATTTTGATAAATCAATCAGCTCTATCCACTATGCAAAAACCAAACTACAGCAAATTTCTGGTTATAGCAATAATCAAATTACTGATCATTGGAGTAGTCAATTCAAAATATCTCAATTGACAGATCATCGAAATGAGTTTGGTATTGTACAAGGGCAAAAGCCAAGTGAAAGCTGGATTGAGACGCAAACGCAGAATATTTCTTGGCAAAATCAAATTGATTTGGGTTTAGGGGCTTTGATTGCTGGAGTGGGGTATGAAAGACAAAAGCCTAAATCAGATGCTGGCTTAGCCTTTAAAGGCAATAAACGTATCAATAAAAGTGCTTGGTTGGGGTATAACTTGGATCAAGGGCGTCATCATTTACAATTAAATAGTCGTTTTGATAAAGTTTCTAATATTGGGGGCTTTGCGACGGGCGCAATTAATTATGGTTTCGATGTCACACAAGCTATTCGAGTATTTGCCGGTTATAGTAATGGCTTTACAGCGCCACATTTTAATAGTTTGTATTCCAAATGGGGTTCAAATCCAAGCTTGAAGCCAGAAACCGCAACATATTTTCAAACGGGTGCTCAATATGTAGTACAAAATTATGGTGCGCGAATGACTTACTTCAATACTTTGTATCGAGACAAAATTGGCTACACTACTCAATATGTCAATATTGATCGAGCTAAATCAGAAGGTGTTGAGTTACATGGCTGGTTTAATCAATCAGGTTGGAATGTGGATGCTGGAATTACTTATCAGGAAGTAACTGATCGAAAAACGGGTGATTGGCTCTTAGTTCAACCGCGCATTTTGGCTAATTTAGGTATTGGCAAGTCTTGGGATCAATGGCAAGCGCAGGTTGATTGGCTTGCTCAAGGTAAATCAAAAGCTTATGGTGGTATTGTCAATCCTGGGTTTGGCGTGTTGAATGCATCGTTATTTTATCAACCACGCAAGGATTTGAAACTGGGCTTGACCGTGGGTAATGTATTTGACCGTAAATATGAGCCGGTCGCGGGTTATAACGCCATGCCGCGTCATTTCCTGTTCTCGGTGAACTATAAGCCGCAGTGGTAATAGCGGTTGTTAAATGATGCGCAGCATGAAACTCGGAATGCCTCGCTTGTTGGACAGCCACGCCAGCTATTTTTGGCTGGCTGTTTCCGTTGCTGTGGCGGTTTTGGTTTTGTGTTGGGCAATGACTTCGGGCGGCGCGTATGCGTCGCCCGATATTTTTTATCGCTTGCGTATGCCGCGTGTGCTGGCGGCGTTTGGCGTCGGTGGTTTGTTGGCTTTGGCGGGCGTGATGTTGCAGGCGCTGTTGCGCAATCCTTTGGCTGAGCCGTATATGCTTGGCGCGGCCAGTGGTGCGTCGTTTGCGTTGTTGGTTGGAACGGTGTTGGGGCTGGCGTGGTGGATGTTGCAGGGTTTGGCATTTGCCGGTGCGGTGGCGGTGCTGTGTCTGATGTGGTTGATTTTGCGTCGATTTAGCCGATTGGAAGGGGATATTTCGATTGTGCTGCTGCTTGGGGTGCTGTGCTCGGCGACCTTGAATGCGGGTGTGAGTGTGCTGTTGTTGATGTTGCCTGATCGGGCGTTGCGCGGCAGTTTGTTTTGGCTGATGGGTGATTTGGCGGGTTCGGGGCAGCATTTTGTGGCGTGGTGGGGTCTGTGGCTGTGTTTGCTGCTGGCGTTGCCGCTGGCGGGACGCATGATGGTGTTGATGCGCGGTGCGATGATGGCGCACGCGGTCGGTGTGTCGGTGCAGCGGGTGCGGGTGCAGTTGCTGCTGTTGGCGGGCTTGGCGACGGCTTTGGCGGTGTTTGAGGCTGGCGCTGTGGGCTTTATTGGTTTGGTCGTGCCGCATTTTGTGAAGTTATTTTGTGCTAAGCGCGATGTGGGCATGCGCTCGGTCATGGTACTGTGTGTGTTGTGGGGCGGTGTGTTGTTGGTGTTGGCCGATGCGCTGGCGCGCACGATCATTGCGCCGATGCAGTTACCTGTGGGCGTGCTGACGATCGCGCTGGGTGCGCCGTTTTTGGCGTGGCAATTGGTGATGCGTTTGAAATCAGGGGGAATGGCATGAGTGTGTCTGCGTTGCCCGTGGTGTTGCAGTGCGATCGGTTGGCGATTGGCTTTGCTGAGCGGACGTTGGTCGCGCCGTTTGATTGGTCGGTGCGCGAGGGTGAGCGCTGGGCGGTATTGGGCGCGAACGGTTCGGGGAAAACCAGCCTGTTGCATGCTTTGTTGGGCGCGTCCGTTGCCGATCAGCCGCAGTTGGGTGCGCAGATCACGTTGATGGGTACATGTTTGGCGCAGTTGAGTGTGCAGACCCAAGCGCGTTGGCGGGTGTGGGTGCCGCAGCGGTATGAGGAGCCGTTCACAATAACGGTGTTGCAGGCTTTGCAGAGTGTGGCGGCGTCGGCGTCCATTGAGGTGGTGCTGGCGGTGTTGACGCAGTTTGGTTTGCAGACGCATGCGCGCGCGTGGGTGCATCAGTTGTCCGGCGGGGAGCGACAGCGTTTGACTTGGGCGATGGCGGCCTTGCGCGCACAGTTGTCCGAGGGGCAAACGCGGCTGTGGCTGCTGGATGAGCCGTTTTCGGCGCAGGATATTGCGTGGCAGCAGCGGCTGTTGCGTTTTTTATGTGAATGCGATGGCGCTGTGGTGGCGACGGTGCATGATTTGAATCAAGTCCATCGGTTTGCGACGCATGTGTTGCTGCTGGGCGAGAGCGGTGTCTTGGCACAGGGCGCGCGTGAGCAGGTGATGCGCACGGAGACGCTCAGTCGGGCGTTTGGTGTGGCGATTGCGGTGGATGAGGCGGGTTGGATCCGTTGGTAATGCGGCGAACCGTGAGCGTGTTATGCTTTGACGTAATTGGTTGCGATGTGTGGTGCTGATAGGTTTCGCTGATTAAATGGGTCCAGTCTGCGGCAAATTGTTTGGCATTGAATAGTGGGCTGTTGCCTACATGGTCGCGCAGCCTGCTCCGCAGTTGTGCAAGGGCGGGCAGGTCGGTTGCAAAAGCGATGGCTTTGCGCTCGTATTCGTCGATATCGTTAACGATCCAATCATCCAAACCGGCGGCATGCAGCAAGCTGGCTCCTTGTCGCGCAATCATGTGTTCGCCGCGCAGGGTGAGCGTGGGAACGCCCATCCACAGGGCTTCACAGGTCGTCGTGCCTCCGGGAAATGGAAAGGTATCGAGTATCATGTCGATCCGAGCGTAAGTGCTCATATAGGTTCGGAAGCCGCTGGAGGCATGAATGCTGAGACGCTCAATGGGCAAGCCATTGTGCGTGCAACGTTGGATGAACTGGTTTTGTGTGAATGTTGCGTTGAATTGTCGGTTTTGAAAATATAGGTGCGCATTCGGTAAACGGTTGAGAATACGCGCCCACAGTTGTAATACCTCATCAGTGATTTTTGAGAGACTTTGAAAACAGCCGAAAGTGATTTGCTCTGGTATTGTATGTAGGGCAGGCAGTGGTGAGACAGGGTCAACGCGGTTTAAGTGCGTGCCGCCATAACACAGGCGCGTGTACGGCAGGCGGATGATCTGCTCGGAAAAATAGGATTCTTGAGCCGTTGGTATACTCTGCTCGTCGGCCAAAATATAGTCCATTTGTGGCAGTCCGGTGGTGGCGAAGTAGCCAAGCCATGAGATTTGAACGGGGGCAGGTTTGTGGGCAAAAACGCCGAGTCGGTTATGAGCGGTGAGGCCGCTTAAATCAAACAATACGTCAATTCGGTCATTGTGAATGCGCTGTGCCGCAGACTGATCCGAAAGTGAGGCAATGGGTGTCCATGCGTGGCAATGTTTTTTCAAGCGGCGGCTGACTTGATCGGTTTTGTCACGCGTTGGGTAGGCGATGATCTGAATGGCTTTTTGATCCAAATTGGCCAGCACGTTTTCGAGAAAAAAGCCAACAGGGTGCATATTCAAATCGCCGGAAACCAAGCCGACGCGTAGCGGTTGGCTGCGGTGGATGTGCCATTCGGTGAATTTTTGTTTGGCCTTCCCACTCAAATATTGACCATAGCGTCGAGCCAATGTCAGCATGTGCTCGGGTGTGTCCAAGTTCAAATAATTGAGTGCAAACAGATATTTTGCAAGGATCTTTGGTTCGTCAGGCTTAAGTTGTAGCGCCCGTCTGTAACTATTGAGTGCGTCTTCCTGTCGTCCCAAGTCTTTGTATACCTTGGCCAGATTCGCCAGATTTTCAACGTCATCAGGGCTTAGTTGTTTGGCCTTCTCCATCCAATGAATTGCTTGTTCCCAGTCTTCCATTTGCTCATAGCAAACGCCTAATACTTTGTACCCGAAAAAATGATTGGGAAATTTTTGAATGAATGCTTGGCAATCTTCCATGCACTGCGCGGTGTGACCCGCATTAAACGGAGCAAGTAATGCTTGCATTTGCGCCACGGAGGGCGTGGGGCTTATTTTGCGGCGCAGAACCTGAATGGTTGGAGAGGACATTGCTCGTTGGTGATTAAATCGTCATTGAAAACAATCGCGTCTCGGGTTGCTTTTCCCACAAACGCAGGTCAAACGCCATGGCGATGTTGCGAATAAAGGGGCGGCCAACTTCCAAAACGGTTAATCCATCACCATGAATCTCCAGCAAGCCGTCTTCTTGCATGGATTTTAGGCGTTCGATAATCAGCGGTAATTCAGGTAATTGCATCTGTTCGGTGCGCCAATCGGTGTGCATGCGGCACATGATGTTGAGGATGTGTTGGCGCACGATCAGATCGGTCGGTGTGAGGATGTGGCCGCGTATCAAGGGCCATTCGCCGTTGGTGATGCGGGCGTTGTAGTCGTCCAGTTTTTTCTCGTTTTGCGCAAACGCGTACCAGGTGTCGGAAATCGAGGATACGCCGAGACTGATCATCAGGCGCGTGTTGGTTTCGGTATAGCCCATGAAATTGCGATGCAGGCGGCCTTCGATCATGGCTTTGTAGAGCGTATCGGTGTCGCGGGCAAAATGATCCATGCCGACTTCGATGTAGCCGAGTGTGTCGAACAGCTCTTTGCCCAATTCGTACAGGGCGCGTTTTTCGGGGCCGCTGGGCAGATCGGCTTCGTTGAAGCCGCGCTGGCCATTGTTTTTCAGCCATGGCACATGCGCGTAGCTGTAAAAGGCCAAACGATCAGGCGCGAGGCTGGCGGTTTTTTCGATGGTGTGGCGCATGCTGTCCAACTGCTGATGCGGCAGGCCGAACACGAGGTCGTGGCTGATGGAGGTGTAGCCGATGCGACGGGCGGCTTCGTGTACGCGTGCGACGTTTTCAAATGGTTGAATGCGGTTGATGGCCTTTTGCACCTTCGGGTCGTAGTCTTGAACGCCAAAGCTTACGCGACGAAAGCCTAAATCGTACAGGGTTTGTAAATGCGCTTCGGTGGTGTTGTTCGGATGACCTTCAAAGCTGAATTCGTGGTTTTCGGCGCGATCAGCATGTTCAAATAAACCGTTGATCAGCGTGTTTAAGTTTTCCGGGCTGAAAAAGGTCGGCGTGCCGCCACCCAAATGGATTTCTCGAATGCGTGGTCGCTCATTGCTGTGTTTGGCCAGCTCGTCAATGTACATGCGCCATTCACGCAGCACATTGGCGATATAACCGGCTTCGACGCTGTGATTTTTGGTGATGCGGTGGTTACACGCGCAAAATGTGCACAAGCTTTCGCAAAACGGCAGGTGAATGTACAGGCTGATGCCGTCGCGTTGATTGGATTCGACAAAGGTGCGCGCCAAAGTCTGCAAATAGGCCGATACGGTGAAATCCTGCTCTTGCCAATAAGGAACCGTCGGATAGCTGGTGTAGCGCGGGCCGGCGACATTGTATTTGTGAATTAAGTGGTGGGAAACCGTCATAATCGAATCTTCATAAAGCCTGAATGGAATAAGCGTCATTGTATGATAAAACCATAGGCTCTGGGCGGGTGTCACGATAAGCCATCGAGTGATGGAAATCGTCCACTCAGGTTGCTTTGACTCAATGACGATTGCCCAATAGGACGTTTGTACCGAGAAAAATGCGATTGTAGCCGTTCAATTGTGTTGTTTTAATGCTTTTGTTCTTGATTTTATTGAAGAAAATGTTTAAAATTGCCAGTTCTCTCGTAATGGTGCGGGGGTATTTGTAAAAGGAATTTAAATGTACGCAGTCATAAAAACTGGTGGCAAACAATATCGTGTTGTCGCTGGCCAAAAATTGAAAGTAGAACAGATCGCTGCTGACATTGGACAACAAGTGACTTTGAACGAAGTCTTGGCCGTGGGTTCTGGCGAAGGTTTGGTTGTGGGTACGCCGTTGGTGTCTGGTGCGTCTGTGGTAGCTAAAGTATTGTCTCAAGGTCGTCACGACAAAGTGCGCATTTTCAAAATGCGTCGTCGTAAACACTACCAAAAGCGTCAAGGCCATCGCCAAAACTACACTGAATTGTTGATTGAAACGGTGAATGCTTAATTTAAATTAAGTTTAATTCAGTTTAATTAAGCACTTGTTAAGTTTATCGCCAAAGTCGAATAGGACTTTGGGATTGAAAAAAGGATGTCATCATGGCACATAAGAAAGGCGGCGGCTCTACGCGTAACGGTCGTGAATCAGAATCGAAGCGCTTGGGCGTGAAGATTTACGGCGGCGAACACATCGTTCCGGGCAACATCATCGTGCGTCAGCGCGGTACTGAATTCCACCCGGGCGAAGGCGTGGGTATGGGTAAAGACCACACCTTGTTCGCACTGGTTGAAGGCAAAGTTCAATTCGCTGTTAAAGGCGCTTTGAAACGCCGCGTGGTCAGCATCGTTTCTTAATCAAACGATCCGAGCACTGCAAAAACGCCACGAGATAATCGTGGCGTTTTTTTATTTTGAGATGATTTTTATTTGTATTTAGGTGAAGGCAGTTTTACAATAGTTCCATTGGTGTTTAATCGTTTACACATATTTGCCTAAACAAAGAGGTTATCATGCTCACGCAAGCCCAACAAGTCGATTTGACTGTGCAATACATGCATCAAGAAATTTTGGCCGCGCATACGGCGTCAGAGCGCAGTGCGATTGAGAAAACGGAGGATTGGCAGCAGTTCAGCCAGCGCTTGCGAACGCATTTTCCCAGTTTGATGTGGGAGTTGAATCATGTGTATGGCACGAACGAGGCGGTGTTGCCGATGTTGGTGCAGTTGATGCGCATGGCGTGGCAGAGTTATTCGGAGCGTGCAGAGCCGTTGAAACAACAAGACGCAGCGCGTGAAGCGAATCCCGACTGGTTCCTCTCGAATAAAATGGTCGGCGGTGTGTGCTATGTCGATCTGTTTGCGGGCAATTTACGCGGGATTATTGACTCGATTCCGTATTTCAAAGAACTGGGCTTGACCTACCTGCATCTGATGCCATTGTTCAAATGTCCTGAAGGAAAAAGCGATGGCGGCTATGCGGTCAGCAGTTACCGTGAGGTCAATCCGGCGCTCGGTACGATTGATGATCTACGCGCCGTGGCGCAGGCCTTGCGCGAAGCGGGCATTACGATGGTGGTGGATTTTATTTTCAACCACACCTCGAACGAGCATGAGTGGGCGAAAGCCTGTGCTGCTGGCGATCCGATGTTCGATAACTTCTACTACATCTTTCCTGACCGCTGGATGCCGGATCAATACGACCGTACGGTGCGGGAAATTTTCCCCGATCAGCATCCGGGCGCGTTTACCCAGTTGAACGATGGTCGCTGGATTTGGACGACGTTTAACTCATTTCAATGGGATTTGAATTACAGCAATCCGTGGGTATTCCGCGCGATGGCGGGCGAGATGATGTTTATAGCCAATCTGGGCGTGGATATTTTGCGCATGGATGCGGTGGCGTTCATTTGGAAACAATTGGGTACGGATTGTGAAAGTCTGCCGCAGGCGCATGCATTGATTCGGGCGTTTAATGCCGTGATGCGTATTGCCGCGCCGAGCGTGCTGTTCAAATCTGAGGCGATCGTGCATCCGGATAAAGTGGTGCAATACATCGCGCCGAATGAGTGTCAGTTATCCTACAACCCGCTGCAAATGGCTTTACTGTGGAATACGCTGGCCACGCGCGAGGTAAATCTGCTGCAACAGGCGCTGACTTTCCGTCACAATCTGCCGGAGCATACCGCTTGGGTGAACTATGTGCGCTGCCATGACGACATCGGTTGGACGTTTGCCGATGAGGATGCGGCGTATTTTGATATTAATGGTTTTTACCATCGCCAATTCCTGAACCGATTTTATGTCAATCGCTACGAGGGCAGTTTCGCGCGCGGCGTGCCGTTCCAAGACAACCCGAATACCGGCGATTGCCGCATCAGCGGCATGTGCGCCTCATTGGTCGGTTTGGAGCAGGGCGATCCGTATGCCGTCGCCCGAATTTTATTGATGCACAGCGTGATTTTGAGCAGTGGCGGCTTGCCGTTGTTCTATCTGGGGGATGAGATCGGTACGGTCAATGACTTTGGCTATCTGAGTGACCCGAATAAGCAGGATGACAGCCGTTGGGTGCATCGCCCACCGCGCGATGAAGCACGCTACGCGCAGCGCACGGACGTGAGTACCAGCGCAGGGCAGATTTATCAGGGCTTACGACATTTGATTGAGCTGCGCAAAAACACCGACGCGTTGTCTGGCGCACGTCTGACCATTTTTGATTGCAAAAACCCGCATGTGCTGGGCTATCTGCGCAATGATGCGGTTTTGGTTTTGGCCAATTTCAGCGAAGTTGAGCAAACCGTCTTGGCGCATGTGCTGTCCGCCATGCCGATGCAGGCGCGTGATTTGATCAGTGGCGAGCATTACGCTTTGGATGCGGATTTATGCCTGAAACCGTATCAAGTGCTGTGGCTCCAGATTAAAGTTTAACGCGCATTGAGCCGTAATCGGTGCGCGTTGGCAATACCACGCAGATAGGATTTAATCCGGTGCGTGGTGCATTTTTTTATGGATGCGAAATAGCTGCATGATCGAAATATAAAAACCGATCATGGCAAAGGCAATCGTCATGTAACCGATGCTCACGCCCAATACCTCACTCACATAACCGACAACCAAGCCCGCGCTTTGCGCCCCAATGATGATGCAAAACATCAACAGCGCGGAGAATTTCGCCGTATCGTGCGGCGCAAAATCGATCAAATGATTGAGCAAAATCGGGAATACCACACCGATGCCGACACCGGCAAAAAAGTTGGTGACAAACATATACGGCAGTGTCGTGGAGTTCGGAAAAAACGCAATCAGCACAAAGGCTACGCAACCGACCAAACTCAAGCGAATCAATCGCTGCTCAATTGTCAATTCGCTGTGAATGAATGCCTGCCAACTGCGCACCAGCACCATCCCAAGCGTGAATCCGACCAAACCCAGACGTGCCTGATCCAGCGCGATTTCACGGCAGGAGTGCGCGTAATTGACGAACCAAAAACTGTGTCCCCATTCTACATAACCGATCAAAATCGCCGCAATCCACGCCCAAATCGCCCACGGAGCGAACATCAACTGCAGATAAGTGTGCGCGTGTTGGGCGGGTGCGCTTGGGACTGAGGAGTCAAGCGACGTTTCGTGCGAGGTATCCTTGGCAGGTGGAATCAGCGACAGTTGCGCAATCGCCTGTCGAATCTGTGCGCGACTGTAGGCAAACAGCAAAACCAGCACCAATACCGTGAACACCGCATACGGCACGCGCCAGTTCGGATAGGCACGCAGCAGTACAATCACCCAAATCGGCGCAATGCTTGCGCCGATGCTCCAGCCCACATCCAGCAGCGCCAAGACGCGCGCGCGAATGCTGCTGACCAACTGCATTTTACCGATCAGCGTATGCCCCAGCGTTGCCATCGCGATTACCATGATTTCATACAGGATAAAGCCGCTGATGAGCATGACAAACCCCGTGCTTGCAACCATGATGCCGATGGCAACCAACATGCCGATCAGATAGCCCATCAGCAGGTGGCGCGCGGGTATGCGATGCACCAAATCGCCGCCCAAAAAGGCGCCGATGGCACTGCCGACATTGCCCCAAAACACCAGCCAGCCAATGTGCTTGGGCGTGAGGGTCAAATCAGCGGAAATTTCGGTGGTCAGACTGCCCAGCAAATTGCCAAAAATACCGGCGCAGAGAATGCTGAACATGATGAGCCAAGCCAGAATGGGCACTTGGCGGATAAAGTCACGGGTGTTCATAAAAACCTTGTTTGTTAAGGCGCTATTCTAATCCTTTTGGCTCAACCTTGCCCGCAGATAGCACCATGCCAGCGGCAAAAACATTGGGGCAAGGCAGGCGCATCGCTTATAATGACGGGCAATGCGCATGGGTTACACGAAAATAGCGCACATTTACAGTCCGTCGGTGCATCGTCATACATGCCGCCGGACGCAGGGAAAAGCATATGAAATTTATAGATGAAGCCAAAATCGAAGTGATCGCCGGTAATGGCGGCAATGGCGTGGCGAGTTTTCGCCGTGAAAAACACAAACCAAACGGCGGGCCGGACGGCGGCGACGGCGGACGAGGCGGCAGTGTTTATGCCGTGGCCGACGAAAATTTGAACACGCTGATTGACTACCGTTTTACCAAAAAACACCTCGCGCAAAACGGCGAGCGCGGTCAGTCCAGCGACTGTTACGGCAAGGGCGGCGAAGACATCACGCTGAAAATGCCGGTCGGCACCATGATTTTCGACGCAGAGACGGGTGATTTGTTGCATGATTTGGCGCAGTCGGGGCAAACCGTGCTGCTCGCCAAAGGCGGCGAAGGCGGCTTGGGCAATATCCACTTTAAATCCTCGACCAACCGCACCCCGCGTCAATGCACGCCGGGCACGGAGGGCGAGCGTTTTGCCCTGCGTTTGGAGTTGAAAGTATTGGCTGACGTCGGCCTGCTCGGTATGCCCAATGCAGGTAAATCCACGCTGATTTCAGCGGTGTCCAATGCGCGTCCGAAAATCGCCGACTATCCGTTCACCACACTGCATCCGAATCTGGGCGTGGTGCGCACAGCGGCCGAACGCAGTTTCGTGATCGCCGATATCCCGGGCTTGATCGAAGGTGCGGCTGACGGCGTTGGCTTGGGCGTGCGCTTTTTAAAACACTTGGCGCGAACGCGTTTGCTGCTGCATTTGGTTGACATCGCGCCGTTTGACCCGAGTGTTGACCCTGTATACGAAGCGCGCGCGATTGTCGAAGAGCTGCGCAAATACGACGAAACGCTGTACGACAAACCGCGCTGGTTGGTGCTCAATAAAATCGACATGATTGCCGAGGACGAGCGCGCCGAGCGCGTGGCTGCGTTTGTCAAAGATTACGGTTGGCAAGGGCCGGTGTACCAAATTTCCGCCGCGACGCGCGAAGGTACCGAGGCGCTGATGAAAGAGATTCAAAACTATGTCGATCAAGTGAAATTGACCGAGCAGCGCGAGCGCGCGGAATCTGAACAAGCCGAGCAAGCCGCCCAACTGGCCGAACAATTGCAAGCCAACCCGGCCAATCCAGCCAGCCCGTTGCAAGCGGCGCCACTGCCGCAATCGGTATTGAATAAACCCGCCGCGCCCCAACTGAACACAGATAAAACGGACGATGCGGAGGACGCATAATGAGCGCAACGCAAACCGCACGCATCAACGCCGCTGAGGATTTGGCGCGTCCCGTGTCGCTGAAAACCGCTGAACGCGTGGTGATCAAGGTCGGCAGCTCACTCGTCACCAACGAAGGGCGCGGGCTGGATGAGGCTGCGATTGCCAGTTGGGCCGCGCAGATTGCCGCACTGCGCGCGCTCGGCAAAGAAGTGGTTTTGGTCAGCAGTGGCGCGATTGCCGAAGGGATGAAACGCCTGAATTGGTCAACGCGGCCGAGCAATATCGACGAATTGCAGGCAGCGGCGGCGGTTGGGCAGATGGGTTTGGCGCAGGTGTACGAAACCCAGTTTGCCCAACACGACATCGTCACCGCGCAGATTTTGCTCACGCACGAAGATTTGGCCGATCGCAAGCGCTATTTGAATGCGCGCTCGGCCATGTTCACTCTGCTGCATTTGGGCGTTGTACCGATCATCAATGAAAACGACACCGTCGTTACCGATGAAATCAAAGTCGGTGACAACGACACCCTCGGTGCACTGGTGGCCAACCTGATCGAGGCCGACGTACTCGTCATTCTCACCGACCAGGCCGGACTATTCACCGCCGATCCGCGCAAAGACCCGAACGCCGAACTCATCCAGAGCGCACCGGCGGGTTTGGAGTCACTCGAACAAATGGCCGGCGGTGCGGGCAGCAGCATTGGCAAAGGCGGCATGCTCACCAAAGTGTTGGCAGCCAAACGCGCCATGCGCAGTGGCGCCAGCACCATCATCGCCAGCGGACGAGAAACGCAGGTACTGCCACGTTTGGCGCAGGGCGAACGCATCGGCACCGAGCTGTACGCCAGCGTCGCACTGCTCACCGCTCGCCAACAATGGCTCGCCAATCACCTGCAAATGCGTGGACACGTCGTACTCGATGAGGGCGCGGTTAAAGCCGTATTATCCGGTGGGAAGAGCGTGCTACCGATTGGCGTGATTCGCGTGTATGGCAATTTCGAGCGCGGCGAAGTCATCGCCTGCGTGGACGAAGCGGGTAACGAAATCGCGCGAGGCCTGTCCAATTACAGCAGCTCCGACACCATGCGCATTGCCCGTCATGCCAGTGGCGAATTTGCCGCGCTACTCGGACGTGATGCCGACGAGGCTGAACTGATCCACCGCAACAACCTGATTAAATCCAAATAGGTGGTTAGGATTTAATCAATGGTTATGGAGACTACTGTTTTTGTGGCAATCATTACGGCTGGAGCAAGTATTATTTTGAGCGCTCTTTCTTTTTTCTTGACAAAGAAAAAAGAAAGAGAGGCAGAGTTAAGAAAGCAAAAACTCGATAGTTATACTGAGTTGCTTTCTGCGCTTAGTAACTTAACAGGAAAAGATGTTACTTTCGAGTCTAAAAAAAGACTGGCGCAAATTGTTAACCATATTTGGTTAATTGCTCCGTACTCTGTCACAAAAGCTTTAACGGATTTTCTTGATGAGTCTTCTGATTCTAATAGAAGCAATTTTAGTCAAGAGGGTCATGACAGATTATTAACTATTTTGTTGCATGCAATTCGAAAAGATTTAGGAGTAAAATCTAGAAAATTTGATCAAAATTTCGAGTTTCGTTTATGGTCTGCTACGAAAAATTAGTGGATATTATGATAGACAATAAGTTATTTGATGATTCTCACAATATTGATCGCGACGAATTTTTCATGCGCCATGCGCTGGCCTGCGCACAGCAGGCCTACGACGCAGGCGAAGTCCCCGTCGGCGCCGTCGTCGTGCACCAAAACCGCGTGATTGCCAGCGGCTACAATCACCCCATTGGACTGAATGATCCGACCGCGCACGCCGAAGTGCAGGCACTGCGCGCCGCCGCACAAATCCTCCAAAACTATCGCATGCCCGAGTGCGAACTCTACGTCACCCTCGAACCCTGCCTGATGTGCAGCGGCGCGATGTTCCACGCGCGGCTGGCGCGGGTCGTGTTCGGTGCGAGCGACTATAAAACCGGTGTCGCCGGTTCGGTCATGAATGTCTACACGCATGAACAACTCAACCACCATGCGACGGTGGTTGGTGGGGTTTTGCAAGAAGAAGCCCGCGAAATTTTGCAGCGGTTTTTCAAAGAGCGGCGGGCGAAGCAAAAAGGCGATTGAAAAAGTAGGGTGCAATAAGCCGCAGGCGCATTGCACCGCATGTATTCGCAGGGCGGTTTTTGTGACATGCGGTGTCAGGCCTGAAAATCACTTATTGCGCCTTATGTGTTTAACAAACCAATGTGGCAAGCCGGCGTAGGGGCGGGTTTGAAACCCACCCCTACGGTATGTGATTAGCGGATTGAACAATAGCGCACCATCGTGTCATTGCGGGCTTGACCCGCAATCTCTATAACGGAGAGGCCGTATCCAGTACGGCATGATGGTCATGTGGCGTGGCGAACAATGACAGCCAGCCAGTAGATACCGATTAGCGTGGCGTAATCGTATGTTAGTCTTTAATACCAACACACTCGGGCGATTACGCTGTGCTAATCGCCCCTACAATTCATCAATGGAGATAAAGATGAAAAACACTGTGGTTTTGGTGATTGATATGCAACAAGGTTTATGCGTGGGCGAGTATCAGCCGCATGATTGCGAGGGTACGATTGCGCGCATCAATCTGGTGACGGAAAAAGCGCGTGCGGCGAACGTTCCGGTGATTTTTATTCAGCATGAGTCTGCTTCGGGTTATTTGGAATATGCGTCGGTAGACTGGCAGCTTGCGGATGGTTTGATCGTCAAGGACACCGATTTAAAGGTGCGTAAAACTACGCCGGATTCCTTTTTACGTACGGATTTGGAGGCTTTGCTCAAAGCGCGAGGAGTGGAACAGCTGGTGATTTGCGGGATGCACACGGAGTTTTGTGTGGACACGACGACGCGACGAGCTTTGGCCTTGGGTTATCCCGTAGTGTTGGTGTCGGACGGGCATACGTCGGCGGGTAACGAAGCGATTTCTGCGCCGCAAGTGATCGCACACCACAATGCGACTTTAAGCAATATCAGCAGCTTTGGACCTCGGGTTATCCCTACTTTGGCGCAGGATATTTGGTTTTAGCAAGGTGTGTGCGTTTAGGTTTGGGATGCAGGTAGGGGCGGGTTTGAAACCCGCCCCTACAGACTGCTGATAAATTTTCTCAGTAGTTAAATTCAGTACAAAACCTAAGAAAAATACTGTCATACCCGCGTAAGCGGGTATGTGGATTCACATTTGAAGTGCAACAGTCTAAGAAAGACCTCAGCAGGCGTTTGAAAGTTCAAACATTTGCGAGGCATATGATTATAGTATCGAGAGATGTTCAATAAATCCTCATCG
>JBATQE010000003.1:0-95893 GCA_049291875.1 Burkholderiaceae bacterium
GCTCTGATAAAGTCATCAGCGTCTGAATGGTTGACAAAAAAGCTTTAAGGAAGTACGGAATAACTCCTACCTTCTGCGCTGTCGATGGGCGTGATGAGTAACGAGCCGTGGCGCGCAGTCTATGGTCATTCCCTAGACAAGCGTCACAACAAAGTTAATCACACTCCCATCTTCAGCCCGAAGGGTTCTGACAAAAAACACCCAGAACTTTGTTGCAGCATAGGGGCTGTCGTAGAGCGACTACGACCCCTATTCTGCGCCGCGTTCTGAATGTTTTTTGCTCAGAACGCAGACTGGTTTGGGTTGTTCCGTGCTTCCTTAATCCAAGTTTTTGTAAACCACTTCAATGATTTCGATCACATCCACACCCGCTGGGGTATGCAATCGAACTTCGTCACCGACATGTTTTTTGAGTAAGGCTTTGGCTATCGGGCTCATCCAGCTCACATAGCCTTTTTGCGTGTCAATCTCATCACGCCCAACGATACTGATGGTTTCTTCGGCTTGCGTCGCCTCGCGCCAATAGGTCACAGTCGCGCCGAAAAATACTTGATCCACGTGGGTTTGTGCTGCCGGATCCACCACAACTGCGCTTTCCAATGCTTTGCTGAGAAAACGAGTGCGCCGATCAATCTCGCGCAAGCGGCGTTTGCCATATAAATAATCGCCATTTTCCGAGCGATCACCATTTTTCGCCGCCCACGACACGATGCTCACCACTTCGGGGCGCTCCACATCGAGTAAATGCAGCAATTCAGCCTTCAGCCGTGCATAACCGGCGGGCGTCATGTAATTTTTCACAACCGGCGGTGGGGTATTCTCCATCATACAACCTCGTTGATATCCGGCATGGCGCGCGGCAGATTATCCAGCAGTAAGCGCGCATCATTTTGATTGAGCCATTTGGCGTCAGACAACTGATGGCGCCAGCGACGCGCTCCCGGCACGCCATGATATAGATTGAGCCAATGTCGCGTCATGGCGCGCAAAGGCACGCCCTGCTTAATCTGCGCTTCGGCGTAGCGAACCAATTGCTCAATCACTGCATCACGTTCAATGAGGGGCGCGGCGGCGGCAGCAAACACCCGCTGATCGGCCTGCGCCAAGGCGTATGGTTCATGATAAAACCAACGCCCGACCATCACGCCGTCAACCTGCTGCAATTGTTCATCAATCGTTGCGAAATCCTGCACGCCGCCATTCAGACTGATGTGCAACTCGGGAAAATCGCGTTTGAGTTGATGCACAATCTCATAGCGTAGCGGTGGAATCTCGCGGTTTTCCTTGGGACTAAGGCCTTTGAGCCATGCGTTGCGTGCGTGCACAATGAACACTTTGACGCCAGACTGCGCGACCGTGCCCACAAAATCGCGCACAAAGCCGTAGTCCTCGTTTTTGTCCAAGCCAATGCGGTGCTTGACCGAAACCTCAATCGGCGCTGCGTCGCGCATCGCTTTGACACAGTCGGCGACCAAAGCGGCATCGTGCATCAAACAGGCGCCGAATGAGCCGCTTTGCACCCGCTCAGACGGACAGCCGCAGTTCAAGTTGACCTCATCGTAGCCCCATTCATGCGCTATTTTGCTACAGCGTGCCAATAAATCCGGCTCCGACCCACCCAATTGCAACACCAGCGGATGCTCGCTGGCATCAAAATCCAAATGTCGGTGCGCATCTCCGTGGATGATCGCGTTGACATTGACCATCTCAGTGTACAGCAGCACATTTTTGGACAGTAGGCGGTGAAAATAGCGGCAATGCCGATCCGTCCAGTCCAACATCGGGGCAATGGATAAGCGCCGCGCCATCGCCAAAGAAGTATGAGTAACGATTTGATTCATCCAATAAAAAGAGCAGTTCGCACTGCTCCAAAAATAGGGTTTTGGAAAGGTTTAGCGATTAACGCTTGGGTTTACTTTTGCAATCGGAGCAGATGCCGTATAGGGTCATCGAGCGTTCTTGAATCACAAAGCCATATTCGGTGGCAATTTCGTCCTGCCGCTGATAAATTTGGGTATCGTTGAACTCAACCACTTTACCGCAATTCAAACACAGCAAATGATCGTGCGGCTCGCCTTCGTTCAACTCATACAGCGCCTTGCCGGATTCAAAATTGCGGCGCACCAACAAGCCGGCTTGCTCAAATTGCGTCAGCACGCGGTAAATCGTCGCCAAACCAATGTCCATATCCTCGGACAACAGCAAACGATACACATCCTCAGCGCTCAAATGCCGCTGCCCGGGTTTGCGATTTTGGAACAGCTCCAAAATCTTCAAACGCGGCAAAGTCACTTTCAAACCACTGCTTTTTAATTCTTGGGATTGGTTCATAGTTGATTCACATTCACAGATTAAACTTTTATTTTGTTTCGGTCGGTGCTCAGCACCATAGAAAATTATGGTAATCTTACACCAAATCGATGCCATCGACATTGTAAACGATGCAGACCGTACGGTCTGTATAGAAAAACCAAAAGGATCATACGATGACCAAATTTCGCCGTAGTGTTCAACAAATCGCCGTACTTGCCGCAGTGACCTTAAGCGTCACCGCCTGTGTCAATATTCCCTACCGCGCACCGGTTCAACAAGGCAATGTGATTGAAGCGGATCGCGCACAAGCGATCGTTCCCGGCATGAGCAAAGAACAGGTGGTGAACGTCGTCGGTTCACCCGTCATGTACAACCTGTTCCACCAAGACCGCTGGGATTATATTTACCGCCTTGATCAACGCAACAAACCGATCCAGCAAAAACGCGTCACCATCTGGTTTAGCAACGGTTCGGTTGTCAAAGTAGAACACACTGATTTCGCCGACAAGTAAGGATTCGACGAATTCACCCAAGCGCGGCGTGTAGCAATATACACCGCGCTTTTGCATGAACACGGCACTTTTACCGTGATGCAAACATCGCACAAAACCACCTCAACTCTTATGGAACTTCTATGAAATTAGTCATTACCGGCGCCTCCGGCCGCATGGGGCGCATGCTGATCGAAACCGCGCTCGCCAACCCCAACGTCACCCTGCACGGCGCAGTCGATTCGGCACAGAGTACCTTTTTGGGCAAGGACGCAGGCGAGTTTCTCGGTCAAACCACCAGCGTGTCCATCACCGCTGATTTTGCCCAAGCGATTGTTGGCGCCGATTGCGTGATTGACTTCACCCGTCCCGAAGCAACATTGAACTATCTGCCGCAATGCGTAGCGCAAAACGTCAATTTAGTCATCGGCACCACCGGCTTTGATGCGACAGGCAAAGCACAAATTGCCGACGCCGCCCAACGCATTGGCGTGGTGTTCTCGCCCAATATGGGCATCGGCGTGAACGCCACCTTCAAAATTCTTGAATTGGCGGCAAAAATCCTCAATCAAGGCTACGACATCGAGATCATCGAAGCACACCACCGCAATAAAGTCGATGCGCCCTCCGGCACCGCGCTGAAAATGGGCGAAATCGTGGCACACGAATTGGGGCGCGACTTGGCGCAGTGCGCGATCTATGGCCGCGAAGGCGTAACGGGTGTTCGCGATGAGCAAACCATCGGCTTTTCCACCATTCGCGGCGGTGACATCATCGGCGACCACACCGTGCTGTTTGCCGGTGCAGGCGAGCGCATCGAAATCACACACAAATCCTCTTCGCGCATAACCTACGCTACCGGCGCGATGCGTGCGGCGCTGTTTTTGGCACAACACCGAAGCGCCGGTTTGTACGACATGCAGGACGTTTTGGGGCTAAAAAACCTCTGATCCAATACGGATTGCCATGCCCAGCGCTACACCTCCGCTCAATGATCCCGCTCAATCCACCCAGCAGACGCACACGCAGCCTGCTGCGTTCGCTACGCCAGTCACTGAGCCAACGGTCGCACCCTTTGGCACTGCACGCAAATATTTCTGGTTGTGGGTCAATGTCGCATTGCTACATGGCATCGTGGTCGCCGCATTGTGGTTTCCGCAACCGCTCCAGCTACCCTCGCGCGCAGACATCGTGAATGCCTGGCAAGACACCAAAACCTACATCAATCGTCATTGGCTGCATCCTGAAGAATACCGTCGCCAAGCACAGGCCGAGCAATTGGCCGCACAACGACGCATCGCCGAGCTGCCACCCGCGCTGCTCACGCGCGCCGAGCCGAAAAACCGCGTGTACCAAATCCGCTGTCCAAAAAGCGCACGCGCGGCGAAACTGAACGGCAGCGTGTTCATCGTCGCCGACATCACCGCACAAGGCACAGTGGGTAAAGCCACGATCATCGAACCGTCACCCAATGCGCAGGTCAACCAATTGATCCTGAAAAGCTTTAACCAAGCACAGTTCAAGCCGGCCATGGATGAACACCATCAACCCGCACCCGATCAAATTCATTTTAACTGGCCGTATGACTGTCGTTAAATAATATCGTAAAGGATTGCCGCGAAATCTAAGCCGCATCCACCGCACTCCATCAATAAGCCTTAGTTTTACAGGATACTCTGCGCAAAACTGCTAAAATACGCGCTTTACTGAACGGCTCCAAGCAAACGAATCCGTTTGTCCCACACACTCTACTTTTAACTATGAACACCACTTTTAATCTGCAACACTTCTGGCAACAAGGCGACGCATTCGCCCACTTCGTCGCCATCGTTTTACTCATCATGTCGATTTTGAGCTGGGGCGTGATCGCCCTACGCACCCTGATGATCCTGCGTATGCGCAAGCTGAGCCACGCCATTGAAGCGTTTTGGAACAACATTCGCGCTGAGTCCGCTACACGTCTGGCTGCGGTCAAACAACTGGATCATGAAAACTTAGTCACGCCTCTGGCACAGGCAATGGACAGTGCCAACAGCCGTTCGGCTTTGGAACGCAAGCTCTCAGCCGCCGTACGCCAATCCGAACACACGCTGGATCAAGGGCTGACCTTGCTCGCCACCGTCGCCTCCAGCGCACCGTTTGTCGGACTGCTGGGCACGGTTTGGGGCATTTACCGCACCTTGACCACGGTCGCAGCCGACGGGCAAATGGACATCAACGCCATCGTCGGCCCGGTTGGCGAAGCGCTGATCATGACTGCGTTTGGTCTGGCGGTGGCGCTACCTGCCTTGTTCGCCTACAACTTTTTCAGCCGCAAAAATCAAGTGCAATCCGCCGAAATCGACGCCTTTGCACACGATTTGGTCGCCGAGTTTTCAGATAGCAACGAGAGCGACACGCGCGCCTAAACCCGCATAAACCCTTTTAAAAGGACCCGATTATGGCTTTTAACACCTCAGGTTCCCGTAAAAACGCCGTGCTATCGGACATCAACATCACCCCGATGGTGGACGTGATGCTGGTGTTACTGGTTATTTTCATCATGGCCGCACCGCTGATGACGCAATCGGTCAAAGTCAAAACCGCCAACTCCAAAGCCGCCGCCAGCCAAGCGAAAACGCCACCTGTCGTTCTGGCCGTGAATGCGCAGGGACAATACTACGTCGGCACCACGCTGGTGAAAGAAGCCGACTTGTTGCCAACGCTCAAAGCATTGGCCGAAAAAGACGCGCAAACCACCATCCTGATTCGTGCGGACAAAAACATCCCGTACGCCAAAGTCGCCCAACTGTTATTGGCCAGCCAAGGTGCGGGCTTGGAAAAAGTCAGCATCGATACGCAGGCCACGGGGCAATAAGCCATGCGACGCCACGCGCTCGTGTCAAACCGAACTTCCTTTTGCCGTCTGCTGTGCGCACTGGCTCTGACTCTCGCGCCGTTTCATAGCACCCTGAGCGCGGCACAAACCGCATCCGACCTACTGATTGTGACTGATGATACGGGGCAAGAGCTGCACTTGAGCCAAGCACCGCAACGTATCATTGCCCTATCGCCCTCGATCACCGAAAATCTGTTCGCCATCGGCGCAGGTAGCCGCGTGGTCGGTGTCAGCAGCTATTCCGACTATCCGCAAGAAGCCCAAAACCTGCCCATCATCAGCGATTACCAAAACATCGATTTGGAAATGATTGTCAAACTCAAACCGGACGTGGTGGTGGCGTGGCAAGGCGGACAATCACCGGCACAATTAAACACCCTCAAACAACTGAACATCCCGATTTTTTACCAACACATCAATACCTTAGCCGACATTCCCCTGTCATTAATGCGGCTATCGCAAATGATCGGCAATCAGCGCGAAGCCGCACCATTGATCGCACGCGCCTACGCACAGATTCCCTTACTCGCGCAAGCCCCGCAGCCGAGCCTGAACGCATTTTACCAAGTCTGGCCACGACCACTCATGACCATCAACGGTAGCAGTTGGATTTCAGACGCTTTGGCGCGTTGCGGCGCTCGCAATCTATTTGCCGATTTGCCTGTCACGGCGCCGACGGTCAACGTAGAAGACGTGCTCAAGCGCCAGCCCGATTTGATTCTCAGCGCCACACCGCGCGGACAGACCGATGACAGCCTTGATTTTTGGCGCACTTGGCCCCATATTCCTGCTATTGCGCACAACGGCTTGATTTACACCGAAGGCGATGCCATGAACCGATCGACCCTGCGCACGCTCGCCGCCAGCGAGCGGCTCTGTCGACAAATTGCCCAAGTGCGTACCACATTAGTGACAAACAAATGATTACCGTAGCCACCTACAACATTCACAAAGCCCACTCGATGACGCGCGGCTGTCATCTGAATGAACTTAAAAGCGGCCTGAAAGAAATGGACGCAGACCTCATCTGTCTGCAAGAAGTGCAGGATATCAACACCAAACGCAAAAGCACCATACTCACCGAACACGGCCATTCACAAGTCGCCGCGCTGCAAGCCAACCTCTACCCGCATATTGCCTACGGCGCCAATGCGATTTACGAACACGGCCACCACGGCAATGCAATTCTGTCCAAATTTCCGATCCAACACTGGCGCAATATTGATGTCTCCGACCACCGATTAGAGCAGCGCGGCATTCTGCACGCCACACTGGATCATCCGCTGCTGGGCGAAGTCCATGTCGTTAACTCACATTTCGGATTATTCAAAGTCAGTCGTGTGCGCCAAGCGCACGCCCTGATTCGCCATGTACGCGAAACCATACCGACACATGCCCCGCTGATTATTGCAGGCGATTTCAACGACTGGAATCTGCATGTTCACTACCTACTGACCCGCGAATTGTTACTTCGAGACGCGATTGAAACCATCCAGCAAGGGCGACAGCCGCATGTCGATAACGAACAAAATCGCTTGCGACGTTTGGTCAAAAACATCACCAATAGCGCGCTGGCACCCACACCGTTTGGCACGCAACAAACCCTCGGCAGAACCTTCCCGAGCATGATTCCGTGGTTCAAACTCGATCGACTGTATGTGCGCGGCTTTGAAATCGCCGAAGCACATGTCAAAATGGGCGCGGAATGGCGCAATCGCTCGGATCACGCACCGATTCAGGCCACGCTTAAACCTGCGATTATTCTACCTACACACGTTCATTCGTAGTTAGTAATGAAAAAGCCACATTCATATTGAATGTGGCTTTTGAGTTGAATAGTTCCAGTGTGGTCGTCGTCAAGATAAGGCGTTATTCACAAAATATAATTATTGATTATTACCGTTATTGTTACCGGCATTCGCCGCGTTCGTGGCATTCGCGGCAATCGGTGTTACATCGCACAGGCTATCTGTACCACAACTACCTTTAACAGCCCAAGTGACACCATTGTTGCCCGATGTTGGCGTCAGTATATAATCCGGTGCATTCGCCCCATTATTTGGGAATTCCGCCGCTACACCCGTCGCGGTGATCTCACCATCAACCACTCCCACGCTGGCCACACGCCCCTGAGCCACAGTGAACCCCATAGGAATGCCATTGCTCCCCGCATCACAATCTGTTGCTGTGTGCTCAGTCAAGCACCGTTCAACGGCGACTTTGTAAGGAGTCGTCGCATTAATCACCTCGGTAAATCGAGCCTTATTAGAATAATTCTGCAAGCGCGGTACCGCAATGGTAGCCAAAATACCGATGACGGCGATGACCATCAATAATTCCAACAAAGTGAAACCTGCTTGTTTAATTTGTTTGCTTTGATATTTTATATATTTGGATTGAATCATGATAAATTTAACTCTTAATGCTAAAATTTTTAAAAATAAACACCAAACGGCGAACCGTTTCCCTTAAGGGTATTGACAATCAATTACCCTGATTTTATATCTTTCGAATTATACGGATTTTTTCTCAAAAAGTACATCCCAAACCCCATGCCCCAAACGATTTCCGCGATTTTCATACTTGGTCAACGGACGGCCTTCTGGGCGAGGTATAAAACTTTGGGCTGAATGGGTATTTATGAGTAGCTCTTCTCCGCTCAGAACCGCCAGCATTTGCTCTGCATAGTTTTCCCAATCCGTAGCGCAATGTATATAGCCACCACTTCTTAAACGCAATGCCAATTCATGCACAAAAGGCGTTTGAATCAAGCGGCGTTTGTGGTGCCGCGCCTTGTGCCACGGGTCTGGGAAGAAAATATGCACTCCGGCCAACATACCCTGCGGAATCATATCGCGCACGATTTCAACCGCATCATGCTGAATAATGCGCAGATTACTCAAGCCGTATTCTTGCACCCGTTTGAGCAAGGCGCCCACGCCTGTAGTAAACACTTCAACCCCAATGTAGTTGACATTGGGGTTCTGCGCAGCAATTTTCGCCGTTGTCTCACCCATACCACAGCCGATCTCCAAAACGATGGGGTGATCGTTGCCAAAAATCTGCGCCCACTCTTGCGCGCTTTTCAATTGTTTGTCGTAGGGAATGCCAAACACGGGCATGAGGCTTTCATAAGCGCGGCGTTGTGCTTCTGAAAAATGACCTTTGCGGTACACAAAACTTTTGATGTGACCATAATCGTGGGCGTTGCTCTGCTCATTCGCCGCTACCGTTTCTGCTTTTTCTACTGTCTGCGCAGCTTCCGCGCTTTCGGAATGAGGGGTTGGTTCAATATGGGAACTTTGCTTGGGTGTACTCATGATGTGTGAATCTGTGATTGTGATGGATTTTCGTTTGCCCACAAAAAACGCCCCGCGTATCGCTCGGGGCATTTTTTAATTTGAGGCCATGGGTTTGTCGGTATTTATTTCAATGCGTCCAAAATACGGCCACGGATTTCATCGACCGAACCAACACCGGAAATCTTGCGGTATTTCGGTGCTGTCGCGTCACCGGTTTTAGCCCAGTTGCCATAGTAGTCTACCAACGGACGGGTTTGTGCTTGATAAACGTCCAGACGTTTGCGCACGGTGTCTTCTTTATCATCGTCGCGCTGAACCAAATCTTCGCCCGTGACATCGTCTTTACCGGCGACTTTCGGTGGATTGTATTCAATGTGATACACGCGTCCGGATGCTTCGTGTACACGGCGACCACTGATGCGTTTAATGATTTCTTCGGCAGGCACGTCAATTTCCAAAACGAAATCCACCGGCACTTGCGCGTCTTTGAGCGCATCCGCCTGCGGAATGGTGCGCGGAAAGCCGTCAAATAGATAACCGTTGGCGCAGTCGTTTTCGGTCAAGCGTTCTTTGACCAGATTGATGATCAAACCGTCGGAAACCAATTGCCCCGCATCCATGACTTTTTTCGCTTCAATGCCCAAAGGCGTACCGGCTTTCACCGCCGCACGCAACATATCGCCGGTAGAAATCTGTGGAATGCTGTAATGCTCTTTGATGAAGTTGGCTTGAGTCCCTTTACCTGCGCCCGGTGGGCCTAATAAAATGATACGCATGTGTGTCTTTCCAAAAGAGTAAAAAATTCAATCCATAACCTTACCTCAGGCAATGGACTTCGGTCAAGTTTAAATCAAATGCACCAGAACCATCAGAGCGAACTCAAACGTTCCAATCATCCAACTCACGCAAATACTGCTCCACCACAGCCACATCTTCAGGCGTATCCACGCCCGGCGCGGCAGCGACATCACTGATGAACACAGAAATATGCTCGCCATTGGCCAAAACGCGCAGTTGCTCCAGACTTTCGATCTGCTCCAGTCGGCTCATTGGCAATTGACCATAGCGCTTGAGAAAGCCGACGCGATAGGCATAAATGCCCATGTGGCGTAAAACCGGTACATCGTTGGGCAAGCTCACCGTTGGATTGACTTCGCCCTGCGCCTTCATCCAATCACGCGGATACGGAATTGGCGCACGCGAGAAATACAAAGCACGTCGCTGTTCATCCAGCACGACTTTCACCATATTCGGATTGAGAAAATCGGCCATCGCGTGCAGCGGATGTGCCGCCGTCGCCATCACGCACGAGGTATCGTCATTCAATGCCTGCGCCACCGACTCAATCAACTGCGGCGCAATGGCCGGCTCGTCACCCTGCACATTAACCACGATGGTGTCATCCGACCAGCCGCGCTCCATCGCCACTTGTGCGATGCGATCCGTACCCGACGGATGCTCCGCCAGCGTCATGTGCGCGTGATAGCCAGCCTCAGTCACAATGGCGGCAATATCTGCATGATCGGTCGCCACGACCACTTCATGAGCAGAGGTTTGCAATGCCCGCTCGGCCACCCGCAGAATCATCGCCCGCCCCAAAATCGGCACGAGCGGTTTGCCATGAAAGCGCGAGCTGCCCATGCGTGCGGGAATCACCACTTTGAATTGGGTCATTTTCGCCCCTTTATTCGTTGACCGCAATTGCCTGCTCAATCAACAAAATCGGAATGCCATCGCGAATCGGGTACAGCACCTGCGCTTGCGCCGAATACAAACCCTCGGGTTGATCTGCCGTTGCGGCGCGGTGTACCAATTCGCCACCGGTTTTTGGGCAGCGCAAAGCGTGCAGTAATTTCTCGTCCATAATCATCCTTTTACGATTGTTTCATGTGTTCATACCATCAGTGCTCCGTGCAGAGCGGCTGATTTTCCTCACAAGCCAAAATTCTGAGCCAAGCCTTTCAGTCGACTGATGATGTGTTGTGCAAACGCTTGCCAGCCCTCGTCCTGCCTCACGCTCAGAGGCAGTACCCAGATGCTTGCAGCCAACGCCGGAAACGCCTCAATCCACGGCAAACATTTGACTGCATCTTTTTCCGTTATGAGCACGACGGCGCACGTTTTTTCATTTTGCAATTGTATCAAGCGCTCGGCCAACGCCGCATCAAATGACGCGTGATCGGGCAAAGCTAAGGTTTCACCCGCAAAGCCCAAATCCATCAGCATATCGAAAAACACCTGAGGCTGGGCGATTCCGGCCAACATCAGTGCTTTTTTACCCGTCTGAACACCGTATTGCTGCACCAACTCGTTCAACGCTATTGTACGCTGAACCTCGCTCAAAGCATAGGCGCGATTCAGTCCGCTGCGCACGTCAAACTGCGGCGTAGTGAGTGGCCGAGGCATCCACTGCAGATCACTGAGCGTCTGGCGATGCGCGGCAGGCTCGTTGCCATCGTGTTCAACCTGCTCCAATGCAGAACGCCGCTGATGATAAACCAACGCCGATACCGTGTTCAAACGCGCGGGCGGTTCACGCAAAGGCCCAGCCGGTAAGCACCAGCCGTTACCCACACCTCGATCATCCACCACAACGATTTCCAAATCACGATACAAACGATAATGTTGCAGGCCGTCATCGCAGACGATCACGTCGCATTCGGGATGCGCGGCGCACAAGGCACGCGCGGCATTGACCCGATTTGACCCGACCCAGATCGGTACGCCGGTGGCTCGGTGCAATAATAATGGCTCGTCACCCACCTGCTCGGCGTTACTGTCCGCCGCGACTTCAAATTCACGCCGCTCCCGATCAGCCTGCGATCCGTAACCCCGCGTGATGATGCCGGGCTGAAAACCGGCTTGTTGTAATTGCATCACCAATTGCGCCACGATTGGGGTTTTGCCCACGCCGCCAATCATAATGCCGCCGACCACCACCACAGGTACAGGCATGCGGTACTGCGCGCGCCAACCGTGCGTAAACGCCCATTTGCGCACAGCAGCGATTTTTTGAAACAACCACGACGCAGGCCATAAAACGCGCGGTGCCCAGCCGCGAGTCTGCCAGCGTGCGAGCCATTTGGCTTCGCGCTGCGCCTGTCTCGTCTGTCGTTGTAGCATATGCTCCGACTGCTGTTTCAATTCGCCCATAGCATTTTTATTCCGTTGATTTTGAAGCGATTTTACTGTGTTTATGGTTTTTCGATGGGCGTTTCCACGGAGATTTGAGCCGGCAATTCTGCATCAACTTCGGTAGTCATCTGATCCACCGCTTCCACACCGATTGCCTCATCTTCCGCTAAATCTTCAAACACCTCATCGGACGCAACGTCGCCCTCAATCCGCCCCAGCACCCGCACACCGACCTCCAGTTTCACCCAGTCGATGTCTTGCAATTGCACGCGCACACGCGACTGCAACGGCATATCCGCAGGCACCATGCTGTTCAGATACAAGGGAATATCCGCCAGACGCAACACATTTTCACGAATCACGATGGCCTGCGTGTCAAAAATACCCTCATTCATGCGTTGCGCTACCCAGCGCAGACACCAATAGCGCTCCATCGTGTTTTGTTGTCCCGCATAGGCGCGGTATTTTTCGTCAAACTGGCTCATGCGCGAGAGCAAATCGGCTTCTTTGGGCTGAAACGGCGCTTTCATCGGCGCAGTCACGCCATAGCGTACCGCCGCGAGTAACTGCATTTGATTGAGCCAATCGGCGTAGCGGCGCAACGGCGAGGTTGCCCACATATACGCCGGTACGCCCATCGCCAAATGCGCCTGCGCATGCGTACTGGTGCGCACCCCCATATGGCTTTGTGTGCGAAACAGCGCAGGAATACGCAGATCACGCAACCAGCACGCCCACTGCACATTGGCAAAAATCATCCATTCGGATACGATTTTGTCGATCGGCGAGCCGCGCATGCGCTGATTAATGGTGACACGCTCCTCGCCGCTGGGCGTGCTGCCCGCCGCATTGTCCAATTCATAGGAGAAATCCGCTCGGTTGTTGTTCTCCGGCTTGCCACGCACCGCATCGCGGATCGCGCTGAGTTTTTGCACGCCCTGCCACAACACTTTCAAATGCGGTGCCTGCGGATAATCCGCGCGCGCACCTTCCAAATCAGCAGTGCTCAATTGCATTTGCGGTGTGTCATGGCGTAAATTTTCTGTGATGCGAATGCGTTCAACACGAGTTTCTACATCGGTAAAGGCCTCGTTCGGCGCGCGCTCGGTGTGAAACGTGGTGTAAATCGACACCACCGGATGAGTCATCCCTTCGTCCAAGCTGAACGCCTCAACCCAATGATCGGGCAGCATCGTGACTTTTTCACCCGGCATATACAGCGTGGACATTCGGCTGACCGCGTGTTGATCGGCCACATCGTCGCGCGTGACCGCAAGTGCGGGCGCGGCAATGTGGATACCGATGCGGTACACATGGTTCTCAAGCTGCCGTACCGAAAACGCATCGTCAATCTCGGTCGTGGCCGAGTCGTCAATCGAGAATACCGCCACATCGTCCACCACCGTGTCGCTCACCACTCCTTCAGCCAGCATATCCGCCCAATGATGCAGATTCGGCTCGGGCAGAGTATGCTCATCCTGCTCAATACCGCGCGGATAGTATTCGCTCAAAAACGTCATGCGGTGCAGTTCAAACGCATTGCGAAATGCACCAATGTGCAGCATCAATTCCGGCAAGGTCAGTTTCAAATCCGCCGCCGCCTGAACCGCCGCCTTATACGTCATGTCATTCGCATTTTTCTTTTGCATGATCGCGTCGCGTGCGTGCAAAACCTCGCTCGGCGCGCTGCCCGCAATCATTTGCTCAACCCAAGCGGCTTGCTGGCGCAAACGTTCTTCCTTTTTCGCCACCGCCGCCAAGGCCATCTGAATCTGCTCGTAGGGCTGGCGGGTAAATTGTCCCCTGCCCTTTTTGCCAAAATAAATCGGCGCCGATTGCAAAGCCTGCCACATCGCCGCCTGCTCGATCACGCTGGCCTGTTCGCCAAAATACTCACGCGCAAGCGGCACAAAATCAAAGGCCACCTCGGGCGCACATTCCCACAGCAAATCCAAATCCACCTGCGCCGCGATCTCACCCGCCTGCTCGCTCGCCTGCGCCGCGCTCACACCATTGAGATTCGCTTGCAGCAACACGTCCTTGGTTTTCACCTTTTGCAGGGACGAGCCTTGCGCTTTGACCTGCATGTGACTGTCCTTTTGCTCCATCACCTGCCCGACGTTCAATTTGCCCTGCGCTTCGTAAAAAACGATGTTGCCCATTCAAAATCCGTTCAACTTAAAAATAAAGCGGCATTTTATCATGCCGCTTCACTCGTTTTGACGCAATATACCGATCAATTCGGCTCACTCATGGTGGATTGGAACAACGCACGCAGGCTATCGGGAATACCCTTGGGCTTATTGGTACGGGTATCAACGCAAACGATGGTCAAAACCCCTTTGGCGGATAAATGGCCATTACTCTCGATGGTTTGCTCAAACACCGCCGACGCATTACCAATTTTGCGCACGCAAACCGTCGCCACCGCATCGTGATCCAACGTCAACGGCTTGAGCCAATCAATCTCGGCATGACGAATCACAAAACCCGTATTCGTGTCGCGCGCCAAATCCATCGGATTGATCCCCGCTGCGCGAAACCACTCGGTGCGCACACGCTCAAAGTAATCCAGATAATTGGCGTGGTACACAATCCCCATCAAATCCGTATCGGCAAAATAAAATCGAATCGGATACTCAAACCGCTTGATACTCATAACTCAACCCTAAAAAACGATATTCACGGCGCCTCAATTTGCGCCAAAATCCATTGCGCCATCTGCTGTGGCTGCTGCAGCGGCGCCATGTGTCCTACGTCCGGCATCACCCGCACCGGCACATCCGGACGCATCCGCTGCCATTTATCCCACGAACGCTGCGGAATCCACTGACTGTCCGCGCCGCGTATCGCCACACACGGCACTTGCAACTGCGCCAGCGCCTGCCAGCCATTCGAAATCGTGCGGAAAATATGCGCTTCCCAAGTCTTCGGAAAGCTCAATTCTAACCCATCTTGCCGCTCACGCGTTCTCAAACCATAATGCGCATAATCCTGCATCACCGACGGCGGAATTCCATGAAACGCCGATTTACGCGCATGATAAACTACGAATTCCTGATGCGAGTTCCACACATCACGGCGATTAAGCGTGCGTTTGGCCATTGGTAAAACCCGATAACGCAAGGCCATCGGAATCGTATTCAGCGTCCAAATCGCACGGTTGGGAAACATTACCGGCTCAATCAACACGATTTTCTCAAACAAATCTGGCCGACGATACGCCGCGATCAGCGTCATTACCCCGCCCAGCGAATGCCCTACGCCAATGAATTTTTGCGTCAAGACACCTTGCGTGGCACGCTCCCGATTCAGCGCATCCAAGCTCGCGATCAGATCATCCGCCGCGCTAGCCCAAGTGAAACGGCTCGGCGGCTGATGCGGATGCACGCTTGCCCAACTGGCGCGATGGTGCGTCGCATACACGGTATGCTGTTGCGCCAAAGGCTCGATCATCTGCCGATAAACACCCGCGACAAAGCCGTTGCCCTGCGCAAAGTGAATCGGCAAAACCGTGCTGTTCGGGTTTTCCCAAACCGCCACGGTTGCCGTGTGCTCATGCACCGCGAGTGAGCGTATGTGCATCATGCCGGAACTATTATTGGAATTATTATGAGAAATCATGCTTTTTCACTCATCACGAATCGTATTATCCGACGGCGGATTCGGCTTGGCCGTAGCAAATCGATAGGCTCGCCGAAGCGACCACAGCGATGACAGCAACGAGATCACGCCAAACAGGCCAACGACGCCACGTTGCAACCAACTGAGCGCATCAACCAGACGAAAACTCTGAATCTCGCCCTGAACCGCCATTTGCAACAACACCGCAGCGGCAAAGCCCAAAGACAAACCAATCACAGCATAGCCCACCGCCAACGCCCAAAACTCAATGCGCGAATTCGGCGGCTCACGGCGTTTACCCGAGCGCTCCAATTCCGCCTGATCTTCGGCATAATCGCGCTCCTCCTGTGATAAAAAATTCACTCCATCACCCCCAATGCAAAAATCCGCCGATGCTCTTTCATCGCGTAGCGGTCGGTCATGCCCGCGATATAGTCGGCCACGCGGCGCGCTTGTAGCCATTCGGCTTGTGCATCGTCCTTATCCACCTGATAGTCCGGCGGCATGAGTCGCGGATCCTGCATGAATACCTCAAACAAATCCTGAATGATGTTCTGCGCCTTGCGCGACATACGCAGCACCTGATATTGCCGATACAGATTGGCAAACAAATAGGTTTTAAGCGCCTTCATCTGCTCCTTAATCTCATCGGAAAATCCGGCCAACGGCGGCGCGAGGCGCACATCGGCGACGTGCTGGATACCCAGCACCTGAATCCGATGCTGCGTCATCCGGGTCAAATCCGTGATCATCACGCTGATCATGCGGCGCACGGTTTCGAGCACCTCCCGATGCCCGCTCAAATTCGGATACTGCGCGCGCACCTCATCGTGCGAACGCGCGAAAATCGGCACTTCGCGCATGCCCTCGATGGTTAGAATTTTCGAGCGCAAACCATCGTCAATATCGTGGTTGCTGTACGCAATCGCATCGGCAATATTGGTCAGTTGCGCTTCGAGTGAAGGCTGCTCGCCACGAATAAAACGCTCACCGAGTTCGCCCAACTTTTGCGCGTTGGCCGCTGAACAGTGCTTCAAAATCCCTTCGCGGGTTTCATACGTCAGGTTCAGACCGTTGAACGCGCCGTAGCGCTCCTCTAATTCATCGACAATGCGCAGGCTTTGCAAATTGTGCTCAAAACCGCCGAATGGGCGCATGCATTCGTTCAGCGCATCCTGCCCCGCGTGACCGAACGGCGTGTGTCCCAAGTCGTGCGAGAGCGCGATGGCCTCGATCAAATCCTCATTCAGCCGCAAATTGCGCGCCAGCGTGCGAGCGATTTGCGCCACCTCCATGCTGTGCGTGAGGCGTGTGCGAAATAAATCACCTTCGTGGTTCACAAACACCTGCGTTTTGTACTCCAATCGGCGAAATGAGGTCGCGTGCACGATGCGATCACGGTCACGCGCAAACGGACTGCGGTTCGGATCCTCCGGTTCGGCATGACGCCGCCCTTTGCTGATCGAGCTTTTGACCGCAAACGGTGCCAACTGAGTTTCAAAACTTTGCCATGCTTTCATACAGTTCCTTTGATCTTCAGCCCAAAATGACGCTCATGAGCGTTACAAACGATTAACCTGCATCACGCCCTTAATCTGCATCAGCGCCGCGCGCGCTTTCTCCAACTGCGCGGTGCTTGCCACTTCGAGATTGAACACATAGTCGCACACCGGTTCCTGCGCCGCCTGCATTTTTTTCTGCTTGCGCAGCCCCGTGACATACACTTTTTCACGCGCGAGCGCATCGGTAATCAGGCGCATGATGTCCACCGACTCCTGCGCCGAAATCACCATATCGACTTCGTAGCGCAGCCCTTCTGCCGACGACCACGCACATGCCAGCACCCGCTCGGGATGCTGGGTTTTCATGTGAATGAAATTTTCACACGCAGTGCGGTGAATCGAAATACCTTTGCCGCGCGTGACAAATCCGGCGATTTCATCCGGCGGCGCGGGTTTGCAGCATTGCGCCAATTGGGTCATCAAATCGTCCAAGCCAACCACCAGCACGCCGCCTTTACCGGTCGGCTCTTTATTGCTGGAGCTGCGCACGAAGCTTTGCTCGTCCACCACCGCCGCATTTGCCGTCGCTTTTTGTGCGTCGTTGGTACCGCTGAAATGATTGTCCAAATCGCGTCCACCGAGGGTTTCTCGCGCAAATGCGATGTACAAATCGTCGGTTTTTTCAAAGCCGAGCGCATGCGCGATTTCATCGTGCTTGACTGCGGTTTTGCCCAAGCGTTGCAATTCTTTTTCAAACGCCGCGCGTCCCGTGCTGATGTTGACCTGCGTATCCTGCGCGTTAAACCATGCGCGGATTTTGCCTTTGGTGCGTTGGCTGATGGTGAATTCGTCACGCAGCCAGTCACGGGACGGATTGTCCTGTTTCGCCACCGTGATTTGCACGGTTTGACCGGTTTGCAAAGGGGTATTGAGCGGCACGATCTGGCCGTTGACCTTCGCGCCGCGACAGCGGTGGCCGATATTCGTATGAACGTAGTAGGCAAAATCAATCGGTGTGGCGCCCTGCGGCAGCTCGATCACTTTGGCGTCCGGCGTGAGGACGTAAATACTCGGGTCTTTGAGCTTGACCGAGGTCGCTTCGCCCAGCTGTTTACTCGCGCGCGCTTTGGCCTGCGCCGAGAGATTGTGCGTCAGATCGGACTGCCAACTGATGAGCTGGCGCACCCAAGCAATTTGCGCATCATAGTCGCTCTGCTCGTTTTTACCGCCCTTGTTAAAGCCGCCCTCTTTGTAGCGCCAATGCGCCGCAACCCCGTATTCGGCGAACTGGTGCATCTGCTGGGTGCGGATTTGCACCTCCATCGGTCGCCCGTCGTCACCGACCACGACAGTGTGTAGCGATTGATAACCATTCGGTTTCGGGCGTGCGATGTAGTCGTCGAATTCTTTCGGAATCGGTTGCCATAGGTGGTGCATCACGCCCAGCACGCTGTAACAGTCTTTCAAATCCTCCACGATGATGCGGAACGCGCGAATGTCGTATAAATCGGCAAATTGCAGCGATTTACCCTTCATCTTGTTGTAAATGCTGTAAATATGTTTGGGGCGGCCGGAAATATTGGCCTTGATGTGCAAGGCTTTGAGTTCGGTTTGCAGCCGTTCGATGGATTGGGCGACAAAGCCCTCGCGCTCGGTGCGTTTCTCGTCCAGCCATTTGGCAATTTGGCGGTAAATATCCGGCTCGGCAAAGCGAAAACCCAAATCTTCCAGTTCCCACTTGATTTGCCAAATCCCCAAACGATTGGCCAGCGGCGCGTACAGCAACAGCGACTCATCCGCCACCGGTTTCGGGCACGGGGTTTTGCTCGCGGCGTAATAGCGCAGGGTTTGCAGGCGCGAAGCCAAACGCAAAATCACCACACGAATGTCATGCGCCATCGCCAGCAGCATTTTGCGCGAGCGTTCAATCTGCTCGGAAACACTCTGCTCGGCCTGCATCCGCTCGGATTTACTGATGTCGCCACTGCGTTCTTTATGCTCTTTGCGCTCCTTGGCGTTGTGCCAAGTTTTCGCGCCCATCTCCATGATTTTATGCAGATTTTGCACGCGCGCCGCCTGCTCCGCACCCCAGTCGGCGGTCAAAGCCGCACGATTTTCAGTGTCATCGGGATGAATCAGAAAGTAGCCAAACAGATACGCCGCGATGTGCAGCTCGTCCGTCACATCCAAGCGGTTTAAAATCTCATGAATGCCCTCGGCGTGGTCGCGCATCGGCTCGCCCGTGCGCAAGGTGTGCCCGACATAATGAGCATCCGCCCACTGGCGGGCTTCGTCCAGCGTGTGAAATTTGGGTGCGGTATCGGCGTGGGTACTGCTTGGCGTCATGATCAGCTTGTCTTCAAAAAATACTCAGGCTGTATCGTATCATAAGCGCACCCTGTAAACAGGATGAGATCATGGAGGTTTGTCAGCAATACCGCACCCAAAAGCAGCGCTTTGTGCCTTAAGGAAGCACGGAACAACCCAAACCAGTCTGCGTTCTGAGCAAAAAACATTCAGAACGCGACGCAGGATAGGGGTCGTAGTTATTCATCATACGATGTTGCGACAGCCCCTATGCTGCAACAAAGTTCTGGGTGTTTTTTGCCAGAACCCGAAGGGCTGGGGATTGGTGTGCGATTAACTTTGTTGTGACGCTTGTCTAGGGAATGAGCATAGACTGCGCGCCACGCCTCGTTACTCATCACGCCAATCAACCAGCGCAGACGGTAGGGGTTATTCCGTGCTTCCTTAAACAATATTCTGAATACCCGACAAACGCTGAAAACACGACTGCTTGAGCAACTCCAAAAAAGCCAACATATACGGCTGCTGGCTGAGTTGGCGGGTGTTGACCGCATACAAATTGCTCATCAGCCCATCGGCAATTCGGCGGGTCTGGATATAACCACTGGCGCGATGCGATTGCACGCTCCATTCGGGCAGCACCGCGATGCCGTGACCGCTGGCGACCAACTGCAAAATCACGATGGTCAGCTCGCTGGTGCGCTTGCTCGGCACCACGCCCGCCGGTTTGAGCAGCTTCATGATGTCCAAATACGCATCGTCAATCGGATAGGTAATCAAGGTGTGTTGCGCAAAATCTGCTGCCGCCAATTGTTTCTTCGCCGTAAGCGAGTGTTGATTGCCCATCACGCCGAGCATTTCATAGCGAAACATCGGCGTATACACCAACTGCGGCTCGTTCTCCACCTCGCCGGTCAGCGCCAAATCCGCCCGCCCCGACAAAACCAGTGCCGCCGGATCGGTGTGAAAACCCGAAACGATGTCCAAATCCACCTGCGGCCAATCGGCGCGAAACGCATCCATCACCGGTATCAGCCATTCAAAGCAGGTGTTGCACTCAATCGCAATGCGCAACGGCCCCGCGTGCCCCTGCGCCAAAACCGCCAGTTTACGCTCGGCTTCAGCGACTTTGCCCAAGGTTTGCGCCGCCAAATCGGCCAAACATTCACCTGCCGGGGTCAAACGCATGGGCGAGAGCCGCCGTTCCAGCAGACTCACGCCGTAGTATTCCTCCAGCAATTTAAGCTGATGCGACAGTGCCGATTGCGTCAAACACAGTTGATTGGCTGCTTGGCTGAGCGAATCACTCTGACGCAAGGCCAAAAAAGTTCGCAGGTGACGCAACTCCAAAATACTGCTCATTATGAATCCTATTCATGATTTTTGTGAAATTCTTTCGTTTGAATAATACCCGCATCCTCTGTATCGTGTCAAATCGAAGTCCGCGCCATGCATCCATGCGCATACGCGGACTCATTCACAACAACATACGCCTGCAACACATAGGGAGGAATTTTTCAATGAAAGCACATATTTTGGGCTATCCGCGCATTGGCGCACAACGCGAGCTGAAATTCGCATCGGAACAATTTTGGCAAGGCGACTTAACGCTCGCCGAACTGCAACAGCTTGCCAAACAACTGCGCGGCCAACATTGGCTGGCGCAAAAATCCGCCGGACTGGATTACGTCAGCGTCGGCGATTTTAGCCTGTACGATCAGGTGCTGGATCACGCGGTGCTGTTGGGCGCGATTCCGGCGCGTTTCGGATTTGACACCGCGCAAATTGAGGCCGAGCAGTATTTTGCGCTGGCGCGAGGCAACGCCGCACAACCCGCATTAGAAATGACCAAATGGTTCGACACCAATTATCATTATCTGGTTCCCGAACTCTCGCCCGAGCAGTCGTTTAGCGCGCACCCTGAGCAACTTTTGGCGCATTTGGACGAAGCATTGCTCTGGGGGTGCAAAGCCAAACCCGTATTGCTGGGGCCGTTGAGCTTTTTGTACTTATCCAAACTCGATACCCAAGTGGACGATTCCAGCGCAAGCAAATTGGCTTTGCTCGATCGCCTGCTGCCCGTGTACGTGGAGATTTTGCACGCCATCGAGACCAAAGGCGTGTCGTGGGTGCAAATCGACGAACCGATTTTGGCACTGGATTTACCGACCGAATGGCGCGATGCGTTGCCCAAAGTCCTCGCCAGCCTATCCAGCACACCGCTGAAAATCTTGCTCGCGACCTATTTTGAAAATATCGAGCAGCACCTGCCCGCCTTGGCCAGCAGCCCTGTCGCAGGCGTCCACATCGACGCCGTGCGCGCACCGGAGCAAGTCACCACGTTTGTCCGCGATTTACCGGCGCATCAGGTACTCTCATTGGGCGTGGTCAATGGTCGCAATATTTGGGCGAACGATTTGAGTGAATCGGTGGCGCTGGTTCAGTCGGCGCGCACGCAGCGCGGTGAAAATCTGTGGGTCGGCTCCAGTTGCTCGCTGCTGCACAGTCCGTTCGACTTGACGAACGAAACGGCACTCGCACCCGAACTCAAAGGCGTGTTGGCATTCGCCCGCCAAAAACTCGATGAAATCGTGACTTTGAAAAAAGCCGTGACTTTGGCCGATGACAGCACGCAGCAAGTCATCGCGCAAAACACCGCGAATTGGCAAACCTACCGCGCATGGAGCGAGGTCAATCGCGCCGATGTGCGCGCCGCCGTCGCACAGATTCAGCCAAACGACGCGCTGCGCAACACGCCGTTCGCACAGCGTATTCAAGCGCAAAATGAGCGTTTCCAATTGCCGCTGCTGCCAACCACCACGATTGGCTCGTTCCCACAAACCGGCGAAATCCGCCGCATCCGCGCCGCATTCAAAAAAGGCGCGGTCAATCAACATCAATACGAAATCGCAATGAGAGCCGAAATCACCCGCGTGATTCACGAGCAAGAGCGTTTGGGATTGGACGTTTTGGTACACGGTGAAGCCGAGCGCAACGACATGGTCGAATACTTCGGTGAACAATTGGACGGTTACGCCTTCACGCAAAACGGCTGGGTGCAAAGCTACGGCTCGCGCTGCGTCAAACCGCCCATCATTTACGGCGATGTGGCACGCCCACAAGCCATGACCGTGGCATGGAGCCATTTTGCCCAAAGTCTGACGCAGCGACCCGTCAAAGGCATGTTGACCGGCCCCGTGACCATGCTGCAATGGTCGTTCGTGCGCGAAGACTTGCCGCGTCACGAAGTCATGCTGCAAATCGCCCTCGCCCTGCGCAGCGAAGTGCTCGACCTCGAAGCTGCCGGCATCGGCATCATCCAGATTGACGAACCCGCTCTGCGCGAAGGTCTGCCGCTCAAGCGCAGCGATTGGCAACGCTATCTGGACAACGCCGTGTTCGCCTTTGGCATCGCCGGAAACGCCGTGCGTGACCACACCCAGATTCACACGCACATGTGCTACTCCGAATTCGGTGATATTCTGCCCGAAATCGCCAAAATGGACGCCGACGTCATTTCGATCGAAACCTCGCGCTCGCGCATGGAGCTGCTCGATGATTTTGGTACATTCGCCTACCCGAACCAAATCGGCCCGGGCGTGTACGACATCCACAGCCCGCGCATTCCCTCAACCGACGAAATGGTCGAACTGCTGCACAAAGCCACGCAAGTGATCCCCGTGCAACAACTGTGGGTCAATCCCGACTGCGGCCTGAAAACCCGCTCATGGGCCGAAACCCTACCCGCATTGAGCAATCTGATGGCCGCGACGCAAACCCTGCGTGCGCAGCATGCGTCAGATGCCGCTCAATCTGCGCGATAAAAAAATAAACGGTCGGTGAAAACCGACCCACCGACCATGAGACTGTTGACAAAGTGGCTATTACGCCTAAACAAAGCTCCGTCATTGCGTTCCGCGAAACTGCGCTACGCTTGTTTTATCGAAACTTCGCTACGCTCGTTTTCCCGCATGATTTTAGCGGGAATCCAGTATGCTTTCTAACCAATTGTTTTTATTGAATTTCTGGATACCCGCCTACGCGGGTATGACAGTGTTTTTCTTAGACTTTGTATCGAATTTCAATATCGATAGGGTTTATCAGCGTCTGAACGGTCGGTGAAAACCGACCGTTGTTTTTATTGAGCATTTTTATAAAATAACTCAACCCGTCGCCAACTGCCGCATCAGCAGCAGCCGATACACGGTCAAAAACAGTACCACGCCATTGCTCGTCGCATACAGCGGCCAAAGCGTCGCGGTATCGCTGCCGGCGAGCAAACCATGCACCGTCACCAGCGCATACAGCGCAAACGTCGCAAAATGCAGCCAGCGCCAAGCCTGAAAGCCAATACGCGCACGCACATAGTAGCTCACCAGCACCACCGCCATCAGATACAAACTGATTTGCCCCAAACCAATCCACACCACGCTTTTCGCATCAAATGCAAACGGAACCAACAAATTGAACCAGCTCGCCTGCACATACGTGTCGCCGAGCAAAACCAGCGCATGCAGCGCAACGAACAGCCACGCCACGATACTGACAAACTCATGAATCGCCATCAGCGCAGGCGTCCAATTCGCCAGACGCGGGCTGCGACTTAGACGCGTGGACATCAGCAAACCCAACAGCACCGACAGCCACAGCAGCACATACGCGGTCACACCCGACGCGCGTGAAACAAACCAAAAACCTTTGGCTTCCTGACCGACCAAACTCTGCGCCAGCAGATGAGCAAACGGCGGTACCGCCCACCACGCCGCGAATACGCCCAAGCCGACGGACAACGCAAAAGTCAACCACCAGCGCCACGAATATTCATTTACCGAATGAATTTTTTGACCCGCCACGCTGCCTGAGCTTAGTTTAGGCGCGCGCACACGATAGATTCCCCACATACGAATTCCTCTCTTTGTTTTTGATCTCTATGACACCCAATCACATCATATTTTTAACGCATCATTTGCTGTTCAAACACCGCATTCATCCATGTTTGCCCGTGTTCCAACACCATGCACACGCCCACATCCGCTTGACGCTGCGCCCACATCTGCGACGACTGGCTCCCCAAAATTAGCAGGTGCTTCGCCACGAATTCTGCCTCAAAAGCACTGGCAGCGGACACCGACACACTGATAATGTCGGTTTGCGCCGCCTGCGCCGTGCGCGGATCAACGATGTGGTGCTGCATCTGTCCATCCCGTATCCAGCGACGGTAGTCGCGCCCCGATGTCGCCACACCGCCGCGCGTCACGCCAATCAGAGCCAAATCCTCGGTTTCCGGCCAAGGACGCGCAATCGCGATCGGCCATGCCTGAGCTTTGTCAAGCGCATCGATCATCGCAGCACTCACGGCGATATCACCGCCGGCATCCATCAAGGCCGGGGCAAACTTGCCCAAACGGCGCACGGTTTCATCGGCACACCAGCCTTTGACAAAACCGCCCAAATCCAAACGACTGTCCGCCGGAATGCGTATCTGCAAACGCGCATGATCGCAGTGAATGTGGCGAAAATCCGCCACGGCATGAGCAAGCGTTCCCTGATACGTTGCCGGATGCTTACTTGACTGCGTCAGCTCGTGGGAATGCAGTTGAGCAAAATCTCGGTCATAACCCATAGCCAACACCGCTTGCCCGATCAAAGGCGTGAGTAATCCCTGTGTTTGCTCGGCCACATTCACGGCCTTTTGCACCACGGTCAAAAATTCGGCACTGACTGTGACCGCCTGCCCCGCCTGCGCATTGACACGCGATAGCTCGCTGTCCGCACGAAAGCGGCTGAACATCCGCTCCCAGTGTGCGAACCACGCGGGTACTTGTGCCAACAGTGCATCCGCCTGCGCACCCGATGGCATGGACAATGCGGCATTCATGTCGCAGCCCATGGCGCGAAATGATCGCAAAGGTAAAGCGTGTTCCGTCATGACTGTTTCACTTCACGCTCATCCACCCTCATTTTGAAGAACGCGAACGCGCCACGGCTTGTGGTTGGCGTTGCTGAACGGGCGCAGGCAGCACATTTACCTCACGCACCTTTGGTTGGGCGCTGAGAGTGGTATTGCCTTGAGCCGCAGATGGTCGGGCGCGGTTCACATCCTTGGCAGCCTTTGGCGGTGGCAATGGACGCGATGCCTTATCGAAGGAATCGAAGGAGTCGGATGAATTGGATAAATCAGACGCATCGTTTTGCGCCAAAACATTGGGTAAAGCATCGGGCAAAGCCCAGCGCGAGGCGCCGCTCGGCGCCGGTAAAGTCGGCTCGTTCGACTGAGTCAAGGCGCTTGATTGCGCAGACGCACCGATTTGATTGCTCGCCAATACGCCCCAACCCGCCACCGTGCCCAATACGGACGCGTTGATGATGAAGGCTTTCAGTCCCAGATGACTTTGGTTGGGATTAACCCGTCGTGTGGTTGCTGTCGTCGTTGCTGAGTTTACTTTGGCCGTGCCATTGGATGATGGATTGGACGGTGCTGTTGTGTGTTTGGATTCAGACATTTTCGCGCTCCTCATGGTCGTCATCATCTTGATCGTGTTTTTTGTGTTCACCGCGTTTTTTGTGGTGTTCACGGTATTCATGTTCATCGTCATCGCGTTCGCCATAGGAATCATTCGGCTGTACGGATGGAATCGCTTGCGCCATGCTGTTGCCCAAAATGGTTCCGCTGTCGGCATTCACATAAATTTTGCCTTGCGCAAACGGCACTTCGTAAGCCAAGCGACCGCCGTAGCGCACCAGTTCCGGCGTGCCTTGTATGCGTGCGGAAGGTTGTGCCTGCTGCGCGATTTGTTGCGCTTGCGCGCTGCTCAAACGCGTGGATGGTGCGGCAGACGGGTTCGGGGTAGTTGCTGTATGGGCAGTTTGGGCTGGCGGCAGTGCGGATGACGCTGAGGCGAGCAACGCGCCATTCTCCGATGGCGCAACCAACGGTGCGCCCGACTGCGGCGCAGACAATGGAGGAGCAGAGTTATTTTCGGCTACGCTGCCCTCTTGCATTTTGGCAAACACACTGCCCAAAAACACCAAGGCAAAAGCGGACAAAGCACCTGCAATGATGAGTAAACGTTTGTTCATGACACTCCTTTCTAATCTTTTCTAAGGAAATACGGAAAAAGTAAAATCCTATTTTTTCCGCATTTTTCAAACTTCTTAATGAAGACATTGAAATACACTACGGCGTCATGGTAGCCAAACGGACTTAAGAGAGGATTAACGTTGTGTCAAGTTTTGTAAAGTTGCTCAAATTGTTTGCGTCTTTGTGCCATGAAAACGCTTAACTTTGTCTTAATGCCTTCATGCTATGATAAAGCGTTCAATACGGAGTATTTTATGCGTTTACTATTGGTAGAAGACAATCAGGCGCTGGCCGAGGCCATCTGTCTGGGGATGAAAGGTTTGGGGCATACCATCGATGCGGTGCACAGCGCCGAGCATGGTTTGCTGTCGATTCAAAGCGAATCCTTCGACGCAGTCTTGCTCGACATCAATTTGCCGAATATGAGCGGCTTACAGTTGCTGCAAAAAATCCGTGCGCAAGGGCAACACACCGCGGTCATCATGCTGACCGCGCGCGATACCACCGCCGATAAAATCGCCGGTCTGGACATGGGTGCGGACGATTATTTGGTCAAACCGTTTGATTTGGACGAGCTGGACGCGCGTTTGCGTGCGGTGATTCGCCGACTGTCGGGCAGTGAGGTGAATGTGCTGTCGCGCGGCGATTTAAGCATGGATATTGAAGGACACGCCGTGCATTGCCATGGCGAACTGGTGAATCTGTCGCGCAAGGAATTCAACGTTTTGCAAATTTTATTGGAGGCCAATGGCCGCGTCGTCACCAACAGCGCGCTCGAATCCAAGCTGTACTCGTGGGATGAGGAAATCGCCAGCAACAGCATCCAAGTACAAATTTCCAATCTGCGCAAAAAGCTCGGTAAAGAACGCATCAAAACCTTAGTCGGTATTGGGTACTGCATTGAATAGTCATCACCGCCAATCCTCATCGAAAACCCACGCCATCAGCACCCGCTTGCTGATCTGGAGTTTTTCCGTCTTGGTGCTGGCCGGTATTTTGGCGGCGGCACAATTGGCCGTCAGCGTGCGCAAAGAAATGCGCGAGCTGGTTGATGCCAATCTGATGCAGTATGCTTCCAGCCTGTACATGCTGGAGCAGCAGGTGCAGGGCTATGGCCATGTATCCGAACCGTTGAACTTAGATAAGCACCATGATGACGATCACAACGATGGCGACGATGACGATAAGAAAGATAAACAGCACAAAAGCGTCAACACCATCAAACCCACAGCAAAAACCAAAGTCTCCTCCGAGTTTTACAGCGGCTACGCCGTCGCCTTTCAAATCTGGGACGCGCCCACCGCACAACTGATCATTCGTTCGGCGAGCGCACCCGAATCGCCGCTGACCACATTTGTGCAAGGTTTTTCCGACCAAACCGTTGGCGATCAACAATGGCGCACCTATGTTCACGTAGACCGCGAACAGCGGCGTGTCATCATGGTGGCGCAGGAACAACTGCTGACCGACCATTTGATTCAAGAAATCGTCACGCGCCTGATTTCCCCGATCGCTTTGGGCTTTGTGCTGCTGCTCGGGCTGTTTTATGCTCTGATTCGCCGCAGCCTGCGTCCGCTGGAGGCGCTGAATCAGGCGGTCGCAGCGCGTTCACCGATTGATTTGCGCCCGATTGAATTGCCGCACGCGCCCAAGGAAATCGCACCGGTGGTGCATTCGATCAACACTTTGATGCATTCACTGGAAGAGTCACTGAATAAGGAGCGGCATTTCACCGGCAATGCAGCACACGAATTGCGCACGCCGCTCTCGGTCATTGACACACTGACGCAAACTGCGATCAAGACGCAAGACCTCAGCCTGTTGCCGAAAATCAAAAGCGCGACCGATCATGCGCGACGGCAGATTGAGCAATTGCTCACCTTGGCGCGTTTGGACGCAAACGCCGGCTTGAGCCAAGTGCAGACCGTCAACCTCTACACCTGCGCGCAGACGGTGATCGCCGATCTGTTCAACATCCGCCGCAAAAACGTGGAAATTCAACTGCACGGCGACGCGAACACCACGGTGCAAAGCACACAGGAGCTGATGTATATTTTGCTCAAAAACATCATTGAAAACGCCATCACGCACACGCCTGAACGGACTCCTGATGGCGCGCTCGGCAGTATTCATGTCCACATTGAGCAAACACCAACTCCACAAATCCGTGTCACCGACTCGGGGAGCGGCATTGCACCCGAACAATTACAACGCATCACCGAGCGCTTTTACCGCGCCGAACAGAAGCATGATGGCTTCGGCATCGGCTTGTCGATTGTGCAGCGCATTTGTCAATTGCACCAAGCCCAACTGACCATTACCAATCGCACCGACGGACACAGCGGTTTAGAGGTGCGCATCATATTCGACGAACCCCATTAAAAATTCGCCTGTTATTCGCCCGTTACTTAAGCCCACACCACATTAGGACGCGTACTTCACAAAGTATCCGCAAAAAACGAATACAATATCTCCATAAATCAGAACAAATTTAGGGAAGGCCGCAGCCCAGTTACACTCGATGGGCGCACCGATGATTTGACTGACTCAGAAAAGGAGACCGCATGGCACATACTTGGCTAATTCTCGCCGGTTTATTACTGATCGCCGAGCTGCTCTCCGGTACATTTTACTTGTTGATGTTGGCCATCGCCGCATTGGGCGCGTGGTTGTCCATGAAAATGGGCGTAGACTTTTTGACGCAAACGGTCGTCTTTCTCATTGGGTCGGCGATTTTAACCGTGCTCACGCGCCGTTATCGCTACCGCATCAATGCCCGCAATCGCCCCAACCTCGCTGAAAATCTGGACGCCGGTGAAATCATCACCGTCCAAGACTGGGATAACGGCATCGGACGCACACATTACCGCGGCACGAATTGGGCGGTACAACTGGAAACCGCCGATCAAGCACCGCTGACCGATGGCTCATACCGAATCGTTCGCTTGGACGGTACGCGCATTCGGGTTGAACGTCTATAACGCTCAGCCTGTTTTAATCTTGCAATCTTGCACTCTTGTTTCAGCCCTTAACTCACTTTTACAAAAGGACTCACATGGAATTATTTTCTTTACCGCTTATCATTTTGATTCTCGCCATCGTCTTTGTCACGCAAGCCGTCAAAGTCGTTCCGCAACAAAGCGCGTGGGTACTCGAACGCTTTGGTAAATACAACCGCACCCTTTTGCCCGGCCTGAACATCATTGTGCCGTTTGTTGACCGCGTGGCCTATCGTCACTCACTCAAAGAAATTCCGATGGATGTGCCGAGCCAAGTCTGTATCACCCGCGACAACACACAATTACAAGTGGACGGCGTGATCTATTTCCAAGTCACCGATCCGATGAAAGCCTCATACGGCTCGTCCAACTTCGTATTCGCCATCACCCAGCTGGCGCAAACCAGCCTGCGTAGCGTGATCGGTAAACTCGAATTGGATCGCACCTTTGAAGAACGTGAAATGATCAACACGCAAGTAGTCAGCGCATTGGACGAAGCGGCCGCCAACTGGGGCGTGAAAGTCCTACGCTACGAGATCAAAGATTTGGTGCCACCGGCAGAAATTCTGCGCGCGATGCAAGCGCAAATCACCGCCGAGCGTGAAAAACGCGCGCTGATCGCCGCCTCCGAAGGTCGTAAGCAAGAGCAAATCAACATCGCCACTGGTGAACGCGAGGCCTCCATTGCCCGTTCCGAAGGTGAAAAACAAGCCGCGATCAACCGCGCGCAAGGTGAAGCCGCCGCGATTCTATCAATCGCCGAAGCGAACGCCACCGCCGTGCGTCAGATTGGTGAAGCAACCCAAGCCGAAGGCGGTATGAACGCCGTGAACCTGAAAGTCGCGGAACAATACGTCGCCGCATTCCAAAACATGGCGAAAAACAGCAATACCCTCGTCGTACCGGCCAATATGGGCGATTTGTCCACACTCGTCACCGGCGCGATGAAAATCATCGAAAGCCAAAAGAAATAATGCACCTCATGGCTCCAACACCGTCTTCATACGATTGCGGAGAACTTGAGTAAGTCGTATGGGCCGGTGTCATACCAGCCCTTTATTTTTTAGGAGAAAATTATGACAGCACCATGCAAACACCTGCGCTTCGGTTTGACCATCGCCGCTTTGGCCGCATTAGGCACACTGAGCGCCTGCACCACCGCACCAACGGCAGGCACGACAGGCACACTGGGCAAAGCGCCCGGCATTGTCATCATTCCCGTACCGGTACCGACCCCCACTCCAACAATGCCGGATGCACATACCACGCGCGACAGCGTTGATTGGCCGGGCTACTATACCGGAACCATTCCGTGCGCGAGCTGCGAAGGCATTCAAGTCTGGCTGAATTTAACCGAAGCAGGCAAAAACACCCGCTACAGCTTGGTCGAAAACTATCTGGGTAAAAAAGGCCGCGCCTTTAACAGCTCAGGCAATGCCGCTTGGCGTGCCAACGGCTCCGTGATTGACCTAAAAGGTAAAGACGAAAGCCGCGCCTTGTTCATTGGCGAAAATTTTGCTGAGTTCCTGCCCGAAGGACAAAACCGCGCCACAGGTCAATCCAACTATACCCTGCACAAACAAGACAGCTTCACGAGGCAGAACTGGCAACTGCTGGTAGACCCGCGACAGGTACGAGTCGAACGCAAAAACGGCGTCAACTTTGTGCGCTTTCCCGCCCTGCTGAACAGCAAAAAAGTTGAACAAGGCGGCCATCGCTCATTAACCGCAAGCTATGTCATCAACTGCGCGAAGAAACAATACGACATGCCAACGGTCAAATACTACGAAAAACCGTTCGCTACCGGCAAATTGATTTACCAAACCAACCGCAATGGCGGCAACTGGCTACCGACCCAAAATGACGGCGTTTTGCGTCAAGCGGCAGAGCAATATTGCCGATAAATCATCATCTTACGCGCTTTTTCTAAACCCTACGGGAAGTCCATCGACTTCCCGTTTGTCATAAAAAATACTGAAAAATCCGCAAAATCGGCAGCAAAACGGCTACAATGCCAGCGTCGCAAAGCCACACATTGCGATCCCCTATTTTTATCAATCACTGCTATGACATCCGCTATGTCGGCTTGCTCATATTAGGTACATCACTTGAAAAAGGATACATCATGGCATCAATCAATAAAGTCATTCTCGTTGGCAATCTGGGGCGCGATCCCGAAGTGCGTTACACACCGGACAACAACGCCATCACCAATATTTCTGTCGCCACCACTGACCGCTACAAAGACAAACACACCGGCGAGCAAAAAGAAATCACCGAATGGCATCGCGTGGTTTTTTTCAACCGTTTGGCCGAAATCGCCGGCGAATATCTGAAAAAAGGCTCGCAAGTCTACATCGAAGGCCGTCTGCGCACGCGCAAATGGACCGACCAATCAGGCGTGGATAAATACACCACCGAAATCATCGCCGATCAAATGCAAATGCTCGGCAGCCGCGGCGGTAGTGGCGGCGGCAGCGGCGGCGTAGCCTATGACGACAGCTATGGCGCACCGGCAGCCGCACCTGCTCCGGCACGAGCACCTGCTGCGAGAAAACCAGTGGATGATTTGGAAGACGATATTCCGTTCTGATCAAACGCTTTATCAGCACATCATAAAAAATCCCCAAAGCAATGCCTTGGGGATTTTTATTGTGACGGATGACCGAGCAACACCAAGCCACCACCGACGCATTACGTTATTTAATAGCGAATACTGCTTGGATAGATGAACACCTCCACGCGGCGATTGGTCGCACGCCCTTGTGCCGTTTCATTGCTCATGACAGGCTGACTGGCTCCACGACCATACACCTGCATTTGGCTTGCGGCAACGCCTGTGCTTTCCAAATAGTTACGCACGCTCGTCGCTCGCGCCAACGAGAGCGTTTGATTGGCCATTTCCGAGCCAGTATTATCCGTGTGTCCGATAATGACCACGCGGCTATTACCCGAACCAGATGAGCGAATCACACGAGAGAGTTTTTCCAATGTACTCAAATAGCCATCCCGAATCACTGCGCTGCCAGTATTAAATCCGGCATCACCGGATACATTCACCCGCATGGAGCCGTCGGCCATTTTAACCATATCCAAACCGTCGGTATTGTTCGCATCACGAATCACTTGCGCGTTCGGCTCGGCGGAATCCCGCATGATTTCAGCTTTTTTGTCTTCGTAATTGTGTCCGACAATACCGCCAATCAGGCCGCCAATGGCTGCACCGATTACCGTGCCGTCGGTGTTTTTGCCGATGACATTGCCCAATGCACCGCCAATCACCGCACCTGTACCGACTCCGATGGCCGTTTGATCTTGCTGAGTGGGGACAGTGCTACAGGCCACCAAGCTGAGGCTGAGCGCAGCGGCTACGGTGAGGCGCATCCAATGCATCGATTGGCGGGGATTGGTTGTCTTTTGTGTCATGTTCATTCCAAAGAGCTTTATATAGAAAAGCGATCAATTGATCTCGTGCTGCCATAAGATCAATTAACCGCATTCATCACTATTGCGATGATTTACAACGATTGAGGGTAAAAAGGATCAATATTTACGTTTATCCCAGTCGCTGCCAACTGCCGCGCCGACTGCGCCGCCAACCACTGCACCACCCACGGTGCTACCGGTTGAGCCGCCAATGGCGTTACCCAAAACACCACCGATGGCAGCGCCTGTACCCGCGCCAATGGCGGTATTGGTTTGTTGGCGTGACATGCCGCTGTTCGCGCAGCCGGTCAAAGCCAAGCCCATCAGTGTCACCATAGCGACAGAACCTAAAGTGCGTTTCATATTCATCCTCCATTAAATTATCAAATACGCCCATCATTTTTGACGGATGTATGGGCGTAATGCGTTCAAGCGTATTTTGGTTGACACGCATTGGATGGCACTTTTCCGCACAATTGATTGCCCCGTAGCGACCCAAACTACCGTACAATACTGTTTATAAACATCTTTTGATATCTATTAAGGAAATACGGAAAAAGTAAAACCCTACTTTTTCCGTGCTTAGTATTGGAAATCTTGTCAGGGAACCTTGACAAGATTTGAGCAAAATCAAAATGTTAAAGTTGCGGATGCTTTCAAGTATGCTTGCCTATGTAAATGCTTGAGCTTAAAAACATACTTACTCCGCGTTTTCTTAAGTCTATTGAGTCCTGCCATGCTTTATAACTGGTTAAAAATTTTACACATTGTTTTCATCGCCTCTTGGTTTGCCGGTTTGTTCTACCTGCCGCGCATTTATGTGAACTTGGCGGCGGAAACCGATAAAACCGCCTATGCCCGTTTGCTCGGCATGTCGCAGCGTCTATTCCGATTCATGACCCTCATCGCGATTCCGGCTTTGGTATTCGGCTTTTGGCTGTGGTTCTCGTTCTTCTGGGGTTCGGGCGCATGGATTCATGCCAAACTGACCCTTGTGGCCGCGGTCTGCGCCTATCATTGGTATTGCTATGTGTTGCTCAAACGTTTTGAAGCCGGACAAAACACGCACTCGCACGTTTGGTATCGCTGGTTCAACGAAGCACCGGTGATTTTGATGCTGGCAATCGTCGCACTGGCCGTCATCAAGCCTTTCTGATTGCCTCATAGCTATATTAGTTGCCCCATCATTTGTAGCAACCGCCGGCGCATACGCCATCTGCGGTTGCTTTTTTACTCAAAAAGACACACCACATGAGCACACCTTCCTCACTCTCCTTTTTCGCACCGTGTCCCCGTGGGCTGGAAGCCCTGCTGGTCAATGAACTGACCGCAATCAACGCCAAACACATCAAGCCGACCCACGGCGGTGTGTCGTTCGCAGGCGATCTGGCCGTGCTGTACCGTGCGAATCTGCATTCACGCATTGCCTCTCGGATTTTGCTGCGTCTGGGCGCGGCAGGCTATCGCTCGGAAGACGACATTTACAACCTCGCCTCGCGCATGCCGTGGAGCAGCTATTTCAGCCCCGAACAAACCATCAAAGTCGAAGTGACCGCGATTAAATCACCACTCAAAAGTCTGGAATTCATCACGCTGCGCATCAAAGACGCGGTGTGCGACTATTTCCGCGACCTGATGGACAAGCGACCGAGCGTGGACACCGCCACGCCCGATGTGCGCATTTACGCCTTTTTGACCGAATTCGATGCGACGCTGTATCTGGACACATCGGGTGAAGCGCTGTTCAAACGCGGCTGGCGCATGGACAAAGGCCGTGCACCCTTGCGCGAGAATCTCGCTGCCGGTTTGGTCATGTTATCCGGTTGGCAGCCCAACCAAGCCCTGCTGGACCCGATGTGCGGCAGCGGCACCATCATCATCGAAGCGGGTCTGATGGCGGCCAACATCCCGCCGGGTATGAGCCGCTCGTTTGCATTCGAGCGCTATCGCGGTCTGGACAAAAGCCTGTGGCAAAAGATCAAAAACGACGTCAAAATCGACAAAACCCCGCGCGCGCTCTACGCCTCGGACATCAGCGCACACGCGGTCAACGATATGGCCAACAATCTGCAACGCGCCGGATTGCCGTTCCCCGTCGCTTTTGAGCAAAACAACGCGCTGTCCGTCATGCCGCCCGCGACGAGCGGTGTCATGGTCTGCAACCCGCCGTATGGCGAGCGCATCGACGTCACCACGGCGGACGAAACCGCGGTATTTTTCAAACAATGGGCGGATCATTTGAAAGCACATTACGCCGGCTGGAATGCTTATATTCTGACCAGCGACCGCGACACACCGAAATACATGCGTCTGTCGGCCAGCAAAAAAACACCGCTGTTCAACGGTGCGCTGGATTGTCGCCTGTTTGAATTCAAGATGGTCGCCGGTAGTGCGCGCAAGCCCAAAGCCCATGCGCCGGTTGATGAGGCGCAATAAACCTTCACTCATTGACAATCCCATAAAAAACCTCGGCAAATGCCGAGGCTTGAAGCTATCAATAAAGTCCCTTGCTCCTTGAAGAGAAGAGTTAAAAACTCACCTTATATTGCTATTTCTATCAATAATTTGACGAGTCATTGCGGGCTTGACCCGCAATCTTCTTGCGAGGAGATGCCGTATCAAGTACGGCATGACACGTTATGTTTAATGAAATGACTATAAATCAATTGCTTAAAAATCACCCTTGCCCTTTCACCTTTTCCATCAACGGGCAAAGGATAAAACAAGGAGTCCTCAGCAATCAAAAACCTCGGCATCTGCCGAGGTTTTTTTATCCGATCACCCAGTTACTGAATAATTTCCAACAATTCCAATTTATCCTTCACCTCAAAAATCGAAATTGCGCCGTTTTTAATATCACCTTTTTGATCAAACGCAATCGGCCCGATCAAGCCGACGAAATTGACCTTGGGCATGGCCGCGGCGATGGCTTCCGGTTCAACCGAGTTGGCGATCTTCATGGCTTCGACAATCGCGTAGGTCGCATCATAGGCAAACGGTGAATAAATCTGCACCTTTTGTCCTGGGAAGGTTTTTTCGTAATTCGCGTTGAACTCAGCGCCTTTGGGCATTTTGGACAACGGCATACCCGCTTGCGAGCAAATCACTCCTTTGCCCGCCGCGCCGGATAGCTCGATGAATTTGTCCGTACACACGCCATCGGCTGAAGCCAGTTGGCTGTGCATGCCCAATTCCTTCATCTGTTTGACCAAGGTTGCTGCGGTGTCGTCCATCCCGCCCCAGAAAATATAATCGGGGTTTAAACCTTTAACTTTGGTCAACAGCGCTTTGAAATCCGCAGTTTTATCGTTCACCGCTTCACGCGCCAACACGCTCACGCCTGCGTCTTTCATGGCTTTTTCAAACTGATCGGCCAGTCCTTTGCCATACTGCGTCGCATCATCAATCACAGCGATGCTTTTCACGCCTTGCTTGGACAAATATTTGGCCAGCGCTGGCGCTTGCTCGGTATCGGTCGCCACTACGCGGTAGGCACTGACCGAGCCTTGAGGCGTGCGTTTGCTTTTCAAGGTGTAATCGGGGTCGGTGGATGCCGGCGAAACCTGTACCAATCCGGCGGCGCTGTAAATTGCGTTGGCGGGGATGGATACGCCGGAGTTATCATGCCCGACCACGGCGGCAACTTTCGCATCAACTAATTTTTGCGCCACAATCGTGCCCTGTTTCGGGTCGCTGGCGTCGTCTTCGCCAATCATCACCAACTTGACCTTTTTGCCACCGATCACCAAGTCGCCTTTGGCATTGATGTCGTTGATCGCCAACTGCACGCCGTTTTCATTGTCTTTGCCAATATGCGCGATGCCACCGGTTTTCGGCTCGCCGCTGCCAATTTTGACGCAGATTTCATCTGCGGCCAACATGCCGCAGGCCGATTTACCGCCGCCTTCGCTTGCTTTATTCGCGCCGCCGCACGCCGTCAGCAATGCCAACAGCAACAATGGCAATGGTAGTATTTTTTTGACCCTCATGATTATTCTCTTTTCTATGGCTGTTTGTCCCAATCCACAATATTATCGCGCCCGAAGGCGCGATAAGCGTGTTGCATCATCCGTTCATCCGAATATGAATCCGACTGCGAAGCCGAATCATTCGATTATTTGATGATGTCAATCACTTCGAGTTTGTCCTTGACTTCAAAAATCGAGATCGCGCCGTTTTTGATGTCGCCCTTTTCGTCAAATGCGATCGGACCGATCAGACCTTCGATCGCCACTTTTGGCATGGCCGCAGCGATGGCTTCCGGCTCAACCGAATTGGCTTGCTTCATCGCCGCTACAATCGCGTACACCGCGTCGTAGGCGAACGGTGCGTACACCTGAACTTTTTGACCCGGGAAGGCTTTTTCGTAATTGGCGCTGAATTCCGCGCCTTTCGGCATTTTTTCCAACGGCATACCGGCTTGCGAACAAATCGCGCCTTTACCCGCTGCGCCGGACAGCTCCATGAATTTGCTGGTACAAATACCGTCTGCACCGGCGAATTGGCTGGTCAAGCCCAACTCTTTCAACTGTTTCACTAAAGTCGCTCCGGTATCGTCCATACCGCCCCAGAAAATATAATCCGGGTTCATGCCTTTGATTTTGGTCAACAAGGCTTTGAAATCCGAAGTTTTGTCCGTGGTCGCTTCGCGCGCTACCACCGTGGTGCCGGCGGCTTTCATACTTTGTTCCACCTGATCGGCCAAACCTTTGCCGTATTGGGTTGAGTCGTCAATGATCGCAATGGTTTTCACGCCTTTGTTCAGCATGTATTTGGCCATCGCCGGACCTTGCTGCGCATCGGTGGCGACCACACGGTAGGAGCTGACCGAGCCTTTCGGGGTTTTGTTGGATTTCAAGGTGTAGGTCGGGTCGGTGGATGAAGGCGATACCTGCACCAAGCCCGCCGCGCTGTACACCGCGTTCGCCGGAATGGTCACGCCGGAGGTCGCATGACCCACTACCGCCGCAACTTTCGCATCCACTAACTTTTGCGCCACGGTAGTGCCTTGTTTCGGATCAGCGCCATCGTCTTCGCCGATCAAGGCCAATTTTACTTTTTTACCGCCGATGACCAGATCACCTTTGGCGTTGATTTCGTTGATAGCCAACTGAGCGCCGTTTTCATTGTCTTTACCAATATGCGCAATCCCGCCGGATTTCGGCTCGCCGCTACCGATTTTGACGCAAATCTCGTCTGCCGCCAATTTGCCGCACGCACTGCCGGCACCATCAGCCGATTGACCACCGCCACACGCGCTCAAAGCCAGCGCCAGAACAGGCACCACGGGTAAAAATTTATGAATTTTAGACATAACACTTCCTCAGCTATTTAAACAAAATCTTTTAAAAAAATCATTATCAGCAGTTCAAACCATATGACTTTAGCGATAAGGCTATGATTATCCCCCAAATAATCACTGATTTAAAGCAGTAATCCAAACTTAAACCCGATTCACGCGCTAAAACCACCGAATCATTCAAAAATCCCACACATCTGTTGCTATTTCAGGCTATGCCGCAATGTCGCCCAGTCCTTCAAACACTGTTACAAAACGATAAGATTCTCCAAGCCCTGCATGGAAATGAGCAGTTTATAATACGCACCGTCATGAATTTTTTATCTATCTGCGGAGGTTCGTATGAAATACACCCGCGCTCAAGCCAAACGCATCTTGCGCGACAACTGGTACCATCTGAGCATGAATGAGCGTGAATTTTTGGAACAGGTTTTGGATAAAACTGTCAAGCCACGCGATCTGAATAAAGAGCTGACCGATCAGCGTACCTTTGGCGAACGAGTGGCCGATAAAGTCGCAGAATTTGGCGGCTCATGGACTTTTATCATGCTATTCGCCTGTTTTTTACTGTCATGGGCGCTGATCAACACCGTGGTTTTACTCAAAAACGCGTTTGACCCCTACCCTTATATTTTTCTCAATCTGCTGCTGTCCATGCTCGCCGCCATCCAAGCACCGATCATCATGATGTCACAAAACCGCCAGAGCAAACGCGACCGACTGGACGCCGAGATTGACCACGAGGTCAATGTGCGCTCGGAGCTCACGCTGTACCATCTGAACAAACAAATTCACCGCATTGAAGACAAATTGGACGCAATAACAGGGCAATTGGCGTTGTCAAATGAGCCTGCCGAATCAATGTCCAATGACAAAAAAGCACACCGCGAATGAGGTGTGCTTTTTAGCAACCAGTCAATCAGTCAAATGGATTATTTAAACTCAGGCTTGCGTTTCTCGATAAACGCCGCCATGCCTTCTTTTTGATCCGCCGTGCCAAACAGGCTGTGGAAACCTCGGCGCTCAAACAACAAGCCCTGCGACAACGTGCTTTCAAACGCCTGATTCACCGCCTCCTTCGCCATCATGACCGAAATTTTGCCATAGCTGGCAATGGTTTGCGCCATTTTCAAGGCTTCACTTTGCAACTGATCGGCCGCAACGACGCGCGCGACCAGTCCCGAGCGCTCGGCCTCATCCGCTCCCATCATGCGACCGGTCAACACCATATCCATGGCTTTGGCTTTACCCACAGCACGAGTCAGGCGCTGCGTACCGCCCGCACCCGGAATCACACCGAGCTTGATTTCCGGCTGACCAAATTGCGCGGTATCGGCGGCAATAATCGTGTCACAGCTCATCGCCAATTCACAGCCACCACCCAGTGCAAAGCCCGCAACCGCAGCAATAATCGGTTTACGCATGCGCGCGACCTCGTCCCAATTGCGCGAGATGAAATTACCCGCATAAGCGGTCTCGAAATCCAAAGCGGCCATTGCCTTGATATCCGCGCCGGCGGCAAACGCCTTTTCACTGCCGGTAATGATGATCGCGCCAATGCGTGCGTCAGCCTCAAAAGCCAGCAATGCCTGCGCCAATTCATCCATCAGCGCATCATTGAGTGCATTGAGCTGCTGCGGGCGGTTCAATGTAATCCGCCCAACGGTATCCAGGTGCTCCACCGTGATATTTTGAAAGTCCATTTGCTATCCTTTATGCAGTCAACAGTCATTAAAAACAGAGATCTTCTTGGATCATCGTCTTCATTTTAACCGATGATGCGCATCAGATGAGATTTGTTTTCCGAACTTTGGATCGCAGTGCATCCTCGCACGCTTTATGCCAAAATGATGAAATCTATTATTCGACTGTATTGGCTCAATCCATGAATACTGCTGCTTTGCATTACACCATCACACCCAAGCCTCATCAACACAGTTTTCATGTGCGATTGCGCATCACCGGTGATCATCCTTCCGGTGTAACTTTGACCTTGCCCAACTGGATTGCAGGCAGCTACATGATTCGCGATTTTGCACGGCATATTGGGTCGATTCGGGCCTATAACAATGATGGACAAAGCATTGCCCTCACCCCTATAAACCAATTTAGCTGGCAGAGTGCCGGATTTTCCACGACGTTATATGTGGAATACGAGGTGTTTGCGCACGACCCATCGGTACGCACCGCGTATTTAGATACCGAAACCGGCTTTTTCAACACCACTTCGCTGTGCCTGAGCATTGCCGAATACGCCAAACAGCCGCACGCACTCACTGTGCGCGCGCCGGAGCATACGCAAGAATGGCAGATCGCCACACAACTGTCGCGCGCCGACGCCACCCCCGAATACGGCTTTGGCGACTATTTTGCAGCCAACTACGACGAGCTGGCTGATCGCCCCGTGCGCATGGGGCGGCTCAATATGCTCCAATTTACCATCTACGGCGTATCGCATACCGTGGCGCTGTCAGGTGAATTTGATCATTTAAATACGCAGCGTTTGGGCAAAGACATCCAAGCCATCTGTGCCGAGCAACTGCGCCTATTTGAACCGAATATCCAGCACACCGGCCAAGCGCCGTTCGCCTCTTATCTATTCATGGTGGATGTCCGCGCATCGGGCTACGGTGGACTGGAGCACCGCGACAGCACCGCTTTGCTGTGTTCGCGCGAGAGTCTGCCGAGCATCGCGGACACCGAAAACACGCGCCGCCCGGCGTACATCGAATTTTTGGGTTTGGTCAGCCATGAATACTTTCACAGCTGGAACGTCAAACGCATCAAACCGACCCACTTCGTAGACTACGATTTAAGCCAGCCGACCGATACCTCGCTGCTGTGGTTTTTTGAAGGCGTCACGAGCTACTACGACGATTTGATTTTGCACCGCGCCGGTATTTTGAACGAAGCGCAATATTTCGATTTGCTCAATCGCAATGTAGACAGCGTGTTTCGTCAGCGCGCACAACTGCGTCAAACCGTCACCGATGCGGGTTTTTACGCGTGGACAAAATACTATCAGCCGACAGAAAACACACCCAATACCAATGTGAATTACTATGTCAAAGGCTGCTTGATCGCGCTGTGTATCGACCTGTTCATTCGCCACAACAGCCGCGACCATTTCAGCTTGGACGATGTGATGCGCCAATTGTGGCAAGAGTTTGGCCGCAATTTTTACCACACCGACGCGCCGCGCGGTGTGACTTTGGCCGATATTCAGGCTGCAATTGAGCGTTTTGCCGGCGGCTCGGTACAAGATTTATTGTATGTCGCACTGTACACCACACAGGTATTGCCGCTGAATTTGCTCCTGCTCACACAAGGCTTGCACCTGAAATACTGCCCGCCCCAATCACCGGAATTGGGCGCTGCGTTGAAAAAAACCGCCGAGGGTTGGCTGGTTGAGCGCGTGGCCTCGGACAGCATGGCCGAGCGCGCAGGCATTGCGCCACAGGATATTTTGATTGCCCTGAATCGATTTAAATTGAGTCAAAAACCGGACGAGCTATTGGCCAATCATTCACGCAATGCGACGATACCCCTGTCCTTTTGGCGCGACGGCGTGCTGCACAACACCACCCTGCTCAACCGCATCTTTCCCACGCAATGGGGGTACTTTAAAATCGAAACCTCACCACGCGCATTCAAGCTGACGACTTGGCCGGGCGCGCTGCCCGTCACGTAAACGCACACGTCACGCGTCGCGGTGGAAAATCAGCTGATGCACGCCATTTTTCGCGGTCTGTTCATCAACGAAGTAGTAGCCATCTTCACTGAATTTTTTCAAACCATCCGCCGTATCGATTTGATTTTGCACGATATAGCGCGCCATCGTGCCGCGCGCGCGTTTGGCAAAAAAGCTGATGATTTTGTAGCTGCCGCTTTTTTGGTCTTTGAACACGGGCGCGACCACCGGCACATGCAAAGCTTTGAGTGGAATCGCTTTGAAATATTCCTCCGACGCGAGGTTAATCAGCACTTTGTGTTTGTGTGTCGCCAATTCGGCATTGAGCTGCTTGACCAACTGCTCGCCCCAAAACGCGTATAAATCCTTGCCTTTCGGATTGGCGAGCGCCGTCCCCATTTCCAGACGATAGGCTTGTAGCAAATCCAGCGGGCGCAAAATGCCGTACAAACCGGACAAAATTCGAACCCGCGCCTGCGCCTGTTTCAAATCCGACACGCTCATGCTTTTCGCGTCAAAACCATCGTAGACGTCGCCGTTAAAAGCCAAAATCGCCGGTTTGGCATTGTCCAAAGTGAAGGTCTCCGACCATTCGGCATTGCGCGCCACATTCAGCGTCGCCAATTTATCGGAAATCGACATGAGCTGCGCCAATTGCGGTACATCGAGTTTGCGCAGCAGTTTATTGAGTTGCTTCGCCTGTGCAATGAACTGCGGTTGCGTGGCGAGTTTGGCCACATTCGCAGGGGTCGCACTTTCAAAATCAAGGCTTTTTGCGGGTGAAAGAACGGTCAACATAGCGGTGCTCCGATCAAAACAAGTGTATCAATTAGGTGGATTTCTGCGCCGTTGCCAAGCATTGCTGATAACGGCGATTGACCGAGTTCGCGTACCACTCGGTGGTTAAATTACGGGTGATTTTTTCGCTTTTCAGGCTGATTTTCGGAATTTGCTGGGCGATCGGCGCGCCGTATTTTTGCTGGTACAGTTGCGCCACCGTTCGGTAGGTGGTGCTTTGCTCAAAGTCCAAGCTTTTTTCCAAAGCCAAATCCTGAGCGATGGTCTGTGCGCTGATGTTCGGCATTTTTTTGGCAAACAATTGTTGCAGCGCCATTTCCGTTTGCGATGTGCTTTTGCCCGCGCCGCCCTCGTTGTGATTGATCAAATCTCCATCCGCAGCCAAAGGCTTCGCCGCCAATTTCGCCACCATCGCCTGAAATCCCGCATTGCGACTGGCGTAATGCCCTGCGTTGTAATCGGCAAAACGGTACAGCATCTGCTCGTAATGCGTCGGGTAGTAGAACAAATGCGCGGTACCAAACAGCACGCCGCCTTTGCGCGTGTACAGCGTCTCGCGCATATTCAGGCTCGATTGCCCCAATTGCGCAGCGACGCGGCGGGCGTAATCAATCGATACCTGCATCGAGCCGACCGTGCCCACCACATCGTCCACGCCCTTGCCAAATTGGCTCAAAATCGGGCCGGTGAATTTGGCGGCAGTGAACTCGGCGTACCAATTGGCCAAATCCCGCTCCGTTTTCACCTGCGCAATGCCCTCGCGAAAGGTTTTGCCATTGGCCATCGGCTGATCCAAGCGCATGCCCAAAGCCAGTCTGACCGCGATATTCTCTTCCATCTTCTTGATTTTATTGGCCAGCAGCTTGCTCAGTCCGGGAACCGCAGGATCGACTTTATAACCGCTCTCCTGCTCAATCACCGCCATCACTGCGCAGGCCGATTCATTGGTACGCACCATGCCGACGGTGTCCAAACTGCCCAACACATCCGTCACCCACGCCTGCGCGTCGGCCTCATTCAGACGATGCGAATGCTGAATCATCTTCGCAAACACCGCATCCGGCGCGATCAAGCGCGGCTGATCGTTTGTTTGATGTACTTGATCGCACGCCGCCAAACCGAGCATGGCGAATACACACGCAAGCCCCACAGAACCACGAAATCGCCCAGTCATCCGTGCAGCCTCAGGTTTTTGCCGGTGCATTTTGGCGTTGATACGCCCACCACAGCAACACGGCTCCGGCCACAATCATCGGCAGCGACAGCAATTGCCCCATCGAGAATCCGGCGAACAAGCCCAGAAAGTCGTCCGGCTCGCGCGCAAACTCAGCGATAAAGCGCAACACGCCGTAGCCCATCAAAAACACCGCCGAGACCGCCATCATCGGGCGAATTTTGCGCGCATACAGCCACAAAATCACGAACAGCAACAAGCCTTCGCCCAAAAACTGGTAAATCTGCGACGGATGGCGCGGCAGCATCAGATAGTCCCCCACCTGCTGCAACAGCGTCGCGCTTTGCGGATGTGCAGTGACATACAGCACATCCGCCTCATTCGCCTGTGGAAACAGCATCAACCACGGATAATTCGCGCCAGAGACGCGTCCCCACAATTCACCATTGATAAAATTGCCCAAACGCCCCGCCGCCAAGCCAAGCGGTACCAGCGGTGCAATAAAATCCGTCACTTCCCAAAAATTACGACGGGTTTTGCGCGCGTACCAAATCATCGCGACCAATACGCCCAAAAATCCGCCGTGGAACGACATACCGCCCTGCCAAACCTTGAAAATATCACCCGGATTGGCCAAAAATTCCGCCGGTTTATAAAACAACACATAGCCCAAACGCCCGCCGAGAATCACGCCGAGTACGCCATAAAACAAGATATCGTCCAACTCGATCGGCTTGAACCCGAGCAAAGGCATTTTTTTCGCGCGGTATTTACCCACGAACAAAAACATCAAAAACGCCGCCAAATAGGTCAGGCCGTACCAATGCACCGGCCAACCGCCTTCGCCGCCAATTGAAAAAGCCACCGGATCAAACTGTGGGTGAATCAGAGCCATAAATATCCTTATTGATTATTCGTCTACATCTACTCAAAGATGGATGAGGCACGCATACTCTTTGCTACACAACCGTGCTGATTGATAAAAGCCAAACAGCAAGCGATTATTTTTGCATACATCATGCGCCATTCATTCCCTTACGGTAGAATACCGTCCTACATTGTACCGATGTCGCCTGCTTTTTTCAGGCATTTAGCGCGCTTTCATGCGGCGCCTGAAAACCGATGCGGGCGGCCGATGAACGCACGTTTTACCGAATTTTTAAGGATTTATTATGAAGCGAATTTTAACCGGCACCATTTTAAGTCTCGGCCTGATTGCATTTGCGCCATCCAGCCACGCCGATGGCTATCAAATTGCCAAAGCCAACGACTGTTTCAAATGCCACGACATCAGCCAAGAGAAAAAAGGCCCGTCATTTCAATACATCAGCAACGCGTATAAAGGTCGAAGTGACGCCGCCGGTCGAATCCAAAACCCGATTCGCAACGGTATTACGTTTTACGGTTTTTGGAAAAAAATGCCTGCGCACCCCAATATGAGCGACGCCGATCTGCAAGAACTCACCCGTTGGATTTTGAGTCAATAAAACCAGCGTAAAGCAAGGATCCATCATTACCTCAGCGTCAACGTTTTTAACGCTCACGTATTATGGCAATACTGACCCGAGGTATGAACCCGCATCCATAAAGGATTACACACCATGAAACTGCTCAAACCCGCTCTGATGACTGCATTGCTCGCTTTGGGTATCGGCTCGGCACATCTCGCCGTGGCCAGCCCGCAAATTGCCAAACAATACAAATGTTTGGAATGCCATGTGCTGGACAAAAAAGTCATCGGCCCGTCGATTCGGGACATCGCCCAAAAATACAAAGGCGACCCGGGCGCCATGAGCCGTTTGACCGATCGCGTGCGCAACGGCTCGGTCGGCGCGTGGGGCACCACACCGATGCAGGCTCATCCCGATATGCCGCAAAAGGACATTGAAGCGGTCATCAAATGGATGTTGGATCGATAAATCCATTTCCGCATCGTTGGCACATACGAAAGAACGCACGGTTTTGACCGTGCGTTTTTGACTTTTAGCAAAATATCCTACGCGGTCTATGGCACAATACGAACTTAAAAAATAGAACCGCGACGACCATGAGTTCCCACGATTCCTCTCCCTCTACCACCTCTCTCACGCCCTCCACCCGATTTTGTGCGCAATGCGGCACCGCCGTCGAATATCGCATCCCCGACGACGATTCGCGCGTGCGTGCGGTGTGTCCGAGCTGTGGTTTCGTGCATTACGACAATCCGAAAATGGTCGTCGGCACGATTCCGATATTTGAGGGCAAAGTATTGCTGTGCCGTCGCGCGATTGAGCCGGGCTATGGCCTTTGGACGCTGCCGGCGGGCTTTATGGAATGCGGCGAGAGCCTTGCGCAAGGTGCGTTGCGCGAAACATTGGAAGAGGCCTGCGCACAAGTGCAGTTGATCGAGCCGGTGTACCACATCGTCGATATTCCCTTCATCGGGCAGACGCATTTCTTTTTCCGCGCCGAGCTGGCAAAAGCGGAGTTCGGTGCGGGTGAAGAAACGCTGGAGACACGATTGTTCGCCGCAGATGAATTGCCGTGGGCGGATATTGTGTTTGAAAGCACGCGCGCCACACTGCGTGCATGGATGGACGACCGCGCGCGCGGTATTTTCAGCACGCGCCACAGCCTGATCCAACCCAGACCCGACGACCACCGTCGCTAATCATTTCGCTCATATCTATGAATAGCGAACATCCGTTCACCCTCGTGCATCAACCCGCCGATTTGCCCACTCATGCGCAGATCAGCCTCGGCGCGCCGCACCTGGACAGCGTGTATGCGGTTGGCTTCGCGATTGACGCCGATTGGGTCGAGACGGCGTATCAGCGCGGGCTTTTTCCGTGGTACAACGAGGGCGAACCGGTTCTGTGGCACAGCCCTGAGCCGCGCATGGTGTTGGCTTTGGATGAATTCAAAATCAGCCAGTCGCTGCATAAACGCCTCAAGCAATGGGCGCGGCAACCCGCACTGGGCTACCGTGTCACGCTGAATCGCTGTTTTGATCGTATCATCAGCGCGTGTTCGGAAACGCCGCGCGCGGGGCAAGACGGCACTTGGATACACAGCGCGCTGAAAAATGCCTATATCGAGCTGCACCGACGCCAACGCGCCGTCAGCGTTGAACTGTGGCAGTATGATCAGCTCGTCGCCGGTTTATACGGTGTCCTGCTGGGCAAAATGTTTTTTGGCGAGTCCATGTTCACGCAGGTGAGCGATGGCTCCAAAGTCGCACTTGCCTGCTGGGTTCAGTGTTTGCGCGAACACGGCGGACAGTGGATTGACTGCCAGCAAGTCACTGCACATCTGACCCGTTTGGGTGCGCGCCCCCTCGCGCGCGAGGTGTTTTTCCAGCGCAGTGCCGAATGGATGCGCGCCGAGCCGATCAACTGGTCGTCGCTGTGCGCACACGATAATCTGTTAAACTACTTCGGTCCGCCTTTGAGTACACACGCATGAGAACCGAACATCAGCAATTGACCCAGCTCCAACTGTACCGCACCGATGAGTATCCGTGTAGCTACCTGCCCGAGCGTCTGGCGTCCTCGCAGATGGTCGCGCCGATTGACCGCATCAATGACAGCAACTACGGTCAACTGATTGATCTGGGCTTTCGCCGCAGCGGTCTGTATGTCTACCGCCCGCAATGCCCCAACTGCCGCGCCTGCCAATCCTACCGCATCGTGGTCAACGCCTTCGCGCCCAATCGCAGCCAACGCCGCTGTTGGAAAAAATGGTCGCATCTGCATGTGCGCATGGTCGATTTGCACTTTTCCGAAGAGCATTTCGCCCTCTACCGCCGCTACATCGAGTCGCGCCACGCCGACGGCGCCATGGCGAACGATACCGAAGAGCAGTACCAACAATTTTTCCTGCGCAGCGCGATCACCAGTTTTTTGGTCGAATTCCGCGACGCGCACGGCGTTTTGCGCATGATCAGCGTGATTGATCAAACCGCCATCGGCCTGTCGGCAATGTACACGTTTTACGACCCCGCGCCCGAATTTGCCGGCCTCGGCACCTACGGCATACTCTGGCAGGTGCAAATCGCCCGCCAATTTGGTTTAAAATTTGTCTACCTCGGCTTTTGGATTGCCGGTAGTCCCAAAATGCGCTACAAACAACAATTTGGCCCTGCCGAAATTTTGCTCAACGGCGTTTGGCAGCCTTTCAAAGCCAGCAACGAAACGAATTAAAAACCACCACGAACTCATCATGTCCTATCCACTCCTTCGCTCTATCTTGTTCCAAATGGATGCCGAACGCGCGCATCACCTCTCATTCAAACTCGCGCACACGGCGCACCGATTCGGGCTTTTACCCAAAATTCAGGCCAACAGCCAACCGCATTCCTTGATGGGCTTGACCTTCCCCAACCGCGTCGGTCTGGCTGCCGGATTGGACAAAAATGGCGAGCACATCGATGTACTCGCCACGATGGGCTTTGGCTTTATCGAAATCGGCACCATCACCCCGCGCCCGCAGGAGGGTAACCCCAAACCGCGGCTGTTTCGCATTCCCGAAAAGCAAGCAATCATCAACCGCATGGGATTTAATAACCAAGGCGTAGACGCCCTGCTGGCCAACGTCGCACGCAGCCAATTTGTCCAAAACGGCGGCATCCTCGGCATCAATATTGGCAAAAATGCCACCACGCCGATCGAAAATGCCACTGACGACTACCTCTCGGCGCTGAGCAGCGTCTACCCGCATGCCAGCTACGTCACCGTCAACATTTCCTCGCCGAATACCAAAAATCTGCGCGATTTGCAGCAAGAAGACGCACTTGACCAACTGCTACGCGCACTCAAAGCGCGCCAAACGGAATTGGCCGACGCACACGGACGCTACGTCCCGATGACCCTCAAAATCGCCCCTGATTTGGATGAAACGCAAATTCACGCGATTGCCGATTTGCTCAAACTGCACCGCTTTGACGCCGTGATTGCCACCAACACCACATTGGACAAAAGCAGCACCGAACATTTACCGAATGGCAACGAAACCGGCGGTCTGTCCGGCGCACCGGTGCGTGAAAAATCCACCGCCGTGATTCGTGCACTGCATGGACTGCTCAATAACGAAGTACCGATCATCGGTGTTGGCGGCATCTTGAACGGCCAAGATGCACAAGAAAAAATCAACGCCGGCGCGCAATTGGTTCAGCTCTACAGCGGCCTCGTGTATCGAGGACCGGAACTGGTACGCGAGTGCGTGCAGGCGCTACGCTAAAGCCTAAAGCAGCACCCTCTCCATCAAAAAGCGGCTGAATATACATTTCAGCCGCTTTTTTAACTCTAATTGACACCATGTCAACCAAAAACACCCTCATCCCTTAATTATTCACAATGATGTCATATCATTGCCTTAATCTGTGCGCGTCAGATCAACAAAAATCCGACAAAACTATATTGCAACACCATAAAAGGAGGACAAAATGCAACGCAGATTCGTTCAACGAAACCTACAAGCTCAGGCACAAAACCGCATTCGCATCATGCACATGCTGCAAAAACAGCAAGCGCAACAAAAAGCAGCGGCTTAACACCTGATTACAACCACAGCGGTCAAAAACCGCACCTAATAAAACAGCCGCATCATCGATGCGGCTTTTGTTTTACGATTCATCGTGGCTCGGCTCGAATTTCAACGCAACCCCGTTGATACAATAACGCAAGCCCGTGGTCTGTGGCGGCCCATCGGGAAACACATGCCCCAAATGCGCGCCGCAATTGTGACACACCACCTCGGTGCGAATCATGCCATGCGACGTATCGCGATGCTCCGCCACCGCCGATTCCGCCACCGGCGCATCAAAGCTCGGCCAACCGCAACCCGCATTGAACTGACGCTCAGACTCAAACAAACGCGCATCACACACCACGCAATGATACGCGCCATCGTGCCAACTCTCGGCAAATTCGCTGGTAAATGGCCGCTCAGTGCCCTTCTCCTGCGTCACCTGATACGCCAAAGGCGACAAACGTTGTTTCAAATCATCCATGCTATTTCCCTTGCTCAAGGCGCTAAACGCTCACGCACCCAAATACCATCTTCCAAACGATAGCTCAAACGATCATGCAAGCGGCTTTTACGCCCCTGCCAAAACTCCCAACGGTCGGGGATCAAGCGATAGCCACCCCAATGCGGCGGACGCGGTGGATTCAACATAAACTTCGCACCATACTTCGCCGCCTCCGCGACCAACCATGCACGCCCCGAAATCGGCTGGCTTTGCGGGCTAGCCCACGCACCGATGCGGCTGTCCAGCGGGCGGCTGTTGAAATACGCATCGCTCTCCGCATCAGACACCTTCTCCACGCGCCCCTCAATGCGCACCACGCGCTCCAACTCCACCCAATGAAACTGCAAAGCTGCGAACGGATGCTCTGCCAGCTCCTGCCCTTTGCGGCTCAGATAATTCGTGTACCACACGATACCGCGCGCATCAAAATCCTTGATCAGCACAATACGCGAACTCGGACGACCATCCGCACCCACCGTCGCCACCGTCATCGCATTTGGCTCCAGAACCTCGCTGTGCAAAGCCTCGTTAAACCACTGCTCAAACTGCACCATCGGATCGGCGTGCGACGCATCCTCCGACAACTCGGCGCGCTCATAACTTTTACGGATTTGGGAAATATCTTTACTCATGACAAACCACACATAATTTATTACCCTCCGGATCGCGGAAATACGCCCCATAATAATGCGCATGATACTCGGGACGCACACCCGGCGCACCATCGCAAGTGCCACCCAAACTCAATGCCAAAGCATACGCCTCATCCACCTTTGCTCGCGCGTTCACCATAAAAGCCACCATTTGCCCATTACCCACCGCGTGCGCTTGCTGATTATACGGCGAACCGATTAAAAACAACGGACGCGCCTGCTCCGCGCTCGTTTGCCAACCCGCCCACGGACGTGAATGCTCACAAAAACGCAGCGGATGATCCAAACAATCCATCAACAGCTGATAAAAATGCAAAGCACGCTCAAAGTCCGATACGCCTACAAACACATGTGAAAACATTAAAAATATCCAGTCTGTGTGTTATGTTTTACTTAAGCAAAAACCATATATTTGCCAAAACAAACCATAATAACGTCGATAATAAAAAAACTCGTTCAAAAATACCAAAAATCATTTTTAAAGGTTTGATCATCGCAAAAATAACCCCGATTAAGGAAAATTTTGCTGTATTTTTCAAGATACTTAAACCTGCTAATAACCAGTCAGAATCCGAGGTCATCAAAGGTGTTGCATTCGTGATTACCGTATACATAGCCGCAAATGAAACAATCGCAAAGAGCAGATGCCATTTCCCCTCGGCTGAACTATGTGCAAAACTATCTACTTGTATATCTGTTTTAAAGCCAATTACGCCAATGCGCAATATAGGCAGCAATACCATACCGATCAGAACCTCATTAGGAAATACCGGCGAATGACTCATTAAAAACGATACTGCCAAACAAGCCGCCGCCACCGTTCCACAATAACCATAACGGCGAAAAAATACAGCCGTCTTACCCACACCATAATTACTCACAGGATCACAAATAATCGACACCGATGAATCAAGCGTATGCACCCGAAAAAACATCAACAGCGCAGTAAGATAAAACAATATCGAAAGAACTGAAAACACTTGAACGATCATCTCAAACCCCCAGTCAATCTTTTTTCCGAACAATGCATTTTCCTACTGCTTTGTTGCGGTTTTGTTCTCAACATCTGTACGATGCTACGTTGATCGCACCTACCACCCACCGATAATCTACACCGTTCAATACGAAGCTCGATCATTCGTCGCTGTAACGCCAATGAACGCGGTCGCTTCATCGGTCGGTTTGCTGTCTGAGCGTTTGCTTGCAAACGCGAGTTTCAAACCGACCTGACCAAAGCGTTCATTGCTTTGCGTTACCGCGAACTTGACCTTTTTGGTTACTTTTTAGGTCAAGCTAAAAAGTAACCGCCTCGCGGCGGAGAGCGAAATACTTAATAAACATTCCTAAACCCGCGATTCGCTACGCTCATGGCGGGCTACGCGCTACACATCTTTTAAAAACACAGGCATATCTGTGGTTGGCGGTGACACGTTCATGTGATACAACATATCCGCCACATGCCCGCGATGATAAGTCGCATGATTGACCACATGCAGAATCATATCGCCTCGCGTCATCTCTCCCTGACCGCCACCAATGAACTCAAATATCACATTTTCAGTCAATTGTTCCGAAGTAATTGTGTTCGCATAATCCATAAACCATTGGTTCATGGCTTTTTGCTGTGTGAACAACACTTCAATACTCGGATGTTGCTCAGGATTACGGCTATTCAATCCGTGAGGTATTCCCAGCAAGTGACTCTGCCAAACATAATCCATCAAATACACATGGTTCAGAGTACGAATTAAGTTACCAAAAACAATCGGTTGTGGCTGAATGAGCTGCTCATGTGTCAAAGTTAAAACCTTGGTAAACAGCAACTCATCCGCCCATGCTTTGTATCGCGTTAAGGTTTGATAAACGCCCATGCCCGATTACCCACCAAAAACTTCCCCTAACACCTTCACCCCCGCACGAATCTTCTCTTCCGGCACAGTGACGAACGCGAGTCGCAGGGTATTGCGCACCGGTTCGTTGGCATAGAACGGTGTGCCCGGCACGTAGGCGATATTGCGCTCCAGTGCTTTTTTCAGCATTTCCTCAGCATCCATGCCTTCCGGCAATTCGAGCCAGAGGAACATCCCACCCGCCGGTTGATTCCATTTCACGCCCGCCGGCATGTGTTCGTCCAGCGCGCTGAGCATGGCTTGCGCCTGCGTGTGGTACATGCTGCGAATGGTCGGGATGTGTTCGTTGAGGAAACCGTCTTTGACCACTTCGTACACGGCGCGTTGGGTCAGTGTGGCGGTGTGTAGGTCGGTCGCTTGTTTGACCTGTTCAAATTTGCGCGCGATTTCTTCGGGTGCAACGATGTAGCCCAGACGCAGCCCCGGCGCGAGGATTTTGGAGAATGAGCCCATCTGGATCACGCGTTCAGGCATGCGTGAGAGTAGTGATGGCGGTGGCGCGCTGGTGTACCACAATTCGCCATATGGATCGTCTTCGATCACCAACAGATTGAGTTCGCGCGCTTTGGCAACGAGCGCTTGACGACGCGCTTCGGTCATCAGGCGGCCGGTCGGGTTTTGGAAATTGGGCAAGGCGTAGAGGAATTTCGCGCCCTGTGCATGCTCGGCGGTGATTTGCTCGGCATCCAATCCGTCTTCATCCGACGGCAAGGAGACGTATTTCGGGAAAAACAGATCAAATGCTTGCAAGGCACCGAGGTAGGTTGGTGCTTCGACCAGAACTTTATCGCCTTCGTTGATGAATACTTTGCCAATCAAATCCAGCGCCTGCTGGGAGCCGGACACGATGATGACTTGTTCGGGTTTGATGGCTGTGCCACTTTTGGATTTTTCCACCGCGACCCATTCGCGCAGGGGCGCGTAGCCGTCGGTGGTGGAGTATTGCAAGGCGGCTTGCGGTGTTTCAGCCAATACTTTTTCAAATGCTTTTTTCAATTGCGCCACGGGAAAGCTGGCATCCGAGGGCAAGCCACCTGCAAAGGAGATGACTTCGGGGCGTGCGGTGACTTTGAGAATTTCACGAATCACGGAGCTTTTGATGGCAGTGGCACGGCTTGAAAAGAGGTTTTGAAATGACATGATGTGACCTTTGGTTTGCTGAGGTTGAGTTTATGATAGTGTGGTAGTGGTATTACTTTAATGCATAAAAACGGTACAGTACCGATACAATTTTAAAAACACAGCGCAAACTGTATTGTTTTGCGCGACGGTACGGCTATCGCGGCTATTGGCTGTCTTTTGCCTGCCGATCAGAGGCGGCGTGACAGTGTCTTAAAACAATTTACGTCCGTCTCCGTTGGCCGCGCCGACTTCATCATCCGTAGCGTCAGACGCATCGTCATCCACCAAGCCCAGCAGTTTCGCTGCGCTGTCGTGCTCGATTTGCTCCACTTTGCTCAGGGCGCGGTTCATCTGCCGCGTGCGTACCTGCGCACTGTCGATCTCTTTGGCGGCTTTTTCGAGGCGGTCTTTGGTTTTGGCCAGTACGTCGCCGAATTTACCAAACTCGGTTTTGACCGCGCCGAGCACTTGCCAGACTTCAGAGGCGCGTTTTTCCATCGCCAGCGTGCGGAATCCCATGTGCAGGCTATTGAGCAATGCGGTCAGCGTCGTCGGCCCCGCGACTACGATGCGGTATTCGCGTTGTAATTGGTCGAGCAGTCCGGCTTCGCGCGCGACCTCGGCGTACAGCCCTTCGGTCGGCAGGAACATCACGGCGAAATCGGTGGTGTACGGCGGCGCGACGTATTTTTCGTTGATGGTTTTGGCTTCTAATTTAATCTGGCGGAACAAATCCGCGCGCGCTTTGTCCAGCGCGACTGCGTCGGCCAAGTCCTGCGCCTCTTGCATGCGCTCGTATTGCTCTTTCGGGAATTTGGCGTCAATCGGCAACCACACCACGTCGTCCAAGTTGTCGCCGCGCCCCGGCAGTTTGATGGCGAATTCAACCATTTCGTTGCTGTTTGGTACGGTTTTGACGTTCGCGGCGTAGCGATCCGGCGTAAAGACGTTCTCCAGTAAATTGGCCAACTGCATCTCGCCCCAAGTGCCGCGCGATTTGACGTTGGTCAGCACACGTTTGAGGTCACCCACGCCGACGGCGAGGTTTTGCATTTCGCCCAAGCCGCGATGCACCTGCTCCAGTCGATCGGACACTTGTTTGAACGATTCGCCCAAGCGCTGCTCCAGCGTGGCGTGCAATTTTTCGTCCACGGTCATGCGCATTTCTTCGAGTTTTTTGGCATTGTTTTGCTCGATGCTGGTCAGACGCTGTTCGATGTTTTCACGCATGTGGTTCATGCGCCGCTCAGTGGTGTCGTTGAGCTGTTGCAGTTGTTGCACCAATTGCGTGGTGGTCTGCGTGAGTTGCTTGAGCAAGGTTTCGCGCGCGTTTTGTGATTCAAGGCTTTGGTTTTCGCGCACGGCTTTGAGTTCGTCGCCCATCAAACTTTGAACACGAAACAGGTTTTGCCCCAGTTCCTCGCGCTGCTCGCGCGCCAGCACACTGGCGTGTTCGCGCATGGCGGCGGTTTGTTGAGCGCCGTGTTCGTGCGCTTTGTCAAAACCTGCGTCGAGGTCTTGTGCCAGTTGGCTCAATTGTTGTTGCGCGTGCTGTTGCAGCAGTTTTTGTTCCAACTGTTGCGCGCGCTGCTGCCCCGTTCGGGTGAATACGAACAGCAACAAAAGCAGCACCAAAGCAAGCAATACGATGCTGACGATCAATAAGGTACCGAGTAAATTCACGTCCATCACGATTGCGCCTTCGGTGTGATTGCTACGCCATACTGCGCGGATAGCTGGGCGAATTTCGCGCTCAAATCAGGTGGTTTGACGCCCATCATCGGCATTTGCGGTTCGCCCTCCACTGCGTCGGGCTGATTGCGCATCCATTCGGCGGTGTTATAAAACGAGTTGATGAGTTTTTGGAACAGCGCTTCGGCTACGTTGATTTCACGCATCGCCTGCGCCATGCACGCGACCCATTGATCGCGCTCGATTGCGCCGATTTTGAACGGCATGTGGCGCGCGCGCAGACGCGGATGGCCGTATTGTTCGATATACAGTTGTGGCCCGCCGAGCCAGCCGCTCAAAAACAGGAATAATTTCTCGCGCGTCATCGCCAAACTTTCATGATGCGTGGCGCGCAGATCGGCGTATTTCGGCTCGATTTCCATCAGGTCGTAAAAACGCTCCACCAGCTCGCGCACGCGCGACTCGCCGCCGAGCAATTCATACGGCGTAGCGGACGCATTTTTTGGATTTACAGCTTCAGTCATGGACAGGCTCTATTGTTTGCCCCGAATATGGGGGTTTTCATTTACGGATACTCGTGCGATTATAACGCTTTGCACTGTCTTTGCGCGCATTGTCCATCCTTTGAAAGTCATTATTTATGTCTACCGCCGCTCCGATTGCCCCCCAAACCGCCGCCCTTGCCAATCTCACCGTGGTTGATCTGTCGCGCATCCTCGCAGGACCCTTTGCCGCGCAAAATTTGGCGGACATGGGTGCCAAAGTGATCAAAATCGAGCATCCGAATGGCGACGACACGCGCCGCTGGGGGCCGCCGTTTGTCGAACGCGACGATGGCTCGAAGGACGCAGCATATTATTTCTGTGCCAATCGCAATAAAACCAATCTGTCACTGGACTTTACTCAATCCGCCGATCGCGAGCGTTTAATTGAGCTGATTAAAATCGCCGACATTGTGATCGAAAACTACAAAGTCGGCGGACTGGCGAAATATGGTTTGGACTACGCCTCGATTCGCCCGCTCAACCCACGCGTCATTTACTGCTCCATCACCGGTTTTGGGCAAAACGGCCCGTACAAAGACCGTCCGGGCTACGACGCGCTGATTCAAGCGATGGGTGGGCTGATGAGCATCACCGGCGAAGCCGAGCAAGCCCCGCAAAAAGTCGGCGTCGCCGTCGTTGACCTGATGACCGCGATGTACGCCACCACCGCGATTTTGGCTGCGGTCAACCACCGCCATGTCACGGGCGAAGGCCAGCACATCGACCTCGCGCTGTTTGACGTGCAAGCGGCCATGCTCGCCAACCAAGCGGCCACCTATCTGCTCAGCGGCCAAATCCCCACGCGCCAAGGCAGCGCGCACCCATCCATCGCGCCGTATCAGCCCATGCGCGTGCAGGACGGCTTTGTCATGCTCGCCGTGGGCAACGACGGCCAGTTTGCCCAACTCTGTCACGCCGCCGGTTTACCCGAACTGGCACAGGATGAACGATTTGCCACCAACGCGCAGCGCACGCGCAACCGCAAAGATTTGGAATCGGCGTTAGAACCGGCGATGCTGCAAAAGACCATCGACGAGTGGGTGGCGCTGGGTGAGCAAAATGGTTTTCCGTGCGGGCCGATCAACAGCATTGACCGCGTGTTTGCCGATCCGCAAATTCGCGCGCGCGATATGGTCGTGCGTACCAGCGAAGGTTACGATTTGGTCGCCAATCCGATTCGTTTTTCCGCCACGCCGATCACCGAATACCAAAGTCCGGCCAAACTTCAAAAACGTAACTAATTTAACAAAAAATTCTGAAAATGTTAAAAATACAACAAATCATTTTATGGCGGTTTGCTCACTCTTTGTGCTAAGATAGTCACGCCTTTCTATGGCCTTTTTCATACATTTTTGGGTCATAAAACCGCATCAAAATACACAAAAAACCATAACTCATAGGAGTGTTAGCATGAACAAGAAGCACGTCTGGGCATTAGCAGCCATCACCGTATTGACTTTGACTGCGTGTGGCAAAGGAAGCAGCGCCAAACCTGAAGGTGGTGCAGACAAAGCGGCGGCAGGTGGCGCAAGCCCGGCCATCGTATTTGACAAAGGCGGTAAATTCGACAAATCATTCAATGAATCGGCCTACAACGGCGCAGAAGCATTCAAAAAAGAAACCGGTAAAAACTACATCGACATTCAGTTGAACGACGAAGCCGAACGCGAAGCCGTATTGCGCAAATTGGCGCAACGCAACGCTGACCCGATTGTGACCATCGGTTTCTCCGGCTCACCCTCTGTTAAAAAAGTCGCACCTGAATTGCCCAACAGCCATTTCGTCATCGTCGACGACGTGATTGAAGCTCCAAACGTTAAATCCATCACATTCCGTGAAGAAGAAGGCTCCTTCCTCGTCGGCGCATTGGCCGCGATGAAATCACAAACCGGCTCGGTCGGCTTTGTTGGCGGTATGGACATCCCAGTGATCCGTCGCTTCTCATGCGGCTATCAACAAGGCGCCAAATACGTTAATCCAAACGTTAAATTCATCGAAAACATCGTCGGCACCACCGGCGAAGCGTGGAACAACCCGACCAAAGGCGGCGAATTGGCGCGTTCACAATTTGACCGTGGCGTTGACGTAATTTTCGCAGCAGCGGGCGCGACCGGTAACGGCGTGTACCAAGCGGCCAAAGACTCGAAAAAATATGCCATCGGCGTGGACAGCAACCAAAACTACCTGTTCCCGGGCACCATGTTGACCTCTATGGTCAAACACGTGGACGTAGCGGTTAAAAACGCGTTCCTCGAAGCCAGCCAAGGCAAATTCAAAGCGGGCGCGCAATCCATCGGTTTGGCTGAAGACGGCATGGGTTGGGCGGATGATGAACACAACAAAGATTTGATCACAGCGGACATGCGTACCAAAGTCGATCAGATCAAGAAAGACATCATCGCCGGTAAAATCAAAGTGGAAGCCACTTGTAAAAAATAACACCACGCTTTAACCCAAAGCATTGTCCAATGAATCAAAATTAACACGGACAATGCGCCGTAAAAACGAAAAAACGATGGTGTACAGAGCCATCGTTTTTTCAAATAAATACAGTGATACAGCAACTTTACCCCTGATTGTTTGGAGCCACTATGTCCGCACAAGCATCACCCAACACAGCCCCATCGACCAGCGCCCCACCTGCGATCGTCATGCGCGGCATACAAAAGCACTTCGGTCCGGTCTGGGCCAACCGCGACATTGACCTCACGGTTGACAAAGCCAGCATCCACGGCATCATCGGCGAAAACGGCGCGGGCAAATCCACGCTCATGTCGGTACTCTACGGCTTTTACCAAGCCGACGGCGGCACCATCGCCATTGACGGCAAAGAAGTCAAAATCGCCAACAGTACCCAAGCCATCGCGCTGGGCGTCGGCATGGTACATCAGCACTTCATGCTGGTAGAGCCTCTGTCCGCGCTCGAAAACATCCTGCTCGGCGCCGAAGACTCATGGTCGTTGGACGCCTCGAAACAAACCGCGCGGCAAAAGCTCAAAGTCATCTCCGAACGCTTCGGCCTGAGCGTGCCGCTGGACGAACCCGTCAGCGAGTTACCCGTCGGTGTGCAACAGCGCGTCGAGATTCTCAAAGCCCTGTACCGTCAGGCCAACATCCTGATTCTGGACGAGCCAACCGGCGTACTCACACCGCAAGAAGCCGACCAACTGTTTGACGTGCTGCGCGACCTGAAAAGCCAAGGCGTCACCATCCTGATCATCACGCACAAACTGCGTGAAATCATGCACATCACCGACAACGTTTCCATCATGCGCCAAGGCGCGATGGTCGCGCACCGCAAAACCTCAGAGACCAGCGCCGAAGAGCTGGCCGAGCTGATGGTCGGTCGTCCGGTAGCCAAAGAAGTGGCACGCCAACCGGCCAATGTCGGGCCGACGCGCTTGTCTGCACGCGATTTGAGCTACAAAGACAGCAAAGGCATCACGCGATTAGACCAAGTATCACTCGAACTCAAAGCCGGTGAAGTGGTCGGTATCGCCGGTGTCTCGGGCAACGGCCAAACCGAATTGCTCAAAATCCTCTCCGGCGAAATACGCGCCAATGGGGGCGGCAGCATCACCCTCTGCGGCGATACCGAAGGCAGCACCGTGGAATACAGCCACAAAAGCTACCCCGATCCGGCGCAACTGCGCCTCAAAGGTGTCGGCCATGTGCCGGAAGATCGCTTGGGACAAGGTTTGCTGAAAAATTTCACCATGCAAGAGTCCGCCATCTTAGGCTACGACCGCGAGCCGCGTTTGGGCACGCGTTTTTCCCTGATTCCCAAAAAAGTGAAAGCGCTCACCTTGGAGCTGATTCGCGCCTTTGACGTGCGCCCGAGCTTGCCGGAAATCCGCTCGGCCAATATGTCCGGCGGTAATCAGCAAAAACTCATCATCGCGCGCGAGATGGAACACCATCCGAAAATCCTGCTGATCGGTCAACCGACGCGAGGCGTGGACGTCGGCGCCATCGAATTGATTTACAAAGAAATCATGAAAGCGCGTGACGCCGGCACAGCCATCTTGGTCGTTTCGGTCGAATTGGACGAAATTCTCACGCTCTCGGATCGAATTTTGGTCATGAATCAAGGCCGTATCACCGGCGAATTGACTGCCAAAGAGGCTGATCCGCGCACGATCGGTATGCTGATGGCCAGCAATACGGCGATGCAAAGCAAAACCTCGGCCAAGACCTCGGTACAGAAAGGTTGATATGAAAACCACAACAACCCCCACAACAACAGCCGAAGACACCGCAGTGCTGAAGGAAAAAAGCCTGCCGGTTTGGCTCACCGGCGGCTTCATTCCGCTGGTTCAATTGATATTGGCCTTCGTGCTCGCCAGCTTGCTGGTATTGCTGATCGGCGAAGACCCGTTGCAAACCCTGCGCGTGCTGTTCCAAGGCGCGTTTGTCACCCCCGGCGGTTTCGCCTTCACCTTGTATTACGCCACCTCGCTGATTTTCACCGGCTTGGCGGTGATGATCGCGTTCCATGCGGGCTTGTTCAACATCGGTGGCGAAGGTCAGGCCTATTTTGCCGGCTTGGGCGTGGCCATCGTTTGCTTGAGCATGGATTCATTCTTGCCCGCACCGCTCATGTTCCTCGTCGCCATGATCGCCGCCATGATATTTGGCGCGGCGTGGGCGTATATCGCAGGCTTTTTGCAGGCCAAACGCGGTGCGCACGTCGTGGTGACCACGATTATGCTTAACTACATCGTCGCGGCGCTGATCAGCTATGTAATGGTGCGATTTTTGCGCTCGAACGACGGCTCGGTAGAAACGCGCAATTTCAACGCCGACGCGGTTTTGCCCCGTTTTTCACAAATTTTCCCTGACTTTATGATTGACTCGCCGCTCAATTTTGCCTTCATCGTCGCCCTGCTGGTCGCCGCGTGGACGTGGTGGCTGATTTGGCGCTCGCGTCTGGGTTATGAAATTCGTGTGGTCGGTCAAAACCAACAGGCCGCGCAATACGCCGGTATTTCGGTGTCCAAAATCATCATTGTGACGATGATGATTTCCGGTGCGCTCGCCGGTTTGATGGCGTTGAACGCCGTGTACGGCGCACAAGGCCGCCTGAGTTTGGGCTACACCGCCGGTGTCGGCTTTATGGGAATCGCCGTGGCGTTGATGGGACGCAATCACCCGGTCGGCGTGGTGTTGGCTGCGATTTTGTTCGGCGCATTGACGCAAGGCGGCTCGGAAATGCAGTTTGAAATGCCGCAGGTGAGCCGTGAATTTAACGTGGTGATTCAGGGGCTGGTGATTTTCTTCGTCGCCGCTTTGGATGGATTGGTTCGTAAGCCGATTGAACGTTGGTATGAAAAAATGCGAGGTGCAAAATGAGCGTCATGGATATTTCTATCACCCCTATCTTGGGTAGCGGCATCCGCTATGCCGTACCGTTGGTGTTGGCCGCTATGGGCGGTCTGATGTCGGAGCGCTCGGGTACGGTGGACATTGGTCTGGAAGGTAAAATGTTGATTTCAGCATTCACCGCCGCGACCGTGGCCGCTTTGCTCAGCGCCGACGGCTCAATGGCTCCGCTGCTGGTCATGACTTTGTCGGTTTTGGCCGCGATTGCCGCGAGTACCTTTTTCGCGCTGTTGCATGGTTTTGCCACCATCAGCCAAAAAAGCGATCATGTGATTTCGGGCTTGGCGATCAATATTCTGGCGTCCGGTTTGACTATGTTTTTGGGTCACGCGATTTTCAAACAAGGCGGTCAAACGCCTCTGCTGAACGATAATTTGCGCTTTACCCGCATTGTTCTGCCGGGTGCAGAGGCGATGAAGGATATTCCGTTCATCGGGCCGTTTTATAGCCAAGTGATTTCGGGGCATCATTTGCTCGCCTACGTCGCCGTTCTGGCCGTGGCCGCGACCTCGTATATTCTGTTCCGTACACGTTTGGGGCTGCACATCCGCGCCGTGGGTGAGGAGCCGAACGCGGTCGATACCGCGGGTCTGTCGGTGAATCGTTTGCGCTACACCGCCCTGCTGTGGACGGGCTTTATGTGCGGTTTGTCCGGCATCACGCTGTCGATGGCGCAAAATGGCGGCTTCGTGCGAGAAATGAGCGCGGGTATGGGCTATATGGCTTTGGCCGCGGTGATTTTTGGCAAATGGAAACCGTGGCCAACTTTACTGGCGTGTTTTCTGTTTGGTCTGTCCACCGCCTTATCCGACGCTCTGTCAGGCCGCGCCATCGCCGGCGTGCAGATTCCATCGCAGTTTTTCAATGCCTTGCCGTATATCTTGACCGTGATTTTGTTGGCGGGCTTTGTCGGTAAGTCGATCGCGCCGAAAGCCGTCGGCCGTCCGTATGTCAAAGAACGCTAATCCAGCGTCACATCAGGAGGACAGCATGATTATCAACTTCGGCTCGATCAATATTGACCACGTCTATCGCGTGCCGCACTTCGTCGCGCCGGGCGAAACACTCAGTTCAACCGCGTACAGCAAGGGCTTGGGCGGCAAAGGTTTTAACCAATCCATCGCTCTGTTTCGCGCGGGTGCACCGGTACGCCACGTTGGCTGCATCGGCACCGACGACGCGAGTGCAGGCGCTTGGTTACACACGCAGTTAAGCCAATTGCAACTGGATTTATCGGGCATTCAAAGCGTCGATACCGCCACCGGTCACGCACTGATTCAGGTGAACGATGAGGGAGAGAACTGCATTTTGCTCTACGCGGGTGCCAATCACAGCCTGAGCGATGCGCAAATCGACGCCGAATTGAGCCACGCGGCGGCCGAATGGGTGCTGCTGCAAAACGAAACCAATGCGATTGAGCGCATCATAGAGCGCGCACACGCAGCGGGTAAAAAAGTGGTGTTCAATCCCGCGCCATGTCGCCCTGAACTGGCGCAACTGCCGCTACACAAACTGCACACGCTGATCGTCAACGAAATCGAAGCACAGCAATTGAGCGGCCTGAGCGATATTGAGCAAGCTTTGGACAAACTATCGACACTATGTCCGAATATCATTCTGACCTTGGGCGGTGACGGCGTGCGCTACATCGGTGAATCGGGCGCATGGAACGTGGCTGCAAAAAAAGTTGAGGTGGTAGACACCACCGCCGCAGGCGACACCTTCATCGGCTACTATCTGGCCAGCGTGGCGCAAGGCATGGACGTTCAATCCGCATTAGAGCGAGCCAACGCCGCCGCCGCAATCACCGTCACCCGACTGGGTGCGGTCAGCGCGATTCCGTTTGCCCATGAATTAACGAACTAAGTAATTGATACAACAAGCAAAAACTAAACTCAAAACAAAGCCCAAATTGATGAGGTATGAGCTGTTTTGAGATGACACAAAGAGGAAAAACATGACGTATAAAATGATTATCGACACCGATCCGGGCGTAGATGACGCGCTCGCCATTGCCTACGCGGTCAACCACCCCGAAATCGAACTGGTCGGCCTGACCACCATTTTTGGCAATGTATCGGTGGATCAATCCACCGCCAATGCGGGCTATCTGCTCGATCTGCTTGAACACAAACACGTCCCCGTTGCCAAAGGCGCGAGCGTACCGCTCAAGCAAACGCCGCACAGCTTCCCCGATTTCGTTCACGGTAAAAACGGTTTTGGCGACATCGCGGTTGAATACCCAGCCGACTTCAAACCGCATCATCTGAGCGCGGCCGATTTCATCATCGAGCAAATCAACCAAAATCCGGGTGAAATCATCCTCGTGCCGATCGGCCCGTTGACCAACATCGCCTTGGCCTTGCAAAAAGACCCAAGCATCGCGCACAAAGTCAAACAAGTCGTCATCATGGGCGGTGCCGCACACGTAGAAGGCAACGTATCCCCTGCTGCCGAAGCCAACATCTGGAACGACGCGCACGCCGGTCAAATCGTATTCTCCGCACCGTGGGAAATCGTTATGGTGGGTCTGGACGTGACCTACCAAACGCTGATGACCATGGACGACATGGCGCGCGTCAAAGCCGCCGCGCCGAAAACCGGCAGCTTCCTATACGACATCTGCGCGCACTATGCTGATTTTTACCAAAATACCGCAGGTTTTTCGGGTTTCTCACTGCACGACCCCGCGACCCTCATGTACGTCACCAATCCGGAAGTATTCAAAACCCAACAAGGGCAAATCGACGTCGTGGTCGATGCCGCAGGTTATGGCAAAACCTTCTTCGCACCCAAAGGCCGCACCTACGCCGAACCGTGCTGGTCCGAGCGTGACAACGTGCATCTGTGCGTCAAAGTCGATGCCAATGGCGTGCTCAAACTCATGGAAGAATATTTATCCAAAGGCAAATAAGACTTTCTTATCCTTATCATCCATTAAAAAACGCGGGACAACCTCCCGCGTTTTTTGACTCTAAATCCCGCAGCCACACCGTGTAGGTTGGATACTTGTATTCGACACAAGACTTTTAATAACATCCCATCAATTAAACTGATAAATGTGCGCAAGGCCGGTTGACTAAGGATTGGCATCACTGCGATCATTCGAATGTGCTCTTTAATGCAAGCGCCCCAAGTGCCTTAATTGCGTCGAAGGTCAATTCGATACCCTTGCTCTTCGCTGTTGTCTTGATCTTCTCCCAGATAGTGGTCGATCTCATAGTGTCGAGAAGATCGTGACCTGCCATTGTTAGGCGTGGGCTGTGAATGCCATAGCCAAACCTTCCATCCGTCGACCTAACAATTTGCACACCATCAATGTACCCCGCATCAATTAGCAGCTCTAGATGTCCAAAAATTCGCCCTTCGATGGCTTGATACTCCTTAAACTGTTTTTCATATAAGTTCCAGTCCTGATCCTGCCATTTAGGTTCAGGTGGAATTTCAGAAAACAGATCGTTCTCTTCTTCAACGTCTGTAAGCTGTTTGCGTATCAGATCCCAGTCTCTTTTCATTCTACGAACTCACTATAGGTAAGATGAACCTAGGAGGCTCAACTATTTTTATGTATCATTTTGTCAAATAACATTCTTTTGCATTGACGCATGACACGCCTGTTTATCGATATTAACGTGTTCGACTTAATAGCTACAAAACTGAAAGTCAAAATGCTTGATCTACCATATCAGAAGAATTATGCCTCAAATTACTCAATCTGGAGCATTCTACTTTCTCGGCCTTCCCCTCGCCGCAGGCCGCACGCGTCGTCCGGTTTGCTCTTCGATCTGCGCCAGTAGTGCGTCATCCCCCAGCATCCAGCCGGTCTGTACGGTATGTTCCAGCGCCTTGCGGGTGTTTTGCGTGATGCCTTGTTCGAGTAGTTGCGCGTAGCGCGTTTGGCGTTCAAACGGGGTATTGCCCAGTTGCCAGTACTGCGCGTGTTCGCGCACAAAGCTGTGCGCATAGTGCCCCAGATGTTGCGCGCGGCTGCTGTGTTCGCTCATACCATCGAGCCAAACGTAGGCGTGCAGCACATACGGTACGTCTTGGATATAACCGGTGCGGTAGCGCCCTTCCCACAGCGTGCCGGTGCGTTGGTACTGGCTATTGACGTAGCGCACGTAGCGCCGCCCCAAATCCTGCATGAATTGCCCGAGCGCTTTATCATTACGCGCACTCACGAGCAGATACACGGCGTTCTCAACCAAGGCATAGGCATGAATATCCAGCTCGTATACAGGTACGATGGTGCGCACGATCGCTTGCCACTGCGCGTAGTCGGCTTCATTGAAAAACACTGCCGAGCCGTTATTGCCGCGCACCTGTACCAGTTGCGCGGTATGGGGAATGTACAGCCGTGCCATGCGTGCCATGATTATTCCTTTGAATCCATGCGCGCCCAACTGACGCGCTCATGCCCCGCCAAATCGCGAAGGGTGCAAATATCGGTAAAATCGGCCTGATACAACAGTTCGCGCACCGCAATCCCTTGTTCAAAGCCGTGTTCGAGGTAAATGCAGCCATTCGCGTTCAAAAACCGTGGTGCTTGCGCAATGATCGCGCGATAGTGTTGCAGCCCGTCTGCCTCGTCACTCAAGGCACCACGCGGCTCAAAGCGCAAATCGCCCTGCGCCAGATGCGCGTCATTCACCGCGATATACGGCGGATTCGAAACAATCAAATCAAAGCGCTCGCCCGCCGTAAAAGCAGAAAACCAGTCGCTATGGCGCAAGCGCAGCGTCGGCGCGTGCGCATCGGCATTGGCCTGAGCCACAGCCAGCGCCGCCTGCGATAGATCAACCGCCGTGACGCGCCAATTCGGTCGCTCCGCTGCCAAAGTCACCGCAATCGCACCCGATCCGGTTCCCAAATCCAAAACTGTGTGCGTCTCATCTGCCGCGTGCGCATCCAACACCGCATCAATCAAAATTTCGGTATCGGGACGCGGAATCAACACATCCGAATTAACCGCAAACATGCGCCCGTAAAACTCACGCTCGCCCAAAATATACGCCATCGGCTCGCCGTGCAAGCGACGTTCAAGCAATTGATTCCACGCCGCCAACTGCGCTGCCGTGAGCGCATCCGTATCACACGTGAGTAGCTGCACGCGCGACAAATCGGTGACGCGCTGCATCAGCATACGCGACTCTAAAACGGGTAATGGGGATAAGCGCAAGGCTTGGGCAATTTGGGTCATGATCGTCTATCCAAAGGAATGCGCCAATTATCGCAAAAAAACCGCGCTGGTGGCGAAAACATCCGGCGAGAGAGTCATGCGCCTCTTTTTTAGCATTGAAAAAAAGTTTACAATCATCGCTATTCAAAATTCGGAGTGTAGCGCAGCCCGGTAGCGCACCTCGTTCGGGACGAGGGGGTCGAAGGTTCGAATCCTTTCACTCCGACCAACCGATAAAAAAGGACGCCTGCGCGTCCTTTTCCTTTTTGGCGCTGCTTATTTCGCCAAAGCCTGCCACGTTTCAATTACGGTATCCGGATTCAGAGAGATCGAGGAAATGCCTTCATCCATCAGCCATTGTGCGAAATCGAGGTGATCGGACGGCCCTTGACCGCAAATACCGACGTATTTGCCCATACGTTTGGCCGTGCTGATCGCGCGGTGGAGCATGAATTTAACCGCAGGATCGCGCTCGTCGAAGTCTTTGGCGAGCAGTTCCATACCTGAATCACGATCCAAGCCGAGCGTCAATTGGGTCAAGTCGTTCGAGCCAATCGAGAAGCCGTCAAAAATATTGAGGAACTCTTCGGCGAGAATCGCGTTCGACGGCACTTCACACATCATGATCACGCGCAGTCCGTTTTCACCTTGTTTCAAGCCTTTATTTGACAGCAATTCGATGACGGCTTCGGCTTGCGGCACGGTACGTACAAACGGCACCATGATTTCCACGTTGGTCAAGCCCATTTCGTCGCGCACACGCTTGATTGCTTCGCACTCCATCGCGAAGGCTTCTTGAAATCCTTCGGAGATGTAGCGCGCCGCACCGCGGAAACCGAGCATTGGATTTTCCTCGTCCGGTTCGTAGCGTGAGCCACCGATGAGTTTTTTGTACTCATTGGATTTAAAGTCGGACAAACGAACGATAACCGGTTTCGGATAAAACGCCGCCGCGATGGTCGCCACACCTTCCACCACTTTATCCACGTAGAACGCACGCGGGCTGGCGTAGCCGCGCGCCACGGATTCAACCGCTTTTTTCAGGTCAGGCGCGACGTTTGGATACTCTAAAATTGCGGTCGGATGCACGCCGATGTTGTTGTTAATGACGAATTCGAGACGTGCCAAGCCGACACCTGCATTCGGTAATTGGCAAAAATCGAAGGCGAGATGCGGATTGCCAACGTTCATCATGATCTTCGTGCCAATGGCTGGCAATTCGCCACGCAAAACTTCGGACACTTCGGTTTCCAAAATGCCGTCGTAGATTTTGCCTTCATCACCTTCGGCGCACGATACGGTGACGAGCGCGCCGTCTTTGAGCACTTGGGTCGCATTGCCACAGCCCACCACCGCCGGTACGCCCAGTTCACGCGCAATGATCGCGGCGTGACAGGTACGGCCACCGCGATTGGTAACAATTGCTGCGGCGCGTTTCATCACCGGTTCCCAGTTCGGGTCGGTCATGTCCGCGACCAAAATGTCGCCCGGTTGCACCCGTTCCATTTCGGACGGATCCATGATGACGCGCACCGCGCCTGTACCGATTTTTTGGCCGATCGCGCGACCGGTGGTCAATACGGTGATGTGGTCGGTATTGGTTTTGAGTGCATAGCGTTGTTCTGCTTTGCCTTTGGCTTGGCTTTTCACGGTTTCCGGACGCGCTTGCAGGATGTAGATTTTGCCATCGCCGCCGTCTTTACCCCATTCGATGTCCATTGGGCGACCGTAGTGTTTTTCGATAATCACGGCGTATTTGGCCAGTTCGCTTACGTCTTCGTCGCTGATCGAGTAGCGGTTGCGTGCTTCGAGCGGCACATCCACGGTTTTCACGCGACCTTCTTCGCCTGCTTGAGTGAATTCCATTTTGATCAGTTTCGAGCCCATCGAGCGGCGGATGATCGCGGGTTTGCCTTGCGCCAAGGTTGGCTTGAATACATAAAACTCGTCGGGATTGACCGCGCCCTGCACCACCGTTTCACCCAGACCGTAGCTGGAGGTGATGAATACGACTTGGTCAAAACCGGACTCGGTGTCCATGGTGAACATCACGCCGGAGGAAGCCAAATCGGAGCGCACCATGCGCTGTACACCGGCGGACAAAGCGACCTCGGCGTGGGTGAAGCCTTTGTGTACGCGGTAGGCGATGGCGCGGTCGTTGTACAGCGAGGCAAATACGTGCTTGATTTTGTCCAGTACGTCGTCAATGCCCGATACATTCAGATAGCTTTCTTGTTGACCGGCAAAGGATGCGTCTGGCAAGTCTTCAGCGGTCGCGGATGAGCGCACGGCGAATGACAAACCGGCCGCATCGTTTTGGGTCAACTCGGCAAACTGCGCGCGAATGTCGGCTTCCAATTGTGGCTGGAATGGCGCATTGACCACCCACGAGCGAATTTCGTCGCCCGCCTGCGCGAGTGCTTTGACGTCCTCGACATTCAGGCCGTTCAGACGATCGGCGATGCGTTGAGTCAAATTATTGTGTTGTAAAAAGTCACGAAACGCTTGGGCGGTCGTGGCAAAACCGGTCGGTACACGCACACCCGCTCCAGCGAGCTGAGAAATCATCTCGCCAAGAGAGGCATTTTTACCGCCGACCGATTCGACATCGGTATTGCGTAGTTGTTCAAACGGTTGAACGTTGATAGTTTGCATGGTAAGTCTCCAAAAGAAAAAAGTTAAATCAAGTATCCGGCTTCATAGCGATGACTTCATTTAACTTCTCTCAAAAACACCCCTGCCGCGAATTAAAAAATAGCGCGGACAAACACACCCCCACAGCGCACAAGGCGCGATGCATTGTAACCCAATGATAAACCCTTTTGGCAATATTTACGCAATACTTTTGATACCGAATCAGTATCGTAAAATACCCAGCAAGTATGTGTTTATGGGTACAATTATCGTTTATACATAGTCAGCTAATTAACAAGGAAATTGAACATGGACAATAACTACGATCGCGACCTGATTGTCGTTTCGGATGGCACGGGGATTACCGCCGAGACTTTTGCGCAGTCGCTCTTGGCACAGTTTGATATCACGACCAAAACGCATCGTATCCCGTTCGTGGACAATATGGACAAAGCCTATACCGCGCTACAAAAAATCAGTGATTTGTCCAAACGCCGCAGTCAACCGCCGTTAATCTTCACCACATTGGTCGATCAGGAGCTGAGCGAATTTGTCAAAACCAACGCCAAAGGCTTTTTGATTGACCTGTTTGACACCTTCATCGGCCCGCTGGAAACCGAACTGCGTATCAAATCCAACCATACCATCAACAACACCCATCACAATGCCGACTCCGACCGCTACCGCGAACGCATTGAAGCAATCAACTACACCCTGATGCACGATGATGGACAAACCAATCACAATTTGGGAGAAGCCGATGTCATTTTGGTCGGCGTTTCACGCTGCGGCAAAACCCCGACCAGTCTGTATCTGGCGATGCAGCACGGCATCAAAGCGGCCAACTATCCGCTGATTCCCGACGATTTTGAGCGCGATCGCTTGCCGAGTGGCTTGGATGGCTACCACAAAAAGATGTTTGGCTTGACTATCGAGCCACAACGCCTATCCGAAATTCGCAACGAACGCCGCGCAGGCAGCAAATACGCCTCGATCGAAAATTGCCGTTACGAAGTCAGCGAAGCCGAACGCCTGCTGCGCCGCCACAACGTCAAATGGCTCTCCACCACACACAAATCGATCGAAGAAATCGCCACAACAGTATTACAAGAGCTCGAACTCGAAGACAAATATTAATGAATACATTGTCCAACGCATCAAATCCAACGCACAATCGACCGCACCCGCATTCATGAAAATCGTTATTCAACACCTCACGGACATCACTGACGCCACCGCGCACGCCTTACTCAGCGCATTCCCCGGAATCGCCGAACGCCTGAACGAGCGCGCATGGGTCGTGCGTCACACCCTATTCACCGCAGCGCAAAAGCGCGCGTTGATCGAACACGCCCACGCACAGCAAATTGACGTTGCCTGCCTCGAACGTGACATCACTTGGACCGATTTCAAAGTCCTCGCTATGGACATGGATTCCACGTTGATTAACATCGAGTGCATCGACGAAATCGCTGATCTGGCAGGCAAAAAAGCCGAAGTCGCCAGTATTACCGAAGCCTCCATGCGCGGCGAAATCACCGATTTCAACGAAAGCCTGCGCCGCCGCATGGCCTTTTTCGCCGGCACATCCGCGCACCTGCTCGACGACGTGCTACGAGACCGTCTGCGCACCAATCCCGGCGCACACGAACTGATTCAAGCCGCGCACACCCACGGCGTGCAAACCATACTCGTCTCCGGCGGCTTCACCTACTTTGCCGAACAAGTGCAAACGCAACTCGGACTGAAGCACATTCACGCCAACACCTTAGCAATCAAAGACGGCCTGCTCACCGGCGACGTCCTCGGCGAAATCGTCAATGGCGAGGTCAAAGCCCGCCTCGTACGCGAGCACTGCGAACGTTTGAACGTGCCATGTGACCAAGCCATCACGATGGGCGACGGCGCGAACGATCTGCCGATGATGTCCATCAGCGGCCTGTCCGTCGCCTACCGCGCCAAACCCAAGGTACAGGAACAGGCCATGATGACCCTGAATTTTGTCGGATTGGATGGATTGGTCGTGGTATTGAGCGCGTAAAATAGTACGTGGACTCACACCAATAAACAGGGCGCAGGAAGCGCCCTGTTTATCAAAGTCATCCAATTAGTTTGAGCCAAACCAACTCAATAGTTTCTCACTCGTTTTACGCTTCACATCCTCGTTGATATACGCCGAAGTCATGGCGATGGCGGCGGCGAGCGCGCCCAAGTCATCGGTAAACCCGACCAGCGGCGTGACGTCGGGAATCGCGTCAATCGGTGAAATAAAATACGCCAGCGCACCATAGATCGCGGTTTTTGCCCATTTGGGTGTCTCGGGACGTTGTGCTGCGTAGTACAGCCATAGGGCTTTTTCGATCACCTCTTTACCTGCGGTGCGCGCGAATTTTTTCACTTTGTCCCAAAAACCGCTGTCACTGTATTCAGAGTGTTGCATCCCTTGCCTTTCACAATCACGCCACCACAGTCAGTAGCTCAAATACCGTACATACCACCAGCATGGTTTCAACGGGTTCTCGTCCGATGCGTTGACACTCGCGCGTGAAAAAATTCCAGTGCGCTTCACGCCAATAGGTCAGCGAGCCATCGCCTTCGCCTTCGATTGCGGCGTATTGTGCCGTCACTTGGTTATACGGTACGATTTCGACCTGCGTATTGCGGCAAATCAAGGCCGGTTGATTCAGGTGATTCACGACCAAAGCAATATCACCGACCTGCGGCACGGTGTCATTTTCCGCCTCTATCGCCCACAATAGGCTCGTGCCGGCGCGTTTTTTCCCTGAGCGAATTTGTGCGAGTAATGATTCGGACAGTTCAGGGCTATCACCGTAGGCATCCACCGTCACCCGACCCGCTGAGGGAGCAGGAACGGTTATCCCCATCCGTGTCAGTTGCGCCAATACGGTCTCAACGTCAGGTAAAGGCATCATTTTGTTTCGCTCTTTATGGATTTGAGCCAGCGCTTTTGCGTCGAATACCTTGAAACAGCACCTTGATAAAGCGCCACAAAAAGTAAATAAGTATCGAGGCCAATACGATAAAAATCGCCAAGCCGATCAAAAAGAGTAGTGGGTAATTGAGCAACGCCCACATACCACCGGCGAACATGGCATCCTCGCCCACCGAGGCGGCAACATTGCTAAACGGCTCGGGCGAGGTATTGATGGCCGCGCGCGTACCCGCCTTGGCCAAATGCGTACCCGCCGCCAACGTCCCGCCGCCAACGTCCCGCCGAGCAACGCGGTAGCGAGCTGCACCGCAGCACCTTGATCACCCATCACGCCGGCGGCCAGCGCCGCACCCGCCGGAATTCGGATGAAGGTATGGATGCTGTCCCACACCGAGTCGAGCCACGGAATTTTGTCCGCCAAAAACTCAGTCAGTAACAACACGCCCGAAATGCCGAGCACCCAATAGTTACTCAACACATTCAAATCACCCGGTAAAGTCACGCCTGCAAAACGATCCAGCGCACCGAGCGTGAAAATCAAGGCATACAGCCGAAACCCACTCGCCCAGCCCAAGCCAGCCGCCAGTGCCATCAACGAAGGCATATTCAACGGCACATTCCCCCAGTTGAGCAAAGGTTCTAAACTGGTTTGTACAGAATTGAGGTCAATATTCATAGTGCAAAAATGAGTGAAAGAGGACAAAGCACAGCGTGTTGTCGCATTGTGCCACAAAGCGTGTTTACCTTGATGAACAAGCATAAAAAACGAGAAGCCTCAGCTTCCCGTTTTTATCACTGCATCACCGCGCCTTCTTAAATCTGCGCCCCAAAATTCGGATCGCGCCGATCGGCATTGCGCAGAGCCAAATCCTCAGCCGACAATTCGAGGTCTTTGCGCGACACACCGAACCACATCGCCAAAGCCGCCGCCACGAACACCGATGAGTAAATACCGAACACAATACCGATGGTCAGCGCCAATGCAAAGTAATGCAAGGTCGGGCCACCGAAAATCAGCATGGATAACACCATCATCTCGGTCGAGCCGTGGGTGATGATGGTACGGCTCATGGTCGAGGTGATCGCATGGTTCATCACCTGCGCTACACTCATGCCACGCGTTCGATTGTCTCGGAACACCTCACGAATCCGGTCAAAAATCACCACCGATTCATTCACCGAATAGCCGAGAATCGCCAGCACCGCCGCGAGTACCGAGAGCGAAAACTCCCATTGAAAGAACGCGAAAAAGCCGAGGATGATAATCACATCATGCAAATTCGCCAAAATCCCCGCGACCGCAAATTTCCACTCGAAGCGGAACGACAGATAAATCACAATGCCCACACAGACGAATAACAAGGCCATCAAACCGCTGGTCGCCAACTCCTGACCGATTTGCGGGCCGACGAATTCATTGCGCTCCAGCTTCACGTCAGGTGAGGCGGCCTGCAATGCACCCATCACCTGCTTGGTCTGCTCTTCGCTGGACACGCCTGTTTTCAGCGGTACGCGAATCATCACTTTATCTGTCGCGCCGAAATTTTGCACCTGCGCATCTTTATAGCCAATGCCTTCCAAACTGCTGCGGATGCTGTTCAAATCCGCCGGCTGACTGTATTTGGTTTCCACCAAAGTACCGCCGGTGAATTCAATCGAGAAATGCAACCCTCGGGTGAACAGGAAGAAAATAGCCAGAATCAAAGTGATTAATGAAATCGCATTGAAAATCAAGGCGTATTTCATGAAATTGATGTCTTTTTTAAATCGAAAAAATTCCATAATGGTCTTTCAATACCTGATGTTCAATGAATTATTTACCCGTCTTGGCAGCGTCGGCACTCGGACGCCACACTTGCCCGATCGAAATCGACTGCAAACGCTGCTGACGACCATACCAAGCATTCGCCAAACCGCGCGAGAAGAATACCGCCGAGAACATCGAGGTCGCAATCCCCAGACAATGCACGATCGCAAATCCACGAATCGGGCCGGTACCGAAAATCAACAAAGCGACACCGGCAATCAATGTGGTGATATTCGAGTCCAAAATGGTCGCAAAAGCACGCTCGTACCCCAGATGAATCGCCATCGCGGGTGCCTGACCGTTGCGCAGCTCCTCTCGAATCCGCTCGTTAATCAACACGTTCGAGTCAATCGCCATACCGAGCGTGAGCGCAACCGCCGCAATCCCCGGCAAGGTCATGGTCACACCAATGGCCGCCAAAATCCCGACCAGCAACAACAGGTTAACGCCCAAGGCCAACACCGAAAACATCCCGAACACACGGTAGTAAATCAGCATAAAAATGGACACGGCAGCGAAGCCATAAGCCAATGATTTCAAACCTTTTTTGATGTTTTCCTCACCCAATGACGGCCCCACCGTGCTTTCCTGCGTGATGGTCATCGGCGCGGCCAATGCGCCCGAGCGCAACAGCAAGGCCAAATCTTCCGCCTCTTGCAAAGTGCGTGCGCCGGTGATCTGGAACGCATCGCCAAATTCGCTTTGGATGGTCGCCAATGAAATCACTTCGCCTTTGGTCTTGCCGTCGGGTTGTTGTTCATACATCACAATGCCCATGCGTTTACCGATGTTATCGTGCGTGGTTTGACGCATGATTTTGCCACTTTCGGCATTCAAATTGACACTGACGTGAACACCGCCGTTTTGCCCGTCCAACTGTCCCCGCGCTTGCGTAAACGCATCACCGGTAATTACCACCTGTTTTTTCAACAGGGCTTTTTGACCCGGATGTCCTTCACTGCTGGCCATATCAAATTCAACGCCATTGAGCGGGTTGGTGGTTTCTTCCATACGCACTTCCAGCGTCGCGGTACGGCCAATCAGACTTTTCGCCCGCGCCGGATCACTTTCACCCGGCAATTCGACCACGATGCGATCGAAACCTTGTTGCTGCACCACCGGCTCGGACGCACCCATCGCGTTCACACGGTTGTGCAGAATTTCAATATTTTGTTTGATCGCCTGATTTTTCACCTGATTGACGGCCTGCTCGGTCAGACCGACCGAGATGCTGTTGCCATTCGGAGTGACCACATAATCGGTCGCACCCTGTTCGCTCAAAATCGCCGCACGTGCTTGTTCTGCCGTAGCGGGACTATCAAAGTTCATGACCAGTTGTTCGCCGTTTTTCTCGGCACTTTGCAACGCGATTTTTTTGTCTTTGAACAGGGTATTGAAACCGTTTTGCATCGCGTCCAATTTTTTCTGAACCGCGTCCGACATTTTCACTTCGAGTAAGAAATGCACGCCGCCACGCAAGTCCAAACCGAGCGATACGGGTTTAGCGCCAATCGCCGTCATCCAGTCCGGCGCCGCAGAAACGGTGCTGTACGCCAGCGTGTATGCAGGTGAATTCGGGTCGGTGTTGAGCGCGGCGTTGATCGCTTCTTTCGCCTTTGCCTGTGCATCCTGACCGTTCACACGAACCTTGACCGTACCCAAGCCCTGTGCGGTTTTTTCAAAATACAAGCCGGTGTACGGAATGTTTTGTGCTTTGAGCACTTGCTCCACTTTGTCTTTGACGTCGGCTTCGACTTTGACGGTCGCCTTCGCACCGGAGACTTGTACCGCCTGCGTGGTACCGAAGAAGGTCGGGATGGTGTAGAGCAAGCCCAGCACCAACGCCAACACGATGATTATGTTTTTCCACAAGGGATAACGGTTCATACCACCACCATTCTATTTCTATTAAAAATCAATGACTGCGCCACAGTCCTTGTCCATTGGGTTCAGACAGAGCAGACCTTTACCGCCAAACAAAGCGAAATCACGCACATCAAATGAAGTGCGTGATTGGCTATGGGACTATTCAATAATGCGGCTTGGATTACAGTTTCAATGTACCGGTTGGCAAAATGGACTGAATCGCATTGCGCTGGAATACCACTTCAACCGATTGACCATTCACACGCGATACTTCCAAAGTCACGAAATTGTCGTCCAAGCTGATGATTTTACCAATCAAGCCACCACCGGTTGTGACTTCATCGCCTTTTTTCAAGGCGGCGAGCATGGCGCGCAATTCTTTTTGACGCTTCATTTGCGGACGAATCATCATAAAGTAGAAAATGGCAAAAATGATGATTAACGGCAAGAAAGACATCAAACCACCGGTTGGATCTGCCGCGCCGGCTGCTTGTGCGTGTGCATCTGAAATCAAAAACATGGAACTCTCCTCTATTTCACTCAATTGATTGTATTAAAAAAGTCCGAGCATTATACCAGTTCTACCGGTATTAGCCCATAGTTACGCACGAATGGCGTTATTAACCACCTAATCAACGCCGCGCGCACGGTTTGCATGAAACTGGCGCACCACCTCGTCGAATTGCTCATGGTCCAAGCCATCGCGCAACTCCTGCATCAATTGCAAGTAATAATGCAGATTGTGAATGGTATTGAGCTGTGCGCCGAGCATTTCACCCATTTTGTGCAGATGGTGCAAATACGAACGTGAGAAATTGCGACAGGTGTAACAATCGCAGCTCTCATCCAGTGGCTTCAAATCGTTTTTATAACGTGCATTCTTGATCTTAATGTCGCCAAAGCGCGTGAACAGCCAGCCATTACGCGCATTGCGCGTCGGCATCACGCAGTCAAACATATCAATGCCCTGCGACACGCCGAATACCAAATCCTCCGGCGTACCGACGCCCATCAGATAGCGCGGCTTCTCCATCGGCAATTGATGACCAATGAATTCCAGCACGCGGTAAAACTCCTCTTTCGGCTCACCGACCGACAGCCCGCCGATCGCCATACCGTGAAACGGCATTTCGGCCAAATTTGCCAACGATTCGGTGCGCAGATGCTCGTGCATACCGCCTTGAACAATGCCAAACAGCGCATTCGGATTCTCCAAACGATTGAACTCATCCAACGAGCGTTTCGCCCAGCGTAGGGACAACTCCATCGATTCGCGCGCGGTTTTCACATCCGCCGGATACGGCGTGCATTCGTCAAACTGCATCACGATGTCCGAATTGAGTACGGTTTGAATCTGCATCGAGCCTTCGGGCGTCAAAAACAGCTTGTCGCCATTCACCGGCGAGCTGAACGTCACGCCCTCCTCGGTGATTTTGCGCAAATCCCCCAAGCTGAACACCTGAAAACCGCCCGAATCGGTCAAAATCGGCTTGTCCCAATTCATAAACTGATGCAAACCGCCGTGCACCTTCATCACATCCATGCCCGGACGCAACCACAGGTGAAAAGTATTACCCAAAATAATCTGTGCATTGATTTCGCGCAGCATGTCGGGTGTCATACCCTTGACTGCACCATAAGTGCCAACCGGCATAAAAATCGGCGTTTGCACCACGCCGTGATTGAGCGTCATCGTCCCGCGACGCGCTTTTCCAGAAGTTTTGTGTAATTTAAATTCAAGCATATTCGTTAATCGTTATGGGTTGTTCTATCGAGCCACATCGCATCGCCGTAGCTGAAAAAGCGGTATTTCTGCGCAATCGCGTGATTGTACACATCGCGTATGGCTTGTACACCGGCAAAAGCCGACACCAGCATCAGCAGGGTCGATTGCGGCAGGTGAAAATTGGTAATCAGCACGTCCACCACGCCGAAGCGATACGGCGGGCGAATGAACAGCCGCGTTTGTCCCGTCGCCGCCTGCATTTGCCAATCCGCTTGATGCGCGGGATTTTGCTGCGCATAAGCGGACTCCAATGCGCGCAAACTGGTGGTGCCGACCGAAATCACGCGTCGCCCTTGCGCACGCGCCTGATGGATCGCATCCGCAGTCGCCTGTGGAATCTCGTACCATTCTTCGTGCATGACGTGTTCGTTCAAATTCTGCGTCGATACAGGTAAAAACGTGCCCGCACCAACATGCAGCGTGACATACGCCAATTGCACGCCTTTTGCCTGTACCGCAGCCAGCAGCGACTCGTCAAAGTGCAGTCCCGCAGTCGGCGCGGCCACCGCGCCATCGCGCTGCGCAAATACGGTTTGATAGCGCTGCGCATCAAAGTCGTCCGCCGCGTGATCAATGTACGGCGGTAGCGGCAAATGGCCATATTGCTCCAGCATCGGTAAAATCGGCCTGTCGCTGCGCAAATGGTAAAAACGGCCCTCTTTGGACAACACCGTGAGTTCAAAATCGTCGGCAATGCGAATGGTGGTTCCCGCCGGTGGCGCTTTGGAGGCGCGAATCTGCGCGACGCATTCGTGCGTGCCGCTGATGCGTTCAATCATCACTTCGACTTTGCCGCCGCTGGCTTTTTGCCCGAATAGCCGCGCTTTGATCACTTTGGTGTTGTTCAGTACCAAAACGTCACCGGATTGAAACTGCGCCAACACATCGGCAAAATGCGCATCGCGCAAATGGTCCTCGACCAGCAGCAAACGACTGGCGGTGCGTTCGCTCGCAGGCATCTGCGCGATGAGTTCCGGCGGCAAGTGGTAATCAAAGTGGCTTAAATTCAGGTCGTCCGCGCAACGAATGGTCTCAGGCAACGCGGCGGTAAAAAAATCTGTCATGAAGTGAAAATTTTGAAATCAAAATGGCAAAGGCGCATTTTACCGTATTTTCGTGCTTGACCTGAGATCAACTCAACCGCAAAATGGGATAATTCGTTTATTTTCAAGTATGTTGAAGGCAGGTATGACACCCATTCTGAATATTGACCCCGATCAACGCACCGAACAAATTGGCAAACCCTTAAGCGGCTGGCGTTTGAAGGTTTATACAATTATCTTTGAAGCAGAAACACCCGCAGGGCGGCGTTTTGATGTGGCGCTGTTGATCATGATTTTACTCAGCGTCATGGTGGTGTTTGCCGATAGTGTTCAAGAGTTGCATGAGCAACACGGCGCTCAATTCAAGCTGCTGGAATGGGCGTTTACCCTAGTTTTTACGGCCGAATACATTCTGCGGCTGCTGTGCGTACGTCATCCACTGCGCTACGCCACCAGCTTTTTCGGCATTGTTGATTTCTTGTCCATTTTGCCGACGTATTTGGCGCTGATCTTCCCTGAATTACATGCATTGATTGATGTGCGATTGCTGCGACTGCTGCGAATATTCCGAATTTTGGGCTTGAGCGCATATTCGCATGAATATTATTCTCTGATTTATGCCATTCGTGCCAGCGCACGCAAAATCATCATTTTTATCTCGTTCGTGCTGATCGTCGCCGTGATTATGGGCACGGTCATGTATTTGGTGGAAAGCCCGCACAATGACAAATTTGCCAATATACCGACTTCAATTTACTGGGCCATCACAACCGTCACCACCGTGGGCTATGGTGATGTCACGCCCGCAACCGGATTGGGGCGACTGATCGCGACCTTAATGATGTTGATGGGCTGGGGAACGCTGGCCGTGCCGACCGGCATCGTCACCGTTGAAATGAGTAATGCGCGTGGCAAAAAGCTCGAGATCACCACCCGCACTTGTGCAAACTGCATGACCGAAGGCCATTTGCCTGACGCGAACTATTGTATGCACTGCGGTGAAAAACTCACACCTGTGGAAGCTGAAGCTGTGAGCTGATGCTTTTCGATAGTTTATTGCTATACTATTTATCAAAAAATACAATTTTACTATCACACAACAATTCCATAAACTCTTGTCATAGTCTCATTCGGGACTGTTGTTTTACCCCCATACACTTAACCATAGGAGAGTAGCATGAGCGAGCAAGAAAAGAAATGCCCCGTCACCCATCTCACCACCAATGGCGGCGCGCCCGTCGTTGACAACCAAAACAGCATGACGGCCGGCCCACGTGGCCCGTTACTGGCGCAGGATTTATGGCTCAACGAAAAACTCGCCAACTTCGTGCGCGAGGTCATTCCTGAGCGGCGCATGCACGCCAAAGGCTCCGGCGCATTTGGTACGTTCACCGTCACCCACGACATCACGAAATACACCCGTGCGAAGATTTTCAGCGAAATCGGCAAGAAAACCGAGATGTTTGCCCGTTTCACCACCGTGGCCGGTGAGCGCGGTGCAGCCGATGCCGAGCGCGATATCCGCGGTTTTGCCTTGAAGTTCTACACCGAAGAAGGCAACTGGGACATGGTCGGTAACAACACACCGGTGTTCTTTTTGCGCGACCCGCGCAAGTTTCCGGATTTGAACAAAGCTGTCAAACGCGACCCGCGCACCAATTTGCGCAGCGCGACCTACAACTGGGACTTCTGGACATTGTTGCCTGAAGCCTTGCACCAAGTGACGATTGTGATGTCCGACCGCGGCATTCCGAAAAGCTATCGCCACATGCACGGTTTTGGTTCGCATACGTACAGCTTCATCAATGCGGCCAATGAGCGTTTCTGGGTGAAATTCCATTTCCGCACCCAACAAGGCATTGAAAACCTGAGCGATGCCGAAGCCGAAGCCGTGGTCGCCAAAGACCGCGAAAGCAATCAACGCGATTTGTACAACGCGATTGAAAAGGGTGATTTCCCGAAATGGAAAATGTATGTCCAAATCATGCCCGAAGCCGATGCGGAAAAAGTGCCGTACCATCCGTTTGACCTGACCAAAGTCTGGCCGAAAGGCGATTACCCATTGATCGAAGTCGGCGAATTCGAATTGAACCGCAATCCAGAAAACTTCTTCCTCGACGTCGAACAATCCGCCTTTGCTCCGAGCAATCTGGTACCCGGTATCAGCGTCTCGCCAGACCGCATGTTGCAAGCGCGCCTGTTCAACTACGCCGATGCGCAACGCTACCGTCTGGGGGTGAATCACCACCAAATCCCGGTGAATAAAGCCCGTTGTCCGGTACACAGCAACCAACGCGATGGTCAAGGCCGCGTGGATGCCAACTACGGTAGCGCCCCCCATTACGAGCCGAACAGTTTTGGCCAATGGCAAGAGCAACCTGAGTTCAAAGAACCGCCGTTGAAAATCACCGGTGATGCGGATTTCTGGAATTATCGCGAAGACGATGACGACTATTTCAGCCAACCGCGTGCTTTGTTCCGCTTGATGACGCCTGAGCAACAACAAGTGCTGTTCGATAATACCGCCCGCGCCATGGGCGATGCGCCGGACTTCATCAAACAACGCCACATCGACAACTGCACCCAATGCGATCCTGCCTACGGTGCCGGCGTGAAAAAAGCTTTGGGGTTATAATAAACACCAATCATCGAGTGAGTCTCTATACTCAATAAGTAAACGGCTTGAATGATTCATAGATTCAAGCCGTTTTCACAACAATTTGCGACAAACTGAAAAAGGAGCGCATTATGGGTTGGATTTGGACCATTTTAATTGGCTTTTTGGTCGGCGTATTGGCCAAATTTTTGCATCCGGGCAAAGACGATCTGGGCTTCATCATGACCACTTTATTGGGCATCGGCGGTTCCGTGCTTGCCGGCGCGCTGGGTCAATCACTGGGCTGGTATCGCCCGGGACAAGGTGCGGGCTTCCTCGCCTCCGTGGTTGTGGCATTTCTGTTGCTGTGGATCTACGGTAAAGTACGTAGTAAAGCATAGTACCTATATGAATGAGGCTCACACTTGCAAACAAGCCGGAGCCTGATTCAAGTCTGTTTTATCTGCACCCCACCTTTTGACCGAGCAAACGGATCCGCTTGCATTTATCCGAAAAATCACGGATAATTAAGGGCTTTTTTAAATCGACGTGTGATTAAATTCATTGTTGTTTTACGAAATAGCATTCATTATCGTTAATATCGTCAAACGACCGTTTAATTGGCTGTCATTGAACTTAAAGGAAACAACCCCATGAAACCGAATATTCATCCAGAATACCGCGAAGTCGTCTTTCACGACATCTCTTGCGATTTTAAATTCATCTCTCGCACCACTGCGCACGCACGTGAAACCATCGAATTCGAAGGCAAAGAATATCCTTTGATCAAGCTAGAGGTATCTTCTGAGTCTCACCCGTTCTACACCGGTACTCAGAAAATCGTCGATACCGCTGGTCGCGTTGAGAAATTCCGTAACAAATACGGTTCACGCAGCACAGGTAAAACCGGTGCGTAATCAAGCGATTGACCCGTACAAAAAGGTGGCGTAAGCCGCCTTTTTTACATCAACCGCTGATGGTGTTGTTTTGTGTTCCACACATCCCTGCGCACTTACTTTTTAAGCACATGCACAAAATCCACGATAAGCTTGATGCAACGGGACGTAGTTCGTTAAAATTCTATTAATTTTTCGACTGGCCGATGGTTTGTGGCAGATAATGAACACAACAATCGATAACAACTCATTTCCGCTCAACACGGCACTCAAACGGCACAACCGCACATGAAGTCACCTTCCCCTTCCAATCCGCTTCGCCTCAATCGACAGGACACCACTCGCCTGCCGCATCGGTATTTGCTTCTGTTGGCCATTGCCTATATTGTGCCCGGCCTGATCTGGCGCGGTGTATGGCGTCAAGAGGCGGAAAGTTTCGGCATCATGCTGACGATGGCGCAGGGCGCGATGAGCGATTGGCTGTTGCCGAACGTAATTGGCGCATATGTGCCAGACAACGGTCCTTTGCCATACTGGATCGGCGCATTGTTCATCAAATTATTCAACCCGTTGTTACAGCCGTTCAGCGCAGCGCAATTGGCCATCGCTTGCCAAGACGCACTGGCCATGTATTTTTTATGGCAAGCGGTTTATCGTTTGGGCAAACGCGATGAGGTGCAACCGCAACCATTGACCTTTGGCGGGCAGCCTTTAGCGCACGAATATGGCCGTATGTTGGCGGACTCGGCAGTGCTGCTGTTCATTGCGACCTACGGTATTGCCGCACACACCCACGACACGAGCAACGGCGCGACACAGTTGATGGTCAGTATGTTGTGGTTATTCGGTGCAAGTTTGACCTTGGAACGCCCACAACTGGGACGCTGGCTGTGGGCTTTGGGCTTGGCCGGTTTGGGCTTGAGCGTGCCGTTTGCCTTGTTCGTCTCTTTTATTTTAATCACCTTGAGTGTGTTGTTTTTCACGCATTGGCGCGACCATAGCCTGCATACCGCACCGATTGTGCTGTTGATCGGCATTGCACTGCCGCTGATCTGGCTGATGAATATCCAACAAAATGCCGATTTTTTCCAAGGCTGGCTCGACGGCCAGCATTTCGCTCCTATTTCCAAGGAAAATACGCGCTTTTTCGCCCGTAATATTTTGGTGTTCGCTTGGCCGCTGTGGCCACTGGCTTTGGTTTGTCTGTGGCGCTGGCGTGCGCAGTGGGCCACGCCGATGATGATTTTGGGCATTTTGCTGCTGATCGCACCGACTGCTCACATTTTGATCACCGGGCAACGTTTCATCACCAGCCTGTTGATGTTCACGCCGGGTTTTTTGGTTTTGGCGCCATTTGGCTTGGCCACACTCAATCGCGGCCGCGCAAACATCATTGATTGGTTTTCTCTGGCGACCTTTACCGTATTGGCCGCAGCCATTTGGATGGCGTGGGAAGCGTCTTGGCTCGGTTATCCAAGAAGTATTTATCATAACATCAACAAATTGGCGCCCGGATTTGAACCCGTATTCCGATGGTTGCCATTTATTTTCGCCTGTTTGGTTAGTTTTGCCTGGGCATTTTTATTAAGCTGGCGCATTCGCTTTGAGCCGCGCGCGCTGTGGAAATCGGTGGCTTTATCCTCCGGTGGTTTGGTCATGGTTTGGGTATTGCTCGCAACGCTGGCTATGCCGTGGCTGGACTACACCCGCAGCTATGAGCGCGTGGGTAAAAGTCTGGCGCAAAAGCTGCCAACCAAAACCACTTGTGTTCACGCCTATCAATTGAGTAATGAAGCGCGTGGCGCGATGTATTACTACGCCAAAGTGCCGTTTTTGCCGGAACAATCGGCATTCTCGCAGGTGCAATGTCCCTATATTTTGACCACCAACGAGGCATTGAGTCTGCCGATCAATCAGCTCAAAGAAGACATGCCCATCGAATTTAAAGAACGCCGTTGGCGCGCCACTTGGATGGGTGAGCGTGTGAGCGAGCGTGACAGCACGCTGATTCTGCTTCGTCAAGATTAAATTTTAAGCATTTGAATAAATATCGGATTTTTGAGTAAAAACACCCTTGCACCGCATGATGAAAGCCTCGTCTAAGCGGTGCACATGGTGTAAAATAAGCCCTGTTTTCGCTGTTCGTCGCGGCGGTTTGTTTGACCCAATTATCGATATTATTCATGCTCAGTCAATTCATTTTTCTCTCCCGTTGGTTACAACTTCCCCTTTATTTGGGCTTAATCGTCGCCCAAGCTGTCTACGTCTATAAATTTTTAAAAGAACTGTACCATTTGGTTTCCGGCACCGCCCTTGGCATGCTTGATGAGACCGACATCATGCTTACGGTTCTGGGACTGGTTGACATCGTGATGATTGCCAATCTGCTCATTATGATCATCATCGGCGGCTACGATATCTTTGTCTCACGCATCAACGTGGACAATCATCCCGACCAACCCGAATGGCTCAATCACGTTAATGCCGGCGTATTGAAAGTCAAATTATCCATGGCCATCATCAGTATCTCCTCAATTCACCTGCTCACCTCATTCATGGACATGGGCAAAGTCAGCGACCGAGACCTAATTGCACAAGCCAGCATTCACGTTGTATTTCTAATTTCCGCTTTAATCATGGCCTGGGTTGATAAACTCAGCGCGCAAACATACCCGCATCATTAAACCACCACTTGGAGAGCAAGTATGACCACGATACGCAAAGAAGATTTCATCAGCTCAATTGCTGACGCATTCCAATACATTTCCTACTATCATCCCGAAGACTACATCCGCGCGCTGGGCAAAGCCTATGAGCGCGAAGCCAACCCCGCCGCCAAAGACGCCATTGCACAAATCTTGACCAATAGCCGCATGAGCGCCGAAGGCCATCGTCCAATTTGCCAAGACACCGGCATCGGCGTGGTTTTCCTGAAAATCGGTATGGGCGTGAAATGGGACACTGACATCACCATCCAAGAAATGGTCAACGAAGGCGTACGTCGCGCCTACACCAACCCGGACAACCTGTTGCGCGCCTCCGTTTTGCGCGATCCGGCAGGCAAACGCCAAAACACCAAAGACAACACCCCAGCCGTCGTACACATCGAAATGGTCGCCGGTGATGCAGTAGAAGTCATCGTCGCAGCCAAAGGTGGCGGCTCCGAAAACAAATCCAAAATGGTCATGCTCAATCCATCCGACTCCATCGTTGACTGGGTACTCAAAACCGTACCGACCATGGGCGCAGGCTGGTGTCCGCCCGGCATTCTGGGCATCGGTATCGGCGGCACACCCGAAAAAGCCATGTTGCTCGCCAAAGAATCCATCATGGCACCGGTAGACATGCACGAATTAATCGAACGCGGCCCATCCAACCGCATTGAAGAACTGCGCATCGAACTGTACGAAAAAGTCAACGCACTCGGCATTGGCGCGCAAGGTCTCGGCGGTCTGACGACCGTCCTTGACGTCAAAATCATGGACTATCCAACCCACGCCGCTTCACTGCCGGTCGGCATGGTGCCCAACTGTGCAGCCACCCGCCATGTACATTTCCACCTGCATGGCGACGGCCCAGCCATCCTCACACCGCCATCTATGGACGCATGGCCGCAAGTAAGCTGGACCGCCGACACCGAGAAAAGCCAACGGGTTGATCTGAACACCCTCACACCGGAACAAGTCGCCGCATGGAAACCGGGTCAAACCCTGCTGCTCAACGGCAAAATGCTCACCGGCCGCGACGCTGCGCACAAACGCATCGCCGACATGCTCGCCAAAGGCGAAAAACTGCCGGTTGATTTCACCAACCGCGCCATTTACTACGTCGGTCCGGTTGATCCGGTGCGTGACGAAGTCGTCGGCCCAGCCGGTCCAACCACCGCCACCCGCATGGACAAATTCACCGAGATGATGCTGTCACAAACCGGCCTGATCACCATGATCGGCAAATCCGAACGCGGCCCTACTGCCATCGAAGCGATCAAAAAGCACAAAGCCGCCTATCTGATGGCCGTCGGCGGCGCCGCCTACCTCGTCTCCAAAGCGATCAAAGCCGCGAAAGTGTTGGCCTTTGAAGACCTCGGTATGGAAGCCATTTACGAATTTGATGTGGTCGATATGCCGGTCACAGTAGCGGTAGACTCGAACGGCATTTCAGTGCACGAAACCGGTCCGAAAGAGTGGAAAGTGAAAATTGAAGAGATGAACAAGCAGGCTTAATCATCAGTCACCGCTTCATAAAAAGATCGCGCAGAGCATGTTTAGTCTGCGCGATTTTTTGTAAAGAAAAGCCACAACCCTGATAAAAACAACACATCATCAACACTGAAATCCGCATCGATTCCATTTCCACTTGTCACTCGTACGTTGCTTCACACAAGTCAAACCCCGCCCTTCCATACCCAATCACAGCACATCAAACCAATCAAACCCTTCATCTTGGCAAGCGACAGTATAGTGAACCCCATGCGGGCGAAGTAGTTCATCCAACATTTGCGCGACCAAGTCGGGCGAATTGGTCTCGCGCGAGAGGTGCGCGGCGTGTACCGAGCGCAGTTCGCTGTGAATCAATTGGGCGAGTAATTTTTGCGCATCTCGGTTATCCAGATGCCCATGCGCGCCGACGATGCGCTGTTTGAGCGAAGGTGGGTATTTGGTCGAAGCCGCCATTTTTTGCGCGTCGTAGTTAAATTCGAGCACCAGCGCATGGCAACCTTGCAACACATCGGTCAATATCGGTGACACATGACCGACATCGGTCAATATGCCCAGCCGCCGCCCATGCGCGGAGAACACGAATTGCAGCGGTTCGCGCGCATCGTGCGGTACGGTATACGGCAGAATTTCGATCGAGCCAATCGTCAGCGCCCGTTGATGCGCGCAGAATTGCACAGGCAGTTGTGCGCAGGAACGCGTGTTGTGATTGAGCACGCTGATGTAGGTACCGCGCGACATGTACAAATCGCAGCCGTATCGACGTACAAAACGTGCCGCGCCGCCGATGTGGTCTTCGTGTTCGTGGGTAATGAGCAGCGCATCAATGTCTGCGCCGCTGAGATTCAGGCGTGCCAAGCGTTTTTCTGCATCTCGCACCGAGAATCCGCAGTCCAACAAAAGGCGCGTTGTCTGACCTTCACAACGCGCCTCGATGACTGTGGCATTTCCCGAGCTGCCGCTACCCAGACTGGCGTAGCGTAGGTAGGAATCCGACATATTACTGCAAACTATTTTTCAAATTTTTCAATACGCGAGCCAAACCTTGATCGGTGTACGGTTGACCGTTTTTATCGGCGAAGCTCACTTGCGTTTGATTGGCTGAAATCGTGGTGAAACGAACTTGATAGGTTTCTTTCAGTTTTCCAAACGATTTTTTGAACAGGCCGCGATCATCCGGATTCGGCGTAACATAGTACACACGCTGCGATAAGTTGCGATCCGTGATCGACAAACCGGCACGATCCAAGCTCAAACCCACGCGACGCCAGGTGTTTTCCATCGAGTCATTGACCACCAATTGTTCGCCACGAATTTCAGCACCTTTGAGTTTGTTGGCGGCATTTTGCATAGCGGCATCAGCGGCTTTTTTATCCGTACCCAACGACACCATCAAGCGGCGCAACATTTCGGCTTCCAACTCAGGATCGGCTTGGCGTGGTTGCCACGTGGTGGAATCTTTATTGGCGGAGGTGTAGACCTCTTCCATACCGCGATGACTGATGTAAACCTCAGTACCATTACTGGTTTTTTCCACGCGGGTGCGGAACATATCGCGCATGCCGGTGTCGTACACGGAATCCAAGGCTTTGCCAATCAATTTGCGCAAACCGGTCTGTGGCAGATTGGCGCGGTTTTCAGCCCAGTCGGTTTCCATGATACCGGTGCTTGGCTGGTTGGTTTTCAAGGTAAAGCCGTTGTCTTCCCAGAACGTTTGCAATGCCGGCCAGACTTGCTCCGCCGGACGCTTGATCACCAGCCAACGGGTATCGCCCGCACGCTCAATGCTCATGTCTTTGCTCTCAAGCAAAACCGGCACACCGGCGACGGGTACATTTTGACCCGAGGCCACCGTTTTGTAGCTGACCACGCCGCTTAGATCATACTGCGAATTTTTTGAATAATCGGTCAAACCCGGCGGCACTTCCAAAGGCGAGCCTTTGACTGTGCTGCGATAATCGATTTTTTCCTGACTGGTGGTGGTACAGGCTGATAAAGCCACGCCCAACGCCGCCAATGTCATGGCACCCTTCACTGTCTTGGTGAATTTTTGAATCGTCATGTAAGATCCTCTGTTATAACACGCGTATATCGAAAATACTCTGGTTAACACCTTTTAAGCGACGCATAAATCTGTCGCCCGTTTACAAACACCCGAGACTATAGGTGAAAAACTTAAATTAATTGTGCAGATTTTAAAGCCGCACGAATCACCGCCTGATTGCCCTCAGACAAAACGGTCAATGGCGAACGAATGCCCAAACCGATCTTACCCATTTCCGCCAACGCCCATTTCACAGGAATCGGATTGGCCTCGACAAACAGCAATTTATTCAAATCGCACAGTACCGCATTCAAACGACGCACTTCGGCCACATCATGATTGAGCGCAGCGACACACAAATCATGCATCATTTTCGGCGCAATATTGGCTGTAACTGAAATATTGCCGTGCGCACCCATCAAAATCAATGCCGCCGCAGTCGAGTCATCGCCACTGTACACCGCAAAATCCTTCGGCACCTGTTTGAGCAATTGAATGCCGCGCCCAATGTCACCGGTCGCATCCTTCACGCCAATGATGTTATCCACTTGAGCCAAACGCACAATCGTCTCATTGGCCAAATCAGCAACTGTACGTCCCGGAACATTATAAAGCACGACCGGGCAATCGGATGACTCGGCAATCGCTTTAAAGTGCTGATACAAGCCCTCTTGCGTCGGCTTATTGTAATAAGGAACCACCTGCAAAGTGGCATCCGCACCCACCGAATGCGCATAACGCGTCAGTTTAATTGCCTCATGGGTCGAATTACCGCCCGCACCGGCAATCACCGGAATACGCCCAGCCGCATGCTCGACCGCCACCTTCATCAATTCGCAATGCTCGTCCACCGACACCGTTGGCGACTCGCCGCTGGTACCGACGGCGACAATCGCGTCCGTTCCCTGCGCCACATGCCAGTCAATCAAAGCACGATACGCGTTAAAATCAACTGAACCATCTTCCAACATCGGGGTGACCAGCGCCACCAAGCTTCCTGTGATCATTTTTGATCCTACCTAAAACATCATGAACAGCGGTCAAACAAACCGCACTTATTTTTTATCCAAATAAACTAAAAACATCGCTGCGTCATACTGCGCTATTCGTTATTATGTCAATAAAACATTCCTCGTCACGCAGCCCAAACGACGCAAAAAGGCGAGCAAACAGCGTAAAAACATGGACGCATTTTAACTGCATTGCAGCAATAAAGCCACTCAAGCACACCGATTTTTTCAAAAAACCCGCAAAAAATAATCAAATAATTAAGAAAATTTAAAAAAACACTTGCCAAGCGAATAAAAAGTTTGCTATAGTTTCGGTTCTCAGCGGCCGTAGCTCAGCTGGATAGAGTACTTGGCTACGAACCAAGGGGTCGTGGGTTCGATTCCTGCCGGCCGCGCCATTATTTTATGATTTTGTTTTTACGGAACAAAACATTTTTTGAAAAAGAGTGATTATGCCTTTAATTCGTGTAAAAGAGAACGAACCATTTGAAGTTGCGATGCGTCGCTTCAAACGTGCGATCGAAAAAACCGGTTTATTGACCGAATTGCGCGCACGTGAATTTTACGAAAAACCAACTACCGAGCGCAAACGCAAACACGCTGCCGCATGCAAACGCCATTACAAGCGCATCCGCAGCCAAATGTTGCCAAAGAAAATGTACTAAACGCAATAATTAACCGCTACAGGTTTAAAAGCCCTCTCGGTTACAGTACGCAAAATACGAACCCCGCTCCACCGAGCGGGTTTTTTGCTTTGCGCGCAAAATATGTATGACACGCACACAACATGAAGCACATTCATCGGAAGCCGGCATTGGATGCGTTATAATTTATCATCAAAATATTTTTCCCACGCAATGAGTCATAAGTAAACATGATTCTTGTATACAAACATCATCTTCCCAGAGGTTAATATGAGTTTAAAAGAAACCATCCAAGCGGACGTAATCGCCGCCATGAAAGCGCGCGAAATGGACAAACTGGGCACGCTGCGCCTGCTTTCTGCCGCCATCAAACAACGCGAAGTCGACACGCAAAGTATGCTGGATGACGCGGCCGTCATCGCCGTGATTGAAAAAGCCTGCAAGCAGCGCCGTGAATCCATCAGCCAATACCAGCAAGCCAATCGCCCTGATTTGGTACAGGTCGAGCAATTCGAGTTAGACATCATCAGCGCATACCTACCGGCACAAATGTCTGAAGAGGACATCGCCTCCGCTGTTTCCGCTGCGATTGCACAGACCGAAGCCAAAGGCATGCAGGACATGGGCAAAGTGATGGGCGTGCTCAAAGGTCAATTGGCCGGTAAAGCCGACATGGGCAAAGTTTCCGCCCTGATTAAAGCACAATTATCCTAATTCATATCACCGCGCACCATGATTCCTGCTGAGTTTATCAACGATCTGCTCGCGCGCGTTGACATCGTCGACGTGGTGGGACAGTACGTTCAGCTCAAGCAGGCAGGCAATAATCGGCAAGGTTTATGCCCGTTTCATAACGAGAAAACCCCATCGTTCACCGTCAGCCCGACCAAGCAGTTTTATCACTGCTTTGGCTGCGGCGCGCACGGCACGGCGCTGGGATTTTTGATGGAACACAACGGTCTGACTTTTGTCGAGGCCGTACACGATTTGGCCTCTCGTGCGGGCATGAAGGTACCGGAAGACAAGCCTTTATCGCGTCAGCAAATCGCCGAACAAACCGAACGAAAAATCCGCACGCAAAACATCAGCCAAGCTTTGGAAGAAGCGGCGAAATTTTATCGCGAGCAATTACCGAAACATCCCGACGCCGTTGGCTATCTGAAACGACGCGGCCTGACCGGCGAAATCGCACAACGCTTCGGACTGGGTTTTGCACCCGACCGCCCGAATTTGAGCAGCGTTTTTGCCGATTACAATCAATCGAACAGCTTGATTGATGCCGGCTTGATCAAACAAAAAGAGGACAACTCTCGGCGCTATGATTTTTTCCGTGACCGCGTGATGTTCCCGATTCGCAATGTCAAAGGCCAAATCATCGGCTTTGGCGGGCGCATTATGGACAAAGGCGAGCCAAAATACCTCAATTCACCAGAAACACCGGTTTTTCAGAAAAATCAGGAGCTATACGGTCTATTTGAGGCGCGCAGCAGCATCTCGCACAACCGTTTTGCTTTGGTGGTTGAGGGCTATATGGACGTGGTCGCGTTGGCACAATCCGGCATTGGCAACGCCGTGGCCACACTCGGCACGGCGACCAGCGCGCTGCACATCCAAAAACTATTTCGCTTCACAGACCGCATCGTCTTCAGTTTTGACGGCGACTCCGCCGGTCGAAAAGCCGCGTGGCGCGCGATGACCAACGCCCTCCCCTATGCGACCGACACGCGCACCATTCAGTTTCTATTCCTACCACCCGAACACGATCCTGACAGTTTTGTACGCGAGTTCGGCGCGGAACGATTCAACGCCGAAATCAAATCGGCGATGACCTTGTCGCAATTTTTACTCTACGGCCTACGTCAAGCGGCGCCTGAGGCACACGCCGAAGCACGCGCGCGCCAATTGCATTTAGCCAAACCGTTGCTGCAATCCATACCGCACAACGCCTTGCGCACGCAGATCATTCAATCCATCGCCGACCAACTGGGCATTCAGGCCATAGACGTGGCCGAATACGCCGAAATCACGGGACAAACGCGCACCCGCAAACGCGCACCCGAAAAAAGCAAACGCAGTCAACCACTCTCGGCCATTGATCAGGCTTTGCGTTTGATTTTGGCGCATCCGAGCGCCGCTCAGCACACGCAGTTGGCCGCTTGGCAACAGCAAGCACAGCATCAGCCTTTGACGCAATTGATTGAGTTTTTACAAACACAGCCCGCCAGTCAGCTTTCACCGGCGGTCATTTACCACCAAATCGAGCAACTTGATCATTGGACTTTGTATCAACACATCCTGCAACGCCAATTGCAAGAGCCTGAAATCACCGAGACCGATGCACAAATTGCACTGCAAGCCCTTGAAAAAAACCTGTATCGCCAGCATTTAGAAAATAGGTTGGAAGCACTTGCTCAGCAGTTGGCCCACGATCCCAAAGCCAAAGAGGAATACAGCCAACTCTTGCAAGAACGCGCGCGCTACACCTAAAATTTGCGTGAATTGATTCGGCATCTAAAATTTGTGCTAAGCACCTGTTTTTGAACTGAAAATCCGCGCAAACAACCAACTATTCACAGAAAAAACCCGCTAAGATATGCTATAATGCGCAGTTCTATGGCTGTTATCAAATCTATAAGTAACTAAGTTTTGAGCGTATCGAACCAACCAGCAGCTTATTGTCACTGAATCGTTGTATTTGAGAAAAGCAGTAATTTTTTAAAAAGGCCTACCCCATGAGCTCAAACAAAAATTCCAGCAAAACCAGTACCGCCAAAAATTCGGTCAAAACAGTTTCCAAACCAACCAGTAAAACAGTCAATAAGCCCGTAGCTACCAGCAAAGCCACAGCCAAAGCACCCGTTAATACCTCGCCTAAAACACCGGTGAAAGCCCCAGCTAAAACCAGTGCAAACGTGGTTAAACCAGTGATTAAAAAACCTGTCGCCAAACCCACCACAAAGGCAGCGGCACAAGCCTCAAGCAAAACACCCGTAGTAACCAGCCGACCAGCGGCCAAAACCGCAACGAGCGCCCGCACTGCCAACAAGCCGGCTACCGCAAAGCCAGCCAGCAACGTAGCAAGCAAAACCCCTGCCAAGAAAGCTGTCGTGACAACGACCAAAGCCCCCACTGCGCCAGTCAAAAAAACCGCTGTGGTTAAACCCACTCCGGCACGCACCGTGGCCACCGCGCCCAGCAAACGTGCCGGCACCAGCTCTGCAAAAACCGCAGTAAAACCCTCTGCGGCGAAAATGCCAACGAAAAAAGCGGCTGTGACACCGAGCGTCAAAGCCCCTACCTCTCAGAAAAGTAATATGCCTGTAAGTAAAACCCAACCGAAAACCCCATCGAAAGCCACCCCAACGGCAAAAAACACCAAATCCAGCCCAACCACGCCCGCCGCAGCACCCAAAGAACCGGTGAAAAAAGTGGCGAGCAAACCGGCTGAAACCAGTCCATCAAGCCGAGCCAGCACAAAAACTACGAGTAGCGCAAAAGCCGTTTCTGCCAAATCAGTTGCCAAAGCGACCACCAGCGCAGCCAAGCCTGTGAGCAAAACCGCTGCTACCACGAAAGCAACGAAACCAGCCAGCAAAACATCGACGACCAAAAGCGGTAAAAAAGCCGTACTGGACGACGATTTGGATTTGAGCAAAGACGATGATTTGATCGATGACGAAATGGATGAAATTAGCGATAGCGAAGAAGAAATCGTTGAGATCGAAACCAAGCCTGAAAAAGCCAAAAGCAAAAAAGGCAAAGAATCCGAAGAGTCCGCGCAAGCCTTAGAATTCAAGCGCCTGCAAATGACCCTGTTGATCAAACAGGGTAAAGAACGCGGTTATTTGACCTACGCCGAAATCAACGACAGCTTGCCAGACGACATGGTTGAGGGCGATGCACTGGACAATATCGTTTCCACCTTCTCCGACTTAGGAATTCAGGTCTACGAGCAGGCACCGGATGCCGAAGTGTTGCTGATGAGCGACAACGTTCCCGTAGCCAACGCCGACGACACCACTGAAGAAGAAGTTGAGGTTGCCGTATCCACATTGGACTCCGAGTTTGGCCGTACCACTGACCCTGTGCGTATGTATATGCGTGAAATGGGGATTGTCGAATTACTGACCAAAGCACAAGAAATTGAAATTGCCAAACGCATTGAGGAAGGCCAACGCGAAATGATGGTGGCAATTTCCGCCTGTCCGGCTATTATCCAAGAGCTGCGCGAAATGTTCGCCAAAATTCGCAATGACGAAGCACCGGTTGACGAAGTCGTTGATGGCTTTGTCGGCGCAGAAGAAGAGTTTGAAGACGCAGACATTGAAGACATTGATGACGACGAAAGCGACGACGACACCAACGGTGGCGCAGTTTCCAGCAAGCAGTTGGAAGCGTTGAAAGCACGCGCATTGGAAAAATTCAACAGCATCGAAAAGCTGTTTGACAAAATGCGCGTGGCCTTTGACAAAGACGGCTATCGCTCCAAAACCTATGACAAAGCGCAAGATGCCATGACCCAGGAACTGATGGACATACGCTTTACCGCACGTACTGTCGATCGTCTGTGCGACAAGCTACGCCAACAGGTTCTATCCATTCGCGACATCGAAAGTCAAATCCGCACCCTATGCGTGGATAAAGTAGGTATGAGCGTTGACTACTTCATCGTCAACTTCCCCGGCCATCAAACCAACCTGAACTGGGCAAGTGATCTACTGAAAAAACCACACGCATTCAACACCATTTTCGAGCGCAATGTCCCTGCCCTGCACGAATTGCAAAATCGCCTGATCGACATTCAAAAAGAAGTCCTCTTACCTCTGCCTGATTTGCGCGACATCCACAAGCAAATGACCGACGGCGAGAAAAAAACCCGAACGGCGAAAAAAGAAATGACCGAAGCCAACTTGCGTCTGGTGATATCCATCGCCAAACGCTACACCAACCGCGGTCTGCAATTTTTGGATCTGATCCAAGAAGGCAACATCGGTCTGATGAAAGCCGTGGACAAATTCGAATACCGCCGTGGCTACAAATTCTCCACCTACGCAACGTGGTGGATTCGCCAAGCAATCACCCGCTCGATTGCCGATCAAGCACGCACCATCCGTATTCCGGTACACATGATCGAAACCATCAACAAAATGAACCGCATTTCACGCCAAATCCTGCAAGAAACCGGCGTCGAACCGGATGCATCCGTGTTGGCCGAAAAAATGGATATGCCGGAGCACAAAATCCGCAAAATCATGAAAATCGCCAAAGAACCGATTTCCATGGAAACCCCGATCGGTGACGACGAAGACTCACATTTAGGCGACTTTATCGAGGACGGCAACGCCATGACACCGGCGGAAGCTGCCCTACACACCGGCATGCAAGACATCGTCAAAGATGTGCTGGACTCGCTCACGCCACGCGAAGCCAAAGTGCTGCGTATGCGTTTCGGTATCGAAATGACCACCGACCACACACTCGAAGAAGTCGGCAAACAATTTGACGTCACGCGTGAACGCATCCGCCAAATCGAAGCCAAAGCCCTGCGCAAGCTGCGTCATCCGTCCCGCTCGGAAAAACTCAAAAGCTTCTTAGAGAACAACTGACGAAACGATATCCAGTCTTTTTATCCCGTTCAAGCACGCCGTTGAAGTGAATAAAGAGACTGTCCAATCAACCGGTTTTTGCGTACAATAACGCCTTCGTAAAAACACAACGGGCCATTAGCTCAGTGGTTAGAGCAGAGGACTCATAATCCTTTGGTCGTTGGTTCAAGTCCAACATGGCCCACCAAAATTTAAAGCCACTCAGATGATTCCGAGTGGCTTTTTGTTTGGATTTATCTATTATTTTTATATTTATTATATAAATTAAAATTTTTATT
>JBATQE010000004.1:0-251252 GCA_049291875.1 Burkholderiaceae bacterium
ACGCTCTGTTTGGTTGAGGTGGGTGTACTGTGTCATGGCAACTTTCTATTGGCGTAGAGAGGGTCAAGTGTACTCACCTTGACTTCTCTTACCGATTTTTTTGTTGCACTTCGTACTTTAATTTAAGAATTATCATTTGATTGAATTTTTTAAATAACCCGCAACCCTTTTGTTTCATTAACACACATCGGTGTGCGTTAGTTTTTACAACAACCCCGTCAAATCTCTTTATACCGTGTATTTTTGCTTAACGTATTCTTCCACAATCGCCTGAAACTCGGTGGCGATGCCATCGCCCTTAAGCGTTTTCACGCGTTCGCCATCGACGTACACCGGCGCGACCGGCGTTTCGCCCGTACCCGGTAATGAAATACCGATATTGGCGTGTTTCGACTCACCCGGCCCGTTGACCACGCAGCCCATCACGGCGACGGTCATGGATTCGACGCCCGGATAGATGTCTTTCCAGATCGGCATTTGCGCACGCAAGTAGTTTTGGATGCTGTCGGCCAGCTCTTGGAACACGGTGCTGGTGGTTCGACCACAGCCCGGGCAGGCGACAACCATCGGGGTGAATTGGCGCAAGCCCATGGTTTGCAAAATTTCTTGCGCGACAATGACTTCTTTTTCACGCTTGCCATGCGGCTCGGGCGTGAGTGAGATGCGGATGGTGTCGCCGATGCCTTGTTGGAGCAACACGGACAAGGCGGCGGTGGAGGCGACGATGCCTTTGCTGCCCATGCCCGCTTCGGTCAAACCGAGGTGCAGTGCATAATCGCAGCGCTGGGCGAGCGATTGGTACACGGCGATCAAGTCTTGTACGGCTGAGACTTTGCATGAAATCACGATTTTGTCCGCGCCCAAGCCGATGTTTTCGGCAGCTTGTGCGGATTCGAGTGCAGAGGTGATCAATGCCTCGACCATGACCTGCTGCGCCGTCCACGGTGTCGCGCGTGTGTGGTTTTCGTCCATGATGCGTGCGAGGACTTTTTGATCGAGACTGCCCCAGTTCACGCCGATGCGCACGGCTTTGTCGTATTTGGCCGCCACTTCGATCATTTGGGCAAATTTGTCGTCGCGGGTGGAGCCGGCGCCGACATTCCCCGGATTGATGCGGTATTTGGACAGGGCTTGCGCGCAGTCGGGGTATTGAGTCAGTAATTTGTGACCGTTGTAGTGAAAATCGCCCACCAGCGGGGTGTATACGCCCATTTGGTCGAGTTTTTCACGAATATATGGCACGGCCTGCGCGGCTTCGGGCGAATTGACTGTGATGCGCACCAGCTCGGAACCGGCTTGCGTCAGTTCTTTGACTTGAATCGCGGTGCCGAGTGCGTCAACGGTGTCGGTGTTAGTCATGGATTGCACGACCACCGGATGCGTGCCGCCGATGATGACTTGATGCGTGCCGTGGCGCACCACGACTTCGTGTGTGTGGTTGCGTGCGCCGATGCCGACTTGAACGCCCATAATCACTCCTGATGATTGATTGTCAATTTGTCAATTATTGTAGGTTCTCAATGCGAACCACGGTATTGCGGCCTTTGAGCAATGGCGCTAAGTCATACGGCTGACCTTTCCAGCTCATATCGACTTTGGTACCGTCACCCAATTTGACGCGCAGTGGCGCTTCGCCTTGAACATTTTGCTCGGTGTCCGGCTGTTGCAAGCCGGTCAACAGAATTTTGCCCTGCGCATCTTTGATTTCCACCCAAACCGGCCCACGGAATTTGAGATTCAGGGCATCGCCCGCAGGCGCTGTTGCATCTGCAGGCGCGGTAGGTGTAGCGGTTGCGTCTGCAGGCGCTGCTGCGGTAGGTGCGGCAGGCGTGGTGGTATTGGCCGTTTCTGGCGCAGGCGTTGCAGTAGGCTGCGCCGGCGGCGTAGCCACTTGCACTTGGTTCGGCGGTGTGAGTTTTTGCGCATCGTCACGGCCTTTGAACAGGCGTGCGCCAAAAATCCAGTAGGCCAACAAGGCCAATACGATCAAACTCAGCAATACCAAGCCCAATTTCGGCAATCCCGAACGCCCCATGCTGGCGGTTTGCTTGATCGGCTTTTGCCCTTCTTTGATACCGACCGAGGCCAATGCACTGGCAGGTTTGAATTGGCTTGGCAGCAAGGCCATCGCTTGTGCCTGATCCGCGCCGACCGCCTTGACGTATTGGCTCACAATCCCGCGCAGCACCACCGGTGTGCTAATCTGCGAGAAATCGTCCGTTTCCAAGGCCTCTAAATAGGCAACGGGTCGGTTGGTGCGCTGCGCCAAGTCGCTGATCGATAAACCGCTGGCCAAGCGTGCTTTGGCCAAATACTGCCCCAAACTCTGTGCGGATGGGCTTGCTTCGTTGGTGAAATTGGTTGGATTATCCATGCTCATTGTCCAATATGATCCAGATGTGTTCTAAAAATAGGGGTTAGTACCGTTAAAACCATTGCCATTGTTCGGCACGCAGCCATTTGGCCTCTTGCGACGCGGGGAACTGCTTTTGCAGCCGCTCTGCCGCGCCCGTTCGATGGCTCGGCGAACCATGCTCAATGCGTGCGAGCAGCCACAGCGTTTCCGGCGTTTCCAGCGCATCGCCCAATAGTTTTTGCGTCATTTGCCAATCCGCTTGCGCCGCGCGCCATTGCGATTTTTGCACCGCCAAATGCCCTCGGTACAGATACGCCGTGGCAAAATCCGGGCGCATCGCCAGTGCCGCATTGATGTATGAATCGGCCAACTCGTATTGCTCCAGACGCGCCGCGCACACGCTGGCATTGACCAAAGCCTTGTCCAAACTGCCGTACAACGGATCGCGCAACACCGGCGACAATTCGTTCAAACCTTGCGCCATGCGGTCGGTTTGACACAAATACCACGCATAGCTGTTGCGCAAGTCGCTGGTGGGCAAACGCTGTACCTCGCTCAAACTCAGCGCCTGACGAAAATGTGCATCGGCCTGTGCATTTTGGCGCAACTGCGCATAGATCAAGGCCAACAACGTATGCCCCGGCACATAGCCCGCATCGCTATCGAGTGCGATTTGCGCCTCCTGCACCGCTACGGCGACTTGTCCCGCTTGGTAATAACGCGCCGCCAACTCAGTGTGTACCCGCGCCTGCGCCTGAGCGCTATTGGCACTCGTGCTCGCACAGGCGCTCAACCACCCCGTGGCACTCAGCAGACTCAAACTCAAGGCGAATCCAATCCGGTGCGCGTGGAGGTTCATGAGCGCTCACCTGCTTTCGATGCCGCATGGGGCGCGTCATTGAGCGCATCAATCTGCGATTGCATTTGCTCAAACGAAATCACATTCGTCGGGCGCGGGGTGAAAATCAATTTTTGCTCCGCCGCGCGTTCGTTGCGCCGTGTGCGATCCAGCACCTGTCCGGCCAATTGCCCGCACGCCGCGTCAATATCGTCGCCGCGCGTTTTGCGAATAGTGGTGACGATGCCTGCTTCGAGCAAGACTTCGCCAAACGCACGCACCTGATCGCGCGAAGACACTTTCAAACCCGACTCAGGGAACGGATTGAATGGAATCAGATTGAATTTGCACGGCACATCGCGCACCAGTTTGACCAACTCTTTGGCCTGCGCCACGCTGTCATTGACGCCGCGCAGCATGACGTATTCAAAGGTCACAAAATCACGCGGCGCTTTTTCCAAATAGCGCAAACACGCGTCCATCAGCTCACGCAGCGGGTATTTTTTGTTCAACGGAACCAACTCGTCACGCAGCGCATCGTTCGGCGCATGCAAGGATACGGCCAATGCCACCGGACAATCCTCTTTGAGCCGATCCATCATCGGCACCACGCCGGAGGTCGAGACCGTGACGCGGCGACGCGACAGCCCGTAGGCGTTGTCGTCAAGCATCAGATTGAGCGCAGGCACCAGCGCGTTGTAGTTGAGCAGCGGTTCACCCATGCCCATCATCACCACGTTGGTAATCACGCGATTACCTTTCGGATCAGCGCCGAGCGCATGATTGGCCCACCACAGTTGGCTGATGATTTCCGCCGTGGTCAGGTTGCGATTAAAGCCTTGATGCCCCGTGGAGCAAAAGCGGCAGTTGACCGCACAACCGGCTTGGCTGGACACGCACAGCGTACCGCGCGAGGTTTCGGGAATGTACACGGTTTCCACCGCATTGCCCTGCCCCACATCGGTCAGCCATTTACGCGTGCCGTCGGTCGAGACGTGATCGCTCAAAATCGTCGGCAGGGGTAAGCTGCATTCAGCCTCTAAGCGCGCACGCAAAGATTTGGCCAAATCGGTCATTTGCTCGAAGTTTTGCGCGCCCATGTGGTGAATCCAACGCAGCACTTGACGCGCGCGGAACGGCTTTTCGCCCATCTGAGCGAAAAATTCGTTCATGCCCTTGGCATCAAAATTGAGTAAATTGGTGTGCGTTGTCATAAATCACTTAAGCCATTCGGCGCATTCGTCGAATTGAAAAAATCGAACCGAAGCCAATCGAGCCAAAACCAACTGAAAAACCACGATAAAACCACAATAAAACAGCGGATACTGCGTTCGCCTAAAAAGACCAAAAGCGCGAGCCTACCGCGCCGCGCCTTTTGGATATCGTTTGCCCTCATTCAGCCCAATGAAGCGGCGACCGAATGTTTACGTCATCACTTCATCAAACGGCAAACGAATCGTCCGATTCATCCGACTGCTACGATTAGCCGAAGAAATATTTGATTTCGATGGCAGCGTTTTCGAGGCTATCAGAGCCGTGAACCGCGTTCGCATCAATTGATTCGGCGAAATCCGCGCGGATGGTACCGGCAGCGGCTTCTTTCGGATTGGTCGCGCCCATCAATTCGCGGTTTTTGGCAACGGCGTTTTCGCCTTCCAACACCTGAATCATCACCGGACCGGAGATCATGAATTTCACCAAGTCGCCAAAGAAAGGACGCTCTTTGTGTACTGCGTAGAAGCCTTCTGCATCGGCTTGGCTCAAATGTTTCATTTTCGCTTCAACGATTTTCAAGCCCGCGTTTTCAAAACGGCTGTAAATTTGACCGATGACGTTTTTTGCCACTGCGTCCGGTTTGATGATAGATAAAGTGCGTTCGATTGCCATGTTGCCATGCTCCTGTACAAATAATGAATGAATAACTGCTGAATCAAGCCGCAACCCATGCCTCGCATGGATTCACGTTGAATGATGATGACCGATGGGCGATTCCGTAAAAAACCGATCAGCCGTGCTTAAAATCACTTGCAACTGTTTAAAAAATAGACAAAATGCCTTTAAACAACGCCGCGCATTATACCACAGCATTTATCTGCAAAGCATTGAATTAACGACCCAAGCCGATTTTTTGCCCACTTTTTCCACCCCATTCTTCACCTCTTTTTGCAGGCTATTGAAGCACAAAAAAGCCCCGAGCGTCATCGGGGCTGATGCAGCACAAGCATTCGCTCACGCATCCGAAGTCGAGGCGATTTTGTGAATGCTCAAATCTGCGCCGTTATATTCCTCTTCGTGCGTCAAACGAATGCCCATCGTTGCCTTGAGCGTTCCATACACCAGCGCACTGCCCAGCACCGCGATCACAATACCCAACAACGTACCGAACAGTTGCGAGAAAAAGCTCACGCCACCCAAACCGCCGAGCGCCGTCTGCCCAAAAATCCCCGCAGCAATGCCGCCCCAAGCGCCACACAGACCATGCAAAGGCCACACACCGAGTACATCGTCGATTTTCAAGCGGTTTTGCGTCAGAGTAAACATATAGACAAACAAGGCGCCTGCGACCGCACCCACAAACAAAGCCGCGATCGGATGCATCAAATTCGAACCGGCGCACACCGCGACCAAGCCCGCCAAAGGACCGTTGTGGATAAAACCCGGGTCATTTTTGCCTGCGACCAAAGCCGCCAACGTTCCGCCCACCATCGCCATCAACGAGTTCACCGCAACCAAACCGGAAATATCGGCGATTTTTTGCGCACTCATCACATTAAAGCCGAACCAGCCAACCGTCAGCGTCCACGCGCCCAAAGCCAAAAACGGAATATTGGACGGCGGATGCGCCGAAATGCGCCCTTCTTTGGAATAACGTCCGCGACGCGAGCCGAGCAGCAGCACCGCGACCAAACCCATCCAGCCGCCCACCGTATGCACCACGACCGAACCGGCAAAATCCTTGAACTCCTCGCCAAACCATGCCTTGAACACGCCCTGCATACCCAGATTGCCGTGCCAAACCATGCCCTCAAAAATCGGGTAAATCAGTCCGACCAGCAAGGAGGTTGCGATCACCTGCGGCAAAAATTTCGCCCGCTCGGCAATCCCGCCGGAAATAATCGCCGGAATCGCCGCCGCAAACGTGAGCAAGAAGAAAAAGCGCACCAGTTCAACGCCATTATTCTGCACCATGGTCTGCGCACTGCCGAAAAAATGCTCGCCATAGGCAATGCCAAAGCCAACCAAAAAATACGCCAAGGTCGACACGCAAAAATCCACCAAGATTTTCACCAGCGCATTCACCTGATTTTTACGGCGCACCGTACCCAGCTCCAAAAAGGCAAAACCGGCGTGCATCGCCAGCACCATCACCGCACCGATGAGCAAAAACATGACGTCGACGCCGCTTTGCAACTGTAAAAATTGGCTAATACTCACCGCTTGATTCGATGACTCCACCGCACGCTCCTTATACAAACATACAATCCGCACCTCGCAACCGCGAGATTCCAATAAACGTGCGCATGGTAAATTCATGCAGGTGCATCCAACAGCCCAAAATGTCACAAAAGTTTGTCCAAATCGGTGCAACGCTTCAATTTTGCAATATTTTGGTGCAAAAATATTCGTTGCGTCAGGATAAGAAGCCATTCCAGTGCAAACCCACATTGTCTGCACCGAAACAAAGCAAGCCGAGGAATGTATAATGAGCCATCATTCAACCAAGGAAAATCCATGCTACTGAGTAATTTAGAAACCCTGCCCGAATACCGCGTCGTCAAACATCTGGGGCTGGTGCAAGGCTCCACCGTGCGCAGTAAACACGCGGGACGCGACCTCATGGCCAGCGTGAAAAACGTATTCGGCGGCGAATTGCGCGGCTACACCGAGTTGCTCGAAGAGTCGCGTAAAGAAGCCATTGAGCGGATGCAGGAACAGGCGCGCCAACTCGGTGCAAACGCGATTCTGAACATCCGCTTTTCCACCTCGGCGATCACCGCCGGCGCAGCCGAGATTTTCGCCTACGGCAGCGCCGTGATAGTTGAACCGCTCAGTTAAGCCCTCAGTTAAGCCAATTGATATGGACGCACTCATTAAACTCATTATCTTTGTCAGCATGATGCTGCTCGGTTTTTTCTTTGGCCGACGCGCCGAGCGCAAACATTACCAGAGCATTTTGGCGCGCGAAGAAGCCCTGCGCCACATCCTGCTCACCAGTGTGAAAGAGCCGCCCGCCGAACTGCAAAACGCACAGTTGGTGATGGGCAGCGTCGTGGTCGCATCGGATTATTTCAAACAATTCGTCGCGTGGCTGCGCAGTCTGTTTGGCGGACACGTCACCTCATTTGAAAGCCTGCTGGATCGCGCGCGGCGCGAAGCGATTTTGCGCATGAAAGAAAACACCCAAAAGCAAGGCGCAAACATCATCTGCAACGTCAAATTCACCACCGCCTCGATCAATAAAGACGCCTCCAGCTCCTCAACCGTAGAGGCCATGGCCTTCGGCACGGCAGGCTATCTGCCACCATCCGAAACGCCAGCAACAGACCGCGCCACCGCTACTGCCTAACAAACAACACCGATACCATGCAGATTGAAAACCCCAAGCTTGACGAGCGACACAACCCCAACATCACGCACGAGCCGGCCTCACGCGAACTGTGGCGACTGCTGGTACAAGTTGGCTTGCTTTTGCTCATTCTGTTTGGCCTCGCGCGTGCGCTGGCGTGGGGCATCGGTCAATATCTACCGTATGCCTATGAACAGCGCTACCTCGCGCCGCTGGCACAAGCTTTGCTCGAAGGCACGCACACGGACGACAAACTACAAAGTCTCGCCGACCAACTGGCGCACAACATGAATTTACCCGACGGGATGCAGGTCAAAATCCACGTCAGCCCCGAGCCGGACGTGAACGCATTCGCCACCTTCGGCGGCAATGTCGTCGTCATGCAAGGATTGCTCGAAAAAGCCCCGACCGAGCAAGCATTAAGCATGGTATTGGCACATGAAATGGCGCATTTGCAGCACCGCGATTCACTCAAAGCCGTCAGCCAAACCGCAATGCTTCAGCTCGCCCGTGCCGCCATTTTCGGCCAACAAAGCGCGATTGACCAAAGCCTCATGCTCGGAATGCTCTCCTACAGCCGCGCGCAGGAAACTGCCGCCGACGAAACCGCGCTCGGCACGCTGCACGCGCACTACGGCACGGTTGCAGGTGGCATCGAGATGTACCAGCTTTTGGCGGATGAAGAAAACAACCACAACGCACGCCGCTGGCTACCGCAATGGCTCGCCACCCACCCCGACACCGCGCAACGCCAAACCCATCTGCGCCAATATGCCCAAAGCAAGGGCTATCCGACCGAAGGCAAAACCACGCCGAATCCGTGGTTAAAACCCTAACTGCACATCAAGTACATTTAAATCTGTGTATTTTTATAAGAATTTACCAACCGCTACTTGCTTCCCTGATAAAAATTCCGCAAAATAAAGAAACAATATCAACCGGATAAAAATCATGGATGCAATTTTCAGTGCTGTTGCAATGTGTATGGCCTTGATGTTTCTTGCTTTCATAGGTTTGGGTACGGCGGGATATGTTCACGATAAAATTGAAAACACGCCGGAGAAAATTGAACAACGAGCCAAGCAGACAGCTGACGATTACGAACAAGCAAAACGCAATATCCACTCACCACAGCTTGAATGGGTTATTGGCGCAGGACGAATGAACGCTGTACAATCGATGCAGTTTGAAAATTGCAAAGCGGACTACTATGGATATACTTGCATTTCAACCACGAAATCTCTTTATAACGCACCCATTAAGTCCGCTCGTATAACTCTACGTCCCGATGGCGATTTGCCTTACGACATCATCAAAAAAGGACCCTATAAAGATTTTTCGAGTGATATTCGCAATGTACCCGCGCAGGATTTGGGGTTTCAAGGCGTGTATTTCGATTTATCTTAAGACACCAAAAATGAACAGTGCATGGATAAACAGCTCAAATTAGCACGTATCCACGACCCAGAGGCGAAAATTGATGAATACCCGTGGGGCGCCCCAAAAATATGTCTAAAAGAAAAAGGGCGTGATTATTTCTTTCAAACCCTAAAAGAGCATGGTTGGCAAACAGCATCTGAACGTGAAATACTTGTATTTCATCCGAATGAAAATATTGCAATAGCAAGCGAACGCACCGGCGGCTATCAATTTGTTATCATTTCTGACGATAAACGACAAAAATTAACGGAACAAGTACAAGCTCGAACAAAAAATGAACTAGAACGCCAGCAAAATGCGCAACAAGTGATCAATCAACTACAACACAAATAAATTTCAAAAACTTTCGATCCATACAAACAAAAAACCTGCATTTTTTGATTTATGCAGGTTTTTTGCGAAGCGTTTGCGTTTATTGATATTCGCTCACCGGCACACACGCGCAGAACAAATTGCGGTCGCCGTAAACGTTATCAATGCGCGCCACAGGCACCCAGTATTTGCTCTGACGCAGGCTGTCCACCGGATAGGCGGCTTGTTCGCGGCTGTACGGATGCGCCCAGTCGGCGCTCATGAGCATTTGTGCGGTATGCGGCGCATGTTTGAGCGGGTTGTCATCCTTGCTGATTTCGCCTTTTTCGACGGCGGCGATTTCAGCGCGGATGGTTTTCATCGCGGTGATGAAACGATCCAGCTCTTCCAGCGGTTCGGACTCGGTCGGCTCAATCATCAGCGTGCCCGGCACGGGGAAGCTCATGGTCGGTGCGTGGAAGCCAAAATCCATCAGGCGTTTGGCAATATCGTCCACGGTGATGCCCGCCGTGTCTTTCACGCCGCGCGTATCGAGAATGCATTCATGCGCCACCAGTCCGTTGGCACCCGAATACAGCACAGGAAAGTCGTCTTTGAGCGCGTGCGCGATGTAGTTGGCCGAAAGCATGGCGACTTTACTCGCCTCGGTCAAACCGGCTGCGCCCATCATGGCGATGTACATCCAGGTGATCGGCAATACGCCCGCGCTGCCATACGGCGCGGAAGACACGCCGCTGATACCGCTCGGATTGCGCTCGTAGCCAACGCTGGTGAGATTCGGCAAAAACTCGGCCAAATGCGCGCCAACAGCAACCGGTCCTACGCCCGGACCGCCACCGCCATGTGGAATGGCGAAGGTTTTGTGCAAATTCAGGTGCGATACGTCGCCGCCAAACTGCCCCGGTGCGCACAGACCGACCATCGCGTTCATGTTCGCGCCATCGACGTAGACTTGGCCACCGTGTTGATGCACGATGTCGCAAATTTCGGTCACGCGGGTTTCAAACACGCCGTGCGTGGACGGATAGGTAATCATTAATGCGGCGAGGTTGTCGCTGTGCTGTTCGGCTTTGGTACGCAAGTCATCCACATCCACATTGCCGTTCTCATCGCAAGCGACGACCACGACCTGCATATTGGCCAGCGCCGCCGACGCGGGGTTCGTCCCATGCGCAGAGGATGGAATCAGGCAGATATTGCGGTGCGCTTGACCACGGCTGGCGTGGTATTTTTGGATAATCAGCAGACCGGCGTATTCGCCTTGCGAACCGGCATTCGGCTGCAAGCTTACCGCCGCGTAGCCGGTACATGCAACCAGCATCTGCTCCAATTCGGCAATCATGCTGCGATAGCCTGCGGTCTGCGCATCGGGTGCGAACGGGTGGATATTGGCAAATTCCGGCCAAGTGATCGGCAACATTTCCGAAGTCGCGTTCAACTTCATGGTGCATGAGCCGAGCGGAATCATGCTGCGATCCAGCGCCAAATCTTTATCGGCCAATGAGCGCAAATAGCGCAGCATGGCGTGTTCGGAATGATGCGAGTTGAAAATCGGGTGGGTCAAATAGGCGCTGGTACGTGCCAACTCGGCAGGAATGCTATTGAGCGACGGCACTTCACTCAGTTGCGCCGCGCCAAACAGCGCCAACACCGTATTGACCGTATCCAAATCGCTGGTTTCGTCAAATGAAATACCGACATGCTGCGCATCGATCACGCGCAAATTCAGACCTTTGGCATACGCGGCCGCATGAATCTCTGCGGCGTTGTTCACGTTCACCATCAGCGTATCAAACCACGTTGGATTAACCAGCTTCACGCCGTGCGCGGTCAACTGCTGCGCCACCGCCGAAGTGAGCGCATGCACCCGCTGGGCGATGCGTTTCAAGCCATCCGCGCCGTGGTACACCGCATACATGCTCGCCATAATCGCCAGCAGAGCCTGCGCGGTACAAATGTTTGAGGTCGCTTTTTCGCGGCGAATGTGCTGTTCGCGGGTTTGCAGCGCCAAACGCAAGGCCTTTTTGCCCTGCGCATCGACCGATACGCCCACCAAACGACCGGGCATGCTGCGTTTGAACGCATCACGCGTCGCCATGAATGCGGCGTGCGGGCCACCGAAGCCAAACGGCACGCCGAAGCGCTGCGAATTGCCAATCGCAATGTCCGCGCCCCATTCGCCCGGCGCTTTGAGCAAAGTCAAGGCAAGTAAATCGGTCGCGGCAATGATGGTTTTGCCCTGCGCATGGAGTTTTTCCGCCCACGCGCTGTAGTCAACGGTCTCACCACTCGCGCTCGGATACTGTACCAGCACGGCGAAACAGTCGTTGTTCAAACTTTCCTCGCCGCCGGCGCAGGTCCGCACCTCGATGCCCAGCGGCTTGGCGCGGGTTTCGATGATTTCGCGGGTTTGCGGGAAAATGTCTGCCGCCACATAAAACACGTTTGAATCGCTTTTCGATTGACGCATCGCCAAGGTCATCGCCTCTGCCGCCGCCGTGCCTTCGTCCAGCATGGATGCGTTGGCAATGTCCATCGCAGTCAAATCCATCACCATCTGCTGGTAATTGAGCAAGGCTTCCAAACGACCTTGCGAAATTTCCGGCTGATACGGCGTGTACGCGGTGTACCACGCCGGATTTTCGAGGATGTTGCGCAAAATCACGCTCGGCGTGTGTGTGCCGTAGTAACCCTGCCCGATTAGACTGGTGTTCACGCTGTTTTGTGCGGCGTGCGCGCGCAAACGCTTGAGCGCGGCTTCCTCAGACAAGCCCGCGCCGAATGCGCCCAAATCAAAGTCTTTGCGGCGAATATTCGCAGGAACTACAGCGTTGATGAACGCGTCCAAGGTATCGTAGCCCAAGGTCTTGAGCATCTGCGCCTGCTCGGTTTCGTTCGGACCGACGTGGCGGTTGGTAAAAGTGGTGGAGGTCATAAGTTAAAATAAATCCGAAAGTTAATTAAAAAACGCTGTTGAGAGAATGCCGCATCAAGTACGGCATGACTCCTGCTATTCAAAAACCATCATCGCGGGCTTTGCATCATCTAAAAACATGGTCATTGCGGACTTAAGCATCCCCAAAAACACGGTCATTGCGGGCTTGACCCGCAATCTCCATTTACCGGGAGATGCCGTGTCAAGCACGGCATGACACCCTGTATTCAAAAACCATCATTGCAAACTTTGCATCAACCAAAAACAAAGTCATTGCGGACTTAAGCATCCCCAAAACCACCGTCATTGCGGGCTTGACCCGCAATCTCCATTTGTCGGGAGATGGGGTGTCAAGCAGAACGTGGCTCATAGCGCTCTCGAATCATAGTACGCTTTAACGGTATCGATATATTTCCGAGTCACGCCTATTGATTCCGACAAATCATGCCAATTCGGATTACAGCTCGCAACCAAGTCATCTTTCCATGCGCGTTTCCAGTTTTTTAACTGTTTCTCACGCGCAATCGCATCGAACATCGCCGCTGTTGCTTCAAAATACACCAACTGATCCACATTGTATTGCTCGGTAAATCCTTTGTGAACCTTAACCTTATGCTCTGCCACACGACGCATCAAATCATTGGTCACACCGATATACAGTACGGTATGGTGCGCATTGCTCATCATATAAACGTAGGCGTTTTGCAACCCGAATCGCTCCGTATTGGGAAGATTGCGGGGCAAGCCCGTAATGACCGGTCTAACCTTATGCGTTTTCCGCTTCGTATTGTTCGGCGGTCAACAAGCCTTCCACATCCGCTGGATTGGCCGCTTTGATTTTGAACATCCAGCTGCCGAAGGCGTCGCTGTTGACGTTTTCCGGCGTGTCGGCCAATCCATCGTTGGTCTCGACGATTTCACCGGCGATCGGCGCATAGATGTCGCTGGCAGCTTTGACCGATTCGACCACGGCCACGGCTTCTTCGGCCTTGACCACGCGGCCGACTTTAGGGAATTCCAAAAATACGATGTCGCCCAAGGCTTCTTGTGCGTGGTTGGAAATGCCAACGGCAAATACGCCGTCGCCTAAATCCTGAACCCATTCGTGGCTGGATGCGTATTTCAATTGTGCGGGTGAAGTCATGATGTTCTCCTCTGTGTTGGGTGTGTTGTTCAATCAATCAGTTACTGCTGATATCGGGTTAAAAAATTAAATAATTAAACTTAAGAAAACGCGGAATAAGTCTGTTTTTCAGCTCAAGCATTTATTGATACAGGCCAAGCATTCTTGAAAGCATCCGCAATTTTAACATTTTGATTTTATTCAAATTTTGTCAGGGTTTCCCTGACAAAATTTCCAATGCTAAGCACGGAAAAAGTAGGGTTTTACTTTTTCCGTATTTCCTTAAGCGGTTGCCAAAATCGCGCCATTGCGCACAAACGGCAGCTTGACCACTTTGGCATCCAATTGTTTGTCGCGAATCGCCACCTGTACGGTATCGCCCAGTGCGACGCCTACCGGCACACGCGCAATGGCGATGGATTGCTGCATGGTGGGGCTGAAGGTGCCGCTGGTGATTTCGCCTGCGCCGTGTGCAGTATGAACCACTTGATGTGCGCGCAAAACGCCTTTGTCGAGCAGAATCAGACCAACCACTTGCGCCGTTGCGCCATCCTTGACCAAAGCGGCTTTACCGATGAAATCGCGTTCGGATTTGAGATCGACCGTCCAGGCCAAACCGGCGTTCAGCGGGCTGACGGTTTCGTCCATGTCTTGGCCGTATAAATTCATACCGGCCTCTAAACGCAAAGTGTCGCGCGCGCCCAGACCCGCCGGTTGGACACCTGCGGCAATCAATGCGTCCCAAGTGACTTCGACCAAGTTCGCGGGCAAGGCAATTTCAAAGCCATCTTCGCCGGTGTAACCGGTGCGTGCAATCATCCACTGCGCACCGTCGTTATCGACAAAAGCGGCGTTGAATGGTTTGAGCGCTTCGGATGCAGCTTGAGTGAACGGCAGGGCTTGCCACACTTTGGCACGGGCATTCGGGCCTTGTACCGCGATCAGCGCCATGTCGGGACGCGGGGTGATGGTTAAACCGTAATCACCGGCGTTATTTTGTTCATTCAGCCAATCGATGTCTTTGTCTGCCGTGCCGGCGTTGACTACCAAACGGAAGTAATCCTCGCTGAAAAAATAAACGATCAGATCGTCAATCACACCGCCTGCGGGGCGTAACATACACGAATACAGGGCTTTGCCCGAGGTTTGTAATTTATCAACGTTGTTCGCCAAGACATAGCGCAAAAAATCGCGCACTTGAGCGCCGTGAATATCAACCACGCGCATGTGCGATACGTCGAAAATTCCTGCGTTTTGGCGCACAGCGTGGTGCTCTTCGATTTGCGAACCGTAGTTCACGGGCATATCCCAGCCGCCAAAATCAACCATACGCGCACCGGAAGCGATGTGCTTGGCATGCAATGGGGTGTGTTTGAGTGTAGACATGGTATTCGTCCAAAATAGGTGATGAAACATTTGCAACGATGGCCACGCCATCACCGCACGGATTCCCTATTCTGTCCCTGATACCTGAGAGATTGTGGCAAATGTAGCATTTGCGCGCCCCTTCGGTGGTTTTGCGTGCGCGCTACCGCGGCGCCGAAAACGCTCTCCAGAAATTATGCCAACCCGTTTGGGCTTCAACCTGCCAGTCCTTTTGCCTGAGAGTTTTTGGGGTACACCTTCGGCGATCACGCAGCTCAAAACGCACGGCGCGATGCTCTCCCAGCAGGTGGCGTAACTCTATCGGGAAAGGTTGTTTTTGTCAATTCGTGTATCCGGTTTCAAATACTCGAAGAAATACGAAAAAAGTAAATCCCTACTTTTTCCGCGTGTTCTCAATTACATTTCTATTCTGCCGACCCCTTAATCGTGTGCGTGAAGTCTGACAATGACTGCGACGTGTCAACGCATTCGACGTGAGCCACGTTGCATATGCCACAAGCTGGCAACACAAAGACCCAACGCTGTTTGGTCTGAGATAGCGCAGCGCTTCTGCTTTGAGCGCATTGATGTACCAACAGATTTATCGACAGAGTGTCATTAGAATTTAGATGAAATTTCTGAAACAAGCGGCTCGGAACTGATAAAATGCAGCTCAATTAAAACACCCCACCGCTCACCGAGGAGTGAACTTTGCGTCCCATGAATACCGCACAACAACAAACCATAAACGCGCCATTGGAACCGTTTTCAGTTCACTGGGCACAAACCACCGCCGAGATTGAAGAAGTACAACGCCTGCGTTATAACGTTTTCGCCGACGAGCTGGGCGTGAAATTACAGGGCGAGCACGGTTTGGACCGCGATCAGTTTGACGCCTACAGCCGCCACCTCTATGTGCGCGACAACCAAACCGGCGAAGTCGTCGGCACCTATCGCATCATCACGCCCGATGTGGCACAAAAAACCGGCTGGTACACCCAACAAGAATTCGACATCTCCGATCTGCTCCAATCCGACGAAGCATCCACGCTGATGGAAGTCGGGCGCGCCTGCGTACACAAAGACTTTCGCAACGGCTCGGTGGTCTTGCTCCTGTGGAAAGCCACGCTCAATTTTGCCAAAGAAAACGGCTACACCATCATCATGGGCTGCACCAGCGTACCGATTGGCGCGCACGCACCGGCGATCGCTGATGTCAAAGAATTACTCAAAGCATCCGGCGCATTGACCGAGCGCTTTCACATCACGCCCCACATTCCATTCACGCCCGCGCAGCAAACGACGGTTCATCCCGACGTCAAAGTGGTTTTGCCGGCCTTGTTCAAAGGCTATGTGCGTTTGGGCGGTAAAGTCTGCGGCGAACCGGCCTATGATGCAGACTTTCACTGCGCCGATTTTTTCACCTATCTGCGCATGGACGACGTGTCCCGCAAATACGCCCGTCATTTTGAAGTTGCTTAAAAATGAGCAGCTCAATACAGATACCAAAAATCTTCTGGCGCCCATGCGTCAGAATCACACAAAAACACATGCATTAAAGGCTGTAACTCAGTGAACACTCTCAATAAAACGCCGCCATATCCGCGCAAGCGTGCATCCCGTCCTGATTCTAATTTATTGTTTTTAATGACGATTATGCATACCCGCTTATGCGAGCATGATGCGATACGGCTTAAATCGTGCACTGAAGTTTAATATGACCCTATTGATCAACCATCTGCAACGCAAGCATTTGTTTTATCAGGATTTTTTTACGCTCATTCTTAGTAAGTAGTTCGTAAGTATCGGCATGCTACTATTTTTCAGTTTCTATCGCCAAATATCCAATCCATTCTGCGTTTACGCATCATTATCTATTTATCAATTACAAGGAGAACCTCATGATTTTAGTCATCAATTGCGGCAGTTCATCGGTCAAATTTGCGGTCATGGAGCCGCTCGAACAGGTCATGCTGGTCAGTGGTTTGGCCGAAAAATTGGGTAGTGACAACGCCGAAATCGCCATCAAAATCGGCGATGAAAAAGAAGTGTACCAACTCGGCAATGCCGCGCACACCGAAGCATTGGCCAAATTGGTTGAGGTCTTGAGAGCCCACGGCTTACTCGAAAAATTGACCGCAATCGGTCATCGCACCGTACACGGCGGCGACTATTTCAGCGACTCCGTGCTGATTACGCAAGAAACGGTCGACAAAGTCACCGAATGCAACGCCTTGGCGCCATTGCACAACCCGGCCAACCTGCTCGGTATCGCAGTCTGCGCCGAGCAATTGCCCAACTTGCCACAAGTCGCCGTATTCGACACCGCATTCCACCAAACCATGCCGGACTACGCCTACCTGTATGCCACGCCGCGCTCATGGGAACGCGACCACCACGTGCGTCGCTACGGTTTCCACGGCACCAGCCACCGTTACATCACGCAAAAAACCGCTGAATTGCTCGGCAAACCACAGTCCGATCTGAACATCATCAGCGCGCATTTGGGCAATGGTTCGAGCGTTGCTGCCGTGGTGGGGGGTAAAAGCGTGGACACCTCAATGGGGTTCACACCATTGCCGGGCTTGATCATGGGTACGCGCACCGGCGACATTGATCCGGCCATCATCACCTATATGATGGAACGTCTGAACGTTTCTGCCGAAGCGGTATTGGACTTGATGAACAAAAAATCCGGCTTGCTCGGTATTTCCGAGTTGACCAACGACTGCCGCGAGTTGACCGAAGCGGCGAACAAAGGCAACGCTTCGGCGCAATTGGCCTTGGATATGTTCTGCTACCGTCTGGCCAAATACATCGCCGAATACATGGTTCCGCTGCAACGTATTGACGCGCTGGTGTTCACCGGCGGCATTGGCGAAAACTCGGCCATCATCCGTGAAAAAGTATTGGGGCATCTGCGTTTCCTCGGCTTCATCGTCGACGCCGCCGTCAATGACAAAACCTACGGTGGCAAAACCGCCGTCATCACCACCGCCGGCAGCACGCGCGCGATGGTCGTGAACACCAACGAAGAACTGATGATCGCGCTCGACACCTACCGTTTGACCCGCAGCTCAGGCAAAGCCGAACACGTGAGCTTTGAAAACTATTGATTGAATGAAACGGGTGCGTGAACCTTGATACAATCAAGCGTTCACACACCCTTATTTTTAACAAAGGACACTAAAATGTATGCATTGTATGTCGCGCCAATGGGCGCAGGTTCGGACATGAAACCCGTGGTGAACGGCTTGGTCACCGAATTACACAATACAGGCTTAAAAGTCGCCTCATTCAAACCGATTGGCCAAGGCGTTGCGGTTGAAAAAGCCGCGCAATTACTCGCCAGCGGCAACAGCGACCAATTGATGGAAGACATCATCGGCGCCTACTACGCTGCAGCAGGCGACGCACAAGTCGTCGTAATTGAGGGCGTGGTCGCGGATTTTGAACAAACCGGCGCACTCGCGCCCTACGCCGCGCAATTGAACGGCCAACTGATTCGCAATCTGCAAGCCGACGTCGTATTCGTCGCAGCCAAACCAGAGCACGTACAAGCCATCTGCACCGATTTGGCGGTACAAAACCTGCACGTCGCCAAAGGCAAAGTCATCGGCTCGATGGACCAAACAGCGAACGTCGCCAGCGCATTGAACATCGCCGACATCAAAGCCCGCGCGACGGCCGAGACCGAACAATTCTTCTCACCACCGGAGTTCCGTCACCTGCTGATCGAAAAAGCACGTCAAGCGAATAAACGCATCGTGCTGCCCGAAGGCGAAGAACCGCGCACCGTCAAAGCCGCCATCATCTGTACCGAGAAAAAAATCGCGCGTTGCGTGTTGATGGCCAAGCGCGAAGACGTCGAGCGCGTGGCCGCCGAGCAAGGCTTGACCGTACCGGCAGAACTCGAAATCATGGATCCGGCGCAATCGCGCGCGAACTACGTCGCACCGTTGGTCGAAATGCGCAAAAACAAAGGCATGACACCGGAAAAAGCACTGGAGGAATTGCAAGACACCGTGATGCAAGGCACCGTCATGATGGCATTGGACGAAGTGGACGGGCTGGTCTCCGGCGCAGTACACACCACCGCCAACACCGTGCGCCCAGCGCTGCAAATCATCAAAACCGCCCCCGGCTCCAACATCGTCTCCAGCGTATTTTTCATGCTCATGCCCGATCAAGTGCTGGTCTACGGTGACTGCGCGATCAACCCGAATCCCAATGCCGAGCAGCTCGCCGACATCGCGATTCAATCCGCCGACTCCGCCAAAGCATTTGGCATCGAACCGCGCGTGGCGATGATCTCCTACTCCACCGGCACATCGGGCGCAGGCCCTGAAGTGGAAAAAGTAGCCGAAGCGACCCAAATCGCGCAAACGCAGCGCCCTGATTTGGCGATTGACGGCCCGTTGCAATACGACGCGGCATCCGTGGAATCCGTGGGCAAATCCAAAGCACCGAACTCCAAAGTCGCCGGTCGCGCCACCGTGTTCGTATTCCCTGATCTGAACACCGGCAACTGCACTTACAAAGCCGTACAACGCTCGGCCAACGTGATTGCCGTAGGCCCGATGTTGCAAGGCCTGCGCAAACCGGTGAACGACTTGTCACGCGGCGCATTGGTAGACGACATCGTATTCACCATCGCACTGACTGCGATTCAAGCGGTGCAAAAATCAGCGTAATCGATTGGATTCATTGTGTCATGAAAAGGGGGCGCAATGTGCGCCCCTGCTTACTCCTGCAGCGAAGGCGTCAAGTGTTGTTGCAAAAATCCAATCCACTCCCTCAAAGCCGGCGTGACAAATCGATTAGGCGCATACGCCAGCCACAGCGAACCTTGGTATTTGGACAACAATTGCCAATCAGGCAATACTTCGACCAATTGCCCCGAGCGCAATACCTCCTGCGCCACAAAGTTACAGCGCCGACCGAGTGGCAGCCTATTCATACTGAGCGCACTTTGCGTATTGGGCGTTTTCCTGATCGTAGGTAAAGTACAAGTATTTAGGCAATTTGGCGACAGCCTGATGATTTTGGCAGCCGTTGCGCGCGCATTAATGATCACACTCACTCAGAAAAAACCCCGCGCCATTTCAGTGGACATGTTGCAATTGACCGCTATACACTCCGGCGTAGTCGGATTGGGTTGCTGGATATTAGCCCTATCGTCCAGTAAGGGCGCATGGCCGAATTGGCCTCACGCCGCAGATTTTTGGGGTAATACATTTTATCTGGTGGTTTTTTGTACCATTTTTGCTTTTTTTGTACAGAATTACGCCGTCAAACAGGTCGGTGCAAGCCGTACCGCTTTGCTCATGGGCAGCGAACCAATGTTCGGTGTCCTATTTGCAGCCGTTTATCTCGGGGAAAATTTGAGCATGAATGCCTATTTCGGCGGCCTGCTCATCGTGTCTGTGTCCATTTGGGTCAGTCTGCAACGAGCTAGGCCATAACAAGGCATTTAATCGACGCGCACCCGAATGTTTTGCCCCATACTTAAGCCGTTGTAGCGAATACGACCGACGCATTCGACCGGCACTTCGAGTACCCGCGCGCATTCGGCGGCAATGGTTTGCACAAAAAATTCCATATCGCGCACCACCGTGTGGCCGATGTAGGCTTTGATGTAAGCATCCAACGCGAACAGTTCGAGAATGCGTTCGGTCGGCGTGTAGGCAATGCTCAGGGTACTGCCATGCGCGGGGTTTTGGCTGCGCAGACACAGAATCGGCAGGTCAATCACATGCTCGATCTGGGTCTGCAATTCAGGCGCAGCGTTGTTAATGGTTTTCAGCGGCGCAGCGACGTGCGCAGAATCGTGTGTTTGCCAAGTCATAACTTTAAACCGATCTCTTTATACGGCCCATTTAGCCGCGCCGCTGCGCTTTTTTAGGCCGAAATGCACCGCCAATGCGACCAAAGTCGCCACAATCGCTTTAAAAATCAAATCGGCATAGACGATTTGCACCATTTCACCGGTACTCATGATGCCGTAAAACGCCAGCAAGGTGAACAAAATGGTGTCCAGCGGAATGCTGATCGCATTGCTCGAGAGCGCGCGCGTGAGCCAAGAGCGCTGCATCATATTGTGGTAAATCACAGTATCGGTCAACTCGCTGATCAAAATCGCGCTGAACGAGGCGAATAGAAAACGCAGACGATGCGGCTCGTCTGCCATCAAAAACCAACCCGCCGTGGCGTTCACCAGCAAAGCCAGAGCAATGGCTGTATAAACCGCCTTCAGGCCGAACAGATGCAGCCGATCACGCAAAGTAAACACCGCACCGAAAAACAGCGTGCCAATGCTGAGCAAACCGTAGCCGCCGGGCAGCGTAATGAAATGATTCAAAGTAAGGTTGGCGAGCAAAATCGCCAAGACATATAAAGCAGTCCAAATGACAACCATGATAGAGACTCCAAAATCCGCAAAATAGGCGGAGGGAAAATTAAGAAAGCCCGACGGAAACAGTCCGAAGGCGGCGCGAATTGTAACATAAACTGGGGGCAAGTCCATCAGTTCGGCGAACATTCACCCGCACAGACGCAGAGCGGCGTTATAATGAAAGCATCATTAAACCGCTTGGAGGACCTCATGAAACACTGCAAACAACTGTTCGTACACTACACCACCCTGTGGGCGCGATTGTTACAACAAGCGGTCGGCTCATCCGATCCGGCGACCTATCTGCTCGAACACGACGCGCGCACGCCGCTGTTTTATTTGGAAGGCATGAGCCGCGTGCTGATGAGCGCACAAGATGATAAAAAAATGGCGCGTTTGAACGCGCAGTTCAAAGCGCTCGAAGACGGTTTGGGCGTGATGGATTACTACACGGGTTTACTCAAAGATTTCAAACAAATCAAGCAGTTACCTGAATTCCAGCAAAATTTGGAAACCCATCGCACGATCGCCGCCGCGCAAATGAATACTCTGCTGGAGCAATACGGTTGGCTCGACAACTTCGACACCACCGCAACCGACGGCGCCGAGGCACAATCCGATCGCCTGAAAAAAATTCAAAAGATGTACCAAAAAATCGACTGGCTCAGTGATAAAAAAATGCGCAAGGCATTGAAAAAGCACTACAAAGGCGCGCTGGACGAGTTGAAGCAACAACTCAAACGACCGCTCAAAGAAGTTGAGCGTGACATGCACGAACTGCGCCGCGACGTGCGCTGGTTGAGCATCTATCCGCAGGCGTTCAAAGGTTTTATCAACCTCGCGCCGAGCGAGCCGATGCCGGAAGCATTTGCCAAATACGCGACCGAGGCCATCGTCCAATCACCGTTCAATCAATTGCCGCAGGTTGAGGGTATGACGCACATCCTGTACCTGAACACCCACGCCTACTACGCCATGAGCTGGCTGATCGCTGAACTCGGCACGCTCAAGGATCAAGGACTGCGCCTGCTCGCATTGACCGACTGGCTGATCGAGCATAAAAAACTCTCGCCGTCGCAGGCCAACCAAGCCGCCGTGATGATCATTGGCAACGATCAGTTGGGTGTGGACAAACTGCTGGCAAAAGCCCAAGAAGCAGCCAACCAAATTCGACAAGATAAAGTATTTTCACAGCTTTTAGCGTAAATTATTTGGAAATAACCCATTGTGAATCCAGCCAACGCGTCCATACTGACCGCCGCGCAAATGCGCGCGGTGGACAGCGCCACCATTCACGACGAACCGATTGCCTCGATAGATTTGATGGAGCGCGCGGCATTGGCCTGCGTGGACTGGCTGCTGGCACACATGCCGAGCAACACGCGCTACCACGTATTTTGTGGACTGGGTAATAACGGTGGCGACGGGCTGGCGATCACGCGATTGTTACGCACGCGCGGTCAAACCGCATACGCCTATCTGATTGACCACAGCGCTCACAGCGCTACGGATGCGTTGATGAGCGCCATGAGTTCCGACGCGGCGATCAATTGGCAGCGTTTACAGACCTTGAAAACCCAGCAGAACACCTCCCGTATCATTGAGCGCATTCGACACATAGCCGATCTGCCTGAACCCTGCGCATTCACTGAGCGCGATTGCCTGATCGACGCATTGCTGGGAACGGGTACGACGCGCGCGGCGGAGGGATTGTTGGCGCAGGTGATTGATCGTCTGAATGCATATAGCCTGAATAAATACGCAGCGGCTCAACTCGTCGCCATTGATCTACCTTCGGGTTTACTGAGCGACGCGCATACGCCTGCGGATTGGTCAGTGATACACGCCACACACACTTTGACTTTTGAGTGCGCCAAGCCCGCCTTGCTCTGGCCGGAGAATGCCGAGCGCGTCGGCGACTGGCAGATTTTACCCATCGGCCTGAGCCAGCAAGCTATTGCCGCACAGCACAGCACGATGCAATCGGTGACGCGCGAATGGGCGCACGCACAGCGCACAGCACGCGGCAAGTTTGCGCATAAAGGCACATTCGGCCACGCATTGCTCATCGCGGGGGCGCATGGAACCATCGGTGCGGCGATTTTGGCGGCGCGCGCGTGTTTGCGCAGCGGTGTGGGATTGTTGACCGTTCACAGTCCGAATTGCGGCTATACGTCACTGCAAACCGCCGCACCCGAAGCCATGGTGCACACCGATGTGAATGAGCGCGTTTGGAGCGAGGCTGTTCATGTCGCGTCCTACGACGCCATTGGAATCGGCTGCGGCATCGGCCAATCCTCTGAAACCCGCCATGCCTTGCGTGCGTTATTGCACAGACTCGCTCAACAATCCAAACCAGCCCAACCTCTTGTTCTGGATGCCGACGCCTTGAATATCATGGCGAGCGAGCCGGATTTATTGGCATTATTACCACCGAACAGCATCCTCACGCCGCACCCGAAGGAGTTTGAGCGCTTGGTCGCGCATTTGCATTGGGATACCTCAAGCAACGCGCTGCGCCAACAGGCGCAACTGATGTTTGCGCAACGCTACGGTGTGATTATCGTACTTAAAGGGGCGCATACCTGCACCGCCCTGCCCGACGGGCGCAGTTTTTACAACACCACGGGCAACCCGGGTATGGCCAAGGGTGGCAGCGGCGATGCACTCACCGGCGTGATTTTGGCACATTTGGCGCAGGGCTACGCGCCGGATGTCGCCGCCATTTTAAGTGTCTATTTACATGGCGCAGCGGGTGATCGGGCGGCGGAGCAATTCGGCCCAACAGCGATGTTGCCCAGTGATTTGATTGCGTGCTTGCGCTAAAGCATCCGCCCAGCGCATACGCCGCACGTCACCATCACGCCAATCCGATTTTATCCGCCAAAGCGCTGATGGCCGAAATTTTTCAAAAACGCTTGGGTTCGCGCCTGCTTCGGTGCGTCGAACACTTGCGCACACGCACCCTGCTCAACGATTTTGCCCGCCTCGATGAAAACCACTTCATCGGCAATGCTGCGCGCGAAATCCAAATTGTGCGTGACGATGATTTGCGTATTGTGCTCGTTGGCCAAGGATTGAATCACCTTGAGTACCTCCTGCTCCAGCTCGGGGTCCAGCGCCGAAGTCGGCTCATCAAACAGCAGCACCTGCGGCTGCATCGCCAAGGCGCGGGCAATCGCAACCCGCTGCTTTTGCCCACCGGAGAGTTGATGTGGGTAGTCGTGGGCGCGCTCTTGCAAACCGACCTTTTTCAATAAGGCGTGCGCTTGCCGCACCGCATCGGCCGGATTGCGCTTTTGCACCGTCACCGGACCTTCGGTGATGTTTTGCTCAACGGTCATGTGCGGAAACAGGTTGAAACTTTGAAACACCATGCCCGATTTGCGGCGCAGTTGCAAAATCTGCGGCGTGTCCGGCTGACGTTCGGGCGCAAAATCATAGTACCAATCATCGAACACGATACGCCCCGACGTAGGCATTTCGAGCAGATTCAAACAGCGCAGCAGCGTGGTTTTACCGGAACCGGACGGGCCGATAATCGCGGTGGTTTTGCCTTTGGCAAAGCTCAGATTGATGTCGTCCAAAACCCGTTTGTCGCCAAACTGCTTGACCAAATTGTGTACAGTAATCATAAAACTCATCCGTGTGCGCTGCTCTGAAAGCGATTGAAATAAATCTCGGTTTTGCGCTGATAGTGCGACAACACCGTGCAAATCATCAAATAAATCAGCGCCGCTTCAGCATACAACCACAGCGGCTCAAAGGTCGCGCCGGCGACGATTTGCGCCTGACGAAACAGCTCCACCACCGTCACACTGGCGGCCAGCGAGGTATCTTTCACCAGCGAAATAAAGGCATTGAACAGCGGCGGCGTAGACACCCGCGCAGCCTGCGGCAAGATGATTCGGCGCAGAATCTGCGCGTAGGTCATGCCAATGGTTTGACCCGCCTCCCACTGCTCTTTCGGAATCGACTCGATCGCCGCGCGAATGGTTTCCGAGCCATACGCGCCCACACTCAGCGCAAAGGCGATGGTCGCGGCGACATACGCATTGAGCGTAATACCCAATGACGGCAAACCGTAAAAAATGATGAACAATTGCACCAGCAGCGGCGTACCACGGATGATCCACACATAAAACCGCGCCAATTGTTTGAGCCATGTATGGCGCGACAAACGCGCCAGCGCGGTAAAAAAGGCGATCACCAAGCCAAAAGCAAAAGACACCAAAGCCAAGGGAATCGTGACTTTAATCGCCGCCCAAGCAAATGGCAAAAATGCATCCAATAAAATATGCAGTAATCTCTCGTCCATACCACCACTTTCTGAGACAGTTTAGAAAATACGGAAAAAGTAAAACCCTGCTTTTTCCGCGTTTTCTTTAGAAACATCCATTAAAAACAGCCTTACCATCGGCAAGGCTGTCAAGCACGATTCCGTGCGCAGCTTTACGGCTTGGACACATCCACACCGAAAAAGCGAGTAGAAATCTTGCTGTAGGTGCCATCGGCTTTGATCTCATCCAAAGCCTTGTTGATCGCCGCCACCAACTCCGGCGAACCTTTTTTCAACAAAATACCCGAATGCGCCGGTTCTGCGTCTGTCGCCACCACTTTGATTTTCGCATTCGGCTTTTGCTTTTTGTAATCCAAAAACGACAAACGATCATTCAAAGTCACATCGGCACGCCCCGTCGTCAACAAATCCACCGACTGCGCAAACCCATCCGACGTCACAATCTGTGCGCCATATTTCACCGCAGTTTGGCCAAAATTACTGGTCGCGGTTTGCGCCGCTTTTTTGCCCTTGATGTCTTCCAAACGATGAATCGTCTGGTCATCCTCACGCGCAATCACCACCAACGGCGACGCAATATACGGCTGGGAAAAATCATATTTGGCCTGACGTGCCGGCGTGATGCCCACCTGATTGGCCACCGCCTCGTAGCGCCCCGCATCCACGCCCGCAATCAAGCTGTCCCACGGACCTTCAACAAACTCAACCTTTTCAATCCCAATGCGTTTAAACACCTCACGCGCCAGCTCAACGTCAAAGCCGGTCAACACATTGCCATTGGCCGTATCATGAAAACTAAACGGCGCATAAGTGCCCTCCGTACCGACCCGAACCACCTTATTTTGTTTCAATTGCTCGTACAGATTCGGCGCAGCACTGGCATTCTTGCCCGAAGCATGCTCACCTTGGCACGCAAACACACTCAAAGCCAGCACCGTTGGCAACACAATTGCTTTGGCAAAAGACGGAAAACGGCGGAAAAAATTCATATCAAACTCCTGATCATCAATAAAAATCAACCCGTTTGTGTCAACTTGCGTTCACTTTTACCAACGAGTCACAGACGTTATGATAACACAAACATAAATAATCGTTATATCAACGAAAATTCATCATAATATTTATGGATATTGATATATGACTTCAAGCTCGCTCCACACGCTTCTACCGCTCACCCAGCCACTCACGCACAATGCGATTGAATTCATCTGGCGCATCCACCATCATCCAATGTCCCGCACGCATAGCGGTGACTTGGCTGCTCGGCAGAGTAGCAATTTTCTGCGCCCACTCCGGTGCAAAAAACTGAAACGGCTTGCGCGTGCCATAAACAAACAGCATCGGATAAGGCGGGATGAACTCCGCTGACGACCGATAGCGCGCCTTGCCGCCGAACCACGCCTGAAAATAAGGGAAATTCATACCCGCATGAATAGATTCGGGCGCGGCAGGCGCGCGCAAAACCCGCGCAATCCGACGTGTGAGCGGCGTCGCCCAACGGCGCGGCAAACGATAGGACACAGCCAGCGGCAATTGATAACCCAGCATCATCAGCTTGTGCTTGAGCGGTAAACGGCGGGTGAACGCCTCCGACGTATCGCCAATATCCAGACCGATCAGGCGCGCTACACGCTCAGAATGAGCGCGCACATAAGCATACGCAAAAACCGCACCCCAATCATGCGCCATCAAAATCACGGGGCGATCACTCACAGACCGAATTGACTCGTCCAGCCACGCCACCACCTCATCCATGCTCAACGCCCGACTTGGCTCACCCGTGGCAAAACCGGGCAAGGTGAGCCGCACACAGCGATAATCCGCCTGTAAATCCGCCACCTGCCGCGCCCACAGCGCACCGGTATCCGGCCAACCGTGGAGCATGACGATGGTCTTTTCGCCCTGCCCATCAATTTGAATATGGGTATTCATAGAATGTACTCCACTCAATCTCCTAAGCATTAAACAGTGAAAATGCAGCAAGTCTTATTCACTACAATCCCGAATCCGCTCACCATCCATCAACTTTAATGTTCATGCAGTAGAAAATCTCAGGCAAACAGCGTAAAAGCTCAGTATTTACTGAGCATGTGAGACGTTAGAAAAGCCATCGTAATATTGCTTTGTTATCCGCCGCTCAGAGCATCCGCTCCAAAGGCAACCACGATAAAAATTGCACCCATGCCCGTTTGAGCACACCTGTTTCAGGCTCGTGTTCCAGCGTGATCTCTTGTCCTTGCGCCGCACGCGTTTGCCACGTCAGATGGCCTTGTGCGTCTTGCTTGACTTGATAGGCAAGGTCAGGCATTTGTGCGCGCAGTTGCGTTGTCATCTCTTGTGCCAATTTCGGATGTTCCGCCACTATTCCCATTTCGGTGTTGAGCCGAGCCGAGCGCGGGTCTAAATTAAAGGAGCCGATAAAAACACGCTGACCGTCCACGGAGAATGTTTTGGCATGTAAACTCGACGCCGAACTACCGGTTAAAAATCGATCACGCCCCATTTTGCCGGATACCGTTTTTTTCAACTCGAATAGCTGCACGCCTGCATCCAAGAGCGCGTGGCGATATTTGATATAACCGGAATGAACGATTGAGACATTCGTCGCATCCAATGAGTTGGTCAGCACCGATACGTGAACCCCCTTGGCGCGAAGCTCCTTAAATGCGTCCATCCCTGATTGCGTAGGAACAAAATAAGGAGAAACTAAAAGTAACTCACGTTGAGGCTCTTGCAATACCTCTTTAATCTTTGCACCAATGGCGGTTTCAGGATTGTCCAAGCCCAAGCCTTTTGCCGGATCATCGCTGATTAAACGGATGGGCACCCAATCAAATGCGACACTGCCGTTTTGTAGCTCAGTGCCTAATTGTGATCGATGCAGCGCTTCGATATAAGCGCGTGCTTTAGCAGTTTCCTGCTCTTGCGCGTTCAAATCAAGCACTTGTTCGGGCGCATCTTGCGTCACAATCGATGCCAAGGGATAAGCCGAAGCACTGTACCAATAGCGATTAAAATCGGCCGTTATCTCGGGTACCACTTGCCCTGCCACCAAAGCATCCAAATCCACAAACTGCGTGCCGTCACCTACATCAAAATACTCATCGCCCACATTGCGCCCACCCACCACACTCACCTGATTGTCCGCAGTAAACGATTTATTGTGCATACGGCGATTCAAGCGCGGGAAATCGGTTAAATAACCCAGCGCACGGAAATCGCGATTAACAAACGGATTGAACAGGCGAACTTCGATATTCGCATGGCGATCCAAAGTCTGTAACGTCGGATCCATACCGCGCGTGTTATTGTCGTCCAACAACAAACGCACCCGTACCCCGCGATCGGCCGCCTGTTTCAAGGCGTGAAACAGCATCTTGCCGGAGATATCGTTATGCCAAATATAATATTGAACATCCAAGGTGTGTTGCGCAGCGGCAGCCAAGGAAGCGCGTGCCACAAAAGCATCGTAGCCGCTACCCAAAGGATACAAACCCGACAAATTCGGATGCGCGTTCATACTCGGCGCCAAAGCACGCGCCAAAACAGAATCCGTATTCTGGGGCACAAGTTCGCCTTGTTGAGCCTGCTCGAACGCAGGCAATCGGCTCATTGCGCTCCAAACAAACAAACCGGCAATCAGCACCGCCCCAGTCAATAACCATTTGTTTTTTCGCATCACTCAACTCCTGCTCAAATCCATCACGCCACGGCTGATCAATACTCACAACCCTAAATCCGCCCACAATCCGTCAATTTTACTTTTCACCGCCGCATCCATGACAATCGGCGTACCCCACTCGCGCGTGGTTTCGCCCGGCCATTTATTGGTCGCGTCCAGCCCCATTTTCGAACCAAGCCCCGACACCGGAGAGGCGAAATCGAGGTAGTCAATCGGTGTGTTGTCCACCAGCGTGGTGTCGCGCGTCGGATCCATGCGCGTCGTGATCGCCCAGATGACTTCATTCCAGTCGCGTGTGTTGATGTCGTCATCGACCACAATGATGTATTTGGTGTACATGAATTGGCGCAGGAACGACCACACGCCGAACATCACGCGTTTGGCGTGACCGGCGTATTGTTTTTTGATCGACACGATCGCCATGCGGTACGAGCAGCCTTCCGGCGGTAGGTAAAAATCGACGATTTCGGGGAATTGTTTTTGCAGCAGCGGCACAAACACTTCGTTGAGCGCCACGCCGAGCACCGCCGGCTCATCCGGCGGTTTGCCGGTGTAGGTGCTGTGGTAAATCGGATTTTTGCGCATGGTGATGCGCTCAACGGTAAACACCGGGAAGGTTTCCTGCTCGTTGTAGTAACCGGTGTGGTCGCCAAACGGCCCTTCGAGCGCGGTTTCGTTCGGGTGCAAAACACCTTCGAGTACGATTTCGGCATTCGCCGGTACGGTTAAATCATTGCCAATACATTTTGTTAAAACCGTACGGCCATGGCGCAACAGTCCGGCGAATTGGTATTCGGACAAAGTGTCCGGTACCGGCGTGACTGCGCCGAGAATGGTCGCAGGGTCACAACCGAGCACCACGCTGATCGGGAACGGCGTATTCGGATGCGCGAGGCAATGATCGCGAAAATCGAGCGCGCCACCGCGATGTGCGAGCCAGCGCATGATGAGTTTATTGCGCCCGAGTACTTGCTGGCGATAGATGCCGAGGTTTTGCCGCGCTTTATGCGGCCCTTTGGTCACGACCAAGCCCCACGACAGCAGCGGCGCAATGTCACCCGGCCAGCAGTGCTGGATCGGCAGTTGTGTCAGATCGACGTCGTCGCCTTCGAGGATGATTTCATGCACCGCCGCGTGCTTCTCCATTTTTGGCCGCATGTCCCAAACCGCTTTGGCCATTTCACCCAGCTTGCCAATTTCTTTCAGCCCTGCGGGCGGTTGCGGTTCTTTCAAATTGGACAGCAGTTGACCAATCCCGCGCAACTCGCTCACATCCTGCGCACCCATGCCGAGTGCGACACGGCGCGGCGTGCCGAATAAATTCGCCAAAACGGGGTAGTCGTATTTTTTGCCTGCATGCACGACGTTTTCATAGAGCAGCGCCGGCCCGCCCTTGCGCAAGGTGCGGTCGCCAATCTCGGTCATCTCCAGCACCGGTGAAATCGGCTGGCGGATGCGTTTGAGTTCACCCATTGTTTCGAGTTGGGTCATGAAGTCGCGTAAATCGGTGTATTGCATAGGTGTATTTCCAGTTAAATCACGGACTGAATTGGTTTAAAGCTACCCGCCCCGTCTTGTTCCAAATGCAAACGTTTGTGGTGGAACTGCGTCAACTGCGGGTGGTGCGACACGCTGACCAGCGTCATGTCGGGCAAAAATGCCAGCATGGTTTGGTACAGTGTCTTTTCGTTTTCCTCATCCAGCGCGCTGGTGGCTTCGTCCAAAAAGACGTATTGCGGCCGCTGTAAAAACAATCGGGCGAACGATAAACGCTGCTGTTCGCCGCCGGAGAGCAACCACGACCAATTATTGTGCTCATCCAGCCGCGTTTTCAGGTGCGATAACTGCGCCATTTCCAGCGCGGTTTCATACGCCGCCTCGTTGAATCGCTCCGGCGCATCGGGATAGGACAGCGCCTCGCGCAATGAGCCGATTGGCATATAGGGTTTTTGTGGCAGGAACAGCATTTTGCCTTTGCTCGGCACGTCGATATGACCTTGACCAAACGGCCACAGATGCGCGACGGCGCGCAAAATCGTGCTTTTGCCCGAGCCGGACGCACCCGTCACCAGCCAGCGCTCGCCCTGTGTGATTTGCCAGTCCAGATCAACCACCTGCGGCAGTTCGCTCAAGCGCCCGTCTTCGGTCTTTTGCGGGCGCGCCAGCGTCGCATGGGTCAGCGCCACGCCGCAGACATTGTTCACCGCGACGTGTAGATTCGACTGCGCGTGCAGTTGATCCACTCGATTTAAATCCTTATCCAGATTGAAAATCCGCGTGCTGGAGCCGCGTAATTCAGCCCATGTGCTGTAATTATCAATAAACCAGCTCAAAGACTCGCGCAACTCGCCAAAGGCACGCAGCACCTGCATGATCGCACCAAAGGTGATTTGCCCCGAAAAATAGCGCGGCACGGCAACAATCACCGGGAAAATAATCCCTACCTGTGCGTAAATGGTCTGCGAAAACCCGAGTGCCTTGATGCGGTGCATATAGTGATACCAGTTGGCGCGGATGATGGTGAAAAAATGACGCGCGCCGCGCAGGTGATGCGCATCGCCTTGCAAAAAGCTGATGCCCTCGGCGTACTCGCGCGCACGAATCAGGTGGTAACGAAAATCAGCGTTGTAGCGTTCGCGCAGCACATTGATTTTCACCAATCGGCGACCAATAAAGTGAATCGCCACCGAGCCGATGAGGGTGTAGACAATCACCGCCCAAAACATATAGTCGGGGATGTGAATCGCGTGGCCGAATACGGTGGTGTCCAAATCGCCGGACAGCTTCAGCATGGCTTTGGAATATTCGTACACCGACAACGAGGCCAAATAAAAACCAAAAAACAGTCCGATCGCCATATCAGTCAGGCGGTTTAAGTCCTCCGCAATTCGTTGATCCGGGTTATCCTGACCGTGAATTTGCTCCAGATGGTAAAAACGATTGTGCGAAAAATAACGCTCACTGAATTGCTCGGTGAGCCATGTGCGCCAACGAATTTGCAATAACTGGCTGAAAAAAATGCGGTACACGCCGACCAAAATCCCTGCGAAAGCCAGCTTGGCAAACCAAACCAAGCCGGGAATGAATGCCGCGACGTTTTTATTTTTCACATCCTCCCAAAACACGCCCGACCACTCGATCAGCTCCACACCGATTTTCACATTGATGGTCGCCAATAACAGCACCAAAAACGACAAACCCCATGCGTGAATACGCTCGGCGCCGATTTTCGTATAGCGCAGCAACCCTTGGTACATCACGACACCTGCCGCCAACACGGCCAGCACCGCAAAAATGCGCTTGGCAAACGATGCCCACGCGCCCGCACTCAAAGCCGCATCGGTGCGTATCACATACTCGCGTACCCAGTTGTACAACGCATCGTTCGTCACCACTAAAATCAGCACCAAAATCAACAGCATAGCGATCAACAACGCACCAACGCCACCCCAATATTGACTGGCAAAGCGCAAAATATCCTTGAATTTAGCCAAACTGCCACTATCCAGCGCGGTTTCGTTCTGCCGCACATCCGGCAAAGGCTGCTCGATCCATGCCAACTCGCCATCTGTGTTCAAAGCGTTATGAGTTTTTTTTGTCGTTGTCATTCTGTGTTATTCAGCTCAGTGGGTTTATTGGCCAGCAACGCGCCGATCAGCCTATTGGCGCACGTTTGGCTCGGTTTACTCAAATTCGGCCAGATTGTACCATGCCCATTCAGCCGTGTTATCAATGAAATCAAGCTTCTATGGGCATTGATCGTGTACTCACGAAATGAACAATCCGAGGCTCGTCAAAGCCTCGGATTGTTTGTCTCATACGAACTCGTTTACCGCATCAAGCGATCATGCGATACACCAACAAAATCCACGCCGTACCAACGGTCAAAAACAGCACCGTATTGAGCAGCGTCACCAAGCCGCCGTACCAATAAATCTCGCTGGTGGTCAGGTAGCCGCTACCGGCAAACAGCACGTTGGCACTGGAGCCTTGCGGCGTAATGGCTGAGTTAAAATTGGTCGCAAGCAGCAGCATCATGGCCAACAGCGTCGGATTCACGCCCGAAGCGATACCCACCGCCAAAAATACGCTGAACAGCGCCATCATCTGCGCAGTTTGACTCACGAACAAATAGTGAATCAATACATAGCCGACCACCAAAATCACATACACCCACACCCACGGCATACCGGCGACATAATTGGTCAGAATTTTGCCCGCGTAGCTCATAAAGCCCGAGCTGTTCAATCCGGTACTGAGTGCGTACAGCAAAGCAAACCAGATGAATGTGGTCAAGGCCGTACCCTGCTTTTTCAAATCATCGTCATTAAAGGCTTTGGCAATCAGCAATACCGCCAAACCGAGCAAAGCAACCGCGGTGCGCTCAATGTTCAGATTCGGGAACATTTTGTTGATTTGGTCGGTCAACGCCCAGCAAAACACCATCAGCACAAAGATCAAAGCCGTGAGTTTTTCCAAACGCGACATCGGCCCCAGCTCAGCCAACATTTTTTTCGCCATGATCGGCGCTTGCGGTGTGGCTTTCAATTCCGGCGACATCACTTTGAACAAAAACCACGGGATCAGGATAAAGCCGGCAATGGAGGGCACCAAGGCATACAGCAACCAACTAAGCGGCGTGATATTGACGCCGAGCGCCTTGGCCATTTCCACACCGGCCAGATTCGCCGCCATCGCCGTCAGCCACATCCCTGATGAAATGGTCAACCCGGCAATCGAGAGCATCATCAAATAACTGCCCAAACGTTTTTGCGTGCCGTGCTCAGGGTCGGAGCCGCTGTCCATCGCCAGCGACAAGGCAATCGGATACAGCACACCCGAGCGCGCCGTATTGCTCGGGAACGCAGGCGCCAAAATCATGTCCGTCGCCATCAGCGAGTAGCCCAAGCCGAGGCTGGATTTACCAAACCATTTGATCATGGTCAGTGCGATGCGTTTGCCCAGACCCGTTTTAACCACCACATTGGAAATCAAAAAGGCGACGACAATCAAAATCACGAAGCCTTGCGAAAAGCCCTCATAGGCTTTGGCCGCAGGCATGGCTTTAGTAAACACCACCACCGCCGTGGCGATCAAAGAGGCCGCCAAAATCGAGGTCGCATTGATAATGATGGCAAAAATCGCCGCGATAAAGGCCACGAAAATGTGCCACGCCTGATCAGTCAATCCCGCCGGATGCGGCACAAACCACAAAATCACCGCCAGAATCAATACACCGATCAGTTTTACCGACTGACTCATGATAAACACTCCTTTTTATTTGAATTTATGCGAGTTTTTGGGAAGAAAAAGAGGAACAAAGCTCCGCCGCCCAATTGTTATAGTTATGAAACAGCGTATATCGTAGCACCATGACGGTGCAAACTCAAAGTCAATCCAACCAAAAGAAACGGCGGTTTTATTTTGATTTACTAAGAAAATATAGAAAATAGAAAAATATCTGGCCAGAAGATCAACGAGCCAAATTTTCCACTAAAATTGATGATGGATACTGACTCGCAACGTTGGCACTCACTTGCACTGATCAGGTGCTTTCACCCTGTTTTGAGCGTGCTTTTTAAGGAACAACGGAAAAAGTAAAACCCTACTTTCCGCGTTTTCTTAATCATATTTTGATTATATTTTGATCAAGCCGCCCATCAACCATCAGCGATTTTTTGCTTTGCCCGATGCGTTTCGACGGCTGGTTTTTGCCGCTTGATTGGATTTGCCCGCTTGATTCGCACCGGTTCGGCTGCCGATAACCACTTTGGCCGCGATCAACGCCGCCAGAGCCGTCAGCGCCAAACCCATCGCATCGGAAGGAAAAAACAGTTGTGTCAACATGCCCAATTCGCCAACGATCAGGCTGAATAGGCACGACCACAGCGCGATGGATTTATACGCCACCGGCGATTGATTGGTTTTTTGCACCACCTTCGCGACGATCAGGCCGACGATGATGAGCCACAACTCTTGTTGAAAAAACATGTCACACATTCCTTGATGATAGGGAGGCAAACGTTCGGCCATCATGGGATTGGCGACTTCCAGCACCCCAAGCGCCCGTACCGTTCCCCAAACCCAGAGATATGATTGCGCATAGCCGTTTGCTCATTTGGCGGGTATAATACCAAGTTTCGTCAAAGCCTTCTCGGGCTTTTGCTTGATTGGACGCAAAAAGCAACGGGGCATCGCCTGTTTTTCGCCCCCTGTTTTCGTCCCTTTTTTGTCCCTTTTTTGGCCCCTTTTTCGTCCCTATTGCAGTCACACATCACGCTTATGGCTTTGTTCGTTATCGGCTTAAATCACACCACCGCTCCGCTGGCCTTGCGCGAGCGGATCGCGTTTGCGCCGTCCGAGCTGAACCACGCGCTGCCTGAATTGCAAAATAGCCTGAACGACCCCACTGACACACAGGATAACCAGCCTCCGGCGCAATTGGCCGTATTGTCCACCTGCAACCGCATGGAGGTGTATCTGAGCCATGCGCATGAACACAAACGCCCTGAAAACGCGATTTTGCAGTGGCTGGCGACCTACCACAATGTGCCCCTGAGTGAATTGACCGAGCACATGTATATTTTGCAAGGCGAATCCGCGCTCAATCACGCGTTCGCCGTCGCCAGCGGCATGAACTCCATGGTGCTGGGCGAGCCGCAAATTTTGGGGCAAATGAAACAAGCCGCTCGAATCGCATTCGAGGCCAATACCATGGGCAACGAGCTGCGTCTCTGGTTCGAAAAAAGTTTCGCCGTGGCTAAAGACGTGCGCACCCACACCGCCATTGGCGAGCACTCCGTGTCCATGGCCGCCGCTGCGGTCAAACTGGCCAAACGCGTCTTCGAAGACTTTAACCGCCTGCACGTGCTTCTGGTCGGCGCAGGCGAAATGATGGATGTCGTCGCCGCGCACATCGTCGGAGCGCAGCCGAAAAGCCTCACCGTCGCCAACCGCTCGCTCGAACGCGCGCAGGCCTTGCTCGCCGCGCACCCGACACCCGATGCACAAGCGATTCGCTTGACCGAATTGCCCGAACAATTGGCACGCTTTGACGTCGTCGTTACCTGTACCGCCAGCACCTTGCCGATCATCGGTCTGGGCATGGTCGAATCGGCGATCAAAGCACGCCGTCGCCGCCCCGTGGTCATGGTGGATCTGGGCGTACCGCGCGACATCGAGGCAGCCGTGAGCCAGTTGGACGACGCCTACGTTTACACCGTGGATGATTTGTCCAACATCGTTGCACACAACAGCGCACAGCGCAGCGCCGCATTGGCCGACGCGCAAAAAATCGTGAACGCGCAAGTCCAGCAATTCATCGAAGAGCAAAAACGCCGCACCCACCGACCGCGCGTCCTGAATCTGCGCGCGCGCGCCGAACGGGTGCGCCAAAACGAATTGGAACGCGTCTTAGGCTCGCTCAACAGCCTGCAAGAACGCGGCGAGTTATCAAGCGAAACCCACAAAACCCTGCAAAATCTCTGCGCGCAACTATCGCAACGCCTGACCAACAAACTCCTGCACGAGCCAACCGTCGGCGTGCAAAACCCCGACGAAACCGTGCGCCAAGCATGGCAACTGGTCTCCAACCATTGGCTCAACGATCCGCACACAGAGCCGAGCAATGACACCCCCGCCAACAATGACAATGGCGAGCATTAGCCCGCCCGCTGATTCCATACCTCTGCTTCATCGCATATCAGCGCATCATTGGGCGCAAGCTATTTAACGCAGTAGGCGCACCACGCTTTGACCCCACAAACCCATTCAACCGAATTCAGACGCTTATGAAACCCTCCATGCGCGACAAGCTCAATCAACTGATTGATCGCCACCTCGAAATCAACCAATTGTTGCAATCACCCGACGTCACCGATGATATCGACAACTACCGCAAACTCACGCGCGAACTCGCCGAAATCACACCTGTGGTGGAAACCTTTCAACAATACACACAGACCGAAGCCGACATTGCCAGCGCGGAGGAAATGCTCACCGATCCCGAGATGAAAGCCTTTGCCCATGAAGAGATTCAAAACGGCAAAGAGCGTCTGGAACAATTGCAAGTGCAATTACGCACCATGCTGATCCCCAAAGACGAAAACGACACGCGCAACGTCATGCTCGAAATTCGCGCCGGAACGGGTGGCGAAGAGTCCGCACTGTTCGCAGGCGACCTGCTGCGTATGTACAGCCGCTACGCCGAGCGACGCGGCTGGCGTGTTGAGCTGATGAGCGAATCACCGTCCGATTTGGGCGGCTACCGCGAAGTCATCGTCGAGCTGTCCGGCACCGACGTATACGCCACTCTGAAATTCGAGTCCGGCGGCCACCGTGTTCAGCGCGTCCCCGAGACCGAAGCGCAAGGCCGCATTCACACCTCCGCCTGTACCGTCGCGGTCATGCCCGAAGCGGCCGAAGTGGGCGAAGTCGAACTCAATCCGGCAGATTTGCGCATTGACACCTTCCGCGCGTCCGGCGCAGGCGGCCAGCACATCAACAAAACCGACTCAGCCGTGCGCATCACCCACCTCCCGACCGGAACCGTGGTCGAATGCCAAGACGACCGCAGCCAACACCGCAACAAAGAAAAGGCCATGAAAGTATTGGTGACGCGGATTCGCGACGCACAGATTCAGGCACAGCACGCCGAGCAGGCCGCCACGCGCAAATCGCTGGTCGGCTCGGGCGATCGCTCCGAGCGCATCCGCACCTACAATTTTCCGCAAGGACGCATCACCGACCACCGCGTCAATCTGACGTGGTACAAAATCGACGCGATGATGGAAGGTGACTTGGACGATATGTTCAACGCTTTGGCCGCAGAATACCAAGCCGAACAGTTGACCGCATTGGGTGAGGATTGAGCCTGTATTTTAGTTCAATATGTTACACAACAAAAAACCCGACGAAATGTCGGGTTTTTATCAATTCATTCAAACCATCGGCTTACATGCCCTTTGGCAAATTGTCGTAGAACGCCGAGTTGTTGGCCGGGCCACTCACACGACGCACGCCGGTGAATTTGGTTTTCCAATAGCCGGATTCCAAAGAGTCAAAACGCACGCGCGAGCGCGAATTCGGCGCATGAACAAACATACCGTTGCCGACATAAATACCCACATGTGAATTATTAAAGCCACGGGTATTGAAAAACACCATGTCGCCCGGACGAACTTCCGAGGTCGCAACACGCTCACCCATGCGGGCTTGTTCTGCTGCAGTACGTGGCAAATTCACGCCGACTGAAGATTTGTATACATATTGAACATAACCGCTGCAATCCAGACCGGTTTCAGGATTCGTGCCGCCAAAACGGTATTTCACACCGATTAACTGCATGGCTTTACCGAGTAATTTTTGTGCAAAACCATCGTCACCTGCCATTGCCGACGTGCTACCCAAGCTCAAGCTCAGACCCGTTGCCACGACCGCAACCGCTTTCATCCAACTTTTTAAAATCATTTTTTCTTCCTACGGCCACTGTTGCACCACGACGCGACAGAAAAAGTGTTTCGCGCCAACACACACAGCAGCTTTGTTGTTCGATACGAACCGCCAACCTCCCAATCGGCTTCGCTCGCCCCATCAAACTCTAAAAATTACGCCAAAATCATAGACTTAGCAAATTAACTGGGGCATTTTACTCCCCCAAAAGAGGGTTGTCAAACCGAAGGCCGATTTAATTGCTTTTTTGCATGGAAATTGAGCGACAAAACCCAGCATCATCAAAAAAATCGGCTCACCCGATGCCGAATGAGCCGATCATTTTTGATTAAAAATCAAATAGTTGTGTAAAAACCAGATTACTGCGGCACGTAACCGGCGGCAGCGTCCGCACCATCGCCAAAGAAAAACGCTTCGCATTGTTTGAGCAGATACTGACGCGCGCGCGGATCGAGCATCGACAGGCGGTTTTCATTGATCAGCATGGTTTGGTGTTTGAGCCATTGCTGCCAGCCCTCTTTGGAAATATGCTCAAAAATCTTTTGTCCCAATGCGCCCGGTACCGGCGGAAAATCCAGCCCTTCGGCTTCGGTACCCAAACGCAGACATTGAACCATGCGAGCCATAGTCACTCCCCTTTATTTTGAAATAGATTAAATTTTCTTCACAAAAATTTGTGAACGACGTTGCCAATTATAAATCTTCTGCCGATTGTCGGGCAAATCATTCACCGTACCGGGCACAAATCCGTGTTTGAGGAACCAATGCGCGGTGCGCGTGGTCAATACAAATAACTCCTTGATGCCCTCGCGACGCGCGCGTGCCTCGATGTGTTCGAGCATCCGCTCGCCAAAGCCCATGCCCTGCATGGACGGATCAACCGAGAAACAGGCCATTTCGCCCATATGTTCTTCTTTGAACGGATACAACGCGGCACAACCGAAAATCACATTGTCGTACTCAAGTACGCTGAAAAAAGGTAATTCAGCCTCTAATTTCTCGCGTCCGCGCGGAACCAGCGTCCCGTCCTGCTCCAGCGGCGCGATCAATTGCAAAATCCCACCCAAATCATCGACCGTGGCCACGCGCAAGCTTTCCAAGCTGTTCTGCGTCACCATACAGCCAACGCCATCGTGTTGGAATAATTCGAGTAACACACCGCCATCGAGCGTCGCCGGTACGATGTGCGCGCGCGGTACGCCTGCGTTCACCGCATCGCATACCGCCGCCAGCGTCTGGCGCAAAAAGCTGCCCACCGGCAAGGTTTCTTCCAAAGTCTCGGCCTGACGCACGTCCAAGGTCTGAATCTGTTCGCCGTGCTCATCGCGCACATCCTCGTGCGAGAGAATGATCAGTTTGTCAGCATGAATCTGGCTGGCAACCGCTGAGGCCAACTCCGGCGTGGAGAGGTTAAACACCTCGCCCGTCGGCGAGAAGCCCAAAGGCGAGAGCAACACCACCTGATCGGCCTTGAGTTGTGCCTCGATCGCCTCGCGGTTGACCTTGCGCACCACGCCCGCGTGTTGGTAATCCACACCATCCAGAACGCCCACCGGTTTCGCGGTGATGAAGTTGCCCGACACCACATGAATGGACGAACCGGCCATCGGCGTATTCGGCAGCCCTTGGCTAAACGCCGCCTCGACCGACAGACGCACCGCACCGCAGGCCTCTTTGACCGCCTCCAGCGTATCGGCACTGGTGACGCGAATGCCGTTGACAAATTCGGACGGAATCTGGCGCAACGCCAATTGCTTTTCAATCTGCGGGCGCGCGCCCGGAATCAGCACAATGCGCATACCCATCGCAATCAGCAGGCTGACGTCAAACACCAAGTCCTGCAAATCGCCGTTGTCAATCAATTCACCACCAAAAGCAATGACAAAAGTTTTATTGTGAAAGGTGTGTACATACGGCGCAACATCGCGTAGCCACTGTACAAACTGATGCGGAAACACGGACGCTTGCTCAACGTCAGAAATAGAAACAGGCGGATTCATGCGGAACCTTCATCCAAAGTACGGAACAATTCGGCAAAGCAACCATCGGATCAACACTCAATCCTGCCAAGCCGCGTGAAACCTGCGCCGCATCGAGTTATCCGGCACATGGAAAGTTGTGTATTGTAAGACAAAGCGTGGGCAAAAGTGGAATTTTTCGACAGGACGATCTATATCCGGCCAGCCCAATAAACGGATAAATCGGATTTACGACACAGCCAAACGCGTACTCAGCATTTCCTGCGCGTGCTCGCGCGTGGCGCTGGTGATGGTCACACCGCCCAACATACGGGCGATTTCGTCGATGCGCTGCGTCGCATCCAGCACGTCGATGGTGGAATGCGTCGCACCGTTCGCCGTGGTTTTCGAGACACGCCAGTGGTGCGTGCCTTGCGCCGCCACCTGTGGTAAATGCGTCACACACAGCACTTGGCGGCTCTGCCCGATCTGCGCGAGCAAACGTCCGACGACCTCGGCAACCGCGCCACCGATGCCCGAATCCACTTCGTCAAAAATCAACGTCGGCACTGGATTGGCCGCGCTGGTGATCACCGACAAGGCCAAACTGATGCGTGCCAATTCGCCACCGGAGGCGACTTTGTGCAAAGCTTGCAACGCCACGCCCGCGTGACCGGCGACTTGAAATTCAATCGCGTCCATGCCGAACGCCGATGGCGCTGCGTCGGTGATCACGATGTCAAAGCGCCCGCCGGTCATGTTCAAGGTTTGCATGCTGGCGGTCACGGCTTTGGCCAATTGTTTCGCGGCTTTTTGCCGAGCTTGGCGTAGTTTGAGGGCATGTTGCTCAAACGCAGCGTAGGCATTTTGCTCGGCCAATTGCAGTGCGTCCAAATCCATGCCGTGTTGCAATTGCGCCAGTTGGCCTTGCAAATCGTGCCAATGCGCGTGTAAATCCTCCGGTTCCACCCGCAATTTACGCGCCTGCTCGTGCCAGGCACTCATGCGGCGGTCGATTTCATCCCAACGCGATTCGTCCAAATCGGCGCGCTGGCTGTAGTGATTGAGCGCATGACCGGCCTCTTGAATCTGAATCAAGGCCGAATCCAGCAATTCCACTGTTTCGTTCAGCCGTTCGTCCAGTCGCGCCAACGCCGATACCGTATTCATCTGCTCGCGTACTTGGTCGGCCAGCGCGCGGTCGTCTTCCACCAAGGCGTGTGCCGCCGCCGAACTGCCTTGAATCAAGGTGCTGGCGTGCGCCAAACGCGAATGCTCGGCGGACAGCGTTTCCCACTCGTCCGCCTGCGGCGCGAGTGTATTCAGCCCGTCCAGTTGCCAGTTGAGCGCGTCGATGCGCTCGCTCATGTGGGCGCTGTCCTGCTCGGCTTGCACACGCGCTTTTTGTGCGTTTTGCCAGTGTTGGTAAGCGGCGCGCACGGCGGCACGCAGCTCGCCCAGTTGCGCATGATTGTCCAGCAAATCGCGTTGCGACGCGGGTTTGAGCAATAATTGATGCGCGTGCTGGCCGTGAATGTGTACCAGTTGTTCGCCCAAATCGCGCAATTGCGTCAGGGTCACGCTCACACCGTTGATAAACGCGCGGCTCTTGCCCTGCGTGTCTATCGTGCGGCGAATCAACAGTGTATCCGCGTCATCTCCACTCAATTCCTGCTCGTCCAGCCACGCAGCCACTTCCGTTGAAATGCGAAATTCGGCGGTGATGTCGGCCTTGTCCGCGCCCTGCGCGACCCAGCTCGCATCGGCGCGCTCGCCCAACAGCAGCCCAATCGCATCGAGCAAAATCGATTTACCCGCGCCGGTCTCGCCCGTGAGTACGGTAAAGCCGGACTCGATGTCCAAATCGAGGGCTTTGACAATGACGAAATGACGCAGACTGAGACGCACCAGCATGGTTAGCTCACTATTGAGTTACAGAGGACGCGACGGGTTGAGCTGCCAATTGAGTTTTTGGCGCAAAGTCGCAAAGTAGTTGTACGACAGCGGATGCCAGAACACCGCCTGATGCGGCGCGAGGCGGATGTGCAGTTGATCGCCCTGCACCGCGTAGGAAAACACTTGGGTATCGCAGTGAATCGCTGCTTCGCGGTTGGAAGTGATCTCCAGTTGAATCGAACACGAATTCGGCAGAACAATCGGGCGATTGGATAAAGACTGCGGCGCCACCGGCGCGAGCGTGATCCCCGCCAATTGCGGGTGCAAAATCGGGCCGTTGGCCGCCAGCGAATACGCGGTCGAGCCGGTCGGCGTGGCGATGATCAGCGAATCGGCGCGCTGGCGGTACATGAACTGCTCATTCACATTCACGTTCAGCTCCAGCATCCCTTCGACACTGCGCCGCGCCACCACCACATCATTGAGCGCGGTTCCGGTGAACAGCACTTCATTCTCGCGCACGACTTTGACCTGCAACATATCGCGCGCTTCCACCTCAAAACGCTTGTCTACGAGGATTTCGCGCAAAGCATTCGGCGCATCGGCCAGTGCAATATCGGTAATGAAGCCCAAATGCCCCTGATTCACGCCGATCAACGGCAAACCATACGGCGCGACCTCGCGCGCCACGCCCAGCATCGTACCGTCGCCACCGACCGAAATCAGCACATCAGCGGTCTGCGCGATCTGATCAAGCTCCACACGCGGGTAATCGGTGAGCTGGAAATAATCATGCGTGCGCGCCTCAATCACCGCCTGCTTGCCCAAATCCGCAATGATGCGCAACACCTGCAACAGCGGCTCGGGCGAAGTGTCCGGCGCAAGCCGCCCCACCACGGCGACCGTGCGAACGTCTAAATCATAGGAACAATGGGGAAGGGTGCGGTTTGAATTCATGCGCGCATTGTAAAGCATTGCGTCAGTCGAAACAATCCGAACGCGGTGCGACGTCGCTCAAAGAATCGCGCTGTGCCCACTCAAAACCGCACGCAGCGATTATTTACGCCAAAATCGTTTCAATCGCGTTCAACTCATCCGCCGCGAAGTCCAAATGCTGCAAACACGCCAGCGAATCGCGCAACTGTTCGGCACTGCTCGCGCCAACCAGCACCGAAGTGATGCGCGGATCTTTAAGTAGCCACGCCAGCGCCATTTGCGCCAGACTTTGACCGCGTGCCAGCGCCAACTCATTCAGCGCCCGAATTTGCGCCAATCGTGCCTCGGTAATTTGATCGCTTTTCAGAAAACCATGCGCCTTACCCGCACGCGAATCGGTCGGAATGCCGTGCAAATAGCGATTGCTCAACATCCCCTGCGCCAACGGCGAAAATGGAATGCAGCCAACGCCTTTATCCGCCAGCACATCGAGCAAACCCTCCTCCACCCAACGGTCCAACATCGAATAACGCGGCTGATGAATCAGGCACGGCGTGCCCAATTCGCGCAGCATATCGATCGCCTGTGCAGCCAACGGCGCAGGATAATTCGACAAACCGACGTACAACGCCTTACCCTGCCGCACCATCCAATCCAGCGTACTCATGGTTTCGTACAGCGGCGTGTCGGGATCGGGGCGATGATGGTAAAAAATATCCACATAATCCAGCCCCATCCGCTTCAAACTCTGATCCAGACTGGCGACCAAGTACTTTTTCGAGCCAAAATCCCCATACGGCCCATCCCACATGGTGTAACCGGCTTTGGACGAAATAATCAATTCATCCCGATACGGGCGAAAATCGCGTTTGAGAATGGCGCCGAAATTCTCCTCCGCCGAGCCGGGCGGCGGCCCGTAATTATTCGCCAGATCAAAATGCGTCACACCGCAGTCAAACGCCGTGCGCAGGGTCTGCCGATAGTGCTCAAACGTATCGACACCGCCGAAATTGTGCCACAGCCCCAACGAAATCGCGGGTAGTTTCAAGCCGCTGCGCCCGCAACGGCGGTATTGCATGTCTTGATATCGACTCAATTGTGCCTGATAGTTCATCTTGCTCTCCACGGGTGTGATGCTACAGATTGTCGCAACTCGCGCTATTGTCTGCTGAATTGCCTGCGGGCTTTCTGCTGATTACCTGCTGACATCATACGCCACCAACCGACAGAAATCTTGGACACAGTTGGGATGTGCCGGCTCGAACCCTCAATATACGTCCTCAGCGCCACACTATTTACACCAGTAAATAACCGCCATCCACCGGCATGCACGTACCCGTGGTGTAGCTTGCCACCGGCGAAACGAGGTACAGCACCGCGCCGGCCATTTCGTCCGGCTGTGCCACGCGTTTGAGCGGAATGTGCTGCAAAGCCTGCTTCAAAATCACCGGATTTTTGACCAAGGTCGCGGCGAAATGCGTGTCAGTCGCGCCGGGTAAAATCGCGTTGACGCGTACATTTTGCGGCGCACATTCTTTGGCAAAGGCGTGGGTCATGGAAATCACCGCCGCCTTGGTGATCGAGTAAATACCCTGCATATCGCCCGGAATCACGCCGTTGACCGAAGCGACGTTGACAATCGCGCCACCGCCACGCTCGGCCATCAGGCGCGCGCCGTGGCTGCACATGAAAAAGTAGCCTCGGATATTCACATCCACGGTTTTTTGAAACGCTTCCGGCGTGGTCTCGGTGATCGCGCCAAAATACGGATTGGTCGCGGCGTTGTTGATCAAAATATCCAAACGACCGTGTTTGGCCTGAATTTGTGCAAAAACCGCCTCGATCTGTGTCATTTCGCCGATGTGACAGGCCATGACCTCGGCGCTACCGCCTGCTGCAATGATCTCCTCCACCACGGCGGCGCACGCCTCGGCCTTGCGACTGGAGACGATCACGTGCGCGCCATGCGTGGCCAAACTTCGCGCAATCGCCGCGCCGATGCCGCGACTCGCGCCGGTAACAAGGGCAATTTTGCCGCTCAAATCAAAAGGGTTGTTCATGTCATCTCCTTGTTTGCATCGTTTAGCGATGTGTTTGTAAATCGGCTTGCCGCTGTAATTCCAGATGCGGACAAGCGTTTAAATAATCGAGGTGAACGCGCTTATGTCCTACGCGCAGGCGCGTGATACCGGTATTGAGCAAGGTGCTGTTCAAATCAAAAATCCGCTCATCGCCAATGCCGAGTAGATTTTGCACCATCGCGCTGATCACGCCGCCGGAGGTAAACAGCATCACGTTGACGCCCTCAGCACGAGCCAACTCAACCGCATCCGTCAACGCCGCCTGTGTGCGCTGTTGAAATTCATGCCAACATTCTCGATACGCGGAGCCGTCGATTTTGCGCTCATGTGCCACCCAATGCGCCACGGCTTCGCTGAACAGGCGCTGAAACACACGGCGCGGATCACCGCTCTGCTGCTTGAGAAAACCCAGCAAGGCCGCATCCGAGCTGCAATTTGGAATGTGCGCCGAAAGGATGTCCAGATAATCAAACTCGTTCAAACGCTCATCCGTCTGAATCGGCGACTCAGCGCTTTGCTCGCCCAAAATCAACGGCACGCACAGTTGCGCGGTCTGCCGTTGGCGTTGCATCGAACCGCTTCGACAAGACGCGGACTGAATGTGGCAGGTGCACAACCACGCACCGAGGTGTTCGGCCTGCCGCTGCCCCAGCGGCGAGAGCACGTCGTAATGCTGCGTACCAAATCCGGCCTGTCCGTGGCGTATCAGATAAACGAAGGCCATCAGCGCAGCGCTCCGGCTATGAAACGTTGGCACCGTGTTTGCAGGTAATTGGTTATCTGCCCAAACTGTGCGAACTGCGGATTCGTCGTCTGTCCGTGGAAATAGCGATACCAAATTTGCTGCACGATCACCGCCAGTCGAAACAGACCAAACACACGGTAAAAATCAAACTGCGTAATCTCAAAACCCATTTTCTCGGCATAGTATTCAATCACCTCTTGGCGCGTCAGCATACCCGGCAAATGCGTGGGCTGACGGCGCATCGCCTGAAACATAGTATCGTCGTCGGCCTGAACCCAATACGCCAGCGAATTGCCCAAATCCATCAACGGATCGCCCAACGTCGCCATTTCCCAATCCAGTACGCCGATCACCGTCAGCGGATGCTGCGGGTCGAATACCACGTTATCAAAGCGGTAATCGTTGTGAATCACCCGCGTCGCACTGTCTTTGGCCGGCCTATTTGCCTGCAGCCACGCCATAACATCCTCAAAATCAGCCACGTCCGCAGTGCGTGCCTGACGGTAACGTTTGACCCAGCCCTCGACTTGGCGTTGTACAAAACCCTCGCCTTTGCCCAAATGATTCAGTCCAGCAGCTTCAGGATTCACTTGATGCAATTCGATCAATTTATCAATCACATTCACGCACAATTGCCGCGTTTGCGCCTCGTCCAAATCCAAACCTTTGGGCAGATTTTGGCGCGGAATCAGACCGACCAGACGCTCCATCACATAAAAATCACAGCCCATCACGTCCGCATCGTCGCAGGTCAGTAGCACTTGCGGCACATATGGATACACCGGTTTGAGCGCCTGCATGATACGCGCCTCGCGCAGCATATCGTGTGCCGAGGCGGCTTTGTGCCCGAACGGCGGACGACGCAGGATCAAATCGCGCTGCGGATAACTCAATTGGTAGGTCAAATTCGACGCGCCGCCCGAAAACTGCGAGACCGTCGGCGCCCCTTCCAGCCCCGCAATACGCTGTTTCACATACGCATCCACACGCGCGATGTCCAATTCTTCGCCCACGCGCACTGCGCCCGCTCGATCCAGTTGTACTGATTTTTCCGATTGTACCGATCCCGCCGTCATACTTTTTCTCCCGCAGCCACCGTGGTTTTGCTCAAATATTGTTTCAATTCGAGCTTCGCAATCAGCCCACGATGCACCTCGTCCGGCCCGTCGGCGATGCGCAGCACCCGCACATACGCATACAACGCGGTCAGCGGGAAGTCCTCGGACAAACCCGCGCCACCATGAATCTGCATGGCCGCGTCAATCACCTGCTGCGCCATATTCGGCGCCGCTACCTTGATCTGCGAAATCTCACTCATCGCCTGTTTTACACCCACCGTGTCCATCATCCACGCCGCCTTGAGCGTGAGTAAGCGCGCCTGCTCGATGCCAATGCGTGCGTTGGCAATCACATCGGCATTGCCACCCAGTTTGGCCAGCGGTTTACCAAACGCAGTGCGCGCCAGCGCACGCTCGCACAGCAATTCCAAGGCATATTCCGCCGCACCAATCGCCCGCATGCAGTGGTGAATGCGCCCCGGCCCCAAACGCCCCTGCGCAATTTCAAAGCCACGCCCCGGCCCACCGATGAAGGCAGACAGCGGCAGGCGCACATTGGTAAACGTCACTTCACCGTGACCGAACGGCTCGTCGTACGCGCCGAACACCGGCAACATCCGCTCGATGCGCACGCCCGGCGTATCCAGCGGAACCAAGACCATCGAGTGCTGACGGTGACGTTCCGCCGTCGGATCGGTCAACCCCATGAAAATCAGCACTTTGCAATTCGGATGGCCGATACCCGAACTCCACCATTTGCGCCCGTTGAGCACCACTTCGTCACCCTCGACGATCGCAGTCGCCTGCATATTGGTCGCGTCCGACGAAGCCACTTCCGGTTCGGTCATGCAAAACGCCGAACGAATTTCACCCGCCAGCAGTGGCTGGAGCCACTGCGCCTGCTGTTCGGGCGAGCCGTATTTTTCCAGAACTTCCATATTGCCGGTATCGGGCGCATTGCAGTTGAATACTTCCGGCGCGATAATCGAGCGCCCCATGTATTCGGCCAGCGTGGCATACTCGGTATTGGACAAGCCCGCGCCGTGCGTCCCCGGTAAAAATAGATTCCACAAGCCCAATTCGCGCGCGCGCGCCTTGAGTGACTCCATGATCGCAGGCTGACGCCATTGGCGCCAATCCCCGCCGCCATTGAGCTGCTGCTTGTACTCGGTCTCGGCGGGCATGACCTCGCTGTCCATAAATTCGCTCAAACGGCGCAAATATGCCTCAGCCACAGCGGAACGGGAAAAATCCATGATGCACTCCTTTACAGTGATGTTCTTTACACTCGATGAGAGCCAGTTTAGAATGTCCATTGAAATAAATCAAATGAATAGTTTAAATAACACACTATCCACAAAATGAATATCAATCAAATTGATCTGAACCTGTTTGTGGTGCTGGACGCCATTTACACCGAAGCCTCGCTCACGCGCGCGGCGCAGCGCCTGCACCTGAGCCAGCCAGCAGTCAGTCACGCGCTCGGACGCTTGCGGCGCTTGCTTGACGATCCGCTGTTTATCCGTCAAGGCGGCGCGATGATGCCGACGCCATTGGCGCGCAATCTGATCCCACCGGTGCGCGAAGCTTTAGCCACATTGGCCGGCAGCATTGACCTCAACCAGCCGTTTGAGCCGGCCGTGAGTCAGCGACAATTGACCCTCGGCCTGCGCGATGTGTTTGAAGCGATGATCTTGCCACCGTTGCAAACCGTGCTGTCCACCGACGCGCCGCACATGCAAATGATCAGCGTGCGCACCAGCCGCTCGGACATTGAGGCCGAGTTGATTCAAGGTAAGTTGGATTTGGCTTTGGACGTCGCCATGCCGGTTGGCTCGGATATTCGTCAACAGTCCTTGGTGCGCGAGCGCATGGTCGTGGTCGCGCGACGCGCTCATCCGGCGATCAAGCAGCGTTTGGATTTACGCACCTATCTCGCGGCACAGCACATCCTCGTGTCCAGCCGCAGACAAGGCGGCGGTGCGGAGGATTTCGCCCTGCAACGGCTCGGACATACGCGCGCCATCCGCCTGCGTTGCCAACATTATTTCGCCGCTTGCCGCGTCGTCAGCCAAAGCGATTTATTGCTCACCATGCCCGAACAATACGCGCGCCTGGTCAGTGCCAATCTCGGCACACAGTGCCACGAATTGCCATTCGATGCGCCGCTGATGGAAGTTTGCCTCTACTGGCACGCCAGCGCCGAACACGATCAGGCAAACCGCTGGCTACGCGAGCAGCTCGCCACGCAGTTCACCGCATCGGCGCAGTGGGAAAACTGACTCGTTCATCACGGCAATAAATCCGTAAACACAAAGCCATCGCGCGCCACCGTTTCGCCGAGCGTAAAATCCACCGCCTGCGCAAACATCGGCCCGTCAAAAGCAAAGCTGTGAAATTCGCCGTTTTCGCCGCACGGATCAACGTCTGCGGGCAAATCGCACAACAGCGTTGCATCGAATATACGCCCCGCAAAGTCTTTGGACAATTGTTTCGGGTCAACGCAGGTCAATACCGATCGCAAACCCGCCGTCACCATCGTTTGCGACAGTTCTCGCGTATCCGAACCCCACAGCGGGAAAATCGGGCTGATGCCCGTGCCCTGCAAGCGCTCCTCACGGTAGCAGCGCACGTCTTCGAGAAACAAGTCACCAAAGGCGAAATGCGTCACGCCCGCCGCCCGCGCCTGAGTGACGAATTCGCTCATGACTTGCGCGTATTGTTCATTGCTGCACGGATAGGGAATGTCGATGATCTGCAAAGGTAAACCCAAGCGGTCGGCCTGCCGTTGCAGCAGCTCGACGCGCACGCCGTGCATGGCGACGCGATTGAACGCTTGATTGACCGTGCAAAACAGCCCCGCCAGTTCGATCTGCGGGTCTTGACGCAAGGTATGCAGCGCCCATGCGCTGTCTTTGCCGCTGCTCCACGACAATAGGGTTTTGTGTTTGCTCTGCGGCATCGTGTTCTGCATCGTTGATCCTTTGCAATGTTATGTGTCTATTTGCTTGTGTCGGCTCACACTATCACTGCGTGCGCGGTATTGTCAATCACACATCCCGTCAGTTTGTTACAATACGCCATACTTTTTGATGCACTTGATTTGACATGAGCTTAGACGAACGCGCCAGTCGGCTGCTAACCACTTTGGTACACCAATACATCGCACAGGGCACGCCTGTGGGATCGCAGGTGCTCACGCACAGCGCGGGGCTGGCACTCTCACCCGCGACCGTGCGCAATGTGATGGCCGAGCTGGAGCATCTGGGTTTTATCACCAGCCCGCACACTTCGGCGGGACGCATTCCGACACCGGCGGGCTATCGTTTTTTCGTGGACAGCATGATGACGGCGGGGCAATTTACCGCCGAGGATACCGCCGAATTCGCCACGCCGGAATTTTCTGCGGACACGCCGACGCGTATGGCGAACCAAGCGGCGCAATCTTTGTCGCAGTTATCGCAATTTGCGGGCATCATTGCTACGCCAAAACGCTCGCAGGTATTCGGCCACATTGATTTTCTGCAACTCTCGCCCAACCGCATCCTTGTGGTGATGGTCACGCCGGAGGGCGATATTCAAAACCGTTTGTTGCAGTTGAGCCAGAGTTTCACGCCCAGCCAACTGGTCAGCGCGGCGAACTATCTGAACAGCCATTACACCGGTAAAACCTTTGAGCAGATTCGCCTCGAACTCACGCACGAATTGCACCACCTGCAACGCGACGTGTCGTTTTTGATGCAGCAGGCACTCGCGCAGTCCGAGAGCAGCGCCCACGACGACGAAACGCTGATTGTCAAAGGCGAACGGCATTTGCTCGACGTGTCCGAGTTTGCCAATAATATGGAACGGCTGCGCATGACCTTTGACCTGTTTGATGAGAAAACGCGCTTGTTGCAGCTGCTCGAACACACGCGCACCGCAGGCGGCGTTCAGGTATTTATCGGCGGCGAATCCGAGGTTTTGCCGTTTGACGGCGTGTCACTGATCTCCGCGCCGTACACGGTTAACAACCAAGTGATCGGCACGCTCGGCGTGATCGGCCCGTCGCGCATGGCGTACGAAAAAGTGATTCCGCTGGTTGATGTGACCGCCAAATTGCTCTCGCGTGCCATGCAAAATTTCAATTGATTGAATTCATTTAAACTCAAAATACAAAGCTTTTCATGTCCTCACGTACAACCCAAGCCATTTTATTGATCAATTTAGGTTCGCCCGACGCGCCGACTGCGCCCGCAATTGCGCGCTATTTGGCCGAATTTCTCAGTGATCGCCGCGTGGTCGATATCCCCAAATGGCTGTGGTACCCGATTTTGCACGGCATCATTTTGCGTCGCCGTCCGGCGCGGCTTGTACCGCTGTATGAGATGATTTGGAACCACGACGTCGCGCCCGAAAATGGCGCACCGCTCAAGGCCATCACGTTGGCGCAAGCAAGCGCCTTGCAGCAGCACTTGGACGCGCAGTACGGCGCGCAGGCATTCAAGGTGTATTGGGCCATGCGCTACCAAAATCCCGCCATCGGCGCGGTGCTGCAACGCATCGCTGATGAAGGCCTACAGGACATCATCGTCCTGCCGCTGTATCCGCAGTACTCGATGACCACCACCGAAACGGTGTTTGACGAAATCGATCGACAGATTCGCGCGCGTGGCTTGAGGCTTCAACAACGGCGCATCACCGAGTACCCCACGCATCCGCAGTACATTCAGGCCTTGGTTCAGTCGATTCAGACATATTGGCAAACGCATGGGACGCCGAATTTCGCCGCCGGTGACCGAGTTTTACTCAGTTTTCATGGTCTGCCCGAGCGCAATGTCCGCCTCGGCGACCCGTATCAGACACAATGCAATGCCACGCACCGCGCGCTGACCGAGACGCTGCATGATACGCTCGGCGTTCCGCCCTCTGCGGTGCATATGGCCTATCAGTCACGCTTTGGCGCGCAAAAGTGGCTACAGCCGTATGCGATTGAGGCGCTGACGCAGTTGGCGCAATCAGGCACACGCCGCGTGGACGTATTGTGTCCGGGCTTTTCCGCCGACTGTTTGGAAACCTTGGAAGAAGTCGCGCACCAGCTCAAAGCGGTGTTTTTGGACGCGGGCGGCGAGCAATACCACTACATCCCGTGTTTGAACACGGACAGCGCGCACATCGAAATGATGGCACAATTGACACAAGTTGCATCATCGAACCCAGCGATTAAACCGCAGCTCAACCAAAAGCAACCATAGAAAGTTTCCCTTGCCGTTTAAAACCTATCCGAACGAACACATCGGCCGCCTCGAATTCATCATCCTGATTGCATTGATGATGGCAATTGGCGCCCTGTCGATTGACACCATGCTGCCTGCGTTTCCACGCATGACCCATGATTTTGGCCTGCAAGCCGAACAAGCCAACCATATTCAATGGGTGGTCTACGCCTATATGATCGGCTTTTCTTTTGCTCAGTTGATTTACGGTGCGCTCGGTGATTATTTCGGTCGCCGACCCATTGTTCTGCTCGGTTTGAGTATTTTTGCGCTGGCTTCGATCGGCGCAGCGCTTTCGCCCAATTTTTACTTCCTGCTTGCCATGCGTGTCTTGCAAGGCGTGGGGCTGGCCGCCATGCGCGTGCTCACCGCCGCGATGGTGCGTGACCGCTTTTCGGGACACGCGATGTCGCAGGTGATGTCGATGATTATGATGGTGTTCATCATCGTGCCGATCATTGCGCCAAGCTTGGGACAATTGCTATTGTTCCGTTTTCAATGGCACAGTATTTTTTGGGGCTTGTTGTTGTATGCGCTGATTTTGGGTACATGGTTTACCTCGCGTATGCCAGAAACCTTGGATCCGAACTTTCGCCGCCCGATTTCACTGGCCAGCATGTGGGACAGCCTCAAGCAATGCGTTCACAATCGTTCAACCTTCGGCTATGCCACCGCGGTCGGTCTGATGCAGGGTGTGCTGATGGCCTACATCGGCTCGTCCGAGCAGATTTTTCAGCGCGATGTGTATCAACTCGGCGAGCATTTTCCGCTGATGTTCGGCGCGATTGCCATGTCGATGGGCTTGGCGGCTTTCACCAACTCGCGTTTGGTCGCTCGCTTTGGCATGCGACGCATGGCGCACAGCGCACTGTGGCTGTTTTTGACGCTGACCAGTGTTTTGACGGTGAGCGCGTGGGCTTTTAACGGTCATCCGCCGATTGCTCTGTTTGCGCCTTTATTGGCGGCATGTTTGTTTTGCTTCAGCATCATGATGCCGAATTTCAACACGATTTCGCTGGAGCCAATGCGTGCGATTGCTGGCTCCGCATCATCATGGACTGGTTTTTACACCAGCTTGATCGGCGCAATTTTGGGCAGTCTGATCGGACAGGCGTTTAACGGCACGGTGCTGCCGTTGACGCTTGGCTACTGGCTCATCGGTCTGCTGGTGTTGGCCACGGTGTTTTGGACGGAACGACGCTTGCCGCTGCATTTGGGTTCGGAGGACGCACATCACTGATGGCGCACCGCACGCTATAAAAAATCGCTCCTTCTATGGAGCGATTTTTTAATGTACATCCATGGTTTTCATGGTTCTATGGCGCACCAGCACTTGGTTTTCGTGCAAACATCCATTTGCGACCATGCGCTGCGCCAAGGTCTGCGCAATATATACCGAACGATGTTGCCCGCCGGTACAGCCGATGGCGATGGTAACGTAGCTGCGGTCATCCTGTTCAAATTTTGGCAGCCAACGTTGCAAAAATTGTTCAATGTCCTCTATGAGTAATTCGGTATCCGACTGCGCTTGCAAAAACGCCTGCACCGGCGCATCCAATCCAGTCAACGGTCGCAAATTCACATCGTAAAATGGATTGGGCAAAACCCGCGCATCGAACACGAAGTCCGCATCCAGCGGCACACCATGTTTAAAGCCGAACGACTGAAACAGCACGGTCAATCGGTCATTTGGCAAGCCCAACACTTCGTGGATGTACTGTTGCAGTTGTTTGGCTTTGAGCTGACTGGTGTCAATCACCACCGATACCTCAATCAACGGCATCAGACGCGTGCGCTCCAGATCAATACTGTCCTTGAGCGACTGATCGGCGCCATCAGCGGACGCTGCCAAGCGTGATAAAGGGTGACGGCGGCGTGTTTCGGAATACCGCTTAATCAAAGCGCTATTATTGGCAGTCAAAAACAGGCTGTGTACCGCCTGACCTTGCGCGCGCATGGTCACAATCTGATCACGTAGTTTTTCAAAATCCGCGGACGAGCGCGCATCAATACTGATCGCCAAGCGCGGATACGTCGCACGATTCATTTCGGCAACCAAGGATTCCAACAAATTGGCGGGCAAATTGTCAACGCAGTAGTAGCCCATGTCCTCCAAATGCCGCAAGGCCACGCTTTTGCCTGAGCCGGATAAACCGGTGATGAGTACCAAATTCATAATCAATACGCGCTTTTTGCCCGATAAAATTTAAATTTCGCCTTGAATATTGTGGCTGGATCGATCCACTCGCGTCTCGTCCATTGCCTGTCGTTGGCGCATCATAAACTCTTGCAAAGTGTTAATCCCGCGCAATTTGAGCACCGTATCGCGTACGGCCGCTTCGACCAAAACCGCCAAGTTACGCCCCGCCGCGACCGGCAAAACCACTTTGTGAATATCCACACCCAAAATATTTTCGGTCAAATGCTGCATCGGCAAACGCTCGTATTTCGTATCCATCTCATTGCGCTTAATCAGTTGGGTAATCAGACGCAATTTAATTTTGCGGCGCACCGCCGTTTCACCAAAAATCGTTTTGATATCCAGCAAGCCAATGCCGCGCACTTCCAACAGATTTTGCAATAAAGGCGGGCAACGACCTTCGATAAAATCCGGCGCGACGCGCGCGAAGTCCACCTGATCATCGGCCACCAAGCCGTGCCCGCGCGAAATCAGCTCCAACGCCAATTCGGATTTACCCAAGCCCGATTCGCCCGAAATCAGTACGCCCACGCCCAACACGTCCATCAACACTCCATGGCGCGAGCAGCGCTCGGCAAACAGACGGTTAAAATACACACGCAGATATTCAATCACCCGCGCAGACGTTTCTGCCGAGCAAAACAGCGCGATCACATGCTCTTCGCACCATTGAATCAAAAAATTCGGCGGCTCCACGCCATCGGCCATAATCAAAGCCGGCGGCTCGCCGTGGTGTAAAAAGTCGTTGAGGTATTCGAGCCGACGGGCTTCACTCAATCGGTCAAAAAAATCGCTCTCCGCCTGCCCGATCACCTGAATGCGCGAGGCATGAATCAAATTCAAATGCCCGACCAACTCTGCCGATCCGGCGTGCGAATCGGACAAAATACGAAATGCGCCATCCAATCCCGCACGCCACTTCAGCCCGAGCGGCGCGGAAACATCGTTGTATAAAGTAGCGATTGATTGCATGGCAAATCCTGTCTGCGAAATCAGGAGCGCTTACGCCAAACTGCGACGAGCCGGTTCCCAAGTTTGCACCCGTTGCAGCACCTCACCGGCGGATTGAGCCGCCATCAAAGCCTCGCGGTTGCTTTTATCACTCAAAAATTCGGCCAACTCCGACAAAATTTCCAAATGCTGCTGTGTGGCCTGCTCAGGCACCAACAAAAATACCATCAGGCTCACCGGCTGCGCATCGGGCGCATCAAACGCCACCGGCGTATTCACACTCACCACAGCGGCCACGGCCTCTTTCAAGCCCTTGATCCGACCATGCGGAATCGCCACACCCTTGCCCAACGCGGTCGAACCCAGACGCTCACGCGCCAACAGGCTGTCAAACACTTTCGAGCGCTCCACGCCCTGATTATTTTCAAACAGAATGGAGGCGTATTCAAACACGCGCTTTTTGCTGGACGCATCGACGTTCAATTCGATGTTTTGAGTCGGTAAAAGCTTGGCAAGTAAATTCATAAATCTGCCTTTAATTGAGTAAATATTAAGCTGATGTAGAAGGTGCATTATAGCCATGCACTGCCATAAACACAATGAAAAGCCCTGCTTTGCGCGGCGATTTTCCGAATCAATGCGCTCTCCTGCAAGCACACCCAAAAGCACCATCAACCTCACTGTGCAACCCCGCAATCACCCAAAACAAAACCCCGCTGTTATGACAACAACGGGGTTTTAACAACAGTGTGCGCTCTTGCGCAGTTCGTCAATGGATATTAAGCCAATTCAGGAACCACGTTCAAAGCGATGGTGGCGTTCACATCGGTGAACAAAGCCACAGCTACTGAGTATGCGCCAACGGCTTTCACATTGCCCTCGACCACGCGAACTTGTGATTTGGTCACTTCAAAGCCTTTGGCTTTCAATGCTTCAGCAATATCCGCATTGGTGATCGAGCCGAACAAACGACCGTCTACGCCCGCTTTAGAAGCGATCTCGACGCTCTCGCCTTCCAATTTTTCAGCAACTGCTTGCGCCGCTGCCAATTTTTCGGCTTGAACTTTTTCCAGTTCTGCACGGCGTGCTTCAAACTCAGCCATCGCCGTTTTGGTCGCGCGACGCGCTTTACCTTGAGGAATCAAATAGTTACGCGCGTAACCGTCTTTGACTTTGACCACGTCGCCCAATTGGCCAACGTTCAATACTTTTTCCAATAAAATAATTTGCATGATTTATCCTTTCGTTATCCAATACGCGAGCATTATTTGTGGTTGTCGCAGTATGGCAACAGAGCCAAGAAACGCGCGCGTTTGATGGCAGTGTTCAACTGACGTTGATAAATCGCGCGAGTACCGGTCAAGCGCGCCGGAATGATTTTACCGTTTTCAGCGATAAAATCTTTTAAAGTATCAACATCTTTGTAGTCGATTTGTTCAACACCGGCAACGGTGAAACGGCATACGCGTTTGCGTTTGAACAATGGGTTTTGTTGTTGACGGCGTTCTGGACGACCGTTTTTGCTACGTGGAGCTGCCATGATGCATTTCCTTTTTCAAAAATTTCAATTAATCAATCACCGGGCTGATGTGCGTGATATGCAACCGTAATTTGACACTTTTTAAGCTTTTGCGGTTTAAAAACCCTTGTACCTTGTAGTATGCACCCACCGTACAAGCATCCACCGCCATCGCCGCATCCCCCATTGCCACAGCGGCAATTTCAAACTGGATTTGGCGCGGGCTTCCGACTTCTGTTTGCATCGAATCGTGCGCTAACACCAACTCGACAATCGGACAACCGGCTAAATTTTTGCGCATCGGTGTTTTGTCCACCAAACACGCTTCTAATGTCAATCGATTGACGTGCGACGCGCTCATCAGCCGTCACATATTACTGAGCAGATTCTTCGGCTGAAGCGACTGGTTTGTCAGCAGACTTTTCAGCGGCTTTCTCAGTTGACTTGAGCATCACAGACGCGCCGGTTTCGGCTTTATCCAACTTAACAGTCAAATGACGCAAGATCGCATCATTAAAGCGCAAGTTGTGCTCCAACTCATCCAATGTCTCTTGCGAGCATTCGATATTCCAGCACAGGTAATGTGCTTTGGCCAATTTTTGAATCGGGTAAGCCAATTGACGGCGACCCCAGTCTTCAAAGCGATCCACTTTGCCACCTGCTGCAGTGATTTGAGTCGTGTAACGCTCCATCATCGCAGGGACTTGCTCGCTTTGGTCAGGATGTACGATCAGTACAATTTCATAATGACGCATAGATTCTCCTTGTGGATAAAAACCCTCCGACGCGTCGTTGCCGGTAGGGTAAGAAAGAAAACGGTGATTGCCAAACAGCAATCACCGCAATCGCTAACTGGCGGAGACGGAGGGATTCGAACCCTCGATACAGGTTTAAGCCCATATGCTTCCTTAGCAGGGAAGTGCCTTCGACCTCTCGGCCACGTCTCCTAATCTCACACTGGTTTGACCCTGAGTGCAAAATAGACCGTAATTATAGTTAAAAACCATCGCTCAAGTCAATTAAATCCGAATGATCTTGAGCAATGTGGGTATTTGGCAATGTTTGAGTGTCTGTTTATGGTCATTACAATTACAGAATCACGGTCAACAGCGCTTTGTCTTTGCCTTGCATATTCGGAATCGCGACAATGTGTCCGCCTCCGGCGGCTTCCTGTACCGCAATGCCTTCTTTGCGCATCTCGCCCAAGGTCACGATTTGATTGCCCGACGGATGGATGATTTCGAGCGTATCGCCCACGCGGAATTTATTTTTCACGTCAATGGTTGCCCAGCCATCGGCGTCTACGCTCATGACATCGCCGACGTATTGGCTGCTTTTCGCGCTGGAATAGCCCGAGACGTAGTTTTGCATTTCGTGCGATTGGTGGCGTTCAAGGAAACCATCGGTATAGCCGCGATTGGCCAGCCCTTCGAGTTCGGCGTATAGCTCGGGGTTGAACGGACGACCGGCGAGCGCATCGTCAATCGCACGACGGTAGGTCTGCGCCGTGCGCGCGACGTAGTACAAGGATTTGGTGCGTCCTTCGATTTTGAGCGAATCGACACCGATCTTGATCAATTTTTCGACGTGTTGTACCGCGCGCAAGTCTTTCGAGTTCATGATGTAGGTGCCGTGTTCGTCTTCCATAATCGGCATCATTTCGCCGACGCGCGTGGCCTCTTCGATCAGGTAAACTTTATTGGCGAGCGGATGGCGTTTGATTTCGGTGGAGGAGAAGCTGTCATTGGCTTCATCCCACGCTTGTTGCACGTCAAAATTGATTTTCTGTACATCGCCCGCGTCGGTGTCGGCGGTGTCGTGCATTTTGTAGTCCCAGCGACAGGAATTGGTGCAGGTACCTTGGTTCGGGTCGCGGTGGTTGAAGTAGCCCGACAACAAGCAACGCCCTGAATAGGCAATACACAACGCGCCGTGGACAAACACTTCCAGCTCCATATCGGGGCATTCTTGGCGAATTTCGGCGATTTCATCGATCGATAATTCGCGTGACAAAATGATGCGCGACACGCCCATTTTTTGCCAAAATTTCACGGCGGCGTAGTTGACCGTATTGGCCTGAACGGACAGGTGAATCGCCTGCTCCGGCCACTTTTCGCGCACCATCATGATCAAACCCGGATCGGCCATAATCAACGCATCGGGTTTCATGGCGATCACCGGCTCAATGTCGGCCATATAGGTTTTGATTTTGCTGTTGTGCGGCAGTAGATTGGAGGCGACGTAGAATTTTTTGCCACGCGCGTGCGCCTCAGCGATACCCGTTTTCAGCGCATCGAGTTTGAATTCATTGTTGCGCGCGCGCAGCGAGTAGCGTGGTTGCCCCGCATACACGGCATCGGCGCCAAAATCATAGGCGGCACGCATCTTGTCCAGCGTACCCGCTGGAAGTAATAGTTCGGTTTTCATGTCATCGTCCTTAGCAAGAGGAAGGCCGGGTTGATTCCCTGTTGAGCCTGTGTCAAATGAGGCGGACATTTTAGCACACATGGCCGGATGCTTATTTCAAGCCGTTTGTTACGGGCATTTGAAATATTCGACTCCACAATCCCTCTTGACAAGGTCTGTATGATGAAACTTAACGCAACAATATTCACTTAAATCAAACCAAATAGTAAGGGAGCAAATATGAAAACAATCCACGCAGACGTGGTGATTTTGGGCGGCGGAACCGCCGGCATGGGCGCATATCGTGCCGCACGCGCGCATACGGACAATGTGTATTTGATCGAGAGCCACGCCTTTGGCACGACCTGCGCGCGCGTCGGCTGTATGCCGTCAAAACTTTTGATCGCCGCCGCCGAAGCCGCGCATCAGGCGCAGCACGCCGCGCCGTTTGGTGTACATATTGAGGGCGCGGTTCGCATTGACGGCACAGAAGTCATGAATCGTGTGAAATCCGAGCGCGACCGCTTTGTCGGTTTTGTCGTGAGCGATGTTGAGGAATGGTCTGCGGACAAACGCATTATGGGTACTGCCCAATTCATTGACGCGCACACCATCCAAGTGGACGAACACACACGCATCCACGCCGAACGCATTGTGATCGCCACCGGCTCACGCCCGCATATCTTGCCTGAATGGCAGGCGCTGGGGGACAAACTGATTGTCAACGACGATGTATTTAACTGGGACACCTTGCCCAAGCGCGTAGCGGTGTTTGGTCAAGGCGTCATCGGTTTGGAACTGGGGCAAGCGCTCGCGCGACTGGGCGTACAGGTGGATATTTTTGGACGCAGCGGCAATTTAGGCGGCCTCACCGATCCCGTGGTGTTGGCCGAAGCCAAAACCATTTTTCACGAAGAATTGAATCTGCATTTAAACACGAAAACCCGCGTGCATTTGGACGAACAAGAGCAAGTCGTGGTGCAGTTTGAGGAAAATGGCCAAAGCCGCCAGATCACGGCGGATTACCTATTGGCCGCGACGGGGCGCACGCCGAACACGGACAACATCGGTCTGGAACATTTAGATATTGAAATGGCGCGTGGCGTACCCAAAGCCGACCCGTTGACCATGCAAACCAGCATCCCGCACATTTTTATCGCCGGTGACGCCTCAAATCAATTGCCCCTGCTGCACGAAGCGAGCGACCAAGCGCGCATTGCCGGTCACAATGCGGGCGACTTTCCAAACATACAGCCGGGCTTGCGCCGCAGCCCGATCGCCGTGGTGTTCAGCGATCCGCAAATTGCCGTGATCGGCACCCGTTTTGCGCAATTGGCCGCACAATTTGACCTCCCGAGTGAAGTTCTGATCGGCGAAGTATCCTTCCGCAATCAAGGGCGCAGCCGTGTCATTCTGAAAAACAAAGGCCATCTGCGCGTGTATGCCCAGCAAGGCACGGGTTTATTTTTAGGAGCGGAAATGGTCGGCCCTGCGGCGGAACACATCGCGCACCTGCTCGCATGGGCGCATCAGCAAAAAATGACCATCCAGCACATGCTCGACATGCCGTTTTACCATCCGGTGATCGAGGAAGGTCTGCGCACCGCCCTGCGTGACGCGCACAAGCAGCTCAAATTAATCACATCAGCGGACGAAGCACGCGAGCATTGCCCGGGCGAATAATGCTCAGTGACTCCTGAGCGCACGATCAAGCATAAAAAACCCGCTCATCTGATATGAGCGGGCGAGTTCATTCAAACCGATTTAAGAAAACGCGGAATAACTTCGTTTTTCAGTTCAAGCATTGATAGATACAAGAACCGCTTAAATGCTACGCAATTTTAACATTTTGATTTTGTTCAAATTTTTTCAGGGTTTCCCTGACAAAATTTCCAATGCTAAGCACGGAAAAAGTAGGGGTTTACTTTTTCCGTAGTGCCTTAACTGGTGGTCGGCATGATGAAGGCGTTGCCTTTTTGCGTCGTGCTGGACCAGCGTTGCGATACCGCCTTAACCTTGGTATAAAAACGCACGCCTTCCGTGCCGTACACATGATGGTCGCCAAACAAGCTGCGTTTCCAGCCACCAAAGCTGTGGAACGCGAGCGGCACAGGGATCGGTACATTCACGCCGACCATACCCACTTGCACGCCATCGACGAACGCACGCGCCACCGCACCATCGGCGGTGTAAATGCTCGTGCCGTTGCCGTATTCGTGATCATTGATCAATTTCAATGCCGTGGCGAAATCCGGCGCGCGCACCACGCACAACACTGGGCCGAAAATTTCTTCTTTATAAATCGTCATCTCCGGTGTGACGTGGTCAAACAGCGTACCGCCCAAGAAATAACCCGCCTCATTCACAATCGGATGCGCACGGCCATCGACCACCAGCGTCGCGCCCTCTTTCGCGCCCTGATCGATGTAACCCGCGACTTTCGCTTTATGCGCCGCTGTGATCAACGGCCCCATGTCTTTACCGGTGTCTTTGTTATCCGCGCTGATGCCATTGCCTATATTTAAGGTGCGTGCACGTTCGGCCAAGCGATTGACCAACTCATCGGCCACATCACCCACCGCCACCGCGACCGAAATCGCCATGCAGCGTTCGCCCGCCGAGCCATACGCCGCGCCGGTCAAGGCATCGGTCACCGCATCCATATCCGCATCCGGCATGACGATCATGTGGTTTTTCGCACCGCCCAGCGCCTGCACACGTTTGCCGTGCGACGCCGCCGTTTCATAAATGTACTGCGCAATCGGCGTGGAGCCGACGAAGCTCACAGCCGCCACATCCGGATGCGTGAGCAAGGTATCGACCGCGACTTTATCGCCGTTGACCACGTTAAACACGCCATCGGGCAAACCGGCCTGTTGCAACAACTCAGCCAAATACAAACTCGCCGACGGGTCGCGCTCGGACGGTTTCAACACAAAAGTGTTGCCGCAAGCAATCGCCATCGGGAACATCCACATCGGTACCATCGCCGGAAAGTTAAACGGCGTAATGCCCGCGCACACACCCAGCGGCTGGCGGAAGCTATACAGATCAAAGTCGGTCGCCACTTGTCCGTTGTACTCGCCTTTCATCAATTGCGGAATACCGGTAGCAAACTCAACCACCTCAATGCCGCGCTGAACCTCACCCATCGCATCGGAAAACACCTTGCCGTGCTCGCGCGTAATCAATGCGGCCAATTTTTCCGCGTTTTGATTGAGCAATTCGTAAAATTTAAACATCACACGCGCGCGTTTGAGCACCGATTGGTGCGACCAGCTCGGGAACGCCGCTTTTGCCGCCGCCACCGCCGCATTCACCTCAGCCACATCGGCCAATGCCACCTGCGCGCTCACTTCACCCGTAGCCGGATTGAATACGTCTTGGGTGCGTGCGCTGGTCTGCCCGTGTTGTCCACCGATAAAATGTCCTAAAACTGTCATTGTTTTTCCTCTGTTTGCTCTAAATTATGTATCGATTGACCCAAAAAACCGTTTATTTTTGCTCAATCATCCATTCATGCGCCGGATCATTTTTAAAATGCCATTGGCGCGTCGGCCCCGCCATCACGTTCAAATAATAGCTGTCGTAACCATGCGGCGCAACCACGGGATGATAACCGCGCGGCACGATCATCACATCGTGATTCTCCACTGCGTGGCTCTCGTCAATATCGCGCTCGTCCGTGTACACGCGCTGAAACACAAAGCCCTGCGGCGGATTCACCTGATGATAATAGGTTTCTTCCAGCACGCTTTCCTCAGGAATCGCGTCACGGTCATGCTTGTGCGGCGGATAGCTCGACGAGTGACCGCTCGGCGTTTTCACCTCAACCACCAACAAACTTTGCGCCGGTTCGGTTTGCGGCAAAATATCGGTGACGTAGCGCGTATTGCTGCCTTTGCCTCGCACCGACTGCGCCATCATCGACGGTTCGATCACACGCGGCGCAAGGCTTCGTACCGTATCCGGTGCACTACACAGGGCAATATCGGCGTGGCTATGCGCCTGAATCGATACCTGCGCGCCTGCCGGTGCATACACCGCCGTTGGCGCAATATCTTCAAACACGCTCATGCGCTGCCCGAGTTGCGCAAACGTCTGCCCATCAACACACACATCCACCACGCCCGTCAATACCACCACGCACAGCTCGCGTTCGGCCTCAATCGGGTGCTCGTACTGCGCACCCGCCTGCATACGCCGCATCGCAAAGCCGACATACGCACCCACCGCCTGCACCGGTACATCCACCACCACGCCGGATGTCAGCGCACGATTTGCTTTGACCAATAAACCCATGAGCCGCTCCAATTCCGTGCAAAAATTGTTAAGAAATCAATTGTTTGATGTGATCATAGCCCATTTTCGCGTACTGATAGCTCGGTGCCAAAGCCGGGTCTTGCTCCGCCTCAACCACCAACCAACCGTTGTAATCGGCCTGTTTCAACACATCCCAAATTGCTTTGAAATCAATCACGCCATCGCCTGGAACGGTGAATATACCATTGAGCACCGATTGCAAAAAGGACCACTGTTCGTTACGTGCTTTCACCATTACGTCCTGACGCACGTCTTTGCAATGCACATGCACCACGCGATCGATGTGTTTTTTCAGTACAGACACCGGATCGGAGCCGCCAAAATACGCGTGACCGCTGTCAAACAATAAACCCACATCTTTGGAGGTGTTCGCCATCAGGGTATCAATGTCTTGCCCGCTTTGCGTGTACGAACCCATGTGGTGGTGGAAACCCAGCGTGATGCCGTATTCGGCTTTCAGATGCTCGCCGAATTTCGAGAGTTTTTCACCGTATTTTTGCCAATCGCTCAACTGCGTGAACAGCGGGCGATGAATCAGCGCCGTGTCCATTTCGCCCTGAATCGTGCCTGCCACCTCACCGTACACCACGACTGTGCAGCCATTAAACGCCAATAAATTCATGTGATCTTTGGCGCGTTGCTTTTCCGCTTCCAATTCGCCTTCGGCGAGCATGGCCGAGTACCAGCCGGACACGCAAGCAACGTTGTATTGCGCCAAGGTGTCTTTAAGTACCTGCGGGTCGCGCGGAAATTTTCCGCCTAACTCAAAGCCTTCGTAGCCAATTTCCGCGCCTTCGCGCAAAATCGTCTCCAGCGATGTTTCCGCGCCCAATTCGGGCATGTCGTCGTTACACCAAGAAATCGGGTTAATCCCAATGCGAACCTGTGTCATATTGAATCCTTTCCTTATCGTTTTTGCAAATTCTGTTTATCGCTCACATAGCGCGCGTGCGCCTGATTGACCTCGCTGCGCGGCGAGACCTCCGGCACGGCCACTTCCCACCATGAGCCGCCATCAGCGGTGGTGGTATTCGGATTGGTATCAATCACCAAAACCGTGGTGTGTGTGTTGGCACGCGCCTGAATTAATTCTGCTTTCAGCTCATCCACCGAATGCACATGCTTGGCAATCGCACCCATGCTGGCCGCATGTGCCGCAAAATCAATCGGCACATCCGCCCCATTTGCCGGCACGCAGGTATCGAGCATATTATTGAACGACGGCGAGCCGCAGCTTTGCTGAAGGCGGTTGATACAGCCGTAGCCACGGTTATCCTGTACCACAATGATGAGTTTTTGCCCCAACATCACACTGGTGGCGATTTCCGAATTCATCATCATGTAGCTGCCATCGCCCACCATCACAATCACTTCGCGCTCAGGGTGTGCCATTTTCACGCCCAAACCCCCGGCGATTTCATAGCCCATACATGAGTAACCGTACTCCATGTGGTAGCCGCCCGCCGTTTCGGTGCGCCATAATTTGTGCAACTCCGCAGGCAATGTCCCCGCTGCGCACACCACGATGTCGTTTTGCGTTGATTGTGCCGAACTGCTTTGTACCGCGCCGATGCAATGCGCGTCATACGGCAAACCGTGCGGCGTTGATTGAGTGACCGCGACGATGCGTGCTTGCCAACTTTGCGCCGCTTGCTCTGCCCGTACGCGCCACGCGGCATCCGATTGCCAACCCTGCAATTGAGCCGCCATTTGGTTCAGCCCGACTAAGGCATCCGCCACCACGCTGTGCGCATGCCATTTGTGCGCGTCCATCATCTGCACGTTCAGCGCGATCAAGCGCGCCTGCGCAAACACACTGCGCGAACCGGTGGTGAAGTCTTGCAAACGCGAGCCAACCGCCAGCACCACATCGGCCTCGTTTGCCAACTCATTGGCCGCAGGCGAGCCGGTTACGCCAATCGAACCCAAATTCAGCGGATGATTCCACGGCACGGCGCTTTTACCGCCCTGCGTTTCCACCACAGGAATGCCGTGCGTTTGCGCCAACTCGCTCAACGCCTGTCCCGCTTGGCTATACAGCACGCCACCGCCTGCGACGATCAACGGGCGCTTGGCCTGCTTCAACAGCTCCACCGCCTGCGCCAACTCCAGCACATCTGCGGCGGGACGGCGAATACGAATGGTTTTCGGTGCGAAGAACGATTCGGGATAATCAAACGCCTGCGCCTGCACATCCTGCGGCAGCGCCAACGTCACCGGCCCGCACTGCGCGGGATCGGTCAATACGGCAATCGCTTTGGGCAGCGCATCGAGCAACTGCGCCGGATGATCAATTCGGTCAAAATAGCGGCTCAACGGGCGAAATGCGTCGTTCACCGACACGTCACCTTGGCTGAAATGTTCCAATTGCTGCAATACGGGATCCGGCGCGCGCGAGGTGAAGGTATCGCCCGGCAACAGCAATACGGGCAAACGATTGACATTCGCCAATGCGGCGGCAGTGAGCAAATTGGTCGCGCCCGGGCCGATCGAGGTCGTGACCGCCATCATGCGACGGCGAAAGTGCGCCTTGGCATAGGCAATCGCGCTGTGCGCCATCGCCTGCTCGTTGTGCGCACGCAAGGTCGGCAACTGCTCGCGATATTGATACAAGGCTTCGCCCAAACCCGCCACATTGCCATGCCCAAAAATTGCCCAACAGCCGCCAAACAGCGGCAAACCGCTGTCGTGCTCGGTCAATCCCGTCAAATATTTGACCAAAGCCTGCGCCATGGTTAAACGGATGGTTTTCTCTGCCACGTTGCACTCCTCTTAATCAATTATCTGCTTACTATTATCTGAGTTGGTTTAATTCTTATTGCACCACGCTTGGTACAGCACATTAAAATTGGCCACCATCTGCTCGATCACCGCCTCATCGTCCAGCTCGCCTTTGAGCCACGCCAATGACGGTGCGTAAAACACACTGCGACCAACCATAAAGCCTTTGACCAAATCCACTTCATGCGCGTATTGAAAATACTCGGTCAATACCGCCAGCGGCTCGTTCAAGCCCAAAATCACCGCACCGCGACAGTGCGGATCACGCGCCTTGACCAGCCCCTCAATCGCTTTCCATGTCGCAGTGGACACGCCTTCGAGCTTGAGCCAATTCGGGCGCAAACCGAGGTTATAAAAGCGCAGCAAACTGCGGTAAATCGCACGCTCACGTTGCGCCTTATCCGTCATATATTTCGGCGGAATCACCTCCAGCAGCCAGTCGTGTCCGGTCTGCTGCGCCGTTTTTTGCACCGCACGCAGTTGCTGCTCATGCTCAATACACGCCGCGCTGCCCGCATCGGGGTCATAAAACGCCAGCACCTTCATCACATGGTTGCTCGGCCAAGTGCGCACATGCAAAGGCATGGTGCGCCCCGCCTCAAACACCAGCGGATTGGAGCCGGGTAACTCCAGCGGGCGGCCAATCCACCAGCCGCGATCTTGCGCCGCATACAATGCCTCTTGACCATATTGATCGTCGCACAAAACACCAAAGCGACCCTGTAAACCCAAACGTTCTTCGATCTGCTGCGCTGCCCGCACCATCAGCATTTTCAACTGTGGCACACGGCTTAACGGCGCGCCGACCTGATGACACAACTCACTCAACTGAATCCGATGATCAAAGGCAAAACTGAGCAGCTCCCCATATTTTTTGTGCGGTGTGGTGCTGTGGTGCAACGCGCGCAAGGTCGTATCATGGTCGGGATGCGTGGTTCCGCTCAAACGCGCGAAATAGTGTTCCAATTCCGCTGGCGTCGGCATCGCCACCGAACAGCCGTGGCGCGACACCACAATCGCTCCACACGCATTCGCCACGCGCGTGGCCTCTGCCCAATCCTTGCCTTGCAACAAGCTCACCATCAAGCCCGAAGCAAACGCATCACCCGCACCCAACACATTCATCACATCCACGGGAAAGCCACGGAAATTCGGCGCGTCATCCAGACTGCTCGGAATCTCACCTTCAATCACCGCACAGCCTTGCGGCCCGCGTTTGACCACAAACACCGCATCCGACACAGCGCGCGCCACACGCAATGAGGCCAGCACGTCATGCGGCACGCCACCGGCGATCTGCCACTCCTCCTCCGTACCAATAATCAAATCAAAATCCGGCAAAACCGTCTGTAAATGCGCACTGACCGCATCCGAAGCGATATAGCGGCTCTCGCCATCACCGCGCCCCGTCAAACCCCATAATACAGGGCGGTAATCAATGTCCAGCGCACGCACCACGCCGTGCTTTTTCGCAAAAGTCAAAGCCTTTTTTGAAGCCTGATACACCTTATCCGTGGAAAAATGCGTGCCGGTGATGATCAAAGAACGACAACGCGCAATGAACGCTTCATCAATATCCTCGGCGCACAGCGCCATATCGGCACAATCCTGACGATAAAACAACAAGGGAAATTGCTCCTTATCGCGAATCGACAAAAACACCAAGCCGGTCAAACGCTCGGGGTCTTTGCGTACCTGCGAGACATCGCAACCGACAGCGCTTAATTGATTGAGCAAAAATTGCCCCATTTGCTCATCGCCCACGCGCGAAATCATCGCACTTTTTGCCCCGAGCAAGGCCGTGCCATAGGCCATATTGGCCGACGAGCCACCCAAATATTTGGCAAAGGACGACACATCGGACAGCGACACGCCCAACTGCTCGCCATACAAATCCACGGCCAAACGCCCCAGACAGGCAATGTCAAACGCTCGATTGGATGGAAAATTTAAAGTCATACGCACCTCATGTTGATGGGTATAGTGATACTGCTGTTATTTTTGTGCCGAGTATTCGTGCATTAAGCCAAATGCACCGGCTGCCCGGATTCAAACGACTTGGCCGCGGCATCCGCCAAGCGCTGAGTCAGCACCGCATCCGCGATGTCGGTCACAAACGACTCGCCGGTGCGCAATGCGTCAACGAAATGATTCAATTCGTTGACATAGGCTTTGGCATAGCGCTCCAAGAAAAATGGCTCGGGCAATTCACCCATGAACCCCGCTTCATTGGCCAAGACGGTATTTGCCGAGGACACATTATTCGCCTGCACCATGCCTTTTGAACCCAGTACCTCAAAGCGTTGGTCGTAGCCGTATGCGGCGCGGCGCGAGGTATTGATTTGACACAGTTTGCCGCTGGCGGTGCGCAGCGTCACCGCAGTGGTGTCCGCATCGTGTCCGGCAATCGCAGGGTCGGTCAACACGCTACCACATGCCATCAGCCAGTTGGGTTCTTCACCGAGCAACCAGCGGCACATATCGAAATCATGAATCAGCATGTCGCGGTAAATCCCACCGGAGCGCTTGATATAGTCCAGCGGTGGCGCACCCGGGTCGCGGCTGGTGATGATGACGCATTCGGGCGAACCGATTTTACCGCTGACAATCGCATCATGCGCCTTGGCAAAGGTGGGGTCATAGCGACGCTGAAAACCAATCATGCAGCGCACATTCGCCGCTTTCACCGCGTCGGCGCATTTTTGTGCGTTATCCAGCGACAGATCAACCGGCTTTTCGCAGAAGATGTGTTTGCCGTGCTTGGCCGCGTCCAAAATCAGCGGCGCGTGCGTGTCGGTGCTGCTGCCAATCACCACGGCATCAATGCGCGCATCCTGCCAAATTTGCTCAAGCGTCAACACCGGCACATTAAGTTTTTTGGCCAGCGCCTCGGCTGAGGCCGCCACCGCATCGCACACGCCGGCCAATTGCGTATTCGGATTGCTCGCCACATTTGCCCCGTGGATCGCACCAATTCGTCCTGCTCCAATCAACGCCACTCGCAACATCATCATCCCCTTCATCAAGTATTTACTCATTCTTCAAGACGCAACAGCCGCTGCGAACGACCCAGCACATAAACCATCGACGCAACAGCACCTAAATTTTGCAAAAACGATTATACAGATATTTTTCAAAAATAGAATTTTTTTTCTCATTAAATTTTATATAAAAAATATTTTCCATTTCTGGAAAAAATGTGTATGATTCGAGATAGCAAGTTTGTCTAAAGTGTGTCGCACTTTAATTACGCACCACCCTCTCGACAAATCAACGCTGCAATAAAACACTGCAATAAGCACATCGCGCCATTTTTGATCTGCAACCTGAGCGCGAGTACCAGTTGGACCAATCTGAATTTTTTGATTTGTGATTTTTCAACCCCCAATGGAGGAGCACCCATGAAAACTTTTTCCCAAACCTCAGCAATTCCGATGAAACGCATCACGCGCCTACTCGGCGGTCTGTTTATCGGCGCCAGCATGATGACCTTGGTCGCCTGCGGCGGCGGCAACAAAGCCGAAGCACCGGCAGCCAAGCCTGCCGACGCGCCAGCAGCAACAGCGGCGGCCGGCAATCTCAAACTCGGTGTATCCATGGCTCGCTTTGACGACCCATTCTTGACCATCATTCGCAACGGTATGAAAACCCACGCGGAAAAACAAAGCGGCGTAGCCGTGCAGTTTGAAGATGCGCAAGACGATGTGGGCAAACAATTGAACCAAGTTCAAAACTTCATTTCACAAAAAGTCAGCGCCATCATCGTCAATCCGGTGGATACCGATGCCACACCCAAAATCACCGAATTGGCAACCAAGGCGGGCATTCCGTTGATTTACGTCAATCGTCAGCCATCCGAAGAAAAACTGCCTGAGAAAGTGGCCTACGTTGGTTCAAACGATTTGGAATCCGGCACCTTGCAAATGCAAGAAGTCTGCAAACTGATGAACGGCAAAGGCAATATCTTAGTCATGATGGGTCAATTGTCCAACCAAGCGGCTCGTCTGCGCACCAAAGACATCGAAGACGTGATCTCTAAAGAACCATGCACCGGCATCAAAATCGAAGCCAAGCAAACCGCCGAATGGGATCGTACCAAAGCGACCGACCTGATGACTAACTGGCTGACCGCCGGTAAGAAATTTGACGCCGTGGTCGCCAATAACGACGAAATGGCCATCGGTGCGATTCAAGCGCTCAAAGCCGCCAACAAAATGAAACCTGAAATGATCGTGGCCGGTATTGACGCCACCACCGACGGCCTGAACGCCATGAAAGCGGGCGACCTGAAAGTAACGGTGTTCCAAAACGCGACCGGTCAAGGTCAAGGTGCGGTAGATACAGCGCTCAAATTGGCCAAAGGCGACAAAGTGGAGCCGTTCGTCTGGGTACCATTCGAATTGGTGACACCTGCCAATCTGGACAAATATCTTAATAAAAACTAAAACCACTGGCGAACGGATGCGGCAAAGCCTCATCCGTTCGTACATGTGCAGGCACGCGCATCCGCGAAGCAGGCTTATATAGCAGATTTTGGCAGATGAGCGGTTCTGAAACGATCACACAAAGCACACCACACGCTATTTAACAGCTACTACACAGTACAGATGATTCACGCTATATCCAAAACAGCCGCCTGATGGTTCAAGCTAAACAGGCGGTAGGCAAAAGGAGTATGTATGAGCACACAAGCGACCCCCTATTTATTGGAGGTACGGAATGTCCGCAAGGCATTTCCCGGTGTCTTGGCACTCGATCAAGTGCAATTTGCCCTCAAACCCGGCACGGTACACGCCCTCATGGGTGAGAACGGCGCAGGCAAATCCACACTAATGAAAATTATCGCCGGCGTCTACACACCGGACGAAGGCGAAACCTATCTCAAGGGACAATCCATCACCTTGGACGGTCCGCTGGACGCATTGAACAACGGCATCGCCATGATTCACCAAGAGCTGAATCTGATGAACCCGATGACCATCGCCGAAAACATTTGGATTCGCCGCGAGCCAAAAAATCGCTTCGGGTTTGTGGATCACGCGCAGATGCGCCAAAAAACCCAAGAATTATTCGACCGTTTATCCATCGATTTAGACCCCGAAACCAAGGTGGAATACCTGAGCGTGGCCAATCGCCAGATGGTTGAAATCGCCAAAGCGGTCTCGTTCAACTCCGACGTATTGATCATGGACGAGCCAACCTCCGCACTGACCGAGCGAGAGGTGGAACACCTGTTTCGTATCGTGCGCGACCTGAAGGCGCAAGGAAAAGGCATCGTCTACATCACCCACAAAATGGACGAGCTGTACCAAATCGCCGATGAAGTCTCGATTTTTCGTGATGGCAAATACATTGGCACACACGCCTGCGCCGATATTTCACGCGACGAAATCATTAAATTGATGGTTGGGCGCGAAATCACGCAAATGTTTCCGAAAGAAGACGTGCCGATTGGCGAAGTGGTACTCTCTGCAAAAAACCTCAGCGTCAAAGGCATTTTTCAAGACGTTAGTTTTGATGTACACGCGGGCGAAATTCTCGGCTTGGCCGGACTGGTCGGCTCGGGGCGCTCGAATGTCGCCGAGGCTTTGTTCGGCGTGGTTCCCGCCACGTCCGGCACGATCAGCATTCGAGGTAAAGAGCTGAATATCGACTCGCCGGCGGTAGCGATGGACAACGGCATTGCCTTTCTGACCGAAGACCGCAAGGAAACCGGCTGCTTTTTGATTTTGGACATTTTATCGAATATGGATGCAGCGGTATTGCGCACCCAATTCGTCGGGCCACTCGGCTTTGTCCAACGCAAACAACTCCAACAAGAAGCCGAAAAAATGGCGCAAACCTTGCGCGTCAAAACGCCGAACCTGCATGAGCGCATCGAAAATCTTTCCGGTGGTAATCAGCAAAAAGCCCTACTGGGGCGCTGGTTGATGACCCATCCGCAGGTTTTGATCTTGGACGAGCCGACTCGCGGAATTGATGTGGGTGCCAAGGCGGAAATTCATCGCTTGGTCACACAGTTGGTCAAACGCGGCGTGGCCGTGGTCATGATTTCCTCGGAAATGCCCGAAGTGCTGGGTATGAGCGACCGCGTGCTGGTGATGCACGAAGGCCGCATGACCGGCATCGTACCGCGCGCTGAGGCGACTCAGGTCAAAATCATGGAATTGGCATCGAGCTAAAAATAAACACATCAACAGGAGATTTCTTATGTCTGAAAGCACCACGACCCCGGCAATTGCCAAGACCAAGTTCCGCTGGCCGCCTGAAGTCAGCATCTTTTTGGTACTCATCGGTATGGCCTTGTTATTTGAACTGCTGGGCTGGATTTTTGTCAAACAAAGTTTTTTGGGTAATCCCGACCGCTTAATGGTCATGATTTTGCAGGTTTCGGTCATCGGCATCATCGCCATTGGCGTAACCCAATGTATCATCACCGGCGGCGTGGATTTATCCTCCGGCTCCGTCGTCGCCGCCGCCGCTATGGTCACGGCCTCATTGGCACAGCAGCCCAATACGCGCGCGCTGTACCCGCATTTGACCGATTTGCCGTTCATCCTGCCGGTGTTGGCAGGTGTGTGCGTCGGGCTGATTGCCGGACTGATTAACGGCACATTGATTGCCAAAACCGCCATTCCGCCCTTCATCGCCACCCTCGGCATGATGGTGTCGGCGCGCGGCTTTGCCAAATGGTATACCAAAGGCCAGCCGATCAGCGGCTTGACCGAACAATTCGCTTGGTTTGGTTCAGGCGCGATGCCGGTGATCATTTTCCTCGTGGTTGCATTGACCTTCCATATTATTCTGGGCTACACCCGCTATGGTAAATACACCTACGCCATCGGTGCGAATCGCAATGCGGCGCGGGTTTCGGGGATTAACGTGAATCGCCATCTGATCATCGTGTACACCATCGCCGGCGCATTGGCGGGGCTTGCCGGTACAGTTGCAACGGCGCGTGCGGTCACCGGACAGGCGGGGATGGGCATTGCGTATGAGTTGGACGCAATTGCCGCAGCGGTTATCGGCGGCACATCATTGATGGGTGGGGTCGGACGCATTGCCGGCACGGTGATTGGCGTGCTGATTCTCGGCGTAATGACCTCAGGCTTCACGTTTTTGGGCATTGATGCGTATTACCAAGAAATCGTCAAAGGCATGATCATCGTCATCGCGGTGGTGACCGATCAGATGCGTCAGAAAAAACGCAGCAAAGCCTGATTGAACACATGATCCAACGGTTCGGTACATCCATTAAACGAATCATGCAGATGTGCCGAGCCAAAACAGATGAGAGGCAGTCAGAAACGGCGATGATTCAAGCACCTAAATGAAACAAACCCGCCACAGAGCCACGGTATAATTGATTATTCCATCCTCGCTTGAACGCATCTCCTTTGACCTTCTGCCCCTCACCTTTCATCTACAGAGATCATGAACCAAACCTCTTTTCTAAAACTGTTGCAAGCGCAATTTAGCGAATTGACCCCGCAACAAAAAGTCATCGCCAAATTCATTGACCAAAACACCCACCGCATCGCGCTGCTGAAAATTCACGAGTTGGCCGCCGAGTGCCAAGTCCAGCCATCGGCGGTGGTACGTTTTGCCAAGCGTTTTGAGTTTTCCGGCTACTCGGATTTACAGCGAATCTTCAAAGCCCACGCCAGCCAAAGCAATTCGCCCCGTTTGGAATATCAAAAGCGCATCACCTCATGGGCGAAAAAGGCGCGCACCGAACTAACCTCCGCGCAGGTGGCGCAAAGCTTTATCCAAGGCTGCGAAATCGGGCTGCACGAATTGATTGCCAATATCGACACCGATGCCTTGAGCGCGGCGATTGACGGACTGAAACAAGCCGAAACCGTTTGGGTGGTCGCCATGAGTCGCTCCTTTGCCGTCGGCGCCTACCTGATCTACGGCCTGCAAAAATTGCAAAAAAATACCCATTGGCTAACCGGTATGGGCGGCATGAACGAAAGCTCGATGAGTCGCGCGAAAAAGGGCGATTGGCTGATCGCCGTCGGTTTCACGCCCTATGCACAGGAAACCCTGACCGTGGTAGAACACGCGGTAGCGAAGAAAATGAATATTCTCGCCATCACCGACAGCAATGTCTCGCCGCTGGCGCAGGCCGCCAAAGTGACGTTGCTCACGCAAGAACACAGCACTTTTAATTTTCGTTCACTGTCCAACTCGATTTGCATCGCGCAAAGCCTGATTGTTGGCATGACGCACACCCAAACCACAGGGCAGAAAAAGTCGCCCAAATCCTCCAAAAAAGCAATATCGACAACATAGATCATCGAAAGGAACCCCATGTCCACGCTCAATCTCGCCATCGTCGGCCTTGGCCGTTTAGGCAAACGCCACGCACTGAATCTACACCAGCAAGTCCCGCAAGCGCGCCTAATCGCCGCCTGCTCGCCGGTAGCGGAGGAACTGGATTGGGCGCGGGCGAATTTGGGCGCGGACATCATGCGCACCGACGACTACGCCGCCATTTTGCGTCACCCAGAGGTAAACGCCGTGGTATTGGTCACGCCGACGTCGTTGCACGCCGAGCAAATCATCGCCGCGATTGACGCGGGCAAACACGTTTTTTGCGAAAAACCGCTCGCACTCAATCTGCAAGACTGCCTCAAAGTCGAGCAAGCCGCCGCCGCGCACCCCGAACTCAAGGTAATGATTGGCTTTGTGCGGCGGTTCGATCCATCTTACTACGAGGCGTGGCAAGCGATTCAGGATCAAACCATCGGTGAGCCTTTTTTCGTGCGCTCGCAAACCTGCGATCAGCTCGACCCAAGCGGCGGCTTTGTGCGCTTTTCACCCACCAGCGGCGGGATTTTTATGGACTGTTCGATTCACGACATTGACTTGGCGCGCTGGTTGCTGGGCAACCCCAAACCCGTGCGCGCTTACGCCAGCGGGGTCAACAGCCATCATCCCGAATTGGCGCAGTTTGCAGATGTGGACAACGGCATTGCTGTGGTGGAGTTTGAAAACGGCAAAATGGCGCAATTCTACACCTCGCGCACCTTCGCCCACGGCCACGACACACACACCGAAATCATCGCCACACGTGGCAATCTGCACATCGGTCTGGGTGCGCACAGCAGTCGCGTGCAATACGCCACGGCGAATGGCATCGGCCACCACACCACACCGGATTTTTACGAACGATTCAAAGAAGCGTTTTTATTAGAACTGAATGATTTTGTCGACTGCGTGATTCATGATCGTCCGCTGCGCTTGCAATTGTCCGACGCCACGCAGGCCGCGCGCATCGGTTTGGGCATCACGGCCGCGTTTCGCACGCGGCAATTGTACGAGTTTGACTGATGCGATTGATAAACGCTACGACGTAGCGCGTTGCAAATCCGCATACGTCAGCAAAAACACGCCATCCTCCGAGCCGCTGATATCGAGCCACGTCAGCGGCAGGTGTTTAAATGCGCGCATGGCATGTTCGTATTCATTGCCAATTTCCACCACCAAAATGCCGTTGGGTTTGAGGTAATTTTTCGCCTGCGCCACAATCGTGCGCACCAAATCCATGCCGTCTTCACCACCGGCCAGCGCGATGTGCGGCTCGGCGCGGTATTCGTCGGGCAAGACCGCCATGCTTTTGCTGTTGACATACGGCGGGTTGGAAAAAATGATGTCGTACTTTTTACCTGACGGAATCGCTTGGTACAAATCCGATTCGATCAAACGCACCCGATCCGTCAATTTGTACTGCGCGACATTCTGCCGCGCGACCGCGAGCGCATCAGCGGAAATATCAATCGCATCCACCTGCGCGCTGGCGAACACATCCGCCGCCATAATAGCCAAACAGCCCGAGCCGGTACACAGCTCCAAAATATCGGCAATATCATCGGGCTCCACCCACGGTACAAACTCATCCAAAATCACTTCGGCAATGAAGCTGCGCGGCACAATCACGCGCTCATCAACATAAAATTTATAGCCGTACAAATACGCCTCATGCGTCAGATACGCCAGCGGCACCTTGCTTTGACAGCGCATCGCGACCAAGCTTTCCAACCGCGTTTGCGCATCCATCGGATATTCCGCGTGCCAATCGGGTTCTAAATCCACCGACAAACCGGCGCAAAACTGCGCCGCATACACCGCTTCATCGTAGGCATTGCTCATACCATGACCGTGATACAAATCGGCTTGGGTCAACTGTTGCTCGGCCTGAAAGACCACTTGTTCAAAGGTTGCCATCCCTGCTCCTCATTGATTATCCAGCCCGTCGGCCAAGCTTTGTCCGTATTCATATACGGCTTGCAGCAGCGCCAATTGATCGGGCTGATCGCTGTACTGTTGCCCCAATTCATTCAACTGCGCCAGCCACACATCCATCTGCCCATCACCGAGCAAACGCTGTGCGCGCCAATCGTGCCAACGCGCCTGCTCATCCGCCGACAGTGTCAGCTGGAAGTGCCGCGCGCGGTACAGCCACCACAATTCGGCCAAACGCGCGTCTTTAAAATTCGGCTGCATGTCTCGTGGCTGACGCCGTGCATCCATCGCCTGCTCCGCAGCGCGGTAATCGCTGTCCGGTACAAAACCACCGCCATACAGCATTTCCTCGGCGCTGCGTCCCGCGTCGTCGTACGCGCGCTCAAACACCGCCGCCCAGTCAATTTTTTGCAGCGCGGCAAAATGCCGCACCGCGTTCGACTCGTGTTGCTCGACCGCTTCCCAATCCACGCCACAAGCGGCCGACTGCGTATCATTCAACGTTTTTAACTGCGCAATCACGATGGGTGATTTATTGATGTGTATCGTTTTGATCGGCAAACGCGTCAAGCCGCGCTCGCCCAACTCCGCCGCAGAAGTGAACAGACGCTCGCGAATCTGCGCCACCGTCAGCCCCAATAATTGCGCGGGGTCAAACGCCAAATCCCAAACGATCAACTCATTTTTATTGGTCGGATGCGGCGCAAGCGGGTACACCACCGCCAGATAACGTCGCTCCGCACCAAACATCCCCGAAACATGCAAAAACGGCTTCGGTGATTTTTTCGTGTCAAACGGCCAGCCGATTTCGTCCTGCACCGCCTTTTTCTGCCGCAATTTCAGCGCAAATTCAAACAGACGCGGTTGATGGGTTTTGATCAATTTAGCCAGCGCAATCGTCGCGCGCACGTCCGAGAGCGCATCGTGCGCACTCTCATGCGCGAGGCCGTTGACCGCAGTCAAATGCTCCAAACGCAAACTGATTTTCCCCGTTTCCGCATCGGTCGGCCAAACAATTCCATCGGGGCGCAAGGCATACGCGCAGCGCACCACGTCAATCAAATCCCAGCGGCTACAACCGTTCTCAAACTCGCGTTTATACGGCGGGAACAAATTGCGCCACAGCATAAAACGCGTCACTTCATCGTCAAAACGAATCGTGTTATAACCCACGCCGATGGTATCCGGCGCAGCCAATTCGCGCACAATCATTTGTGCAAACTGCGGCTCCGGCACGCCACGCTCATTGCACAACTGCGGCGTGATACCGGTAATCAGCGTCGATTCGGGCGAGGGCAAATAATCCGTCGGCAACTGGCAATACAGCATCAGCGGCTCGCCAATTTCATTCAAATTCATATCGGTGCGTACGCCCGCGAACTGCGCAGGGCGGTCTTTGGCAGGCGACAGGCCGAAGGTTTCGTAGTCGTGCCAGAAAAAAGTAGCGGAGGTTGAGGTATTCGTATCGGTTTTCATGCGCGCATTTTAGCCCAAACTGTGCGGCGCCACCCGTGGATTCAGCCAATTCCGTGGAATATCCGCCCAACATAACCGCCTGATCAGCAACCGCGTGATTTATAATGTAGTTTCGAACAGCAAAATACCTTGCCAACCACTCAATAGGCCAACATGAATACCGAATCCAAACGCAGCACCCTTAGCCTGAAAGACAAACCCACCACAAAATCAATCGAGGGTAAAGCCAAAAAACCGCTGCGCAGCGGTGCGAAATACGCCCCCAAAAAGCCGAATGCGCCTCGTACAAATCATGCCGTAGGTGCAACAGCTCCGACCGGTTCGCGCGCAAAACCACAGCGCAAAGCGCACGACAAACCTCGCAATTCTGCTGCGACTAATGCGGCGCGAGCTCACACCAGAACCCCCAACAAAACCCATGCGGAGAAACCCGCGGACAGCGCCCGCTTGGACATCGACAAGCTGCACGTCTACCGCCTGCCGCCGAGCGGATTGGCCTATCAGATTTCATGGGCGGCGCATTTGCTGGTCGCGGTGGGAGAAGGCTATTCCCTGCAACAATTATTTGCCCAGATTCGCATGGACGAGCAGGCGCGTCCGAATGTACAACGCCTGACCTTTGACGCACTGCGCCACTGGGGCACAACGCAGTTTTGGCTCAAAAACCACATTGCCAACCCGCCTGCCGAATGGATTCAGGCCGTGCTGTGTGTCGCGCTGACGCAACTGTTGTTGCAAGAAGAAAACGAATTCACGCTGGTCAACGAAGCCGTGTTGGCAATTGACAACAACAAACCCCACGCCAAAGGCATGGCGAACGCGATTTTGCGGCGCTTCCTGCGCGAACGCGAGGCGTGGCTGGCTCAGGCGCAAGAAAACGAAGTTGCGTGCTACAACCATCCGCAATGGTGGATTGATATGCTCAAAGCGCAGTATCCGAACGATTGGCAAGCCATTTTGCGCATCAACAACAGCCATCCGCCGATGACTTTGCGCGTGAATACGCAACAATACAGCGTACCGCAGTATCAAGACATGCTCGCCGCCGCCGGTCACAGTAGCCAACCGTCGGATGTGTCGCCACAGGCCTTGGTGCTGGACACGCCCTGCGCCGTGACGGCTTTGCCCGAGTTTGCCAAAGGCGCCGTCTCAGTGCAGGATGCGGGTGCGCAATTGAGCGCGCAGCTGATGGATATTCGCGCAGGACAACGCGTGCTGGACGCTTGCGCCGCCCCGGGCGGCAAAACCGCACATATGTTGGAACAATACAACGATATTGCCTTGACCGCGATAGAAAAAGACCCCGCGCGCGCGCAGCGCATCCACGACAACCTGAATCGTCTGGGTTTATCCGCGCAGGTTTTGGTGGTGGATGCGAACAATGTGCACCAGTGGTGGGATGGCCAGCCCTTCGAGCGTATTTTGCTCGACGCGCCGTGTTCGGCCAGCGGTATCGTGCGCCGCCACCCCGATATTCGTTGGTTGCGTCAAGCGGATGATTTAGGCAGTTTGGCTCAACAACAGAGCGCACTTTTGCGTACAATGTGGAAAGTATTGGCAGTCGGCGGACGTTTGGTGTATTGCACATGCTCCATTTTTCTACCAGAATGTGATGGCATTATTGAGACGTTTATGCAACATACGCCCAACGCACGTCGCGTGTACCCCAGCGTATTGACGCAACTACAGAAAACCGAACGCATCGGCCAGCTATTGCCCAATACGCAAGCGGCGCGCAACCACGATGGATTCTTTTACGCCGTGTTGGAAAAAACCGATACACTTGGATAAAGTATGACGTGATAAGCGCACTCTATACAATCCCGACGAATGGCATGGTCAATTTGAACTGCGACTCGTCGGAATCGATCAGAAGATTTGAGCGGATGAAATGACACAATTTTGGATGAAGGCACTCAGGCAAACAGCGGCACGCAACAGCGTGTATGGCTGGGTCTGTGCGTTCATTCTGTCGGTCGGTTTGCTCGGCGGTGTCAGCAACGCCCGCGCCGACATCACCACCCAATACGCCACCATGACGCGCCAATCCGACGGTGTCTACGCGCTCAACGCCGATTTTCGCCTGAGTATGCCGCAGCAGCTACAGGATGCGATTAACCACGGCACGCCGGTGTCGTTTCAAGTTGAATTCAATATCAATCGCCCGCGCTGGTACTGGTCGAATGAAAACCTGATTTCCACCAGCCGCGAGCAACGCATTTCGTTCAATAGCCTCACGCGCGAGTACCGCGTCAGCTCCGGCGTCAATCAGTACCGCTACAATACGCTCAACGAAGCCCTGCTCAATGTCTCGCGCATCAGTCAATGGCGCGTGCTCTGGCCGAACCAATACGATGCGGGCGAACCGCTCGAAGGTTCGGTGCGCATTTACCTCAACACCTCCAGACTGCCGCGCACCTATCAGCTTAATTCTCTGACCAACCAAGGTTGGGGCTTGAACTCGGGATGGTATACCTTCAATTTCACACCGCGCTAATCAGGCACTGACGGATTAGCATTATGGCCAAACATTTCAAAGCACTGCTGGTTCTGATTATCGTGCTCGGCGTCGCCCTGCTGATCGCACTGGCATTGGCCACGCGCAGCACCGACTCGTTCGCATACAACTACACCACACTGCTGTACCTGAACATCGCGGTGATTTTCACCATGTCGGCCTTGCTGCTCATGCTCGGCTACTGGCTGTTTCAGCGTTGGCGCAAAAATGTCTTCGGCACGCGGCTGCTGACGCGCTTTGCCTTCTCTTTTGTCATGCTGGCGGTGGTGCCCAGCGTATTACTATTTTTCATCTCCACCCTATTCGTCTCGCGCACCATCGACTCATGGTTTGGCTTAAAACTCGACAGCGCGCTCAACGCCGGCATTGATTTTGGCCGTGATCGGCTGCTGCGCGCACGCGATTTAACGCAGGATCAATTGGCGCGATTGGTCAGCCAAAATCCCGACGCTTGGAACAAACCCAACAATGCCGAAGCGCAAACTTGGCTACAAAACAACGGCTGGCGCACCCTTTTGGGTGTCAACGCGCAAGGCGTCATCACATGGCGCATCGACCAAACCGGCAGCGACGAGGCCAACATCACCCAGCATTTGCCCATCTTTAATCAAGACACTTTGAGCAAAGTCGGCACGCAGTGGGTGCTGATTGAGGACGATGCGGACAACCTCATCGACCCGAACGACACCGCCGTACCGCGCCAATACATTCACGCGATTCAAGCGCTCGGCGCTTCCGCCAAAACGCCGCAGGCAACCCGCTGGATCTATGCGCAAAAGGTCATGCCGAGCGACTTTTCCGGCCGCGTGCGCGATATTCAAAACGGTCTGCGTGACTATCAGGCCACCGAGGTCTCGCGCATCAGCCTGCGCCAACTGTACCGCGTCACCTTGGGCATCATTTTATTGGTGACTTTGCTGGCGGCGCTGGCCGCGGCATTCCTGATTGCAAACCGCATGATTCAACCTATTCTCTGGCTGGCGCAAGCCACGCGCCAAGTGGCTTCGGGGCATTACGCCCTCGTGCCACAGCGGGTTAAAGGCTCGGACGAAATGCTGCAACTGGTTGATTCATTCGGCGATATGGCGCAAAAACTCAGCGTGACCCAAGCGACCTTGGCGCACAACCAACACGAACTTGAGTCCGCCAAAGCCTACTCCGAAGCGGTGCTGGACAACCTCTCCTCGGGCGTACTGGTATTCAACCAAAATCTGCAATTACAATCGTTCAACCAGACCGCACAGCGTATGTTTCACACCGATTTGACGCAATACGTGCAGCAAAACCTGCGTGAGATCGAACCGCTGTCCGCACTGCAATCAGCCATCGAAAGCCAAATGCAAACACAATCGGCATCGACAACCGGCGCGCAAAACGACGCTTGGCGCATTCAACAATCGCTCGCCAATCCGGCCTCGCCACACCACGACGACATGACTCTGTCAATTCAAGGGTCACGCTTTTTGGCGCAGGACGAAACCTACAGTTGGGTGCTGGTATGCGACGATGTCACGCCGATCATTTCCGCGCAACGCACCTTGGCGTGGGGTGAAGTCGCACGTCGTCTGGCACACGAAATCAAAAATCCGCTCACACCGATTCAACTCTCCGCCGAGCGCTTGAACGTCAAACTGGCGAAAAAACTCGACACCGACGGCCAAGCCTTTCTCGAAAAAAGTACGCGCACCATCGTCAATCAAGTCGCCGCACTGCAAAACATGGTGGACGAATTCCGCGACTACGCGCGCACACCCGAAGTCCAATTCGCCCATGTCGATTTGAACCATTTGATCGAAGAAATTCTCACGCTCTATGAAAGCGGGCAAAACCAACGCTACCGAATCGAACCCCAATTGGAAACCGGACTGCCCGGCATTTGGGCGGATGCGCAGCAACTGCGCCAAATCCTGCACAACCTGATCAAAAACGCCATCGAAGCCTATCCGAGCCATGCCGACGGCTTGCCGATCATCCGGATTCAGACCGAAGCCACCACCTTGCAAGCGGACAGCCTGATGCCAACGCAGGCGATCAAGCTCACCATCCGCGACAACGGCAGCGGCTTTGCCGAATCCGTATTGGCGCGCATGTTCGAGCCGTACAACTCAAACAAACCGCATGGCACGGGACTGGGTTTACCGATTGTCAAAAAAATTCTCGACGCCCATCACGCACAGATTCGCGTTAAAAATATCGTGGGAAAAGACCAAGACGGGCAGATTTTAGGGGCGCAAATTGGTATACTATTTCTCAACCTCACGCACGAAGACGCACACACAGCGAGCGCACAGTTGCTATAATGCCACCCATGCAATCAACGCTCTATCAACAGCAGATGACGATCAGTAAGAAAACGGTACAACCATGGCAAACATTTTAGTAGTTGACGATGAGATGGGCATTCGGGAGCTGCTCTCAGAAATTCTCTATGACGAAGGTCACGTCGTAACACTGGCAGAAAATGCCGAACAAGCCAGACAAGTGCGCCAACGCATGCGTCCTGATTTGGTACTGCTGGACATCTGGATGCCCGACACCGACGGCGTCACCCTGCTCAAAGAATGGGCACTCAACGGTCAACTGACCATGCCGGTCGTCATGATGAGTGGCCACGCCAGCATAGACACCGCTGTGGAAGCCACGCGCATCGGCGCATTGGACTTTTTGGAAAAGCCAATCACGTTGCAACGTCTGCTGCACACCGTCGCGCAAGGCCTCTCGCGCTCATCCGCACCCGACATCAAAGAAGTCGTCACGCAGATGTCCGCACCATCGATCAAGGCCAAGGCGGAACACGGCGTACAGTCAGCCGAACACCTGAACAACAGCACCGACACATCTGAGATTTCACTGACACAAACCCATACTCTGGGCGAATCGGCACCGGGTTTGGTACAAACCACCTTACTCTCACCCACCGAGCAGTTGTTGGCAAATATTGACTTGACCTTGGATTTACGCGAAGCACGCGATCGCTTCGAGCGCATCTATTTCGAGTTTCATCTGGAACGGGAAAATGCCAACATCACCCGCGTCGCCGAACGCACCGGCTTGGAACGCACACATTTGTACCGCAAACTCAAGCAATTGGGCATTCCGATTGTCAAAGCCAGCAAACGGTAAAGCGATGCATCGACCACAAAAACGGCAAGCGTGTGCTTGCCGTTTGTTTATTTCTTCCGTGATTATTTCTTCCGTAACTCAGAAGGCGACCAATCGGGGTGATGCCACAGATAACGAATGTCTTTATTGCGCCAGATCGTTTTGATTAAATCAGCCAGCTCCTCAAAAATCATCACGAACACATGATTCGTGCGCACCGGACGACTTTTAACGCCGTACTCAATCGTTCCCGCGTCGCGCTCATCGACAAACGTGCCAAACAGCCGATCCCAAATAATGAACACGCCCGCGTAATTGCAATCAATCTGTTTTTCGCCACAGCCATGATGCACACGGTGATGCGACGGCGTATTGAAGATCAACTCAAACCACTTGGGCAAACGCTCAACCGCCCGCGTATGGATGAAAAACTGGTAAAACAAATTCAGTTCATACAACAACGCCACCACGCGAAAATCCACGCCCAAAAATGCAAACGGCGCCCAGACGATAAAACCGATGCCGAACAGCGGAATCGGTGCGAGCAGCGACTGACGCAAAGCCACACCGAAATTAAAATGATTCGAGCTGTGGTGAATTTTGTGCGACACCCACGCAAAGCGCATTTTGTGCGCCACCACATGAAACAGCCAAAAACAAAAATCTTGGAAAATAAAGATCAATACATAAGTCCACCAATGATATTGGATATTCATTTGCAAACCGTGATGTTGCACCCACGTCGCCAGCGCCCCGACAAATAGGATGATATAAACCGCATCGGTGGATTTATACAGCACCGAACTCATCATATTGGCCAAAGTTTCGCGCACATCGTACGCATCCTTCCCCTGCCGGATCAGCACGCGATTTTCCCACCACATCAGCGAGATGAACACAACACCAAAGCCCATAATAATCAGCAAGGCATGAATAATTTCCTGCATCGTATCCTCTATTATCCATTGTTTAATTTAATCAAATACCCAACACCGTATACGCCCAGCGCGTCCACAACTCACGCCCAATAAATTTCGCCTGATACCACGACGAGCGGTACACCGAATACGGCGTCGGCGCAGGCACCACCGACAAGCCCAAATCGCGCGCCATCGCCTGCGCCCGCGCCAAGTGCCAGCGATCACTGACCAACGCCACCTGCGCAAAACCCTGTGCATTCACGATGGCTTGTGCCTCTCGCAGATTCTCCAGCGTCGTGGTGGAGCGTTGCTCAATCCAAATACGCTCACTCGGCACACCGCGCTGCACCGCATAATCACGCGCCAGCGCGGATTCAGACCATTCTCGCGCAGGGTCTTTATCACGAAAGCCTCCGGTGAAAATCACCGCTCCGACTTGCCCCGTGTGATACAGCTCAATCGCGTAATCAACCCGCGCACGCAAGGCATTCGACATCACATTATCTTGGGTTTTTGCGCCCAAAACCAGCGCCGCACGTCGCTCCAGCGGCACGCTACTGTAACCATCACTGAGACGATAAGGCGGGTAATCCTGTATAATTGCACGGATTGTCAGAATCAGAATCGCGCACAATGCCGTCAACAGTACAATAACCCATACCCAGAATTGGCGCATCGTTAAATTGAATTTCATGGATCAATTGTAAAGGATTCGCAATCGTCTTCACAATAAATCAACAACGATGCCGTATCATGATGCGTCGCCCAGCCCATTAATCTTTCAAAACGGACAAACAGCATGGCAATTCAATGGTTCCCCGGACACATGAACTCAGCGCGCAACAAGGCCGCCGAGACCATGGAAATCACCGATTTGGTGATTGAGGTCGTGGACGCCCGTTGTCCGATGGCTTCGAGCAATCCGATGGTAGAAGAAATGCGCCTGTTTCGCCAGCGCCCCTGCCTGAAAATCCTGAATAAAGCCGATTTGGCCGACAGCAAGGTGACGCAACAGTGGCTGGACGCGCTGAACGCACAGAAAAATACCCGCGCCATTGCGATGAATACCAAAAATCCGGGCGCGGTCGGACAAATCCTGCCGACCTGTCGCCAGCTTGCGCCGCATCGCAATGATGCGAGCAAACCGCTGCGCATGATGATTATGGGCGTGCCCAACGTGGGTAAATCCACCTTGATGAATGCCCTGCTCAAGCGCCGCGTGGCCAATGTCGGCGACGAACCGGCGGTAACAAAAACCCAGCAGCGCATCGAATTATCCAGCGACATGGTTTTGACCGATACGCCGGGCATGCTCTGGCCGAAAATCGAGCTGGACAGCGACGGTCTGATGCTCGCCGCCAGCCACGCGATTGGCGTGAATGCGTATTTTGAGGACGAAGTAGCGATTTTTGTCGCAGAAATATTGCGCACACGCTATCCGCAAGCATTGAAACAGCGTTACAAAATCACGCAGGCTGCTGATTTGGACGACGTGGGCGTGATTGAGCAAGTCGCCGCATACCGTGGCTATCGCGCCAAGGGCGGCAAAATTGATTTTGAGAAAGCCGCACATACGCTGTTGCAAGACTACCGCGATGGCGCGCTGGGCGGCATCAGCCTCGAAACGCCCGACAGCCGCGCGCAAATGGTGGCCGAACACGCAGAACAGCAGCGCATCAAGGCCGAGCAAAAAGCCGAACGTGAACGCAAGCGACAAGAGTTTTTAGAAAACAACCGCCGCAACAATCTTTAAATTAAAACAAGGAGAACAATAAATATGCGTACAAAAGTCACCCATTTATTTAAAGAGTTTTTATCGAATGAGCAATCATCCGGTATCGTTCTGATCATTGCGACGATCATCTCTTTGCTGATCGCCAATTCAGGCATTGGCAGCAGTTATGTTGAATTTTGGCAAACCAAAGTCGGAACCAACGCCGGCGGCGTGTATCTGAATCTGTCGGTGGAACATTGGGTTAACGATGCCTTGATGGCGATTTTCTTCCTATTGATTGGGCTGGAAGTGGAACGCGAAATCTACATTGGCGAATTATCCAATCTGCGCAATGCGATGTTACCGATTTTTGCAGCGATCGGCGGGATGCTGGTTCCGGCAGGGTTTCACTATTTTTTCAATGCGGGTACGCCAACCCAAGGCGGCTTCGGCATTCCGATGGCAACCGACATTGCGTTTGCGCTCGGCGTTTTGGCGCTGCTCGGCGACCGCGTGCCGATGAGTTTGAAAATTTTCCTGACGGCGCTGGCGATTATTGATGATTTGGGCGCGATTTTGATCATTGCACTGTTTTATGTCGGCGATTTCTCAGCCACCTATTTTGGCTTGGCGATGGCGATTTACGTACTGCTGTTGGTGTTTAACCGCATGGGCATCACCCGTTTGTGGTTCTACTTCATCCCCGGTATTTTCATGTGGTATTTCATGTTGCGCTCGGGCGTGCATGCGACCTTGGCCGGTGTGCTGTTGGCATTCGCCATCCCGTTTGGCAACGGTGACAAGCATTCGCCGTCGTATCACTTGCAACACGCCCTGCATAAGCCGGTCGCATTCATCATCATGCCGATTTTCGCCTTGGCCAATACCGGTATCATTTTGTCGGGCAACTGGTTCAGCGGACTGGGTTCGGACAACAGCTTGGGGATTATGAGCGGTCTGTTGCTCGGCAAACCGATCGGCGTGGTGTTGATGACTTGGATTGCGGTGGCATTCGGCATTTCCAAATTACCCGATTCGATCAACTGGCGCCACATCATCGGCACCGGATTTTTGGCGGGGATTGGTTTTACCATGTCGATTTTCATCACGTTGCTGGCTTTTGATAATGCCGCGACGGTGCAAATGTCAAAAATCACCGTCTTGCTTACCTCACTGTTGGCCGGCGTCGCTGGGTTTTTGATCCTGCGCTCCGCACCCAAGGTGGCGGAGGAAGTGGTCGAAGAAGGCTAATTAACTCAGCAAGCACAACGGGAAGCGGAGCTTCCCGTTGTGCTTGTTAACAAAGTCCCACTATAAACTAAAGCTTCGTCATTCCCGCGAAAACAAGCGTAGCGCAGTTTCGATAAAACAAACGAAGTGCAGTTTCTGCAAAGCGGGAATCCACATACCCGCCTTCGCGGGTATGACGGTGTTTTTCTTGGGTTTTGTACTGAGTTTAACTACTGAGAAGATTTGTCAGCAATCTGAACGGGAGGCTCCGTTTCCCGTTTTTTTATATATTGTTTCGGCATGCCGTTTTGGCCTATCGCCATTATTTTTCCTCGGGGAAAATCTCCTGCTGCCCCGCTTGTTTGGCCAGCATATTTTTCAGCATTTCGATGCGCTGTTTCGGCGTCATTTGCGGTTTGGCGGGGTGGTTGTCATGCTCATGCAAGCCGTGTTGCATTTCTTTGATGAAACGCGATGCTTGGCGGTTTTCAAAATCGCGCCCACGGCGGCGTTTTTGACACCAGGTGATATGCAAACTCAGACGCGCGCGCGTAATACCGACATACATCAGCCGCCGCTCTTCCTCAATGCGCAAGGGGCTTTCGAGCAACTCGTCGCGCGGCATGTGTGGCAGCAACCCTTCCTCCACGCCCACCAAAAACACATGTGGGTATTCCAGCCCTTTGGCTGCGTGCAGTGTGGACAGCCGCACCGCGTTGTCCTCGCCTTCGCCTTTGTCCATCATGCTGATCAGCACCATGGATTGAATCACCGCAGACAGCGCCAAGTCGTCCTCGGCCGCACGGCGTTTAACCCAGCCGATGAAGTCGCTGACGTTACTCCATTTGCTCTGCGCTTGCCGATCGTCAAAGTGGTCGTACAAGTAGCGCTCATACGCGATGGTTTTGAGCAACTCGTCCAGCAGCGCGCCAGCCTCTTCGCCTTTGGCATGCTCGGCACGCGCTTCAAAGGTGTTAATCAACTCGCCAAATTCATGCAGAGGCTCCAACTGCCGTGGCGTGGCGCGATTGGCAAAGCCCAATTCAAACAGCGCCTCAAATAGGGAAGTGTTGCGCTCACCCGCATAGTTGCCCAGCAGCTCTAATGTAGCGGCGCCGACACCGCGCTTAGGCGTGGTCACCGCGCGAATGAAGGCCGGATCATCCTTGACATTGTTCATCAGGCGAAAATACGCCATCAGGTCGCGAATTTCAGCGCGATCGAAAAACGATTGTCCACCCGACATCACGTACGGAATACGCTCCTTACGCAAAAACTGCTCGAATACGCGCGCTTGATGATTGCCTCGGTACAAAATCGCGTAGTCGGAAAATTTCGCCTGATGCGAGATTTTGTGCGCTTGCAGCCGCATCAGCACATTTTGCGCCTCCAGCTCCTCGTTCTCCATCGGGATCACGCGAATCGCCTCACCCTCGCCGTGTTCCGACCACAGTTTTTTCTCAAACAGTTTCGGATTATTCGCAATCACCGCATTGGCCGCATTCAAAATCCGCTCGGTCGAGCGGTAATTTTGCTCCAGTTTAATCAGCTTGATCTGGGGAAAATCGCTTTGCAACAATTTCAAATTATCCAGCGTCGCCCCACGCCACGCATAAATCGCCTGATCGTCATCACCCACCGCAGTGAACATCGCGCGCGTGCCGGTCAGCAGCTTGATCAGCTCATACTGCACCGTGTTGGTATCCTGATACTCATCAACGAGAATGTAGCGAATTTTCGCCTGCCAACGCGCGCGCACCTCATCGTTATTGCGCAGTAATTCGACCGGCAGGCGAATCAAATCATCAAAATCCACCGCCTGATAAGCCTGTATGGTCGCGTTGTAATTCACATACACCCGCGCGAATTGCAGTTCGCGTTCATCCGCGGCAATGCGCAGAGCCTGCTCGGGCGTGACCTGCGCATTTTTCCACAGTGAAATCGTGCCCTGCATGGCTTTGAGCAAGGCTTTGTCCGTGGTGGCGCTCAACTCCTGCAAGATGGAAAAGCAATCATCCGAATCCAGAATGGAGAATTTCTCTTTCAGCCCCAAATGCTTGCCCTCGGCACGCAAAAACTTCACCCCAAAGGAGTGAAAGGTCGAGATATTCAACTGCTTGGCCTCGCGCCCATCCGCGCCACCACCGAGCAATTTCACCACCCGCTCGGCCATTTCTTTCGCGGCCTTATTGGTAAAGGTCACCGCCAAAATATGCTTGGCCTCATAGCCGCAATCCTGAATCAGGTGCGCGATTTTGCGCGTAATCACCCCCGTCTTGCCACTGCCCGCGCCTGCCAGCACCAAGCACGGCCCGCCCATGTAATCGACGGCGGCCTGTTGTTGCGGATTCAGAGTATTTTTTTGCGGTTTCATACGGAAGGATTCTGGCTAAAGCAATAAAAAAGCACTCGTCAAACCTCAGCGAGTGCATTGTTTTTTTGAACTGGTGCTATTTTAACTGGAATACCGTCCAATCGCTATGCCAAACATCATATTTCAACCAAGGCAATTTCCTTCAATACGAAAATAATTGCACTGTCTATCATCCGCATACCTTTGATTAAACTTCTAGGAGCGCATGATGAGCTTTCAATTATTTTTATCCATGGCCGCCTTTGCTTTGGCCTCATCCATCAGCCCAGGACCGGTAAATGTCGTGTCGGTCACATTGGGTGTGAAGCATGGATTTCGCGCAGCGATGCGGCATGTGAGTGGTGCAACGATTGGCTTTACCTTACTACTTTTGATCATCGGTTTAGGTGTAAATGCACTGTTGTGGCGTTTCCCTGCTTTGACCAATGGCATTAAATGGGCGGGGGTGGCCTTTCTTCTGTACATGGCTGTGCAATTGGCACGCGATGATGGCAATATCAGCGAATCGAAACACACGCGTCAGTCATCGTATTGGCACGGCGCGCTGATGCAATGGCTCAACCCAAAAGCATGGCTGGCCTCGATTGCAGGTATGGGGGCTTATACGGGCAATGGAGAGACGCGTTTGGTATTGCAATTTACCTTAATTTATTTTGTCGTTTGTTACGCGTCATTGGCGGTTTGGGCGTATGCAGGCGCTTACTTAAAACGCTATTTGCAAAATCCACGTCATATGCGTTGGTTCAATCGCACAATGTCAGCGCTATTGGTACTCAGTTGCGTGTATTTGATTGTAGCCGACTAAGCATCAAACCGTTCGATACTGTACCGGCGTGGCGGCAACCAAGCGTTTGAACTGCCGCTGAAAGTGCGCTTGGTCGGCAAAGCCCGCATCCAGCGCAATTTGCGCGAGCGCATCACCGGCTTTGAGTCGCTGTTGCGCATACAAAATGCGGCTGTTGGTCAAATACGCATGCGGTGTCATGCCGTGGTAGGCTTTGAATGTGCGAATAAGATAGGATTGACTCAACCCCGATGCCGCACAAATTGCCTCCAGCGTGAGGTTATCGGTGCAATGCGTATGAATGAACTGCGCCGCCTGCTCCAAACGCGCATTGTGCAGCGTCTGCTCTGGCGGAACAAACTCCAATTGCTGATGCAATAGAACAAAAAACTCAACCAAAGCACTGTGCTTGAACAACTCATCCAAATCTGTGGCAAATAACTGTTCGTGCATGGAAACGAATGCACGATACACCTGCACATGGGTCGTCACCAAAGTCTTGAACTCATGAAAACTCACGCCGTCGCTCAGTCCTAACTCCGCCTGTAACTGCATTAACCACGGCGCATCGACATACAACATACGATACGCCCACAAGTCATTTTCTATCGGATTGCAGGCGTGTGCAAGGCGGGGATTCATCAGCACCACCGTGCCTTCACTCACCTCCTGCTCGCCATATTGATGCCAATAGATGCTGCGGCCACGCGTAATCGCGCCAATCGAAAAATCAGAATGGCTGTGTGGTTCGTAGCAAACCAAGCGTCCGTCATCAACCGTGCGCGCCTCCACAAAAGGCAATGCATCATCACGCCAAAATTTCGGACTGCTCATTGACCCTCCTCATGGTTCATCATCGTGCACGTGATGACTCAAATACCGCTCACGCCACACTCGCCAAGCAAAAATAACGTGAGCCGGGCGCGCCGTTGGTTTGCCCATGATGCGCATTGACTTGATGCAGCCAATCACCCTCAATGCGATTAAAACCCGCGCAGCGCAGCATATACGCCAGCGTTGCGCGCGTCTGTACACAGGCCAGTGGCAAGGCATCCACCAATGCCGCATCCGACCAACCCGCGCGTGGCCAGATGCCTTCGATAATCAGCAAGCGCCCACCGGGATTCAAACGACTGCGCAAATCAGCAAAAGTGACTATCGGATCAGCGAAATAGCACGCCGACTGGCGCGCAGCGATGAGATCAAAGCCGGTTAAGCTCAAATCCTGTAATTGCTCCGCCGTACCCACCACGCAATTCATCGGTGGCAAGGCGGTATTGTCTGGATGTATGCGCGCCTGTTCCAACATCACCGCCGACGGCTCTACCGCCGTGACGGCAAATCCGTTTTTCGCCAAAAACCGCGAAAATACGCCCGTGCCCGCACCCAAATCCAGCGCGGTAGCATTCGGCGGTGTGAGCACATCAAAAACGCTGGACAAATCGGCCATCCATGCGCTGAACTCATCCGCAGCGATGGCGTGACCGTCTTGTGCTTCATAATCGGATGCGCCTGCGTCGTATAAGGAGGTAATTCGATTTTGTGGGTTCATAGCGCGCTCGCAGTGTCAGAGTGGAGATAAATCGGTATTCGCCGAGGCAATCACACCACCACCCAAACACACCTCGCCATCATACAGCACGGCGTATTGCCCCGGAGTGACCGCCCACTGTGGCTGTGGAAAGTCGAGTGTGAAGTGCTGCGCATCGTGCACGCTCAATCGGCACGGCGCATCGCTTTGGCGATAGCGGGTTTTCGCGGCAATCTCGAAATTCTGCGGCGCATGTCCGGCAATCCATGAGGCGTCTTCGGCGTGCAGTTGGGTTGAGAGTAGCGCTGGATGATCGTGCCCTTGCGCGACGTAGAGGATATTGTTTTCCAGGTCTTTGTGCGCGGCGAACCACGGCTCGCCCGTGCCTTTTTTATCACCGCCAATACCGATGCCTTTGCGTTGACCGTAGGTGTAGAACGAGAGTCCGACGTGCTCGCCGACCGTGCGACCATCCAGCGTTTTCATCGCACCGGGATGCGTCGGCAAGTAGCGATTGAGAAAGTCGCGGAACGGCCGCTCGCCGATGAAGCAAATGCCGGTGGAGTCTTTTTTCGCGGCGTTGGACAGCCCGAGCTGATGCGCGATGTCGCGCACTTGGGTTTTCGGCATTTCACCGAGCGGGAATAGGGTTTTGGACAGTTGCGCTTGATTCAGACGGTGCAAAAAGTAGCTTTGGTCTTTGCTCGCGTCCAAGCCTTTGAGCAATTGATAGTGGCCATTCACTTCGCGCACGCGCGCATAGTGGCCGGTGGCGATCAACTCGGCACCGAGACTCATGGCGTAGTCGAGAAAGGCTTTGAATTTGATTTCCGCATTGCACAGCACGTCGGGATTCGGGGTGCGGCCAGCGCTGTATTCACGCAGAAACTCAGCGAATACACGGTCTTTGTACTCGGCGGCGAAGTTGACCGCTTCGATGTCCACGCCAACGGTATCGGCCACCGATGCGGCGTCGATCCAGTCTTGGCGTGAGGAGCAGTACTCGGAGTCGTCATCGTCTTCCCAGTTTTTCATGAATAGACCAATGACCTCGTAGCCCTGCTGTTTGAGCAACCACGCGGTCACAGAGGAGTCCACCCCGCCGGACATGCCGACGACGACACGCTGTTTGCTCATAGGTTTAGCCTCGCAGATCGGTGATGTGCGCTAATTCCATGCGGCGACCGGCTTGGTAGTCGCGCAGGCATTGCGACACAATTGCGTTGCGATGCATGGACTCGTTGGCCATGATTTCGTCGTAGGTCAACCATTCCGCGCCGATGATGCCTTCGTCCAGATCATGCGACACGGCGCTTTCGCCAACCGTACCAATGAAGGTGAAACGCAAATAGGTGATGTCTTTGTCCCAGCGATCCGATACATAAATGCCAAGCAGCGCGCTCGGTACAAAGGCGTAACCGGACTCTTCCAAAACTTCGCGTTGAACCGCCTCAATCAGGCTTTCGTTCGCCTCCCAGTGTCCGGCGGGCTGATTGATTTTGACGCCGCGACGGGTCTCTTCGCGCACCATGAGGAAACGTTTTTCGTCGCCAAACATGCGCTCAACCACGGCAGCCACAGTCACGTGCGGCGTCCAAACGGGGAAATTTCTACGGATTTTGTGCATATCGTTCACTTTGCAGGGTTCTGTCACGACGGGCGTGAACCAATTCGAATTAACCGCTTATTTTACCACACTCACCTATATCAAAAACATGACAGACGTCAGAACCCTGCGGATAGTTGCCCAATGCGTGTACAAATGGCACTACTTTTTTAAACCTACAGCCACGCCAGCGCAACGCGATAGGTGATGAACGAGGCCAAATACGCCAGCACGAACAAATATCCCATCGTGATCAACGGCATTTTCCAGCCGCCGGTTTCGCGCTTGATCGCCGCAATCGTCGACAAACACTGCGGCGCGAACACAAACCACGCCAAAAGTGAATACGCCGTCGCCAGCGACCACTGCTGTGCAATGATGGACGACAGTGCAGCACCCGCATCATCGCCTGCGATCGAATACACCGTGCCCAGCGCGCTGACCAGCACCTCACGCGCCGCCAATCCGGGAATCAGCGCCACACTGATTTGCCAATTAAAACCAATAGGCGCGAACACATAATTGAGCACATGGCCAATCATACCGGCGAAGCTGTACTCAATCGCCGGCCCAGTCGCGCCATCCGGCGCGGTTGGGAACGACGCCAAAAACCACATGATAACGGTCAAGGTCAAAATAATGCCACCGACCCGACGCAAAAAGATCGCCACGCGTTGCCACAGACCGAGCAATAAATTTTTCCAACTCGGCGCATGATAATCCGGCAGCTCCAGCATCAAGGTGCGACGGTGTTTGTTTTGCCCAAACCACTGCAACACCCACGCCACCACAAACGCACCAATGATCCCCGCGAAATATAGGATGAACAAAGCCACGCCCTGCGCGTTTACACCCCAGCCGAACTCACGCGCCGGAATAAACGCACCGATCAGCAAGGCATATACCGGCAGCCGCGCCGAGCAGGTCATCAGCGGCGCAATCAAAATCGTCACCAAACGATCGCGCGGATTGGCAATCGTACGCGTCGCCATGATCCCCGGAATCGCGCAGGCAAAGCTCGAAAGCAGCGGAATGAACGAGCGTCCCGACAGACCCACCGTCCCCATCACTCGATCGAGCAGCAGCGCCGCGCGCGGCAAATAGCCCGTTTCCTCCAACAGCAGAATAAAGAAAAACAGCACGATGATCTGCGGCAAAAACACCAATACCCCGCCGACACCGGCCACCAAGCCATCCACCACAAAGCTGCGCAAGATGCCATCAGGCAATAAACCGCCGAGCCACTCGCCAACCGTGGTGGTCGCGGTTTCGATCAAACCCATCGGCCATTCAGACCACGAAAAAACCGCTTGGAAAATCACGAACAGCAACAAAGCCAGCGTGACCGAGCCGAACAGCGGATGCAACACCCAGCGATCAATCTGATCCGAAAGCGTCATCGGCATGGCTTGTTCCAAATTCAATTCGCGCAAAATCGTGCGTACCTGCGCCTGATCGTCATGTTGTTCCGTATGAGCATTCTCATGCGCTGCTACGCGCACATCGCCCCCATGACTATCCCCATGCTCACGTGCATGGGGATGATGAAGCGGATGCGCGGGTGGCGGCGTGAGCTGTTTCACATCCGATAAAACCGTGACCAATTCGCCCACGCCACCGTTTTTCACCCCGACCGTTTCCACCACAGGCACACCGAGACGACGACTCAATACCGCTTTATCAATCGTGATACCGCGTCGTTTCGCCACATCACTCATGTTCAATGCGACGATCATCGGGATATCCAAACGTTGCACCGACAGCACCAGACGCAGACCTCGGCGCAGATTGGTCGCATTCAACACGCAGACCACATAATCGGGGCGTTTCTCACCACGCGCTTTGCCCGCCAGCACATCGCACGTCACCTGCTCATCGGGTGAGCGCGGATACAGGCTGTAGGTGCCGGGCAAATCGAGAATACGCAGGGTTTGCCCTGAGGGCGCGGTAAAGCGCCCTTCTTTGCGCTCCACCGTGACACCGGCGTAGTTCGCTACTTTTTGACGACTGCCGGTCAAGGCATTAAAAATCGCGGTCTTGCCGCAATTGGGATTGCCCACCAAGGCGACCAATGCGCCACTGGGGAATAAATGAATCGTCTGTTCGGTCATATGCGGCTTTCGGAATTCGGTTCGGCAGACGCTGTGTTGGCCTCATGATCCAGCACATCTACCCAAATGCACGCAGCCTCCTCGGGATGCAGCGCAAAGGTCGAGTGACCGACACGCACCACCACCGCACCTTTGCGCAGTAGTGAGCGCCGACGCACGGTGACGTGTTCACCTTGTAAAAAGCCGATTTCCTCCAGCCACGGTTGCCAATCGCCCGCATCGGCGGGTACGCGCAGTTGTCGGATGATCAGATCCTGACCAACCGGCGCTTGGTTTAAATTGAGTAATGAAGTCATAAGTCGCTTGCTGCCACAGGTATGTGATACTGCGTTATGGTGGCATACGAGAGGTAAGTTGACGCAACAACCGCAGCATTGTCGGCGATTGAATGGAACCAAGAGCATGAAACAAAACACTCAATCCGCGCAATACCCTCTGTAAAGCCAAGGTTATTTTCGACGCTATTATAGCGCAAGCATGCTTTGATATAAATGCAAATTATTATCATTAACCGTGTTGTTGTTTGGGTTTATACCAAAAAACAACGGTTGTTCATGAACAATGCTTCATGAACTATTAATAAACAAAACCCCCACATATTTGCGGGGGTTTTGTTGACCCATAATGACTTGAATCCGTCAAAAATCAAGCGCCCAGATAGGCCTCTTGAACCTTCGGATCGCTGAGCAATGCCTGCGCATCACCGGTCATAATCATATTGCCCGAATCCATCACATAGCCACGGTCTGCCGCTTGCAGCGCCAGATTCGCGTTTTGTTCCACCAAGATCACGGTCATGCCCTCTTTGGACACTTTATCAATCACTTGGAAAATAGTTTCGGTCAACACAGGCGACAAGCCCATAGACGGCTCATCGAGGATCAACAGCTTCGGTTGGCTCATCAGCGCACGCGCCATCGCCAACATTTGCTGCTCACCACCGGACATCGTACCGGCCAATTGGTTCGCACGCTCTTTCAATCGCGGGAATGTGGTAAACGCATAGTCCACACCGCGATCAAACGCCGCTTTGTCGTCGTGCAAATACGCGCCCATTTGCAGATTTTCCACGATGGTCATGCGTGCGAATACGCCGCGACCTTCGGGAACCATGACCAAGCCTTGCTTGAGCAATTCCCACGTCGGGATGCCTTTGATCGATTTGCCTTGGAAACTGATGTCACCGTTTTTGTACGGCAGCAAGCCCATCAATGCCTTGAGTGTCGTGGTTTTGCCCGCGCCATTCGCACCGATCAGCGTGACCAGCTCACCTTGATACACATCCATATCCACGCCTTTGACCGCTTGGATACCGCCGTAGGCCACTTGCAGGCCTTTGATGCTCAATAAAGGTTGTTGATTTGTATTCATAGCTGTACTCATGCGTGATGCCCTCCCAAATACGCCTCGATCACTTTCGGATCTTTACGCACATTTTCAGGCAGACCTTGTGCCAAAATCTTGCCGTAATCCAATACGGTCATTTCGTCGCACAAGCCCATAACCAGTTTCACATCGTGTTCGATAATTAAAATCGTCACGCCGTCATTGCTGATTTTGCGCAACAATTGGGTCAACTCGACTTTCTCGGTCGCGTTCATCCCCGCTGCCGGTTCGTCCAAAGCCAATAATTTCGGCTCAGTCGCCAAAGCGCGGGCGATTTCCAAACGACGTTGATGACCATAAGACAGATTTTTCGCCACGTAGTCGTGGTATTTGCCCACGCCCACATAGTCGAGCAATTCCATCGCACGCGCACGAATTGCTTTTTCTTCATCGCGCACGGATTTCAAGCCTAAAATCGAGCCGAGCACACCACCGTGCGTGCGCACATGACGCCCGACCATGACGTTTTCGACCGCCGTCATTTGACCGAACAAGCGAATGTTTTGGAAGGTACGCGCAATACCGGCTTTGGCCACTTCATGCACCGCCGTCGGCTCGTAGGGTTTGCCATCCAAAATAAATTCGCCTTGATCCGGCTCGTACAGACCGGTGATTACGTTAAAAAATGTGGTTTTACCCGCACCGTTTGGCCCGATCAGGCCATATACGGTATTTTTCTTCACTTCGATGCCCACATCGGACAAGGCTTTCAAGCCACCGAAGCTTTTATGTACGCCCTTCACTGAGAGCATGACATTGTTTTGACTCATCATTCTCTCCTTCACGCGACGGTTTTGGGTTTATTGGCGACATTTTTGCTGATGTCGTCATCTTTTTTATCATTGCGCTCCGGCGTTGGCCACAAGCCTTTCGGGCGGAACAACATGATCAACACCATACACAAACCCAAAATCAACTGACGCAAAATCGCGGTATCGATCAGCAATTTACCAAACACGGCCTTTTGCATCGGCTCGACGGTAAAGCGCAAGAACTCAGGCAAGAAGTACAACACCAACGCGCCCAACACCACGCCCGGAATGTGTCCCATGCCGCCCAACACCACCATGGTCAGAATCACGATGGATTCCATGAACGAGAACGATTCCGGCGAAATGAAGCCTTGGAACGCGGCGAACATACCGCCCGCCACGCCACCGAAGGTTGCACCCAAAGCAAAAGCGAGCAACTTCACGTTACGCACGTTAATACCCATTGCCTTGGCCGCAATATCATCCTCACGCAGCGCCATCCATGCACGACCCAAACGCGAATATTGCAAACGATAGCACACGAAAATCGTGATCGCCGCCAAAACCAAGAACAGATAGTAATACAAAAACTCTTTGGTCAACTGAACGCCGCCGATGGTCAGAGTTCGATCCAAGGGATAGCCAAAAACACTCACGGGGTCAATGCGGTTAATCCCACGCGGGCCGTTGGTCAAGTTGAACTCGTTTTTACCCAAGTTATTCATGAAAATACGGATGATTTCACCGAAGCCCAAAGTAACGAGCGCCAGATAATCGCCACGCAATTTCAAAATCGGCGTACCGAGCATAATACCGGCAATCGCCGCCAAGCCTGCGCCGAGCGGAATGATCAACAGCAGCGGAATGTGCAGGCCATTCGGGAAATGTTGGTGGAAAAACGCAAAGTTATCCGACAAATGCGATGACGACAGCAATGCCACCATATACGCACCCACCGCATAAAACGCGATATAACCCAAATCCAGCAGACCGGCAAAACCGACCACAATATTCAAACCCAGTGCCAGCATCACATACAGCAAAGCCATATCAATAATACGCACCCACGTCGTTCCGCCCAACTCTTTGGCAATGAACGGCAAAAAGGCCAACAAAACAATGCACAAAATCACCCCAATCATGGAGTCTTTCGGGCTTAATTTTCTTAAAAATCCCATCATATCCTCCTCAACTTAAGCGCGGTCTGCGACACGTTGCCCCAATAAACCGGACGGGCGGAAAATCAGCACGACCACCAGCACGACAAACGCAAATACGTCTTCATATTCCGCGCTGATGTAGCCCGCACCCATTGCCTCGACCAGTCCCAAAGCCAAACCACCGACCAATGCGCCCGGAATATTGCCAATGCCGCCCAAAACCGCGGCGATAAACGCCTTCATTCCCGGAATAAAGCCCATATAAAAATGTACTTTGCCACCATAGTTCGACGCGAACAAAATACCTGCCACCGCAGCCAAAGCCGCACCGATCATAAAGGTTGCAGAAATCACACGATTCGGATTCACGCCCATTAAAGCGGTTACATTCACGTTCTCAGAAGTCGCGCGCATCGCCCGACCCAGCTTGGTATGGTTCACCAAGACAAACAGGCCGCCCATCATAATCAACGACACAACCATGATGATGATTTCGCGCATGGTGATGCCGACATTACCAAACAAATTGATACGATCAGCAGGGAATACATCAGGGAATGGGAAATGCTCACGCCCCCAAAACTGCATGGCCAAGGCTTGTAAAATAAATGACACGCCAATCGCGGTGATCAGCGGCGCTAATTTCGGCGCATGACGCAATGGACGATAGGCCAAACGCTCGATCAAAAAACTGGTGATCATGCACGCCACCATCGCCACCAAAGTCGCGATCAACAACGCAACCACCGGCCCCAACCCCGCTTTGACCAGCAAAGTGGTTACGGTCATCGCCACCATCGCACCGATCATGAATACCTCGCCGTGAGCGAAGTTAATGATGCCCAGAATACCGTACACCATGGTATAGCCCAAGGCAATCATGGCATACAGACTTCCCTTAATCATGCCATTAATGAACTGTTGTACAAACAGATCGAATGCACTCATCGTCGCACTCCTCTTTTTTTAATAAAAATCTCTTTGATATGGCAAGCCATACGTCGTGATATGTGTGTGATACAGGCTGTTGCAAAAACGTGTGAATGCGGGCAGCGAGACAAAGATTATTATGTTGTTGCCACTGCTCAGTCTTTTTGCAAAAACCCATCTAAAAATAATAACGGTGAATCCTCATCTACTCCGCACATCTCAAAAAAATATAAGTATTGAACGGAGAACCCCAGCATATTCAATGCTGGGGCTATTCAAAGATATTACTTAATGATATCAACCACTTCCAGCTTATCTTTTGCTTCAAAAATAGAGATTGCACCACCTTTGATGTCACCGATCGGGTCAAATGCGATTTGACCGATCAGACCTTCAAAGTTGACTTTTTGCATGGCTGCGGCAATCGCTTCTGGATCCGTTGAATTGGCGATCTTCATGGCTTCTACGATGGCATAAGTCGCGTCATAGGAGAATGGAGAGTAAATCTGTACTTTTTGACCCGGGAAGGTTTTTTCGTAGTTAGCAACGAAGTCTTTGCCCTTAGCCATTTTTTCCAAAGGCATACCCGCTACCGAGCACACGGTGCCTTTACCGGCCGCTGCGGACAATTCAATGAATTTATCGGTACATGCGCCATCCGCCGCAACCAGTTTCGCAGTGATGCCCAATTCTTTCATTTGTTTAACCAAGGTCGCTGCGGTGTCATCCATGCCGCCCCAGAATACGAAATCAGGATTTAAGCCTTTGATTTTGGTCAAAACCGCTTTAAAGTCAGTGGTTTTGTCGGTGGCCGCTTCACGGTTTACCACATTGGCACCGCCGTCTTTCATGGTTTTTTCCACTTGATCGGCCAAGCCTTTACCGTATTGGGTCGCATCGTCCAGAATCGCTACGTTTTTACCATTGTGTGCCAACATGTATTTGGCCAAAGCCGGGCCTTGTTGTGCATCGGTCGCCACCACGCGATATGAGCTGACAGAACCTTTAGGGGTTTTGTTGCCTTTGAGCGTGTAGTCAGGGTTGGTTGAAGAAGGAGAAACCTGTACCAAACCGGCTGCGGCGTAAACGCTGTTTGCCGGGATAGACACGCCTGAGTTCAAGTGACCAACCACGCCCACCACTTTGGCATCCACCAATTTTTGAGCTACCACAGGGCCTTGTTTCGGATCGCCCGCGTCGTCTTCACCGACCATCGCCAGTTTTACTTTTTTACCGCCAACCACCAAATTGCCTTTGGCATTGATTTCGTTTACAGCCAGTTGTACGCCGTTTTCATTGTCTTTGCCCAAGTGAGCGATACCGCCAGTTTTCGGTGCGCCGCTACCGATTTTGACGCAGATTTCGTCTGCCGCCAATTTACCACACGCGCTGTCGCCGCCAGCGGCTGCGCCGCTTGCTGCTTTATCCGCGCCGCCACCACAGGCAGCCAAAGCAATTGCTGCACTCAAAGGCAGTAATTTAAACATGTTATGCATCAGTTTTCTCCAAAAGTTAGATACGATTACACCTAAAAGTATTCGCTCATCATTAATATATTTAAATTGTCGCGCTCAAACGACCAGTACAGCAAGCGTGACATGGCGCGATTATTATTCAGGCATGTATTAAAAGCAAGTGGAAAATGCATAATTTCGCCACTTTTTGGTGCAAATCAGCGTATTGAACAAGCAAAATAATTTACTATTAATCGCACGTAAAAAAGCAAAAAACCCGATATTTTTCGGGCTTTTTTAAATCAAACAAAATAAATTAAGTTGAAACAACGGTTTTTTAACGATTTTCAACCATGACATCCTCGTCTTTTGCAGGCTTTGTTTGCCTACTGGCCAACAAACGCCATGTAATACCAAAAATCACCGGCAAGAACGCGGCACCAAAGCCAACCAGCGCTATCGTACTCAAGTGGTCTCTGATCGCAATATGATGACCAAACAGATCGAACTCAACCGTACCGAAAAAGTACCCGCCCCAGACAAAAGTCACCACCCACAACACCGCGCCGATGATATTCCAACGTTGAAATTTCGCCATCGTCATCTCGGAAATCCCCGCGACAAACGGCACAAAGGTACGGATAATCGGCAAAAACCGCGCGATGACCAAAGCTTTGCCACCGTGTTTTTCATAAAACTCATGGGTTTTGCGCAGATGCTCATGTGAGAACCACGGCGTGTCAATCTCATATGCCTTGTGTCCAATTTTACTGCCGACCCAGTAATTCACGGTATTACCCAACACCGCAGCAGAAATCAGCAAGAACGTCAGCACCCACGCATTCATCAGACCATCTGCGGACAGAGCACCCGCCAAAAATAATAAGGAATCGCCCGGCAAAAACGGAAAAATCACCAAACCGGTTTCACCAAAAACCACTGCAAACAAAATACCGTAAATATAATTGCCGTACTGCAAAATCAAGGAGCGCAACTCCTGATCAATGTGCAGCATCAAGGTCAACAAACTATGTAGGTTTTCCAAAATAATCCTTGTAAAAAATAAAGACGCACATCCAAACGATACACGCCTAAGCGTCGTACATCCCAGCGCCGCGCATCATAACACAGCGCAGTATGCCAGCATACTGTGCACCGATTATGAACAACTTAAGAACACGCTCAAAAACGCTTAAAGCGCTTGGCTTTGCATGACCCAATAAAATGCTTACTTAACCTTACTTAATACTACCGCGTGGATGATGTTCTGCATGCACGCTTTTGAGCCGCTCCTGCGCCACATAGGTATAAATCTGCGTGGTTGAAATATCCGCATGGCCGAGCAACATCTGCACCACACGCAAATCCGCGCCATGATTGAGTAAATGCGTGGCGAACGCATGGCGCACCGTATGCGGTGAAATCAGGCCCGCAGGAATGCCCGCCGACAGCGCATATTTTTTAATCACATGCCAAAACATCTGCCGCGTCATCGCACTGCCGCGCGCGGTGACAAACACCTCATCGCACGAGCGCCCGCGCAGCAGCGCAATACGTGCCGTGTCCAAATACTGTTTGAGCGTCTCGCCCGCATCTTCACCAAACGGCATCAAACGGGTTTTATCACCCTTGCCGGTCACACGCACCACGCCGTCGTTCAGACTCACATCCAACATGCGCAAGCCCACCAGCTCGGACACGCGCAAACCACTGGCGTACATCAGCTCCAGCATCGCCCGATTGCGCACGCCCAAATCACTCGCGTCGGGCGCAGTGAGTAACGCCTCCACTTGCGCCTCGGACAGGTTTTTCGGTAGCCGTGCCGTGGGCTTGGCCAACACCAGCCCCACCGTCGGATCGTCCGCGCGCAGATTGCTTTGCAACAGCCATTGGTAAAAGCGCTTGAAACAACTGATTTTTCGATTGCTTGACGTGCTTTTTTTCACGGTTTTGCTGGTGAACATCTCAGCCAAATACGCCTGTAAATCTGCCGTGTCCGCTTGCACCAACGATTGGTGTCGCGCATGCATAAACCGCGCCAATTGCCGCATGTCCGAGCCGTAGGATGCGAGCGTATTTTCGCTCAAACCGTGCGCCAACCACAGTTGGCTGGTGAATTGGTCGATTAAATTCTCATCGTTGGGGTGTATGGCAGATGGCATGGCTATTTCAGTATGGGTCATAGGCAAAAAGGGCAAGAATGCGCCGATTATCCCACAGTCCGCCACGCATCCGAACTATTTACCCAAAATAAGCCCCTAAAAGTTGACTAAATTAATCAACTTTAGTATCATCACGGCATCAAAGGGAGTAGCCCCCAATCAGTGTGTCGTCAATACAGTGTTCATCATGCAGCACTCGGCACATTGAGCGTTCATCTGTCGTTGCCAACGCATCGACACATCACCGGCAGAAATGCCATCTACGCGGGCAAGACTTTGACTTGTTTCAGATCACAACAGGTCAGATGTCTGCGCGTTCGTCACAACCGTCACAATCATCATTTGCATTCGCGACCTGTTCATGAACTGAGTCATTTAACTTTTGAAACAGGAGCATTGATGAATCATTCATACAGATACCCACCCAAACCATCGACTGAGGTCGCTCTCAAGCATCCGCACGTCCGCGTATTGATTTTGAACCCATTGTCAACGGAGGTTGTATGGCACTAACCAGCATTGGCACGCCGACTATGTGGGTCGGCTTTCTCATACTCGTTTTGGTCGTTTTGGCCATTGATTTGTGGGGCTTGGGCGGTAAAACGGCGCACCGCGTCTCGCAAAAAGAAGCACTCGCCTGGACCATCGTCTGGATGCTGCTGGCATTCGCTTTCGGCGGCGTATTGTGGTGGTATCTGCTGCAACAGGGTCACGATCCTGCTTTTGCCAAAGACAAGACGATGGAGTTTTTCACCGGTTATCTGATTGAAAAATCGCTGTCGGTGGATAATATTTTCGTATTCCTGATGATTTTCAGCTTCTTTGCCGTACCGCCCGAGTATCAGCGTCGCGTGTTGCTCTACGGTGTGTTGGGCGCAATCATCATGCGTGCGATTATGATTTTTGCCGGTGTCGCATTGGTGACGAAATTTCACTGGCTGATGTATGTGTTTGGCGGATTTTTGCTGTTAACTGGCTTAAAAATGCTGTTCATGGCCGATAAGGAATCCGATTTGAACAACAATCCGTTGCTCAAGTGGCTGCGCTCGCATTTGCGCATCACCAACGAATTTCACGAGGAGAAATTCACCATACGCAAAAATGGCGTGCTGTGGTTCACCCCGCTGTTTTTGGTGTTACTCATGGTCGAGTTCTCGGATTTGATCTTCGCGGTGGACAGCATTCCGGCGATTTTCGCAATCACCACCGATCCGTTCATTGTGTTCACCTCGAATATTTTTGCGATCATGGGCTTGCGCGCGCTGTACTTCCTGCTGGCTGACTGGAACGAGCGTTTTCACCTGCTCAAATACGGTCTGGCCATCGTTTTGCTGTTCGTCGGTACGAAAATGTTGCTGTTGGACATCTACAAAATCCCAACCAATGTCTCGCTCGGCGTGGTCGGCGCGATTATTGGCAGCTCGATGATCATCAGCTGGATGCACACCGGCAGAAAGCACAATATCGAGTAACCATCGCGTAATATTGCGCTTCATATAAAAAAACGGCAGATCATTCTGCCGTTTTTTTATTGCTCTGTTTTAGCTGATTTATTCGTACACAATGCCCTCGTGTGCCAGCAACCAGCGCTTCACCTCGATAAAGAAGCCGTCATCGTTGTGCGCAAAACCACCAATGCCATTTGCACCGACCACGCGGTGGCACGGCACGATCAACGGATACGGATTGGCACCGCACGCGCCGCCGACCGCTCGTGGTGCGCCGCATTGAATGATTTGCCCCACTTGTTTGTAGGTGAGCACTTGCCCCGCCTCCAAACCGCTGATCACGCGCCATACTTTTTGTTGAAATGCTGTACCCTGATCCTGCAAGGGCAAATCAAATATGAATTGAGGATTGCTCAGAAAAGCTTTGACCTGCTCACTCGCACGTTCTGCCAGCGGACAATCGGCCTTTTGCTTCGGTGTACTTGCAGGCAAATACACCAATTCCTGAACGTGGGTCTTCGCCGCATTTAAACGGATGCCCACCGCGCCGAAAGGGGCTTTAACAATCGCGTTAAACGGTCTTACTAACGGGTGCATATGCGCTCCTATCCGTGCCAAAGAACACGTTTACCGATACAACTTGAATTCCTCAGTCTCTTTAAGCCAACGCACCTCGTCCACGCTTGCCAAATGTTCCAAATCCGCAGGCATAGTCGTCGCATCATCCACCCATGCGCGCAACAGTGGCGAGCCATTGATGAGGTCAATGGCCAGTCGGTCAAATTCGTATTCATACCCAAAATCGCGCCACAGCGGATAATCCGGGTGAATCGCGCGAATGGCTTTAAACGCCAGCGCCATCAAGCGCCACGGGCGAAACGCCTCATGATCGTACGCCGGATGATCGACGTGAATTTGTATCCCTTGACACAGCTGACCTTGATGTTTGTGGAAGGTCGGCTCGAACCAGCACGGGCGCAAAATACAACCGTTTAACCACTGCGGTGCGGTTTTGTGCATGTACGCCAAAACCGCCTGCGCATCCATATCCGGCGCACCGAATAATTCCAATGGCCGCGTCGTACCGCGCCCTTCCGACAAGGTCGTACCCTCCAGCATCACCGTGCCCGCATAAGCACGCGCCATCGACAGATTCGGCGCATTCGGACTCGGGTTAATCCAACTGCGCTGATTTTGTGGCCAACCATAATCGGGCGCCGACTGTGTATCCCAGCCCTGCATCGGAATCACGCGGTAATCCACATCTAAATGAAAGGTGCGCACAAACCAATGCGCCAGCTCGCCCAAGGTCAAACCATGCCGCATCGGCATTTCGCCCGCGCCGACAAAGCTTTCCCAACCCGCGCGCAAGCTCAACCCCTCGACGGGACGACCCGCCGGATTCGGCCGATCCAAAATCCAAACCGATTTGCCATGCTTCGCCGCCGCTTCCAACACATAGCGCAAGGTCGTGATAAAGGTATAAATCCGACAACCCAAATCCTGCAAATCCACCAACAGCACATCAAAACTGGCCATCATCGCATCGGTCGGTCGGCGCACCTCGCCATACAGGCTAAAAATCGGGATGCCGTGCGCAGGATCAGTGTAATCAGGCGACTCCACCATATTGTCCTGTTTGTCACCACGCAAACCATGCTGCGGCCCAAACGCCGCAGACAGCTTGATTTCAGGCACTTTTGCCAATGCGTCCAAAGCGTGATCTAACTCCGGCGTAACCGATGCCGGATGCGCCAAAAGCGCCACGCGGCGACCGCGCAACTCGCGCTGTAAAGCCTCGTCGGACAGCAGTCGATCCAGTCCAAATACGGTCCTCTGAGGGTGTGATGTGTTGAGGGTTGAATTCATAGTGTGTTTATCAATGTTGATACGTGCAAGGGTAATAAAAATTGTGTGCGTACATGAAAATCAGGCTTTTCAAGCTCATCGTGTCGCATGGCCCAGTAGCTTTTGCGATGATCTGTGGTTTCCATAACGGCGGATAAACCGATCTGCCACGTTGGATGCTGTGGCCACCGCGACAGCAAATCTGCGGGCGAAACCGTTGCCGTCAACTCGAATCCCTGCGCATGCTGTTTCAATGCGATGCTCGGCGCCGACGAATACTGAAAAGAATCATCCCGAACCCGATAATCATTGAACCGATACACCGCCCAGCAGCCTGATGGCGCGAAATTAAATTCAAAATAATCGTCTGCACCCGGCACAGAAACAAAGGCCTCGCAACAGGTATGTTGCCACAGATGATCACACGCGACGGGTACCGTTGGTGTCGGCAATAAAATACCGAGTGAACGCCGTTCATCCGATTGATAACGACAGCAAAACGAAAAAACCAGCTTATCGTCAGATTGCAAAGCAACACCCGCCTCAACCGCCATCGGAATGGCGGGAACATACGCAGGGTGGTGGTGAAGCGTCAGCATCATTAAATAGAAAACTCGTGGGGCGCACGCACGATTACAGCGACTCGACCCGCACCTCAATGCTTTGCAGGCCACTCAAACCTTTGGGCAGCGGGAAACGCACGGATTCTTCCACACCCTCCAGCACGCTGACCGAGCGCGCGCCCAATTCTTTGATGCGATCCAGCACCGACTCGACCAGCACTTCCGGCGCCGATGCTCCGGCCGTCACACCGATTTTGCGCGCATTGGCAAACCACGCCGGTTGCAGATCATTCGCATTGTCCACCATATACGCGGCCACGCCCATTTTCTCGGCCAGCTCGCGCAGACGATTCGAGTTCGAGCTATTCGGACTGCCCACCACGACTACCACCTCCACCTGCGGTGCGAGTACTTTCACCGCATCTTGGCGATTCTGCGTGGCGTAGCAAATGTCCGCTTTTTTCGGCTCGGTGATCAGCGGGAAGCGGGTTTTCAGCGCCTCAATCACGCCCTTGGTATCGTCCACCGACAGCGTGGTCTGGGTGACATAGGCCAGATGATCCGGCGTTTTCACTTGCAACTTGGCGATGTCCGCTTCGGTTTCAACCAAATAAATGCCGTCCGCGACCTGCCCCATCGTGCCTTCCACTTCCGGATGCCCTTTGTGACCGATCATGATGATTTCAAAGCCGCGCTCGCGCATGCGTTTAACCTCAACGTGCACCTTGGTCACCAGCGGACAAGTCGCATCGAAAATATGCAAATCGCGTCGTTGCGCTTCGGCACGCACCGCCAGCGACACGCCATGCGCGGAGAAAATCACGGTGCTGCCATCGGGCGCTTCGTGCAGCTCCTCGATAAAGACCGCGCCTTTGTTTTTCAAATCATCCACAACGTATTTATTGTGAACGATTTCGTGGCGCACGTAGATCGGCGCACCGAATTGTTCCAATGCACGCTCGACAATACTGATGGCGCGATCAACACCGGCGCAAAACCCACGTGGCTGCGCCAATACAATGGATGCGTCCTGCATCATGGATGATTTATCCGTCATCACAACACCCCGATCACTTTGAGTTCCAAACGCAACGGTTTGCCCGCCAATGGGTGGTTAAAATCCACTACCGCGCCACTTTTATCATCGTTCCAGCCCATGAATTGCCCGCTCATGCGGTAACCGTTCGGCATGGCAAATTCCACGAAATCGCCTTCACCAAAGGTATCTACCTGCGGATTGCCTTCGAGCAACAACTGACGCGAAACCACTTGGCGCAGTTCCGAGTTATAGTCGCCAAACGCCTCATCCGCCGTGAGCTCAAACGTCTCGTGCGCACCTTCATGCAGTCCGAGCAATTTATCCTCCATAAAGGGCGCGAGCTGCGCTTGCCCAACGGCGACCGTTGCCGGATTGCCGTTAAACGTATTCAGAAAATCGCGCTCTTCCTGCCCATTGACATCCAAAACCGCCAAGCGGTAATGCAACGTCACGTGCGAATGCGCCTCGATGGCTTGCTTAAACTCTGACATTGGTGTTTAATCCTGTAAAAAATGAGACACGGAACCTGTCCGTTTTCTCAAAAATTCATTGAATCATAGAGGTCGCGCCACACAACTCGCTCAACCTACGCTCACTCTATTTTGACAGCAGGATTATAAACGATATGTCCATCACCGATTGGCCTGTTCACGACCGACCACGCGAGAAATTACTCAACGGCGGCGCCGGCGCGCTGACCGATGCCGAGCTACTCGCGATTTTCCTGCGCGTGGGCGTTCACGGCAAAAGCGCGGTCGATTTAGCACAGGATTTGATTGCGCATTTCGGCACACTGGCACAACTGTTCAACGCCTCTTTGGACGAATTGTCGCAAATCAAAGGCATGGGGCAAGCCAAATATGTGCAACTGCAAGCCGTATTTGAAATGAGCCGCCGCGCACTCGCCGACAGCGCCAGCCAGCACACGGTCATCGCCGATTTACCCGCGCTCAAAACCCTGATTCAATTGCATCTACGCAACGCCGCGAGCGAGCAATGCATCGCCCTGTTTCTCGACCCATCACTGCGACTGATGCACATCGAAACCCTATCCGAGGGCACGCCGACCACGCTCAATCTGCATGTGCGCACGCTGGTACAACGCGCACTGAGCGTGAATGCTCACGCCATCATCCTCGCGCACAATCATCCGAATGGCAGCGCACAGCCGTCCGAAGACGACATTCGTACTACACAGGCATTACAAGAGCAGCTACGACCACTTGGGCTGTACTTGATTGACCACTTCATCGTTGCCGACGGGCAAACACCCTACAGCTTGGCCGAAAATGGCTGCATCACCCCATTATTTTGAGCGCTGCCTCACGCATTGAGGCCTATTTTGAATCAAATCCTATACCAATATCGCCACACTTTCAGCACGAACGCGACGAAGCACTTGTTTTCAAAACCAAATTCCCGTATAATTGCGCGTTCTGGAAACACTTTTTGCCATATTCACCCTACAGTCGCAGCAATTCATGTGCGAATTCACTGGGACTGAGCAGATTCACCGGCGAAGTGTGCGAACCTTTAAATTAACCGAATCACTTTGACTTGAGTCGTTCACGTTGTTCTAAGCAGTCGCCTCGACTACGCGACACCCAAACAACGATTTAACCGCCATCGGGTCATATTCACCAGCATCAAAGGAACTTTCATGGCACGCGTATGTCAAGTAACGGGTAAACGCCCAATGTCTGGGAACAATGTTTCTCACGCGAACAATAAAACCAAACGTCGCTTTTTGCCAAACTTGCAAAGCCGCCGTTTTTGGGTAGAGTCAGAAAACCGCTACGTGCGTTTGCGCGTATCAAACGCCGCTTTGCGCACCATCGATAAAAACGGCATCGACGCCGTATTGGCCGATTTGCGTGCCCGTGGCGAAATCTAAGGAGAACCATCATGCGCGATAAAATCAAACTCGAATCCACTGCAGGTACCGGTCACTTCTACACGACCGATAAAAATAAACGCAACATGCCAGAAAAAATGGAAATCAAAAAATTTGATCCTGTGGCACGTAAGCATGTGATCTACAAAGAAACCAAAATCAAATAAATCATTGATTATTTGACACTGTTCTTTGCAAAAAACCACCTGCTCAGGTGGTTTTTTATTTATCCGTTTTCATCTAAGAGCCAAGCTCTGCCCGAAAATAGAAGCAAATTTCCGCTACAATACACGTTTTTACTCAATACGAAATTTATTCGACACCAAAATCTGCCTCATCGCCTATGACCCGCATACAGACCAACACCCCGCGCAAGCACATTCAGTGGCTACTCATGGCCGCTTTGGTGGCGTTGGGCCTGTTTATTCTCTGGCCGATCTTGCGCGAGTTGGGCTATCGCTCGGGCGATGACGCAATCGCATTACGCGTATACGAATGGCGCGACGAATTGAAGCTCGAATCATTGGAGCAGCAATATGACCTACCCAAAGGCCTGCTGTCCGCCGTCATGCACCAAGAATCCGCCGGCAACCCGACCGCAGAGAGCTATCGCGGCGCCAAGGGATTGTTTCAGTTCATGCACTCCACCGCCAAAGACATGGGGCTGGATGACCGCACACACCCGCAGGACTCTGCTCAGGCGGCAGCCAAATACCTGAATATGCTGTATTTGCGCTACAACAAAAATCTGGAGCTGACCTTGGCTGCCTATAATTGGGGTTTGGGCAATGTTGATCAATACATCAAGCCGAACCCGCGCAATAAAAACAGCAAGACTAAACAGAGCGACGATGGCGAGAGCAACTACAGCACCTTTCGTCTGACCAAGATGCCAAACGAAACGCAGAATTACATTTCACGCATCAAAATGTTGCGCACCACCTATTATCTACGCTGACCCTTTCAGCCACAAAAAAAGCAAGCCTCAGGCTTGCTTTTTACACTCTGTAAGCACTCACTCACAACGAATGGCTTTAACTTTCAATTCATAACCTTTTTCCGCCTCAACCAACAACTGCGCGTTTTGACCGACTGGCAAAGTAACTTTGTCGCGCACATGTCCAAACGGTAAACCCGTCAGAATCGGCACGCGGCACCGCTCACGCAAATGCGCCACCATTTCATCGAAGTTATAGCCATTGTCACTGTCGTACAATTGATAGCCATTAAATTGACCGAGCACAATCGCCGCCTGATTTTCCAAAATACCCGCATCGCGCAATTGATATAGATTGCGTTCAATGCGGTACGGATGCTCATTAATGTCCTCTAAAAACAGAATCCCACTCTGAATATTGGGCAGATACGGCGTACCGACCAATTGATTGATCATGGTCAGATTGCCGCCCCACAAAATACCGTCGGCTTCAAAGCGATACTGCTGCGGGCGTTTCACCGCAATCGTGTCTTCGCCTGCCTGAATCAGATTCCAAAAATGTTTGAGCATGAAGGGCGACGGCGTTTCCGGACCGAAATCGAAACTCAGCATCGGCCCGTTGTACGAAGCGCAGCCGGTTTTCGCATAGTACGCCAAATTAAACGCGGTAAAATCGCTGTGCCCCATCAGACACAATTTCGCCTGCGCAATACCTTCAAAATCAATATGCTCCAACAAGCGCGACAGGCCGTAGCCACCACGCAAAGCCATCACCAAATCAGGACGCTTGGCTTGGATGTCCTCGCTCGGCTCGATGAATCGAGTCAAGGCATTGATTTCATTCAAACGCTCTTCATCCGTTCCGGCGAACCGCTGCATCTGGCGCAAAGCGCACGCCTGACCGGTCACGCGCCAACCTTGGCGAACAAAATAATCCACGCCGCGCGCAATGGCATTGCGATCCTGCGGATTACTCGATGGCGCGATCAGTTGCAATACGGGCATGATGGTCTCCTGCTTTATTGAGTCGGTGGCATTATTTTACGCCACTTACCCTTCAATTCCCTGACTGTCCAGATATTCTTCGTAATCGCCTTTATAGTCCACAATCTGACCATCGCCTTTGACCTCGATGATGCGCGTAGCCACGTTGTCAATGAATTGGCGATCGTGTGAGACGATGAACACCGTTCCGGCGTATTTTTCCAAAGCCAACTGGAGCGACTCGATCGACTCCATATCCAAGTGATTGGTCGGCTCGTCCAGCATCAATACATTGTGACGCCCCAAAATCAAACGACCAAAACTCATGCGATGCTTTTCACCGCCGGATAAGACTTTCACCGGCTTGACCACGTCTTCACCCGAAAAAAGCAGTTTACCAAGTACGCCGCGAATCGCCTGATCGTCGTCACCCGGCTGGCGATAGTTGCCCATCCATTCCATCAGGTTTTCGCTCGAATCAAAATGCTCGGCCACATCTTGCGCCATATAGCCAATGTCGGCGTTTTCCGACCATTTGACCGTACCGCTGTCTGCAGCCAAATCCCCCTCAAAAATACGCAACAAGGTGGTTTTACCCACACCGTTGCCACCGATGATGGCGATTTTGTCACCCGCTTCAATCATCGTGGAGAATTTGCTGATGATTGGTCGATCAAAACTTTTGCTGATGTGCTCCACCTCAACCGCCAAACGATGCAACGGTTTATTTTGCTCAAAGCGAATAAACGGATTTTGGCGCGACGATGGTTTGACTTCAACCGTATCCGCCTTGATCTTCTGAATCATTTTTTGGCGTGAGGTCGCTTGTGAGGCCTTCGATTTATTGGCCGAGAAACGCGCCACGAATTCTTGCAACTCGGCAATACGTTCTTTCGCCTTGCTGTTGGCCGCCATTTGGCGCGCACGCGCCTCCGCCGAGGCGAGGCTGTAATCGTCGTAGTTGCCCGCATATACGGTCAGCGTGCCATAGTCCATATCGGCCATATGCGTACACACCGCATTCAAAAAATGTCGGTCATGCGAAATAATCACCATGGTCGAGTCGCGCTCATTGAGCACGCCTTCGAGCCAGCGAATCGTATCGATGTCCAAATTATTGGTCGGCTCGTCCAACAGCAGCACGTCTGGATTGGAGAATAATGCCTGCGCCAACAGCACACGCACCTTCAAGCCCGGCGCAACGGCGCTCATCAAGCCTTGATGCAATTCCAACGGCAGCCCCACACCCAGCAGCAGCTCACCCGCGCGCGCCTCAGCCGTGTAACCGTCGTACTGCGCAAACACGCTCTCCAACTCCGCCGCGTGCATATAGTCGTCCTCGGTCGCCTCCAGATTCGCATAGATCGCATCGCGCTCGGTCATGGCCTGCCACATTTCCGTGTGCCCCATCATCACCACGTCCAATACGCGCATATCCTCGAACGCAAACTGATCCTGACGCAGCTTACCCAAACGCACATTTGGCTCGATCACCACTTGACCGGAGGATTGCTCCAGATCGCCACCCAAAATTTTCATGAAGGTTGATTTGCCGCAACCATTCGCACCGATCAAACCGTAACGATTGCCCTCACCAAACTTCACATTGATGTTTTCAAACAATGGCTTTGCGCCAAACTGTTGAGTAATATTGACTGCTGATAACACACACACTCCATCCGACAAACTGATAAAAAATCCAAAACAAAACACGCTAAATGAGCCATTTAGCGTGCATCGTCCAACTTATTCCTGCGCGACCTTAATACGTTCGGGATACAACTTCACCCCCATGCGCTCGCGCAACGCCGCCATATACGCGCTCGCCGCCAAATTTTCATTCGGCGTATTCCACACGCTTTGCGCCCACTGCGTCATTTGTGCCAATTGCGGCGGCGGCAAAGACTCCTCTTTCACCACACGAATCAGATCCACGCGATCGGTGTCCGCCACCACGGCCAACGCAGGCAAATTCGCCAGCGGCAGATTCATCGCCTTCACCGCAATCGCCGGTGTCGCCACGTCACTACCGAGCCAGCTTAAATACTGCGCATTGCCAATGGACGTACTCGCCGACTGATTGGCCAGATTTTTCTGCGCGTCTTCGCTCGCCTTGACCACAGCGACCTCGCGACGCAATTGCTGCTCAACCTCGACCTTCACCTCATCAAAGCTGCGCACGCCCGCCGGACGATAATTTACCACACGCGCCACCAACAAATCACCCGTCGGCAACGCCATCACCGGCGCAATGTTTTTTGATTCGGCCTGTGTCGCGTTGAGCAAAGCCTCGCGGACTTTTGGATCTTGGAACACCACCGGTTCATTCGGCATCGCTTGACGCAGAATGCCTTTGGCCTGCTCGACCTTCGCATTGAACATGTTTGCCAATGCGCTTAAATCCTGTGGCGCTTTGGTGATCTGCGCATCCAAGCGCTCCGCCAATTTCTTTTGCACCACTTTTTCCAACACCACTTTGGACTGATTCGGATCTTGACGCACCTTCGCCAGCTGCTCCGGCGTCGCATCGGCACCAAATACCGCCTTGATATCCTCATCACTCAAGCTGGACGCAGCGCCACCGCCTGCCGCAACCGGAATCACAGCGTAATCCACATCGAACGCATCCGGCACATTGAACTGCGATTTGTGCTGATCGTAATAAGCCTGAACCTGCTCGGGCGAGACCGATACCTGAGCCATATACGGCGTCAAATCCACCGATTTAATCTCCACCAAGCGTGCGCGACCAAAGAATTTGGCCATAAACTCGGTACTCACCGGTAAATTCAACGCACGGTAGGCCGGAACCATTTGCTCTTTCACCAAATCCGCGCGAATACCCGCCTGATGCATTGCCGGTGTCAAACCCTGCTGCGCCAATGCAGCTTTATACGCCACCTCATCAATGCCCCCTTGTGCATTTTTCGGCATACCCTGCATCTGCGCGAGCGCCTGCACCAGCTCCGCATCACTGACCGTCATTTTGCCGCTCGCGAGCAAATCCTCAAACAACACATCATTGCTCATTTGCGTCAAAAACGCTGCTTGAACTTCAGGCTTTTGATAATACGCCGCATCAAAATGATCGCCCATCTGCTTGCGCGCATTGTCGACAAGATGACGATAACGCGTGGTGAATTCCTGTTGCGATATCTCGCGCGCACCTACTTTGGCCAAAGCCGTGTCACTGGCAGAACCATGAAATGAAGCAACACCGGTCAATACGAATGCCGGCAAAATCAGCAAAAGCAAAATAAATTGGAGCCAACGTTGATGTGTTCGCACAAAATCAAACATAACAAACCCTTAGTAAACATGGATGCCGCCCAATACGCATCGGCACGCGCAAGCACGTAATAACATACAAACCATACGAGCTTGTCAAAATGCGCCCCCGATTAGCAGGCAGCCAGAAATAGACCCGTATTATAAAGGAGCGCAAGAAAAAAGGCGAACCGAAGTTCGCCTTTGATCGATTTATTGGCGGAGCGGACGGGACTCGAACCCGCGACCCCCGGCGTGACAGGCCGATATTCTAACCAACTGAACTACCGCTCCAAAACCGTTTGTACTGCTATGTCACTTTTTTAAGACTGGTGGGTGTTGAGAGGGTCGAACTCCCGACCTACGCCTTGTAAGGGCGCCGCTCTACCAACTGAGCTAAACACCCAATCTTAAAACAATTAGTTTACAGCATCTTTCAATGCTTTACCAGGACGGAATTTAGGCACTTTAGCTGCCTTGATTTTGATTTCCGCGCCAGTTTGCGGGTTACGACCAACGCGCGCTGCACGTTTGCCCACAGAGAAGGTACCGAAGCCAACCAAAGTAACAGTACCACCTTTTTTCAAAGTTTTCTTAACCGCTGTAGTTACAGCGTCCAATGCACGACCAGCCGCGGCTTTTGAAATTTCTGCTTCACCAGCAATGAAATCCACCAATTCTGACTTATTCATTTATTAATCTCCACCAGCTAAGTTATTGCAATCCCCGATGTCATCGATCATTTGTCCAGCAACAGCGAGGGCTATAGGTCATTCACAACGGGGCGAATTTAACCATAGTTTTCGCACGCCCGTCAAGTGATTTACCCATTTTTATTTTCGCTCAAGCCAACAGACACGAGACTTCACAGCCAAAAAAGCCTTGAAAGCCGCTTAAAATCAGGAGCTTAGGTTTAACATTAACACCTTATTCGAGTTTGTGCGCTCGCATTTATTTTTTTGCTTATCGCGTCTGTGGCATTGATAAAACACGCGCCACACAGCAAAAAATATGGACTTTTAATCGCTTGATGATGCCGTGTTGCTATGTTTTACCCCGCTTTTGCTTTAGAATGAAGGTTTATTTTTGCCATTTCCCACTGATAGAAATATTGACAGAAAGTATCGCATGAGTCATTCCAATCATTCCCAATTGCACAATAAATCCGCGGGCTGGTCCGCGCTGTTTTCCGAGCCGATGAGCGAATTGGTCAAACGCTACACCGCATCGGTATTTTTTGACAAGCGCTTGGCCTTGTTTGATATTCAAGGCTCTCTCGCACATGCGCAAATGTTGTCCGAGCAAGAAATTATTTCTACACTGGATTGGACGGATATTCAGCGTGGCTTGACGCAAATTCGCGCGGAAATCGAGGCGGAGCAATTTGAATGGCAGTTGGATTTGGAGGATGTGCATCTGAATATCGAAGCACGCTTAACGCAGTTGGTCGGCATGGCGGGCAAACGCTTGCACACCGGCCGCTCGCGCAACGATCAGGTGGCAACCGATATTCGCCTGTGGCTGCGCGCGCAGATTGATGACATCGTGGTGGCGCTGGGTCATTTGCGCAGCGGTTTGCTGGATGTGGCGGAGCGCGAAGCGGCCACCATTTTGCCGGGATTCACGCATTTGCAAGTGGCGCAGCCGATCACGTTTGGTCATCATTTATTGGCGTATGTGAATATGTTTACGCGCGACGCCGAGCGTATGATCGATACCCGAAAGCGTGTCAATCGCTTACCGTTAGGCGCTGCGGCATTGGCGGGGACAACGTATCCGATTCGCCGTGAACGCGTGGCGGAGCTGTTGGCATTTGACGGCGTATGCGAAAACTCGCTGGACGCGGTATCGGATCGAGACTTTGCCATTGAATTTTGTGCCGCCGCGTCTTTGATCATGATGCACGTCTCGCGCTTGTCCGAAGAGTTGGTCAACTGGATGAGCCCGCGCGTCGGTTTCATCGATTTGGCTGATCGTTTCTGCACCGGCTCCTCCATCATGCCGCAGAAGAAAAATCCCGACGTACCCGAATTGGCGCGCGGCAAAACCGGACGTGTTTACGGCGATTTGATCAGCCTACTCACGCTGATGAAAGGGCAACCGCTGGCCTACAATAAGGACAATCAAGAGGACAAAGAGCCGTTGTTTGACGCGGTAGACACTGTATTGGAAACCCTGCTGATTTTCACCGAAATGGTACAGGGCATCACGGTCAAAGCCGACAATATGCGTGCGGCGGCATTACAAGGCTTCTCCACTGCCACGGACTTAGCCGACTATTTGGTAAAAAAAGGCTTACCATTCCGCGATGCGCACGAAGCGGTCGCGCATGCGGTCAAAATCTGCACGCAAAAAGGCTGCGACTTGGCGGATTTGACGCTCGAAGAATTGCGCTCGGCAACCGACTTGCCCGCCGAACAACAAGCGTTGATTGAAGCCGATGTATCGCATTGTCTGACGTTGGAAGGCAGCGTTGCTGCGCGTAACCATATCGGCGGAACCGCGCCAGAGCAGGTACGTGCGGAGATTCAAAAATGGCGCGCGCGTCGATAAGACACCGATGACACGCCTGATGAGCAAAAAAAATCGGAGCACTTCCCGCTTTTTTCACTTAATCAGTATCAAAACCCATTAAAATCATCTAAAAGTACGCCCGTTTCATTTTTTTGGGGTATTGAATTGCGAACTATGGCAATAAACAATATACTTATTCGCGTTTGAGCACAGTGACGCGGGTAAACACCCCAACGTCATTTTTAGTCATTACGACATTTCATCTAACTAAGCGAATACGATCATGCCCCATTCAGTAGAAGACAAAAAACGTGCCATCACACGCCTACGCCGCATCAAAGGCCAAGCAGAGGCGCTGGAGCGCGCCGTTGCCGATGGTGTTCAATGCGGCCCCATGCTGCAGCAATTAGCCGCGATGCGTGGCGCCATTAACGGCTTGATGGCCGACGTACTTGAAGGACATCTGCTGGAGAGTTTTGGCCACGCCGACTGCTCCATCACCGACATCAAAACCAATCCGGATCACGAACGCATCCACGACACCATTGACGAAGCCGTCACCTTAATCCGCTCTTACCTCAAATAATTCTGCGCCGATAAAAGTCGCTGTAACGAATCCGAGCGTGGCGTTTCACAAAAAAAGCAAGCGTTGATTCACGCTTGCTTTTTTACATCGTGGACTGAAATGCTCAGTCATTCACGCATCAGAACTGCGCCACGTCAAAATGACCCGCGCCCTCGCCCGCGTGCAAAATCGCCTGTGTCAGTGCCTGCGCCTGCGGCAACAAAGCTTGGATATAAAACGCGGAGGTTTGCACTTTGCTGTTCAAGAACACCGTATCGTTATTGCCCGCGTCCAATTGCGCCTGCGCCGCCAATGCCGCGCGCGCACTGTGCCACGCGCTCACGACCAAGCCGGCCAGTTTGAGGTACAGCACCGAGCCGGCAAACACGTTGTTCGGTGCGGTTTTGACGTTCGCCAAGACAAACGCCACCACCTCGCGCAGATTTGCGTTTGCCTGCGCCAATGGCGCGGCCAAAGCTTTGAGCGCATCGTGCGCACTCGCTTGCAACTGCGCCACCGTCGCGTCAATGTGCGTGCAGAATTGCTCGGCCACGGCGCCGCCATCGCGCGCGGTTTTGCGCCCCACCAAATCGTTTGCCTGAATCGCGGTTGTGCCTTCGTAAATCGGCAAAATACGCGCGTCGCGGTAGTATTGCGCCGCGCCGGTTTCCTCGATAAAGCCCATACCGCCGTGTACCTGCACGCCCAGACTGGCCATTTCCACCGATTGTTCGGTCGAGTAGCCTTTGACCAGCGGCACCATGAATTCAAACTGCGCTTGCGCCTGCGCACGGGTTGCTTCGTCCGCATGACGATGCGCAATGTCGTTCAAACCGGCGGTGTGCAGCGCCATCGCACGGCAGGCTTCCACGGTCGATTTCATGGTGAGCAGCATGCGTTTGACATCCGGATGGTGAATGATCGCCACCGCTTCGCGCGCCGAGCCATCGACCGGACGACTTTGCACGCGCTCTTTGGCGTATTGCACCGCCTTTTGATACGCACGCTCCATGATGCCGATGCCTTGCACACCGACACCAAAACGCGCCGCGTTCATCATGATGAACATGTATTCGAGGCCGCGATTTTCTTCGCCGACCAGCTCACCCAGCGCACCACCGTTGTCCCCGAACTGCAACACTGCCGTCGGGCTGGCTTTGATGCCCAATTTGTGCTCCAACGACAGGGTTTGCACGTCATTGGCGGCACCCAGACTGCCGTCTTCGTTAATCAGGAATTTCGGTACGATGAACAGCGAAATGCCTTTGATGCCTTCGGGCGCATTCGGCGTGCGCGCCAGCACGAGGTGCATGATATTGTCGGTGTAATCATGATCGCCAAAGGTGATGAAAATTTTGGTACCAAACACTTTGTAGCGGCCATCGGCTTGCGGCTCGGCACGCGAGCGAATCAACGCCAAATCGGAGCCGGATTGCGGCTCGGTCAGATTCATCGTGCCGGTCCACTCACCGGAAATCAGACGCGGGATGTAGGTTTGTTTTTGCGCATCGCTACCGGCAGTCAGCACCGCTTCAATCGCGCCGTCGGTGAGCAAAGGGCACAGGCCGAACGAGGTGTTCGCGCCATTGATCATCTCATTACACGTCGTGGCGATCAGTTTAGGCAAATCTTGCCCACCCACGGCTTCAGGGTGCGACAGACCTTGCCAGCCGCCTTGCACATATTGCTCAAACGCGGCTTTAAAACCCGGACTGGTGGTGACTTTGCCATTCTTTAGGAATGACGGCTGCTCGTCGCCCACGCGGTTGGTCGGTGCGATCACGTCCTGATTGATTTTCGCGGCTTCATCCAAAATCCCCGCGACGGTGTCCATGTCTAAATCCATCGCCGTGTCCTGCATGATTTGTGGCATCTGGGCAATGTGTTCCAAGGCAAACAACATATCTTTTTGGGGTGCGATGTAGCTCATGATTCAACCTTTTTTAAAAATGTGCATCAAGTAACAACGACTTTTTCGTCATTCAATCAGCCATAAATGGCTCTGCTGTTTTAAGAAAACGCGGAATAGTATGTTTTTCAGCTCAAACATTGATATGGGCAAGCATACTTGACTGCATCCGCAATTTTAACATTTTGATTTTGTTCAAATTTTGTCAGGGTTTCCCTGACTAAATTTCTAATACTCAGCACGGAAAAAATAGGGTTTTACTTTTTCCGTATTTCCTTAAAAAAGTCCAGCGCCATGCGGTCACTGGACTTGTTTGCTATGTTTTGCTTTATGTGATTTGTACGCTCATTCGATCATCAAACCGCCGCGGTCAACTGCGGTACGATTTCAAACAAATCGCCGACAATACCGTAATCCGCAATTTGGAAAATCGGCGCGTCCGGGTCTTTATTGATCGCCACGATGACTTTGGAATCCTTCATACCCGCTTGGTGCTGAATCGCGCCGGAAATACCCACCGCAATGTACAACTGCGGCGCAACGATTTTACCGGTTTGACCAACTTGCAAGTCATTGGCCACAAAGCCCGCATCCACCGCAGCGCGTGACGCGCCCATAGCAGCGTTGAGTTTATCTGCCAAAGCCTCGATGATTTTGAAATTCTCAGCGCTGCCCAGACCGCGACCACCCGATACGACCACCTTGGCCGAAGTCAACTCAGGACGATCCGATTGGGCCACTTCGCGTGATACGAATGTCGCACCGTTGGCCACAGCTTGCACCGCTTGCGCCTCAACCGCAACCGAGCCGCCGCTCGCTGCCGCAGCATCAAAACCGGTGGTACGCACGGTGATGACCTTGATCGGGTCAACCGATTGTACAGTCGCCATCACGTTACCTGCGTAAACAGGGCGCACGAAGGTATCGGCCGATTCCACCGCCACGATTTCGGAAATTTGCGCCACGTCCAGTTTGGCCGCCACGCGTGGCAACACGCTTTTCGCCATCGAGGTCGCCGGTGCAACGATGTGGCCGTATTGGCTCGCCACGCTCAAAATTTGTGCCGCTACGGCTTCGGATGTTTGCTCGGCCAAAGCCGCGTCGTCAAAGCTCAACACCTTGCTCACGCCGGCAACACCTGCCGCCGCTTGCGCCACGGCGCCCACGCCGCTACCGATCACGGCCACATGGATGTCGCCACCGATTTTTTGCGCCGCAGTCACGGCATTTAAAGTTGCGCCTTTGAGCGCTTGATTGTCGTGTTCTGCAATTACTAAAACAGTCATTTTGTTCTCCTATTCATTCCGCTGATTACGTCAACGATCAACCCAGCACTTTGGCTTCGTTGCGCAGTTTTTCAACCAAGGTCGCTACATCCGGCACGATCACGCCCGCGCTGCGCACTGGCGGCTCGGACACTTTCAAGGTTTTCAAACGCGGCGCCACGTCCACGCCCAATGCGTCCGGCGTGGTGGTGTCCAACGGTTTTTTCTTCGCTTTCATGATATTGGGCAAGGTCGCGTAGCGCGGCTCGTTCAAACGCAAATCCGCCGTTACAACCGCTGGCAAACTCATGCTGATGGTTTCCAAACCGCCGTCGACTTCGCGGGTCACGGTGGCTTTGCCATCGGCAACGACCACTTTCGAGGCAAAGGTCGCTTGCGGAATGTCCAACAAGCCCGCCAACATTTGGCCGGTTTGATTCGCGTCGTCGTCAATCGCTTGTTTGCCCATAATGACCAACGATGGATTTTCTTGCTTCACCACCGCCGCCAATAATTTCGCCACCGCCAAAGGCTGCAACTGCTCATTGCTTTCGATCAAAATCGCGCGATCCGCGCCCAACGCCAAAGCACTGCGCAGAGTTTCTTGGCATTGCGCCACACCCGCAGAAACCGCGACGATTTCAATTGCCACGCCTGCTTCTTTCAAGCGCACGGCTTCTTCCATCGCGATTTCATCAAACGGATTCATCGACATTTTTACATTCGCAATGTCCACATCCGAACCATCGGCCTTCACACGAACCGAAACGTTGTAGTCAACCACGCGTTTGACCGGTACTAAAACTTTCATATTTCGCCCCCATCAATAGGAATCTATAAAATCAAGCCATCGACGATGGCCGGTTTGGATCGAACAAGCGGTCATCCGGCTGTCCATCAGCCTAAACCCCTCACGAAATCGCACATGCATTATACGCATTTTTGTAGGCATTCTGAGTCGCCTCGCGCTCCAATCCCAGCAAAAAACTTAAATGCATCCCGAGCGATGATTCATACATCGCCATCAATCCGAAAAATAGCACACTCGTTCTTTTTTTTCAAATGTTTTTTTATTTTTTCACCATTTATGAAAGTTTTTTAAAAATTGGAACCATTTTCATAAAAAACTACGGCACACATTGGCTCCATACCGCCCAATCCACAAACACCATTAGCAATAAACCCCGCTCAGCGGCGGGGTTTATTTTTAAGCAGTGAGGAGGAGTGGCGTCAATATCAATAGACCGCCATACGCCCAATCGTATGGAGCGACCTCAGCCCAACAGTAAACGCCCCAATTCGTCAACACTGTGCGCCACGGCACTCGGTTTACTCGCCAGCAAGTGGCGGTAATCGTGCGCCCCGTAGGTCACGGCAATGCTGCTCATGTGCGCGTTGTGCGCCATATCAATGTCATAGCTGGTGTCACCGATCATCACGGCGGATTCAACCGGCACATCCAACTCCGATAAAATCTCATGCAACATCAACGGGTGCGGCTTAGAGACCGTTTGATCGGCGGTTCGGGTGGCGATAAACAACTTTTTCAACTCAGGACGCGTTTCAAACACATGGTTCAGCCCTATGCGCGACTTACCCGTGGCCACCGCCATATAGCGGTTTTGCGCACGCAAGCTTTCCAACAGCGACCACACGCCATCGTACAAACTGACCTCCAATTCGGCGGTAAAGTAATATTGACGATAACGCGCCATAAACGCCTGCATTTCGCTGTCGGACAAGGTGCGGCCGACCAAGCCGTTGGCCGCTTCGGCAAAGCCCAAACCGATCAGTTGCTGCGCTTGTTGCTTGGTGTATTCGCCCAAACCCAACTCGCTCGCCGCACGACACAGGCTCTGTGAAATCATGGCAGTGGAGTCGAATAGCGTGCCATCCCAATCAAAAATAATCAGTTTGCTGTGCGCGAACGGCGGCTCCGTTGCTGTTGAAATGGATTCGGCGGATGGTTGATGCAATGAGTGGTGTGATGAATGAGACATCAGGTTTTTCTCCCGTTTTGTTTATTATGATGACGCTGGCACGCACCGTGCTTTTCACTCAAAAAGCGTCCAGCAACGCCAATGGCGTCCCATCAAAAAGATCGCCGATGGGCTGCTTTCAGGCAAACTTCTTGAAGATATTTATCCGCGCAGCAAGGCACTGATCGCGCGCAATTCCTCCAGCACGCCGTTCATATCGGATACATCCGCCGGCTCCACCCATGCTTGCGTGGGCGCGGGGGTATCGTGCGCGATGTGGGTGCTTGGGTCGGCAGCGTTGTGCGCAGCCGTTGATGCCGACGTGCTTTCGCTTTTGCTGGCGCCCTTTGACGCAGAAGCAGCCACATCGGGCGGTGATAATTCAAACGACATCACATCTTCGGCCGCTTTTTGCTCCAATTGCAAACGCGCACCGGCGATAGTGAAGCCTTGTTCATACAGCAGTTCGCGGATTTTGCGCACCAATTGCACCTCGTGCAATTGGTAATAGCGACGATTGCCACGCCGTTTCATCGGCCGTAGCTGCACGAATTCTTGCTCCCAATAGCGCAGCACATACGAGCGCACGTCACACAGCTGGCTGACTTCACCGATGGTGAAGTAGCGCTTGGCCGGAATCGGCGGCAGGTCGCGGGTGAGCACGTAGCCTTGGGGTTGCGTCATGGTTGTCCTATGGGTGTCGCGCGCGGATGCGCTCAGGTGACACGGTTCGGTTATTATTGTACACAATCAATGTGTTGCTGGGGCGTAAAACCGTCGTTATTAACGAGGCGAGTTAGACGCTCGCGCTCACCACACCGGATTTTTCAACCTGTTCTTTGAGTTTTTGACTGGCGTGAAAGCTGACCACGCGGCGCGCACTGATGGGCACGACTTCACCGGTTTTCGGATTGCGCCCCGGACGCGAGGCTTTGTCACGCACGGAAAAATTACCAAAGCCCGATAATTTGACCATATCGCCTGATTCCAAACCCATACGGATTTCCTCAAAAAACGCTTCGACCATTTCTTTGGCTTCGCGCTTATTCAAACCCACTTGCGCAAACAGCAATTCGGCCAACTCGGCCTTGGTCAAGGTGAATGAGCCGTCCTCCATTTTGGCCTCTTCGATCAGTTCGTTGAGCGTGTCTAAAATCAGTTTATCGTCTTGGTTCATACCGCATCCTGCTTTGATTGTATTTATAAAATGTCCGCCTTAGTTAGCGCAAACGTGCGCCCAGTTGGCTCTGTAATGGTTCCAAAATCTGCGCCATCACCTGCTCGATTTGCGCGTCTTGCAAAGTGCTGTTCATGTCCTGCAAACGCACCCGATACGCCATGCTTTTTTCGTCCGGCGCGACGCGCTCGCCTTGATACACATCGAACAATTCCACCGACTGAATGATCGCGCACTCTGCACTGCTTTGGCGCAAATTGAAGATAAGTTCTTGAATTTGCTGCGCTAATATATCACGTTTCACGATAATCGCCAAATCGCGCGTGACCACTTGCTGTTTAGACACCGCCTGCGCCACCGGCAATTGACGGGCAAACACCGCCTGCGCATCCAACTCAAACAGAATCGGCGCACGCGGCAAATCGTGCGTTTGTTGCAAACGTGGGTGCATTTGCCCGAGCCAGCCGATTTCCTGCCCGTTCAAAAATACTTTGGCGCAGCGCCCCGGATGCGCCGCCGGATGAGCAAACGCCTCAAACGCCAACGTCGCAGGCGCGAACAAGCGCTCCAAATCGCCTTTGACATCGAAAAAGTCCACGTCAACGGTTTTCGCCGACCACTGCTCCGGCTGTACCGAACCATACGCCAACCCCGCCAAACGCAACGGTTGCGCGATATTCGGCACGGTCGATTCGGTCGCCTGTACGCTCGCATCACGGTGGAATACTTTCGCAATTTCAAACACACGCACGCGGTTTTGTGAGCGCGCCAAATTGGTTTTCAAATTGTGCACCAGCGAGCCGATCAACTGCGTGCGCATCACCGCCAGCGACGCGGCAATCGGGTTGAGCAATTCAATCGCCACCTGCTCCGGCGCAGCAAAATCACGCTCCAACGCGGGATCGACAAAGCTGTAGTTCACCACCTCTTGATAATCCATCGCCACCAGCGCATCGCGCACCGCGTCCGCCGGACGCACCGCCTCGGGGCTGTCCAGCACCGTCAGGCGCGCCAACGGTGCGTGGGTCGGAATGTTGTTGTAACCGAACAGGCGCACGACTTCCTCGATCAAATCCTCTTCGATCGCCATGTCAAAGCGATACGACGGCGCCTGAACATGCAACACCTCGCCGTTTGGCGTGTGTTCGCGCTCAACCTGCAATTGCAAACGAGACAAATCCGCCACCATTTGCTCGGCGGGAATTTCCACGCCTATCACTTTGCACGCACGCGCCACGCGCATCGAAACCTTTTCGCGTTTGGGCAACTCGCCCACCACTTCGGACACCGGCCCGATTTGTACGGGGTTTTCGTCACCTTCACCACCGCAGATTTGCTGCACCAAAGCCGTGGCGTACTCCAACGCCTCGATTTGCCCCATGAAATCCACACCGCGCTCAAAACGATGCGCCGCATCCGAGGTGAATTTGTAGCGGCGGGTTTTGCCCTGAATCACCTCAGGCGCGAAAAACGCCGCTTCAAGGAAAATATTCTTCGTGGACAATTCCGCCTTGCTGTCCCAGCTGCCCATCACGCCCGCCATGCCGACCGCTTTTTCGTCGTCGGCGATGACCAGCACATCGTCCTGCATTTCGTGGGTTTGCTCGTTCAGCAACTTGATCGACTCGCCGGCTTTGGCCATGCGCGCGGTCAAACCGCCGCTCAAACGATCCAAATCATAAACGTGCATCGGCTGACCGAGCGTGAGCATGACGTAATTGGTGATGTCCACCAGCGCGGAAATCGAACGATGACCGGCGCGCTCCAAGCGCTGAACCATCCACTGCGGCGTTGGTGCAGCCGCATTCAGGTTTTTAATCACGCGCCCCGTGAAGCGACCACACGCCGCCGGCGCGTCAATGCGAATCGGCAAAGTCGCGTCGCAATTCGGCACCACCGGCTCGATCACCAACGGCGTCAACGGCACCGCTTTTTCACCGCCGACCAGCGCACACACATCGCGCGCCACGCCACGCACCGACAAACAATCCGCGCGGTTCGGCGTGAGTTTGATCGTATAAACCGTGTCGTTCAGATTCAAATAGCTGCGAATGTCCTCGCCCACCGGCGCCGCATTGTCACCACTCGCCGGCAATTCATACAAACCGCTCGCGTCGGGGTTAATCCCCAATTCCTTGGCCGAACACAGCATCCCGCTGGACGCCACACCGCGCAATTTCGCATTTTTGATTTTAAAATCACCCGGCAATAGCGCACCGACCGTCGCGCACGGCACACGAATACCCACGCGCGCATTCGGTGCACCGCAGACGATTTGCAATGGCTCGACTTGACCGACATTCACCTTGCACACATTCAATTTATCCGCATCGGGGTGTTTGTTGCACTCGATGATCTCACCGACCACCACGCCCGTAAACGCGGGCGCGGCCGGCGCCATCTCCTCAACTTCCAAGCCCCCCATGGTCAATACATCCGCGAGCGCCTCGCTGGAAATATCGGGGTTAATCCACTCGCGTAACCAATTTTCTGAAAATTGCATGTTTTCTCCAATCGAAAAAAGTACCAATCGACTTTTTTCGGTTTAAAACCCAATCTAAATTTTTTAGCGTCGCCTGCAAAGCCCATTACTCAACGCTTCTCAATATTTATCGTCATCCCCGCGCAAGCGGGAATCTACAAAAACCATTATGCATCCAACCATCACTGGATTCCCGCTTGCGCGGGAATGACGGCTGATATTTAAATACCGATCCGACCCAATGCGAATCAACTCGGATACGATATTCAATATTTACTTGTTCGGCGCAAATTGCTCAATCATCCGCACCATCGTTTCATTCTGTCCGCCAACTTCACTACGCAACTGAATTCAATACTTCGTCATTGCGGGCTTGACCCGCAATCTCCTTGCCGCACCTCAAACCCAATGGATTATTTCGGTGCAAATTGCTCAATCATCCGCGCCATCGTTTCATTCTGTCCGCCCACTTCACTGCGCAAGCCCTGACAGACCGTCTCGCGGTTGGTCTGCGGATGGTTTTGACTCACCTTCCACTTACCCACCACCTGCTTTACTTCAATTTCTATCCCTACCAACGCGCGCAAATTCGCCGCAATATACGCCTCGGGCGCGTCATTCAAACCCCACGGCGTCGGCATCTGCTGCTCATGCTCGGCGGTCAAATCGGTGAGCAAGGTACGCAACCACGCTTCATCCTCATGCACCACCAATCGCCCCGACACATGCACCGCCGCATAATTCCACGTCGGCACCGCTTTGTGATCCACCGCTTTGCTCGCATACCAGTTCGGTGAAATATACGCATCCGCTCCCTGAAACACCAGCAACACATCCGAATTCGCCGCCTGCCACATCGCATTCGCTCGCGCCACATGCCCACGAATCAACCACGCATCATTTTTACGCTCCACCAACAGCGGAATGTGATTCGCCTGTAAACCTGCTTCGGTGTGCTGCACCACCGCCGCCAGCGGACATGCTTGCATCAGCGCAAGACATTCATCGGCGTCATTGACTGCAAAATGTTTGGGGATGTACATCGGACGCCTTCGCTGTTATCTACTGCGTTTTTATCGCGAGCCAATCTTCGTTGACTTTTTCACGAATTAATTAAATTGAGCCAAAAACCGCAAATCATTTTCGTAGAACAGTCGCAAATCATTCACGCCGTAGCGCAACATCGCCAAACGCTCCAACCCCGAACCGAAGGCAAAGCCCATATACTGCTCGGGATCAAGGCCAAAATTGCGAATCACGCTCGGATGCACTTGCCCCGCGCCGGAAATTTCCAACCATTTGCCCGCATTCGGCCCTGTGCCAAACGCCATGTCGATTTCGACCGATGGCTCGGTGAACGGGAAGTAGGACGGGCGGAAACGCACTTGCAGATCGGTGGTTTCAAAGAATTTTTGTAGAAAATTGGTGTACACGGCCTTAAGGTCGGCAAAGCTCACCGACTCGGCAATCCACAGCCCTTCGACCTGATGGAACATCGGTGAATGCGTCGCGTCGGAATCCACGCGGTAGGTGCGCCCCGGCGCGATGACTTTGATCGGGCTGCCGGCTTTGAGTTCGCCCGACTGCATTTTGGCCACTTGGGTGCGCGCATAGCGTACCTGCATCGGCGAGGTGTGCGTGCGCAATACCAGCGGATGACCGCGTTCGTCTTTGTCGGCTACGTAGAAGGTGTCTTGCATCGAGCGCGCCGGATGATTCTCAGGGCTGTTCAATGAGGTGAAGTTGTACCAGTCGTTTTCAATCTCCGGGCCGTCCGCAACATCAAAACCCATGGAGCGGAAAATCGCTTCAACACGACGGGTGACGCGGCTCACGGGGTGAATACCGCCACGCGCCAGACCTCGTCCGGGTAAGGTGACGTCCAGTTGCTCAGTTGAGAGGCGTTCGTTCAGCTCGGCATCGGCAAGCGCTTGACGCGCTTCGTTCAGCAGTTGTTCCACTTGCTGACGCACGGCGTTGACCTGCGCGCCACGCACTTTTTTCTCTTCTAAGGCCAAACTGCCCAACGCCTTTAGCTCGCGGGTCAAGCTGCCATCTTTGCCCAAAAATTTGGCTTTGACATCTTCCAAGTCCGCCGGACGTGTAGCAGCTTTGAAGGCGGTGCGCGCCAATTCAACTATTTGATTTAAATCGCTCATGAAACCCTCATCGGATATGAATTATTGCGGATTGATTGTTTTAAAACGCTCGACAGTCATACCAAGCGGCTTAAAGCAATGAACCCAAACGCGGTTGTACAACAAAAAACGAGGCAAAACCACACGGCTTTGCCTCGCCTTTTCAACGTTATTGTTACGATAACAACTTCGTTTACCCAATCGACTTACGCCAATGCGGCTTTAGCCTTAGCAACAATCGCGGCAAAAGCCGGTTTGTCAAACACAGCCAAATCGGCCAAGACTTTACGATCCATTTCGATCGCGGCTTTTTTCAAACCGTAGATGAATTGGCTGTAAGTCATGTCGTTTTGACGTGCCGCCGCATTGATACGGGCAATCCACAAAGCGCGGAATACACGTTTTTTATTGCGACGATCGCGGTAGGCGTATTGACCTGCCTTCATCACCGCCTGTTTGGCGACGCGATAGACATTATTACGACGACCACGGAAACCTTTTGCGAGGTCTAAGACTTTTTTATGACGGGCCCGCGCTGTGACCCCACGTTTGACTCGAGGCATAGTATGCTCCTTTGTTTATGTTAGGGTTTAAGCGTAAGGCATCATCGCGCGGATTGCTTTTACATCAGAATCCGCTACGTTGGTAATACCGCGCAATTGACGTTTGTTTTTAGTGGTTTTTTTGGTCAGGATGTGACGTTTGAACGCTTGACCGCGTTTCACGGTGCCACCCGGACGAACCACGAAGCGCTTTTTGGCGCTGCTTTTGGTCTTCATTTTAGGCATAACAACTCCGTTTTTTCATATGAATCAAGGTGGTTTTGCGTGTACAAAACACTTGTTAACCCCATTCACTTTTTATGTCGAATCCACCACAGGGCATAGCCTGCCGTGGTGTTTTCGTTGATTTAAACCGTCCTGAACAAGGCTCCATCGGGTTTAAATTCGGGCAATACGCTGATCGGTACAACTGAATCAGCGCGTCGCATCATTCTTATTTCTTGCGTGCCGGCGCCAGCATCATCACCATCTGACGACCTTCGAGCTTGGGCATGGATTCAACTTGAACCATCTCTGCCAGCTCTTCGCGAATTCGTTCCAACTGACGCATACCGATTTCCTGATGCGCCATTTCACGTCCGCGAAAGCGCAAGGTGACTTTGACTTTGTCGCCATCTTCGATAAAGCGCTTGATGTTACGCATTTTCACTTGGTAGTCATTTTCATCGGTACCCGGGCGCAACTTAATTTCTTTAACCTGAATAATTTTTTGCTTGGCGCGCGCTTCGGCGGCTTTTTTCTGTTCTTGATACTTGAACTTGCCGTAATCCATCAAGCGACACACCGGCGGCGTGGCATTCGGGGAAATTTCCACCAAATCGGTATCGGCTTCTTCGGCCATTTTCAGCGCTTCACGCCCCGACATGATGCCGATAATTTCGCCATCCGTACCAATCAATCGCACTTCACGTGCAGTGACTTCACCATTGATGCGATGTTGCATCTTTGCTTGCGTAACGATACTTTACTCCTGTCTAATCGATATTTTGGTAAGCAAAAAAAGCCCAAACGCTGTGTTTCAGCGTTTAAGCAGGCGATATGCTTACGATTGTGCCTCAGTTTGCCCGCTGTCGCGACCCAATTCTGTCGCGCCCATACGATTTTACGCCTCGACACCTTTTCGCTCGACATCGCGCACAATGTGTTCGATGAAGGCTGACACCGGCATCACGCCCATATCTTGATTGCCTCGTGCTCGCACGGCAACGGAATGGGCATCGCGCTCTTTGTCCCCAACCACGAGGATATAAGGCACTTTTTGCAAACTGTGTTCGCGAATTTTATACGTAATCTTCTCATTACGCAAATCTATTTGCACCCTAAGTCCTTGTTTTTCCAACTCTTGTGCCACTTGCGCGACATATTCGGCCTGAGATTGGGAAATATTGGCGATCACGACCTGCACCGGCGCGAGCCAAGTCGGCAATGCACCGGCATGGTTTTCGATCAAAATACCGATGAATCGTTCCAACGAGCCGACAATCGCGCGGTGCAACATCACCGGCGTTTGGCGTTGATCGTTTTCGTCAATGTAGGTCGCGCCAAGGCGCTCCGGCATGAAGTAGTCGACCTGCATGGTGCCGCATTGCCACGAACGGCCGATGGAGTCTTTCAAATGGTATTCGATTTTCGGCCCGTAGAATGCGCCCTCGCCCGGCAGCTCTTCCCACGTTACGCCGGATGCGCGAATCGCTTCGCGCATGGCGTTTTCCGCCTTGTCCCAAGTTTCATCCGAGCCAATGCGGTCGCTCGGACGCAGCGCCAGTTTGATCGCGACGTCATTAAAGCCAAAATCCGCGTAAACCTTGCGGGTCAACGCATTAAACGCCGCCACTTCAGACTGAATCTGATCCGGCGTGCAGAAAATATGACCGTCGTCTTGGGTAAAGCCGCGCACGCGCATGATGCCATGCAGCGAACCGGAGGTTTCGTTGCGGTGACATTGACCAAACTCGCCAAAACGCAACGGCAAATCTTTGTAGCTGTGCAGTCCGTGGTTGTAAATCTGAATATGCCCCGGGCAGTTCATCGGTTTGAGCGCGTAGCTGCGGTTTTCCGATTCGGTGGTGAACATATTGTCTTTGTAATGCCCCCAGTGACCGGTTTTTTCCCACAGGCTGCTGTCCAAAATTTGAGGTGCTTTGACCTCTTGGTAGCCGTTTTCGCGATACACGCGACGCATGTATTGCTCGACCTCTTGCCAAATCGACCAGCCTTTGGCGTGCCAGAACACCAAACCAGGGGCTTCTTCTTGCATGTGGAATAAATCCAGCGCCTTGCCCAGTTTGCGGTGATCGCGTTTTTCCGCTTCCTCCAGCATGTGTAGGTAGGCCGCTTGATCCTCTTTTTTCGCCCAAGCCGTGCCGTAAATGCGTTGCAGCATTTCATTTTTTGAGTCGCCGCGCCAGTACGCACCCGCGACTTTCATCAATTTAAACACCTTCAGCTTGCCGGTAGACGGCACGTGCGGCCCGCGGCACAGATCGATGAATTCGCCCTCGCGGTACAGGCTGATTTTTTCGCCCGCCGGAATCGCGCCGATGATTTCAGCTTTGTAGTCTTCGCCCTGCGCCTTGAAAAAAGCGACCGCCTCGTCGCGACCCCAGACTTCGCGCGTGACTGGCTCGTCTTTTTTCGCCAATTCCGCCATTTTGTTTTCAATCGCGACCAAATCCTCCGGCGTGAACGGGCGCTTGTAGGCAAAATCATAGTAAAAACCGTTCTCAATCACCGGCCCGATGGTCACTTGCGCATCGGGATACAGCGATTTGACCGCATACGCAAGCAAATGCGCGGTCGAATGACGAATGACGTCCACGCCATCGGCGTCTTTATCGGTGATGATTGCGAGCTGCGCGTCGGCATCCATCAGGTACGAGGTATCCACCAACTCGCCATTGACTTTGCCGGCCAGTGCGGCTTTGGCCAAACCGGTGCCGATGCTCTGCGCGACTTGAGCGACCGTGACCGGCGCGTCAAAACTGCGAACCGAACCGTCTGGGAGCGTGATGTTTACCATGATATCCTCTGTTTAAACCATTAAAAAACGAGCGTTGATACAAAAAAAGACCCACTTGCGTGAGTCTTTTACCTAATTTTACATGCTGCCCAAGGCGACTCACCGCGTCACAATTATCGTTGTGCCCGTTGTTGTGGCGATCGCGGTAGTGGCGGTGGTGGCGCTGATAAACAACATCATAAATTCAATCAAAATTTTTTGGTAGGCGATATTGGATTCGAACCAACGACCTCCACGATGTCAACGTGGCGCTCTAACCAACTGAGCTAACCGCCTATACAGGAAAGGAGGGCATTATAGCACGCAACAAACGTTTTGACAAATACCGCTCACGAACGATGTATCTAAAAACGCATCAACGCCGCTTGGACCACAAAACAAACCATAAAAACGTCGTCACTGACAAGGTAATCAGCCCCCACACCGGGAAAGACAGGCCAAAAATCAGCGGCAGTTTGGCATTACAAAAACCACTGGCGGCGAACATCTCCGGCCACCATTGTGCCATTGGCAGACGATTGACAAAATTCTCCACCGGATCAATGCCGCACTGCGCCGAGGGTCGCATCAAAATCGACACATGGTACGCCGCCACCGCAGCCCCAGCCAGACCCGATAACGCCGCCAAAAAATCCGCCCAGCGCGGCAATCGCCCCAGCAGCAGCCCGAACAAGGCAAACAAGCCCATCACCCAAAAACCATAGCGCTGCATCACGCACAGCGGACACGGCGCAATGTCAAGCCAGCGCTGCAAATACTCCGCCGCCGCCAGTGGCGCAACGCACATCAGCAGCAGAGCGGCATACCACAGGCGGTATGAGATTGGTCGTTGACTAAAACGCAATTTTCTCATCGAATGTCTTTCTGTATCAATTTGCCATCAATCTGAATATTCTTGGCGCAAACACGCGCAACTGTACAAGATATTTCAGACCGACTCCAGATAAACCAGTAAAATAACGCTTGTTTTTGCAAAAATTTAGGATAAACGCAATGAAAGTATTGGTCATCGGATCAGGTGGGCGCGAACACGCCTTGGCATGGAAACTGGCACAATCGAACAAAGTGAACGCGGTGTTTGTCGCGCCGGGCAACGCCGGCACGGCAAAACTGCCGAAAACCACCAACATCACGCAGGTGGATAACGCCGCACTGGTGCAATTTGCCAAGACCAACGCCATTGACCTGACCGTGGTGGGACCCGAAGCGCCGCTGGCCAAAGCTGTGGTGGACGCATTTCGCGCCGAAGGATTGGCGATTTTCGGCCCGACCAAAGCCGCCGCGCAGCTTGAAAGCTCCAAAGCCTTTGCCAAAGACTTCATGGCGCGGCACAACATTCCCACCGCCTTCTACGGCGTCTTCACCGATGCGCAAGAAGCACACGATTACGTGAACCAACACGGCGCACCGATTGTCGTCAAAGCCGACGGCTTGGCCGCTGGCAAAGGCGTGGTGGTCGCCATGACCGAAGCCGAAGCACACAAAGCAATCGACGATATGCTCGGAGGCAATCGCCTCGGCGATGCCGGTGCGCGCGTGGTGATCGAAGAATTTTTAGCGGGCGAAGAAGCCAGCTTCATCGTGTTGTGCGATGGCGAGCACGCACTGCCGTTGGCCACATCTCAGGATCACAAACGCCTGCTGGACGGCGACCAAGGCCCGAACACCGGCGGCATGGGCGCGTATTCGCCTGCCCCCGTGGTCACGCCTGCCGTATACGAACGCGCGATGAACGAAGTGATTTACCCAACGCTGAGCGGCATGAAAGCCGACGGCATCGTATTCACCGGCTTTTTGTACGCGGGCTTAATGATTGCACCCGATGGCTCGATCAAAGTGTTGGAATTCAATTGCCGCATGGGCGATCCGGAAACACAGCCTATCATGCGCCGCCTGAATTCCGACCTGTTTGATGTATTGTCCGCCGCAACACAAGGCAAGCTCAACGAAGTGCAATTGGATTGGAGCAACGACGTCGCGCTCGGCGTGGTGCTGGCCGCAGAGAAATACCCCGACACACCGCGCACCGGTGATGTACTGCGAATCGCCGAGGACAGCGACACATGCGTGACCTTCCACGCCGGCACACAAATCAACTCCGAAAATATGCCCGTTACCAGCGGCGGCCGCGTACTGTGCGTCACCGCCACCGCGCCGACCTTGCGCGAAGCGCAGGCGCTGGCCTACGCACACATTGAAGGCATCCGCTTTACCGGTATGCAGTACCGCAGCGACATCGGTTACCGTGCCGTGGATTTGATCTGAATGCAATGATGAATGCCGCCGAACATACGCCATCTGTGATTTTATTCGGCGGCAGTTTCAATCCGCCGCATCGGGCGCATTTTCGCATCGCCCACGCGGCATTGGATGCATTTGCTCCTGCGTGTATGCAGATCATCCCGAGCGGCCAACCGTGGCAGAAGCCGCACGTCGCGCCTGCCGAGCACCGTTTGGCCATGCTGCGACTGGCCATGGCCGACGATCAGGCGCATTGGCAAACCGAGCACACGACCCGCTATCCGATTACCATCAATCCGTTGGAAATCGAGCGCGACCAGCCCTCCTACACCATTGATACCGTGCGAGCGCTGCGACAATCCGCGCCCGATACACGCTTTATTTGGCTGATCGGCTCCGACCAACTGGCCAATTTTCACACTTGGCGCAACTGGCGCGACATCCTCACCTACACCCACATTGCGGTGGCGCAGCGCGCAGGGCACGAGATCAGCTACGAACAACTGATCGATCCGCAACTACGCGATTACTACCGCCAAAACCACTGTGAGGCCTCAGATTCAGTTTGGCGCCAACAACGCAGCGGCCTCTTCATCGAGTTCCCCGCACCAGCCATTGCCGTCTCATCGACACAGATTCGCGCACAAATCCGCACCGGTCAGACCGCACCGGACATCACAAAAAGTGTAGAAAAATACATACTCGAACACGATCTATACAAATAATCCAAAATTTTATGTTGCGACGCAACATAAAACAATAATCGTTAATGACATAAATACATTAAAAAAATATTCATAACTCATTGATTTAATTGAAAATACAATCAAAATATCTTAATCCAACCAGATACGCCTCGACTGAAATCGTTTTATTACACTGCGACGCAACAACGAAAGATACAAAACACCGCTTGTCAAGCCAAAAAACCCTTGATATAGTCACGGCACCTTCACACACGCAAGTGTTTGAGCATGTCGCAAATCGATTGACTCACGCCTGATAGGCGTTCACTTCGCAACAGTCGGTTTGAACATGTCGCTGAATTCGTAAAGAAGTTTGGCAGGAGACAACCCGAGCAAGCATGTACTTGCTAAAAAACAATAAGAAACAAAAGGCGACCCCGAAACGGGTCGCCTTTTACATTCAGATGCACTCTCTTTCGCCGATCACATCCCTACCACGTTCCCAATACGACCCCCGCAAACACCGCCACACCGAGCCAATGATTGTGCAAAAAAGCCTTGAAACACGCCATGCGCTCGCGCCCGCGAATCAGCGTGTAATGATAACCAGCAATCGCCATCGCAATCAGCAAACAGACAAAATACAGCCCATTCCAGCCCGCCTGCATCCCCAGCAGCCACATAATCACGAAAAACAGCGCGTAGCACATCATTACCTCCGCCACATCGTATCGACCAAAGGTAATCGCTGAGGTTTTGATACCGATTTTCAGATCATCGTTTTTATCGACCATGGCGTATTCGGTGTCATACGCAATCGTCCAAAACACATTGGCGATCAACAACCACCACGCCACTGCCGGAATCTGTCCCTGCACCGATGCAAACGCCATCGGAATCCCAAAGCCAAAGGCAATGCCCAAATACGCCTGCGGAATCGCGAAAAATCGTTTGAAAAACGGATATGATCCGGCCAGAACCGCCGCCACCAAGGACAATTTCACACTCAGCGGATTGAGAAACAGCAGTAAAAATGCAGCCATCAAAGTCAGAGCCAAAGCCAGCAGCAGCGCCTCGCGCGTTGTCACCTTGCCTGACGTCAACGGACGATTGACGGTGCGCTCAACATGTCGGTCAAAATCACGGTCGGCATAGTCATTGATTACACAACCCGCCGAACGCATCAGCACCGTACCCAGCACAAAAATCACGATCAGTTTAAACGACGGCCAGCCGCCCGCCGCCCACCACAACCCCCACAGCGTCGGCCAGAGCAACAATAAAATCCCAATCGGCTTATCCAAACGTGCCAACTGTACGTACAAACGCAAACGATCCACCATGCACCTTTTCACGTTATTAATATTTAAACCGCACGCAATCGCGCCGCAGCATTCTATTTAAAGCACCCAAGTCAAATCACGCACATTCAACGACCTCAATGCGCCGCCGACGCAACGCACGCAGCCATTGACGCACGATGCTCACCACGGTCATTCAGCATACGCACGCCGCTCAAATCGCAGTCGCGCACCGCTTGCGCCAGCGCACGACACGCCGCCTCACGGCTGAAATTTTTACGCCAGATCAGCACCACGCGGCGATGCGGCGTATGCGTATCGGACTTTTTGCCGTGCACCAGCGGCACATACGACAGCGGGTAGTCCTCGCTTTGGCTTTTCGGCACGGCCAAGGCAGGCAATACGGTGATGCCAATCCCCGCCGCCGCCATGTAGCGCAGCGTTTCCAGCGAAGAGCCTTCAAAATTGCGCTGCAAACCATCTTCTTCCACTTTGTACAGCGGCGCGTCCGGCGTCGCTTCCAGCACATGATCGCGGAAACAATGTCCTGCGCCCAACACCAGCAAGGACTCTTTGCGCAGCTCATGACTGTTGATCTGCGTCTTTTTCGCCAGCGGATGCGCCTGCGGCAAGGTCACGAAAAACGACTCATCGTACACGGGTTCGACTTCCAAACCCGCCTCGGCAATCGGCAGCGCCAAAATCGCCGCATCCAGCCGCCCCTGTTTCACCCATTCGATCAAATGGTGCGTGTACTCCTCCTGCACGATCAGCGGCATCTGCGGGTAATGTTTAAACATATGCGACATCAGGTGCGGCAACAGGTACGGCGCGATGCTGTAAATCACGCCAATATGCAGCGGCCCGGCCAACGGGTCGCGCCCATGCACGACCATATCCTTGATCGCCGAGACCTGCGAGAGCACCTGTTGCGCCTGCGCCACCACCTGCTCGCCGACGGCAGTCACGCTCACATCCTGCATGCTGCGCTCAAACAAAGTCACACCCAATTCCGCTTCGAGTTTGCGAATCGCCACCGACAGCGTGGGTTGACTGACAAAGCACGCCGCCGCCGCACGGCCAAAGTGTTTTTCGCGCGCCAGCGCGACCACATAGCGCAATTCCGTTAAAGTCATCACCCCTCCTTGTATTTATTTTAAACCGACAACAATTCCGCGCGATTACCGAGCCAACGTTGCAAATGCATGTGCGCGGCATTGACATCATTCGCCATCAGCCAATCGGCCGCATCACGCGCCCATTCCAGCAGTGTCACATCGGTTTCCAAATCGGCAAAACGCAACAGCGGCAAGCCGGACTGACGCACGCCGAGAAACTCACCCGCACCGCGCAAATGCAAATCGCGCCGCGCCACCTCAAAGCCATCGGTGGTTTCGTACATCACCTTGAGTCGCTCCTTCGCCACCGGCGAGAGCGGCGTTTCAAACAGCAAAATACACTGGCTTTTCGCCGCACCGCGCCCGACACGTCCGCGCAACTGATGCAACTGCGCCAGGCCAAATCGTTCCGCGTGCTCGATCACCATCACACTCGCGTTCGGCACATCCACACCCACCTCGATCACCGTGGTCGCGACCAATACGTCCAGTTCGCGCGCTTTAAATTGCGCCATGACTTCGCGCTTCTCCGCCGCCTTCATTTTACCGTGAACCAGACCGACCCGCGCGTGCGGTAGCTGCGCACTGAGATTCTCAAACGTATCAATCGCGGTCTGCAATTCCAACGTCTCCGACTCCTCGATCAGCGGACACACCCAGTAAATCTGTTTGCGCTCAGTCACATCCTGCGCCACTTTCGCCACCACCTCGTCGCGCCGCCGCACATCAATCAACTGCGTTTTCACCGGCGTGCGATTCGGTGGCAACTCATCAATCAGCGCCACATCCAGATCGGCAAAATACGACAGCGCCAGCGTGCGCGGAATCGGCGTGGCACTCATCATCAACTGATGTGGCGCGTATTGATCCGCGCGCTTTCGCCCCACGCCGAGCACGCTTTCGCGCATTTTGCTGCGCAGCGCCAAACGCTGCTTCACACCAAAACGATGCTGCTCATCAATCACCGCCAAACCCAGATCATAAAAACGCACACCCTCCTGAATCAACGCGTGCGTACCGACCACGATTTGGATTTCGTTGCGCTCCAGCGCCTCGTATACCTTTTGTTTATTCTTTTTCGTCACGCTGGAAGCCAACCACGCCACCTTCACGCCCAGCGGCGTGAACCACTCGTTCAGTTTATAAAACAACTGCTCGGCCAAAATCTCCGTCGGTGCCATCACCGCCGCCTGCAAACCCGCGCCCACGCATTGCGCACAGGCCAAGCCCGCCACCACGGTTTTGCCCGAACCAACATCGCCTTGCAGCAATCGATGCATCGGCAAGTTTTGTTGCAGATCATGGCGGATGCTCGCCCACGCGCGCTGTTGCGCGCCCGTGAGCGTGAAACTCAATTGTGCTAAAAATCGCTGCACCAGCTCATTATCCGGCAGACTGGGCGCGACCTCCTGCAAACGCGCCGCGCGCGCCTGACGCAGGGACAACTGCTGCGCCAATAACTCTTCAAATTTAATGCGCGCCCACGCCGTATGCTCGCGCTCAATCAAGGCATGCGGATGCACGTCCGGTGGCGGCGCGTGCAATAATCGCACCGCATCCTGCAAACTGCCCCACTCCGGTTGCAACACATGCGCGGGCAAAATCTCCGGCAGCGCCACCGTTGCCAACGCACGCTCAATCAATTTGCGCCACGTCGGCTGCGTCAGTCCCTCCACCGTCGGATAAATCGGCGTGAGCGTCTGCGCCACCGGCGTATGCTCGGACACCTTCTCCACGCGCGGATGAATCATCTCCGTGCCGAAAAAGCCATGCCGCGCCTCGCCTTTGACTCGCAACAATTGACCTGGCTTAAACGCCGCCAGTTGCGAGCTGTAAAAATTCACATAACGCAGCACCAAGATATCACCCGCCGCATCCTGCGTGGTCACCACCAATTGTCGGCGCGGACGGAATTTCACCTCATGCTCAATCACCGTTACCTGTGCCTGCGCAAACTCGCCCAAACGCAAATCCGCCACCGGCGTGATGCGCGTCTCATCCTCATAACGCAGCGGCATGTGCAGCAAAATATCCTGATCGTTGCGCACGCCCGCCTTGACCAATTTCTCAGCCAAAGACGGAGTGATTTTCAATACGGAAGAAAAGCGCGCGGCGACAGTGTCGTTCATAGCTCCGAATTTTACTGCATTCAGCCACGCGCTAAAACCCAAAGTGCCGAAAAACGCAAACTATTTATTGATGAGACTCATTAATATTTTCTATGAAATCGATTAAGAACACCCCTCAGACAGAAAATCGCTGACTCCACGCATCCCAACACGTCTGCAACCATTGCGCCAGAATCCGGACACGCTGCGGCGTATGGCGATGCGACAATCGCAGCAAATGCACCGGCGAGTCGGGCAACGACCAATCGGGAAAAAGCCGCACCAAACGACCCGCATCAATATCCTCAGCACAGTGCCAAAGCGGCGCCACCAGATGAATGCCTGCGCCAGCCAACGCTGCGCGATGAATCGCGTTGAGATGATTGATGCGCAATTGACCGGTCACATCAACCGCGAAAGACTCCTGCCCGCGGGTCAAGACTACGCCCCCTCGTGCAATCGCACCGGTATATACCACTTTCCGATGGTGGGGCAATTCGGACGGATGTTGCGGCGTACCATGTTGAGCCAAATAGTTCGGACTGGCGCACACAATCGAATGCAAATCACCCAATTTTTGCGCAATCAAGCGCTCATCCGAAAGGCGCCCAACCCGAATAGCCAAATCAATGTTCTCCTCAACCAGATCAACGTAAGCGTTGGACAACAACAACTCAATCACCACATCGGGGTATTGCTTTTGAAATGCCGCCAGCCATTGCACCAAACCGTCGTGATCACCGAAGGAAACCGGCGCAGACAGGCGAATAAAACCGGATAAATGCGGGGTTTCGGCCAGTAGGTTTTCGGTTTCGCCATCCAACTCTTGAATCAGAGGCCGAATTTTGTCATACGCCTGCGTACCGGCAGGTGTCAGTTTGATGGTGCGCGCCGTGCGGGTAATCAGTTGAGCGCCCACACGCGCTTCGAGCGCACTGATGCGCCGACTCACCGACGAAGGCTCGACATTCGCCTCATCCGCCGCCCGTGTAATGGAGCCGAGTTCAATCACTCGAAAAAACAGCCGCCATGCGGCCAAATCATCATTTTTGCGCATAACGCAATCATACATTGCGAAAATTGATATTTCAATGACTTATAAAGCAAAATAAAATACCACTCAACACTCAGCTATCCCATTTTTAAACCTCAATCTTTGAAAGGATTTCAATCATGAAAAAATTATTTTAGCCTCTGCCTTGGCACTCAGCAGCGCATATGGCGGTGCGGCATTGGCCAAATCACCCCAGGCGCCCTTTACTTTGAGCAGCAGCGATTTCAAGCCCGGCCAAAGCGTCGCACACAAACACGTTTTTAACGGCTTTGGCTGCACCGGCGAAAATCTATCCCCTGCCCTATCTTGGAAAAACGCCCCTAAAGGAACCAAAAGCTTTACTCTGACCGTGTACGATCCCGACGCTCCCACCGGTAGCGGCTGGTGGCACTGGGTCGTATACAATATTCCCGCTAACGCCACTTCCCTGCCAGCAAGCATCGGGCAAGGCGCGAATTTACCCGCCGGAGCCATTCAAGGTCTGAATGATTTTAGCACCAACCATTACGGCGGCCCATGTCCACCGAAAGGCGCTCAAGCACATCGCTACATCGTCACGCTCAACGCTCTGTCGGTAGAAAAATTAGATTTACCGGCAAATGCCTCACCCGCATTGGTTGGCTTTATGAGCAATGCCAATAGTTTGGGCAAAGCCACGTTAACCGTGAAATATGGCCGTTAATCATCGCTTGAACAGAACAAACGCCCTGCATGACCATGCAGGGCGTTTTATCGTTTGTTTAGAACGTTGATGATGGAATTTGCGACGGCATCATTCAGACAACGCCAATTGACCGCCCAAAAAGACAAACAGCACTCCGACGCCGCGCTTGAACCATTGCGCAAAGCGCGTGAGCGCGGGGAAACGTTGCACCATACCCGCCGATAAAACCGCGATCAGGATATTCCACAGCGTGCCATTGACGTCAAAAATCACACCGAGCAGCAGCATGCTGAGTACACGATTGGGCGCATCGACGGCGATAAAATGTGGCAGAAAGGCGAGAAAAAACAGGGCGACTTTCGGGTTGAGTACATTGGTCAAAAAACCTTGCCAAAAGACTTCGCTCGCACGCTTGGGCGACACGGCAATGGACTCAACAGCAGTTACGGGTGCCGACTCGGGTGCGGAGCGCAAACTGCTTTTGAACATGGAAAAACCGAGATACACCAGATACGCCGCACCGATGATTTTCACCACAAAGAATGCTTGGCTGGACGCCATCATCAAGGCGGATAAACCCAATGCCGCTGCGAGTATATGCACGATACAGCCTGCGCCAATACCGAGCGCGGCAAACACGCCCGCACGCCGTCCACGCGCCGCCGACTGACTGACAATGTACAGCGTATCGGCGCCCGGGGTCATATTCAGCAACAAGCCGCTGATGACAAATAAACCCAAATGCTCGATTCCCAACATAAACACCCTCAATGACGACGCGTGTTAACGAATATTGGACAAACGCAACAGCGCATCATTGCGATCATCGGTGATGTAGATTTTGCCTGACGGTGCGACGCGCGCTTCCACCGGCGCCCCCATCGGCTGGCTCGCGGTGCGTCCCCATGCCGAAATCACATCACTGGCTTTGCCTGCGGGACGTCCGGCGGCATTGGTGCCGATGGCAATCAGCCGATGACCGGTATCACGATAGCCGTGCAAGGCGATGAGGTAGCGTCCGCGCAACGCGGCTATGCTGCCGTCATTCGGATAGCGCGTGATGCCAAGCGGCGCGCTGTGTGCGGGCAGCAAACCCGTCGGTGCGATTTTTTGGCGACACACCGCCGCATGACTGCGGTATTCGGGACTGACGCGATTATTGTCAAAGCAATACGGCCAGCCGTAATCGCCGCCCGCTCGAATCACATTCAATTCGTCATGCGGCAGGCGCGCGTCACTCAGTCGGCGATCCGCTTGGTTGATGCTGTCGCGACCATTTTCAGTCGCAATCAATTCGCCTTGCGCGCTCCACGTCATACCCATGGCGTTGCGCAGTCCGCGCGCATAGACGGCGGTTTGCGGTTGATTCAGCGGTGAGGTGATTTTCCAAATAGAGGCCGTTGCGCGCGCGCCACTGGCCTCCGCGCAGGGATATTGAGGTGGCGCACCGTTGGCGCTTTCGCAATTATTGGTTTTCGCGCCCATGCTCAGGTAGATGTTACCCGCGTCATCCAGCACAAACTGTTTGAGTGGATGATGACCGTCGTCAGGCAAGCGATCAACAACAACTTGCGGGGTGATTTTGCCCGCGTCATTGAGGGATTGAGGATTCACACGAATGATGCGGCTGGCTTCACCAATATATACCCAGCCGTCTTTGCCGAGCTGGATGCCGTGCGGTCGATCGAGCTTATCGAGAATAGTGCTGCGTTGGTAGCGGCCATTTTGCCACGCCAATCGCGATAGCCGTCCGCTGTTGCGCTCCCACGCGCCCATTTCCGTGACCCAAATGTCGTTATCGGAGAGCGGCAACACGCCGCGTGGCATTTTTAGATCGGACGCGACCACACCGACACAGGTGCCACTGGGTGTTTTAACATTGACTTTGGACAAGCCGTCGCACGTTCCCGCTGATGGATAGGGATTGCCCGCCTGCGCAATACCAGCCCAAAGTACGCTCAGCAGAGCACTTCCGAGTAAATATGAGCGTTTTTTCATGATTCCCCCGAAGTGTTCAAGTCAATCAAATGGTCAGAGCGTGCCGTAGGAGTGCAGCCCGGACAGGAAAATATTCACGCCCAAAAACGCAAAACCGGTGATCAGCAAACCAACCAGCGCCCACAGCGCGCTGCGCGTACCGCGCATACCGGCCATCAGGCGCAAATGCAACCACGCGGCATAGTTCAGCCAGACGATCAGCGCCCACGTCTCTTTCGGATCCCAGCTCCAGTATTTACCCCACGCGTCGGCCGCCCAAAGCGCACCCAAAATCGTGGCGATGGTGAAAAAGACGAAGCCGATGGCAATGGCTTTGTACATGATATCGTCCAACACGGCGAAATCAGGCAGACGTTTGGCCAGAGCCTTGCGCCCCAGCAAAATGAAACCGACCGCCGCCAGTCCTGTACCGAAATACAGCGCCCAGTAGGTGGAAATATATTCGGCGGTCACGCCTTTGCGAAACACCAGCGGTTCGATGAACAGCAATGCGCCGAGTACCCACAACGCGATGGTCAACCAACGCGTGCGGGTCGCGTGACGCGCAGTCGCGTTAGCGAGCGCTTGCTCCGCACCGGCAGCGCCCGCCTTGGGTAATGCGCCGTAGGTCGATTGAAACGCCGGAGGCAGCTCGCTGAACGGCGTACCGACAAATTTGACCAAATAGGCAAAACCCACCATCGCAGCAATGGAGAATGTACCGTAGCCGACAAAATTCGCCGGTACGTGAATTTTCATCCACCACGATTGCAGCGCCGGAATCAGCGGCTTGATTTCGTGTTGCCCGCGATCAATGCTGTACCACAGCAAAAAGCCAATCGCCGCAACCACCACCAGCATGACGAACGCGCCCAATTGTTTCGTATCGTAATGCTCCTCATAATACAGATAAAACGCCGTGGTCAACAAAGCGAACAAGATAAATACCTCGTACAAATTCGACACCGGAATATGCCCGACATCCGGTGCGATCAGATAACTTTCGTACCAGCGCACCATCAACGCGGCCGTCCCCATCACCAAACCGGCGTAAGTCATTTTGCTCGCCAGCCAATTGACCGTGGTCAATTTCGGCCAAATCAACGCGACCCAATACGCCACGGTCGCCAAAATAAACAGCACGCTCATCCACATCACCAACGGCTGGCTGGCAAACAGATAACGCAAGCCAAACACCGTTTCGCCGCGCGTCAAATCACCGCCGTACCACGACACTGCGAGCAAGCTGATTGCCGCCACCGCGGCAAACATCCATTGCAAAGGACGCCAGAACCAACCCAGTAAAACGATGGACAGCACACTGAACACCAAAATGACTTCCTCGTACACGTCCATCAAGTCACGATTTTTCAGCCCGCCATAGGCAAACAACGCGATCATCAGGACAGCGAACACGCCGTCGCGCCAACCCAAGCCCGACCAAAACGACGGTTTGCGCGTCGAAGCACGCTGATGCACCGTCAAATCAATCGGCGTGAGATTGGGGTTGTTTGCACTTGATCCCATGAGTCCATCCTTTAAATATTGCTAATGTTTAAACCACATCCAACTGAACAGGCTAATGCGCGAGGCTGCCGCGCTCTGCCTATGATTGCGTCGTCGGCGCAGACTCCTGCTGAGTCGATTCACCTTTGGCGCTATCCACACCCTCATTCACCACGCTTGCCACCTCGTTTTGCAGGCTTTGCCAATGTTGCAAATAATCATACGTTCGGCGTGTGCTGCTCATTGCCAAGGTCACTTGGTTGCCCGCTCCTTCCGACGTGGCAGGCGTGATGTGCAACCACACGCGGCGTTCGCGAATGAAAGCCATCGCCAAGGTACCGAGTACCAACATCAGCGAGCCAAGATACACCCACCATTGACCGGGCGAGCGCGTGGCCTGCAAGCCGCTGGCCTGCTTAATGTCCATGCCTGCCAACTCAACCAATACCGGCGAGCCGAAATTACGGTACTCGGACAGGCTGTACAACGCCATGCGCGTGAATTTTTGGTGTCGCTCATCCCACGTCAATTCGGGCAATTGCGCTTGCGCACGCGCTTCTTGCAAGCCTTCCCACAACGCACCTTCGAGCAAACGCACGATGGATGTGGCGATTTTATCACGCTCTTGCGCAGAGACCGTAGACTCGATTTGCTGCCCCAAGGCTTCCAGTCCGCCGTTGGCATAGGCATCCAAGGTTTTCAACACCCCGCGCACCATTTCCTCGGTCGGCACATTGGAATTGACGTAACGCGCGGCGTAGCGTTGGGCAATTCTCATGCGCATCTGCGGATCAGCCAACGCCGCACGCAAACGCATGAAATCATCCACGCCCATATTGTCGTCCGCCGGAATGCGGAAATAGCTGAAATCCTGCTCCAGACTGTCGCGTTGTGCGCTGATGATGACCGGCACACCGTCAATATCCACCGGCGACGCGTATTGAATATACTCCGACGCATTACCGCTGTCGTCACGCAACACATAATTCACGCTCGGACCGAAATTCTGAAACTCTTTTTTCTCGCCGGTCGGACGCATGGCGTGGCTGAACATGTCCTTCGTGCTTGGGCTGGCGGCCTCATTGATCGGAAACACATTGATCGGCTTGAACTCGCGCCACTCCAGTGTGTAATTTTTATTATTGAACGGAAATTCGCTTTGTCCGCCGACTTTGGCATCAATCGCCTTGCTCTCGCCGTGCGCGCCAAACAGCGGATGCACCTTCAAATGCATCATGGTCTCGTTCGCGTCAAAGCTGGCCTGATACAGCGCCACACCTTTGTAGCGCAGCGGGTGATTCACGCTGATGGTTTGGCTGAACTGCTCACCGGTTTCCTTATCCTGCACCGTCACTTCAGAGGCAAAATGCTTGGGCATACCGGTGCTGTAATATTCGACAATGAATTTGTCCAAACGCACCCAAAACGGTAAATCCTGCAACAAAAATGAATTTTGGCTGTACGGCAATTCGACGAAATCCGCCGCTTGTCCTTCGGGAATACGCACCGTGCCGCGATAGCTCAAAGTCGCATCCGACAGCACACCGCTGGCGGGTACATCTTTATACGTCGTCGCATTTGCCAACGGTTTTTTGCCCATGAACCAAACCTGCGCGCGAATCGACAGCTCCGAATCCATCAGACCGCCCAAACAAATCACCACAATCGCCAGATGCGTGAAAATATAGCCCAAGCGATTGAACCGGCCGCGCTTGGCCGCGAAATACACACGCTTTTGCCCATCCGCCTGCGCTTGGCTGGCGCGCACTTGATAGCCCAAACGCTCGAACAATTGCGCCATGCGCGCCGTCAATGTATCAACGTCCTGCACCGTATGCCACTGCGCATGCTCCTTCATGTGGCGCAGGCTATTGGTGCGATTGTGCAGTTTGAAACTGCGCATATCGTGCAGCATTTTCGGCGTATTGCGGATCAAGCAAATACTGGTGGAAGCGAGCAAAAACACCAGCATCGCCATGAACCACGCTTGGTTATATACGTCGTGCAAACCCAAGACCGCGAACACACCCGCCCAAAAAGCGCCAAATTGATCGACGTAGTTCAAACGGCTTTCATTTTGCTTGATGATCGTGCCAATCGCACTGGCAATGGCCACCACCGTCAAAATACTGACGGCAAAACGCATGGAGCCGATAAAATCCCACAAGCGCGAGGCAAGCGAGGAAGCGGATGATTGAGAACGGTTTGAGTTCATTAAAAACAATGTGTTTATTTAGTAGAAAAAGGCCGTTTCAAAGAGCCATTTTTGGACAACGCTTATCGTCTCGTATTGTCTCAATATCGCCTGAAGAAACCCTGACACACGTGTATTTTCAGGCACAGCAGACACAACTGTAGAGATTTGAGCCATAAAAAAACGGGCAGTCGAAACCGCCCGTCATTGTAGCTTGCCACACGCGAAAAATTGTGTAGTTAATCAGTATATGTCGCTCATGCAATGCAACTCTTCGACACTGAATGAGACCTTGAAATGATTAACGCACACCTGCCATGTAGTCGGCCACGGCTTTGATTTCCGCATCGGTCAGGCGCTTGGCGATATCCTGCATTTGGTTTTGCGGACTGTTGGTGCGCACGTCCTCGCGGAATGCTTTTAATTGAACCACCGCATAGTCGGCAAACTGACCGGAAACATGCGGGTATTTATTCGGAATGCCCGCGCCGGTTGGGCTGTGGCAGCCCGCACACGCCGGAACACCTTTGCTCACGATACCACCGGTGTAAATGCGTTTACCCAAGTTCGAGCTGGCCGGATCGGGGTTGGAAGCCGATGCCGGAACGAGTTTTTGTGTATTGAACCACAACGCCAAGCTTTTCACGTCGTTATCAAATTGTTTCGGATCTTTGGACAGCAGATCCACTTGGCTGCCCATAGTTGATGGCATCACGTCGCCTTTGTCATTCAGCATATTGGCACGGGCAGCGGTTTTCGCGCCTTCGGCCACTTTAAAGTCGTGCAGTTGTTTTTCCAAGTAAGCCATGTGCTGGCCAGCCAATTTCGGTTGCAATGGCACAACGCTGTTACCATCGGCATTGTGGCACGCCGCGCACAGACCTTCGGCGATTTTCTTACCGCGCTCAACGCCTACCGGCATATTTTGTACTTGGTCAATGGAGAACGGTGCTGCAACGGCCGCTGGCGCGGCTTCTGCAACCGCAGGCGCAGGGGTTGCCGCAGCAGGAGCTGCCGCCGGAGCCGGCGCAGTGGCTTGTTGAGCGATGGCTACACCTGAAATCACAGCAACGATGCCTGCTGTTGCCAACAAATATGCGTAAGAACGTTTCATAATTAGATCCATACTAAAGAGAAAGGTGGGACGGCCATTTTGAACCGAAGTTTAACAACCGAGATGTGACAACCGAGGCCGAATCAAATCAAGGTTAATTTTGGATGATTTGGGACAAACACCGCAACCATCCGCCACGATTTATACAAAATTGCCGTTTTGTTCATTTGGCATTGTACAATAGAGCCGCCAATAAACCAACAAATAAGCAATAAATATCCTTAATTGTTACATGGATAATCGCTACATTGCCAAGCAATTGTTCCAAACTTCATCATCCGAAAGTTTTTTCATGTCGATTTTGCACCACAGTCAGTTTTTTACCACAGTCAATCATTATCAGGATTTGCCGAGCGAACCATTCCCAGAAGTGGCCTTCGCGGGGCGCTCGAATGCGGGCAAATCCAGCGCCATCAATGTGTTGTGCAATCAAAAGCGTCTGGCGTTTTCGAGCAACACACCGGGCAGAACCCAGCACATCAACTATTTCACCGTCGGGCGTCGCGGTGAGACCTACGGCTATTTGGTCGATTTGCCCGGCTATGGTTATGCGCAAACACCGCTGTCGGTGAAGGAGCATTGGAACCGCCTACTGTCCAAATATTTGCAGGAACGCGATCAGCTCAAAGGCTTAGTACTGATGGTGGACATCCGTCGCGGGCTGACGGAATTGGACGTGCAAATGATACAATGGTTCGTGCCGTTGGCTCGACCGATTCATGTGCTATTGACCAAATGCGACAAACTGACGCGTAACGATGCGAATAAAACGCTGTTTGCCGTGCGCAAACAGTTGCAGGAGTTGGCTGGCGACTGGGGTACGGTGCAATTGTTCTCCTCAACCAACCGCGTGGGACTGGAGCAAGCGGGTGAAATCATTGGACAATGGATCATGCAAGCGCGACCGGAGTCCAGCACGACCGAATCGGAGCGCACCGAGCCCAATTGACATACAGCCGCATTGATTCAGTCGCTCTTGTAGCGCTCTTGAGTTTAACAAAACCGCCCCAATGTGACAGCACAGAACGAATATCGATTAAAATCACACCCCAATATACTACCCCTTAGGATAAATTATGGTTCCTCATCTTCGCACCGCTCTGAGCGGCCCGCTCCCCGAACTCGAAAAATTGCTGTTGGACGCCACCCCGATGATTGAGCGCTGGTTCCGTCTGGAATGGCAGGAGCACACGCCACCGTTTTACAGCTCGGTGGACGTGCGCAACGCGGGATTCAAAGCGGCGCCGGTGGACACCAACTTATTCCCCGGCGGCTTTAACAATCTGGCCGAGGAAATGTTCCCGCTGGCGACGCAAGCGGCCATGGCGGCGATTGAAAAATACTGTCCTGACGCGAAAAACCTGCTGATCATCCCCGAAAAGCACACGCGCAACCAGTTCTACCTGCAAAACGTCGCGCAACTGTCCAAAATCATGCGCCTGACCGGCCTGAATGTGCGCCTTGGCTCGCTTTCACCTGAGATCACCGAGCCAACCACATTGGAATTGGCCAACGGCGACACCCTCACGCTGGAACCACTGGAGCGCAATGGTCGTCGCCTGACCGTGGGCAACGGCTCGTTCGACCCCTGTACGATTTTGCTCAACAATGATCTGTCCAGCGGCCAACCGCTGATCCTCGAAAACATTCGTGAGCAACACCTCCTGCCGCCGTTACACGCAGGCTGGACCGTGCGCCGCAAATCCACACACTTCACCGCCTACGACGAAGTGGCGAAAAAATTTGGCAAATTCCTCGGCATTGACCCGTGGCTGATCAACGCCTACCACACCAGCCTCAAAGGCGTGGATTTCCATGAGCGCGTGGGCGAGGACGAGTTGGCTACCGCCGTCGAAGCCACATTGAAAAAAATCACCAAAAAATACAAGGAATACGGCATCAAGGACGACCCGTTCGTCATTGTCAAAGCCGACGCCGGCACCTACGGTATGGGCATCATGACCGTGCGCAGCCCCGATGACATTCGCGCCCTCAACCGCAAACAGCGCAATAAAATGGCGGTCATCAAAGAAGGCTTGGAAGTACAGGACATCCTGATTCAAGAAGGCGTGCCGACGATTGAGCGCTGGGACGGCCACATGGCCGAGCCGGTGGTCTACATGATTGATCGCTACGTCGTCGGCGGCTTTTACCGCGTGAATTCGGAAAAAGGCCACGACGAGAACCTCAACTCATCCGGGATGCGTTTTGAGCCGCTGTCCTTCATTCCCGAGTCCGAGCACGATCCTGAAGACAGCAACACCTTGCATAACCGCTTTTACCAAGCAGGCGTGGTCGGGCGACTGGCCATGCTCGCCGCCTCGTTGGAACTGGAACGTACCGATCCGGAACGCGAAGAGGTTTAATAGAACGCCGTCATTCCCGCGAAAGCGGGAATCCATTTGATTTAGGACACTTATATCGAATCGCCATGGACATCCTATTCATCGCCGACCCGCTGAATCAATTCAAAATCCACAAAGAAACCACCTACGCCATGATGCGCAGTGCGCAAGCGCGCGGACACCGGATTTGGGCGTGTTTGGCCAAAGATATGCGTTCGGATGGCGCGGTACGCGCGCACGCCCAACGCATCGAATTGATTGAACCAGCCTCACAAACGCATTGGCATAACATCATGGAGCAAAGCGAGCAAGCCTTGTCCGAATACGACGCCGTCATCATGCGCAAAGACCCGCCGTTTGACGTCAACTACGTCACCGACACATGGCTACTGGATGCCGCCGTGCGCCAAGGCGCCCAAGTATTTAACTCGCCCGCAGCGATTCGCAACCACTCTGAAAAAGTCTCAATATTAGAATTTCCCGAGCTCACCGCGCCGACGCTGATCGCCAGCGACAAAGCCAGCTTCCAACGCTTTCATGCCGAACATCACGACATCATCCTCAAACCACTCGACGGCATGGGCGGCGCAGGCGTGTTTCGCGTCACTGAAAACGGCATGAACCTCGGCTCGGTGGTGGAAGTGCTCAGTGAAAACGGCACGCGCCCGATCATGGGTCAAAAATTCCTGCCCGAAATCGCACAAGGCGACAAACGCATCCTCATCATCGGCGGGCAAATCGTGCAGCACGCGCTCGCGCGCATCCCACAAAACGGCGAAGTGCGCGGCAATATGGCCGCCGGAGGCAAAGCCGTCGCGCAAGCCATGTCTGAGTCCGACTGGCGCATCGCACAAACCCTCGCCCCGATTCTGTGGCAACGCGGGATTTTATTGGCCGGCTTGGACGTGATTGGCGACTGCCTGACCGAAATCAACGTCACCAGCCCGACCGGATTCCAAGAAATTTACAACCAGACAGGGTTTGATGTGGCGGGGTTGTTTATTGAGACCTTGGAACACGCGATTAAATAACGCTTCGCGCCAAACACCTCTGATAAAAAACAATCAACTTAATTTCGCGCGCTTGATGCCTGCACCCACCAGCCGTGCAACCCCGCACCGATAAAAATCGCCGCCAGCACCACCAACATACGCCAGTTACCCGTCCCTAAACCTGCGAACGCAGGCGCAGGACACACGCCGCAAATTCCCCAACCGAGGCCGAACAGCACCCCGCCGAGTACCGTTTGACGGTTCAATTGAAAAGGACGCGACTCAAACGCATCACCCGACAAGGAGGCCGCACGCCAACGCGGCACGAATTGAAACACCAGCAGATTCACGCCAACGGCCACACCCAAGACCAGCAACAACCCCAAATCCTGAAACGTCAAAAACGCCAGCACGGTATCAGGCCGAATCATGCTCGAATATGCCAAGCCAAAACCAAACAGCACGCCACTCGCCAACGTCCAAAACACCTTCATCATCACACCACCCCCAAAGCATTCATCAGCAGCGCGGTCACAATCGCCGTACTCAAAAACACCGCCACCATCAACATGGAGTCAATGGACAACGAAGCCATGCCGCAAATCCCATGCCCCGATGTACAACCACCCCCCAAACGCGCACCAAAACCGATGAGCAAGCCGCCCAACACCAGTCGCCACGTCGCAATATCCGAGCCATCCACCGGCAGACCGACGAGTACGTACACAACGCCGCCCAGCAGCATACCAAACGCATAGAGCACCCGCCAGTTGCGCGAATCGCGTAATGATGATTGTTGGAAAAACGGCAGCCGTGAGAACCACGACCACGTTGCGCTGAACACCGTACTTGCACCACCGAGCCGACCGGTGGTGACGAACAGCACCGCCACACCCACACCGATGGCCAAGCCACCGACGAGGTATCGTTCAAAACCATAGGGGAAAAATTCGTGCCACATACGCGACGCACCTCAAAAGAAACAAAGGAGCGCAGGCTATCACACTTTAGCGAGGACAATCAATCCACAACCCGCACCTGACCGCCAAACACCGTAGCAACGCAAGGATTCAGCCCCATGGCGTAACTCAAATCCGCCGGATGCGCGATGTCCCACAGCGCAAAATCCGCCGCATAACCAAGCGCCAATTGCCCAACCGAGTCCTGCACACCCAACGCGCGCGCCGCATGACACGTCACCCCCGCGAGCGCCTCCTGTGGCGTGAGGCGAAACAGCGTACACGCCATATTCATCGCCAGCAAAATTGAAGTCAGCGGCGACGTGCCCGGATTACAGTCGGTTGACACCGCCATCGGCACGCCCGCCACACGCAGCGCCGCAATCGGCGGCAACTGCGTTTCACGCAGAAAATAAAACGCACCGGGCAACAGCACCGCCACCGTACCCGCCTGCGCCATCGCCGCCACGCCCGCCTCGCTCAAATACTCCAAATGATCGGCAGACAAACCACCGTAGCGCGCGACCAACTCAGCGCCCCCCTGATCGGACAACTGCTCAGCGTGCAGCTTCACCGGCAAACCCTGCGCACGCGCTGCAGCAAACACCCGCTCGGTTTGCGCGGATGAAAAACCGATGCGCTCGCAAAACGCATCCACCGCATCCACCAAGCCCATACCCGCCAACGTCGGTAACATCTCCTCCACAATATGCGTCACATACGCACCGGCATTGTCCTCAAACTCCGGTGGTACGGCGTGCGCGCCCAAAAAGGTGGTGCGCACACGCACGCCATACTCGATGCTCAGACGACGCGCCACGCGCAACATTTTTGCCTCATCCGCCAACGTCAAGCCGTAGCCTGATTTGATTTCCAACGTGGTCACACCTTCACTGAGCAAACGTCGCACACGCGGCACACTCTCCGCATACAGTTGTGCTTCACTCGCCGCTCGCGTCGCGCGCACCGTCGCACGAATGCCGCCGCCTTGACGCGCGATTTCCTCATACGCCACGCCGTTAAGCCGCGCCTCAAACTCATGGCTGCGATTGCCCGCGTACACGATGTGCGTGTGGCAGTCGATCAAGCCGGGCGTGATCCACGCGCCTTGAGCATCGTGCACCGTCTGCGCGCGCCAACCGACAGGCAAATCCGCCTGCGCGCCCACCCACGCAATGACACCGTCACGCACCGCGAGCGCACCTTGTTCAATCGCACCATAATCAGCGCCGACCATCGTCGCCAAATGCGCGTTCAGCCAAATCGCATCCCACTGTGCTTCACTCATCTTTTTTCTCCAGCCGTGAAACCAACCGTGCCGCCAGACGTGCCACCACTCGCGCGGTATGTCCATCGACATCAAACTCAGGGTTGAATTCGGCCAAATCCACCACGCGCAATTTCCCCGAAGCACACACGCAATCCGCCACCGCCTCGACCACCGCGAGCGGCACGCCCAGCGCCGACGGCGCGCTCACACCGGGCGCAACCGCAGCGGGCAAAACATCCAAATCAATGGTTAAATAAATCGCATCCAGCGGCGCGAGAAACGCCTCCACCTGCGCCAAAATCTCTGGCAAATGGCGCTCCTGCATCTGCTCGTCCAATCGCCAATTCGCGCCCAACGCACGCGCCCGTTCAAACAGCGCCGCCGTATTCGCAAACTCACTTACGCCCAAACACAGATAGTGAAACGCCCAGCCGCGCCGCGCGCATTCGTTTGCAATTTGTAAAAACGGCGTACCGGACGAAGCGCGCTCATCCCGCCGTAAATCAAAATGCGCGTCCAAATTGATGATGCCAATATTCGGCGCATGCTCAGCGTTGCGGCTCAAATGCTCGGCCAAACCGCCAAAACTGGCGTAGGCAATTTCGTGTCCGCCACCCAAGCCGATGGGAAAAACGCCTTGCGTCAACAGCGCCGCCATGCGTGCTGAAAACTCAGCCTGCGCCGATTCCAGCGCATCGCCTTCGCAACGTACATCACCCGCATCCCACAACGCAACAGCATTTTGTGGTACCGGAATATTCGCCAAAAATCGCCGAATCCGCGTCGGCGCAGCGCGCGCACCGATGCGCCCGTGGTTGCGCTGTACACCCGCGTCGCACGCAAACCCCAGCAACGCTACGCCGCCACGGCTGTGCTCATCCGTCAACGCGATGCGCTGATGCCAGCGCGCGCCCAGTTCGCCTTCGAGCGCATCCACGCGCCCCTGCCACACCGAGCGATCCGCCGCCTGTTTCATGCCCGCTCCTTTGTTATTCAATCACGCCGACACCACGTCCGCAAATAATTCCGCACAATGCGCCACCAAGCCACCATGCAGCACCAAACCTTTGGCCGCCTCAATGTCCGGCGCGAACAATCGGTCTTCGCCATAGCGCGTCACCTGCGTGCGTAACAGCGCATGCGCCTGCTCCAAACACGCCGAACTGCGCAGCGGGCGATGAAAATCAATACCCTGCGCCGCCGCGAGCAGCTCGATGCCGACGATGGTCGCGGTGTTGTGCGCCATCTCGTGTAAACGCCGTCCGGCAAAGGTCGCCATGCTCACGTGATCCTCTTGATTGGCCGAGGTGGGCAAGCTGTCCACACTCGCCGGATGCGCCAGCGATTTATTCTCCGAGGCCAACGCCGCTGCGGTGACATGCGCGATCATGAAGCCCGAATTCACACCCGGATTATCCACCAAAAATGCCGACAAACCCGACAAAGTCGCGTCAATCAACAGCGCCACGCGCCGCTCGGACAGCGCACCGATTTCCGCAATCGCCAAGGCCAAATTATCCGCCGCGAACGCCACCGGCTCGGCGTGAAAATTACCACCGGACAAAACATGCACGTCCTCTTGGTCGCGGAAAATCAGCGGGTTATCGGTCACGGCGTTCGCCTCGATCAACAGCGTGCGCGCGGCGTTGTGAATCAAATCCAAACACGCGCCCATCACCTGCGGTTGGCAACGCAAGCTGTACGGGTCTTGCACACGGTCATCTTCCACCTCATGCGAGCGACGAATTTCACTGTCGGTGAGCAAACGGCGATACAGCCGCGCGCTGGCGATTTGCCCCGCTTGTCCGCGCACCTCGTGAATGCGTGGGTCAAACGGCGCATCGCTGCCTTTGGCCGCATCAATCGCCATGGCGCCGACCACCACGCCCGCTTGATACAGGCGTTCAGCCATGAACAAGCCCTGCAACGCGAGCGCGGTCGAGACCTGCGTGCCGTTAATCAGCGCCAAGCCTTCTTTCGCCGCCAGCACCACCGGCGCGATGCCCGCTTGCGCCAGTGCGGCTTTCGCATCGACCAGCGCACCGTTCACAAACACCTGCCCTTCACCCATGATCGCCAGCGTCATGTGCGACAGCGGCGCGAGATCGCCCGACGCACCGACCGAGCCTTTGGCCGGAATCAGCGGCGTGATGCCCGCGTTAAAAACGGCGATCATGCTGTCGATCACTTCCGCGCGAATGCCGGAGTAGCCGCGCGCGAGGCTGGCGATTTTCATCAATAAAATCAATCGCACCACCGCAGGCGAAAGCGCCTCACCCGTGCCGACGGAATGCGACAAAATCAAATTACGCTGCAACTGCATCAACTGCTCGGACGGAATGCGTTTTTTCGCCAGCAGGCCAAAGCCGGTATTAATGCCATAAGCGGCGACGTCGCGCGCCAAAACCTGCTCAATCGCCTGCGCCGATGCGTGAATCGCATCATAGGCCGCTTCGTCCAAACGAATCTGCATCGACTGTTGCCACACTTGGCGCAGCTCGGCCAAAGTCATGCGCCCCGGTTGAATAATGAGTGTGTTTGCTGTGTGTTGGGTCATCGTCATTGTCCTATTGTCTTTAATTATTTGATCATGGGCAAATTCAAACCATTGCGTTGCGCACAGGCAATCGCACTGTCGTAGCCCGCATCAGCGTGGCGCATCACGCCCGAGCCGCAGTCATTGACCAGCACGCGCGCCAAACGCTGCGCCGCCGCATCCGTACCATCGGCGACAATCACCACGCCGGAGTGCTGCGAGTAGCCCATGCCGACGCCGCCGCCATGATGCAGCGACACCCACGTCGCGCCGCCTGCCGTGTTCAGCAGCGCATTGAGCAGCGGCCAGTCGGACACCGCGTCCGTGCCATCCTTCATGCTTTCGGTTTCGCGGTTCGGCGAGGCGACCGAGCCGGTATCCAGATGGTCGCGTCCAATCACAATCGGCGCTTTCAGTTCACCGTTTTTCACCATTTCATTGAACGCCAAACCGGCGATGTGGCGTTCACCCAAACCGAGCCAGCAAATGCGCGCCGGTAGCCCTTGAAACGCGATGCGCTCTTTCGCCATGTCCAGCCAGTGATGCACGGATTTATTTTCAGGGAATAGCTCTTTGATCTTCGCATCGGTTTTGTAAATATCCTCAGGATCGCCCGACAGCGCCACCCAGCGGAACGGGCCTTTGCCCTCGCAAAACAGCGGGCGAATATAAGCAGGAACGAAACCGGGGAAGTCAAACGCATTGCGCACGCCTTGATCGAAGGCGACTTGGCGAATGTTGTTGCCATAGTCCACGGTCGGAATGCCCATCGCGTGAAAAGCCAGCATGGCTTGCACATGCTGCGCGCACGATTGCGCCGCCTGCTCGGTCAGGCGCGCGTGTTGTGTATGATCGGCTTGTGCCGCTTTCCACTGTTCGACCGTCCAGCCGACCGGCAGATAGCCGTTGATCAAATCATGCGCCGAGGTTTGATCGGTGACCAAATCGGGCTTGATGCCGCCCTGCTGTGCGCGCTTGACCAGCTCGGGCAAAATCTCCGCCGCATTGCCAAGCAAGCCGATGGACACCGCTTCGCCGCGCGCACAGTGGTGTTGGACCAAGGCCAGCGCGTCGTCCAAATCCTTCGCCTGTTTGTCGAGATACCGCGTGCGCAGGCGAAAATCAATACTGCTTTGTTGGCACTCGATGTTCAACGACACCGCGCCCGCGAGCGTCGCCGCCAGCGGCTGTGCGCCCCCCATACCGCCCAAACCGGCGGTCAAAATCCAACGCCCCGTCCAGTCGCCGCCAAAATGCTGACGCCCCGCCTCGACAAAGGTCTCATACGTGCCCTGCACAATGCCCTGCGAGCCAATATAAATCCAGCTACCAGCGGTCATTTGGCCGTACATGAACAGTCCCTTGCGATCCAGTTCGTTGAAATGTTCCCAATTCGCCCATTTCGGCACGAGGTTCGAGTTCGCCAGCAGCACGCGCGGCGCATCGGCATGGGTTTTGAACACACCGACCGGTTTGCCCGACTGCACCAACAGCGTTTCATCCTCATTCAGATTTTTCAGCGTCGCCAAAATCGCGTCATAGCACGCCCAATCGCGCGCCGCACGACCGATGCCGCCGTACACCACCAGATGCTGCGGATTCTCCGCGACCTCGGCGTCCAAATTATTTTGAATCATGCGGTACGCCGCCTCGGTCAGCCAGTTTTTACAGTTCAGCTCCGTACCGCGCGGGGCGCGGATCACGCGCGTGGTGTCCAAACGGGGATCGTGTGTGCTCATGGTGTGCTCCTGATTTTTATGGGGGTGTTATGGGATATATCCACGCTGGCGAAGATCATGTCCTCGCATGGCGAAAATTTGTATAGACAACTTTAATAAAGTTTGAATCAGATGTCAATACTTATTTCTGCACCCGATGAAGCAATTTTGTACAATGCGAATATGAAACGAACCCACACCGCAGAACCCATATGACGCAAGAGCCCCACATTCCCGCCTTTCAGCGCATCAAAAATCTCATCCTCGAATCCATCCAAACCGGCGTGTGGAAACAGGGTCAGGCCATTCCGTCCGAGCTGGCACTGGCCAAACAATTCGGCGTCTCACGCATGACCGTAAACCGCGCCATGCGCGAGCTGACGCAGGAGCAAGTGCTCACGCGCGTGCAAGGCTCCGGCACCTTTGTCGCACAACAAAAATACCAAACCACGCTGGTCGAGATCAACAGCATCGCCAAAGAAATCCGTGCGCGCGGCCATGCGCACCGCAGTGAATTATTTTTACTGGAAAAAAGCAAAGCGAATGAAACGCTCGCCGCTGAGTTCGGCCTCGCAGCAAACACCTACCTGTTTCACTCGGTGATGCTGCATTTTGAAAACGACGAACCGATTCAGGTCGAAGAGCGCTGGGTCAATCCGAGCGTCGCCCCCGAATACCTTCAACAGGATTTTTCACGCACCACACCCAACGAGTATTTATTAGAAAATGTGCCGCTACAATCCGGCGAATACACCGTCGAAGCGCTGCCCGCGCCGGAGGCCATCGCAGAGATGCTGCACATCAAAAAGCACGAAGCGTGCTTGGTGTTACAACGCAAAACCCTGTCCATGAACCAAGTCGCCACACTGGTGACGATGTGGCATCCGGGCGCGCGCTATCAGTTTTCGGGGAAAATTTAGTGGTGCAATGGAATGATAGCGCGGATCACGGAAACAGCAGCGCCCCCATCAACAATACCGCAAAAACCCATTGCAGTTGGGCGGTCGCCGTGAGCAGCGCATTAAATGCCACCCCTTGCGCCGCACAAAAACGCCGATAGAGCGTAACGGCCAGTACGCCCGCAATCACGGGCAAAGCCATCCGCCAAGCGAGATTCGTTTGCACGGCGAACCACGGCAGCAATACAAACGGCAGCAGCAGCTCAAGCGCATACACCGTATTCATCGCCGAGCGCCCCAAACGCACGGCAAGCGTGCGTTTTTGCACCGTCGCATCGGTCTGAATATCGCGCGTATTGTTCACCGTGATGACCGCGGCGGCAAACGAGCCGAGCATGACACCGGCAATCAACGCCGCTTTTGAGACCGAAAACGTCTGTAAATAATACGTCCCGCCCACGGCTACCACACCAAAAAACATCAGCACAAACAATTCGCCCAATGGTGAATACGCGATTGGCCAACGCCCACCGGTATACGCCCAGCCGGAAATCAGCGAGAGGATACCGATCAACAAAATCGGCCAACCGCCCCACGCCACCAGCGCCGTCCCCATCAGCAATGCCAGCGCAAACGCCGCGCGCGCACCACATCGTACGGCATGCGCCGACAGCCACGCCTGCGCGGTTACACGCGGCGGGCCGAGACGCTCGGCAGTGTCTGCGCCGCGCTCAAAATCACCGACATCGTTGTACAGATTCGTACCGATTTGAATCAACATAGCCGCCAACAACGCTGCCAGCGCCGGCCACCACCGCAGATGGCCTTGCTCAAAATAAGCCAATGCCGTTCCGACCATAACCGGTACGGCGCAAACCGATAGCGTTTTGGGCCGTATCGCCAGCCACCAAGCTGTGCGTTGTTTCATCGTCTTTTTATATCACAAAATGAGTGCTGCATATCGAAGAGCGCCCGTATCATTCACTTTGTACAAACCGCATCAATTCATCCAAATGTCCGCCAAAATCACTCATGGCGTGATCGCCCTCGGGTACGATAATTTGGCGCGCGGCGGCCAAATGACGGCGCATCTGTTGTGGATCAAGCACTTCGTCGGCCAGTCCAATCAGTGCGAGGAAGTGCTCAGGGTGCGTTAATGTCGACGTGTAGTATGGTTTGAGTTGATCGACGTAGTGGCCGTTGGCTTGCAAATCCAGCTCGTCGATTTCATAGCGCTCATGATTCTCGGCCTGCTCCATATCGACCCACGGTGTAATCGCGGGATTGATCAGCCCGCAGCGCAAGCTGTATTTTTCAGCCAAGTACAGCGCGTAAAAACCACCAAGCGAGGAACCACACACGGCGGTGATGGCGTGCTGTGCAATCAGTTGTTCACACAGTTGAATCGATTCGAGCGGTGAAATCGGCAACTGCGGCATGATCGGCGCATTCAAGCCATACGTTTGGCAATATTGCGCCACCGTCAGCGCTTTGTCCGACTGCGGTGACGAACGAAATCCGTGTAAATACAGTAAACGCACACGCCCTCCTTTGATCTTGTGATGGTTGCATGATGATTATTTGCCCGAGCGCAATTTTTTGACTCGGTCTTTGTGCGCCAGTGCTTGCGCGCGCGATTCGCGGGCGCTGTGCGCACGCGCCTGACGCAGGGTGGATTCGACATAGGCGATGTGCGCCTGCGCCTGCGCCGTAGCACGTGCCGCGTCACGCGCGGCGATGGCGTCATAGATGGCTTGATGCTGCGTACGCAATTTCTGCTTGTCGCCGCCTACGCTGAACATATTGGCCAGATTTTTCTGCGTATGGCGGTGCAACATGGTCAGCAGGCTGTTGGACAGATGGCTAAATAGGACGTTGTGGCTCGCTTCCGCAATGGCTTGGTGAAAGCCGACATCGGCTTCGGATTGCTGCTCCAGATTGTGCGTCTGCGCCGCCACATCCATCTGCTCCAAACACGAGCGAATGCGTTCCAAATCGGTTTCGGTCGCGCGCTCGGCAGCCAGCCCCGACATCATGCCCTCGAATGCACGGCGAAATTCGAGTACGTCAAATTCCATGTAGTCGTGGCGCGAGAGCAGGCTTTGCCACAGCGATAAAAAGTCCGAGTGCAGCCGCTCGGATACATAATGTCCGCCGCCGTGCCGCGTTTCAATCAGGTTGCGCGCGGCCAATGTACTCAGCGCGCCACGCACGCTCGGGCGTGAGACACCGTAGTCCTCAGCCATCTGTCGCTCGGACGGCAAACGTTCGCCGACCGCGTACACGCCGTCTAAAATGAGTTGCTCCAAACTCTGCGCGAGCTGCTCAGAGAGTTTGCTGGAGTGAATCCGAGGGGTTTGGGAAGCCATACGATGCCGACGCCTTTATCAATATATTTCGACACTGCCACACAACAATCATGCGGATATGTTGCAGCGCACACTTTATCGCTCATTATAGTTTTTCGCAGCGCGGGTATAAAGCCTTAAATGCTGCAAATACGCCTTCCACGCAGAGACACCACACCCGCATGCACATAATTTCACTCAAATAGGGAGAAAATAGTTGACCAATTGGGTAAAAATTTTGTACAGTGTCGCTCACGCTTTTTAATTGGTATGACCAATTTACCATAAAATACAAAATCATTCTGCATGAATCACCGTGTCACGTGTCGCGCCGTTTCGTTTCACCGCCCACGATGAACCCATGCACCGACGAAGCGATGATAGGAGACCACCATGCGCATGGACATCAATGTCACTGCTGCACCGTCAGTAACACCTGCGACACCTGTAGCACCGCCGAGCGATGTGTACCTGTTCGGCACCTGCGTGTTGGATATTTTCATGCCCGAGGCGGGCGTGGACGCGATCACCCTGCTCGAAGCGCAAGGCATCCGCGTGCATTATCCGCAGGAGCAAAGCTGCTGCGGCCAACCGGCCTACACCTCCGGACACCCGCAAGAGGCGTTTGAGGTCGCGCGCCAGCAATTATCCCTGTTTGGGCAACCGTGGCCGATCATCGTGCCATCCGGCTCGTGCGGCGGCATGATGAAGCATCACTGGCCGACCTTGTTTGCCGATAGCGAATATGCCGGCGCCGCCAACGACATTGCCAGCCGCGTGGTCGAATTCTCCCAATTTTTATTGCACACGTTAAATTATCAACCGCAGGACAAGGGCGCGCCGATCAACGTCGCCGTACACACCAGTTGCACCGCCCGTCGCGAAATGGGCGTGCATGAATCCAGTTGGGCGCTGGTTGAGCGCCTCGCCAACGTCACCCGCGTGGTGCACGACCACGAATCCGAATGCTGCGGCTTCGGCGGCACCTTCTCGATGAAACACCCGAATATCTCCGGCGCGATGGTCAGCGATAAAGTCGCCGCGCTCAAAGCCACCCAAGCGACCGAAATCATCAGCGCAGACGCAGGCTGTATGCTCAACATCGGCGGCAAAATTGCCAAAGACGAGCCGAACATGCCGCGACCGAAGCATTTGGCAACGTTTTTACTCGAACGCACGGGAGGCAAAGCATGAGCACTCCTTTTGATCTCAAACGCACATCGCAAACCGCGCGCGAACGTATTTTTGCCAAACTGAACGCCGCTCAGCGCGCGCCGATGCCGGAGCCGGATACCGCCGCCTACTACGCGCAAGCCACGCCGAAATGGTCGAATGAGATGGAACGACTGAAGCACTGGGCGCGCACCATGCGCCGCTTCAACACGCAGATTCATTGGGTCAACGCAGACAATTGGACAGAAGCCTTGTGTGCGGTGGTGCGCGACAAGCAGATTGGCAACATCCTATTGCCGATGAACACCGCTCATGGCCAAGCGGCGCATCAGGCCTTGGCGCAACACGCGCCCGAAATCCAATCCTGCGGTTTTGAGCGCCCGATTGAGGATTGGAAAGACGAATTGTTTGATCGGGTTGACGCGGGTTTCACCAATATTTGCGCCGGCATTGCCCAAACCGGCACGCTGCTGCTGTGGCCGGATGCGCAGCAACCGCGCAGCATGAGCTTGGTGCCACCGATCCACATTGCGCTGTTTGACACCACGACGCTGCACGATGATTTTTTCAGCGCGATGCAGTCGCTGAGACTGGCGCACAACACGCCGAGCAATCTGGTGTTGATCTCCAGCCCGTCCAAAACCTCGGACATTCAGTTGACCTTGGCCTTTGGCGCACACGGGCCGCGCGATTTGGTGGTGCTGGCGCAATTGCCTGCGCATATTGCGCTGGCCGACGTGGAGGAAGCCGCATGAAAACGCAGACGATTCATTTTCACCCCAAAGCGCACCCCAAAAGCGAAACATTCAAAGCCAACGCCTCCGACGCACTGGCCGACGCGCCGCTGCGCAAAAGCCTGCGCACCGCGATGGACGGCCTGATGGCCAAGCGCAAATCCGTCCTATCCGACGAACACGAGCTGCAAAACCTGCGCGATTTGTGCGAACACATCCGCCAGCGTTCACTGGCACAATTGCCCGAGCTGCTCACACAGTTGGAAACGAACATGACACGCTTGGGCGTACAAGTACATTGGGCGGAAACCACCGAGCAGGCCTGCGCCATCATCCATCAAATCATGTTGGATCAAAACAGCACCCTGATGGTTAAAGGCAAATCGATGGTCAGCGAGGAAATCGAGCTGAACCACTATCTCGCCGAACGCGACATCGAGGCCATCGAGAGCGATATGGGCGAATACATCGTGCAAATGGCAGGCGAAAAACCGACGCACATCGTCATGCCTGCCATCCACAAAACCAAGGAGCAGATCAGCACGCTGTTTCACGAACACCTGCACACCGCCGAGACGCACGATGTGGACGAATTGATCCAAATCGGTCGCCTTGCGCTACGCAGTGTGTATCGCAAGGCCGACGTCGGTCTGTCAGGCGTGAATTTCGCCGTCGCCGAGACCGGCACGCTGTGTTTGGTTGAAAACGAAGGCAATGGCCGCCTGTGCACCACCGTACCACCCGTGCATATTGCGATCACGGGTATAGAAAAAGTCGTGGCGAAACTCTCCAACGTCGTGCCGCTGTACAGCCTGCTCACGCGCAGCGCGGTCGGCTTGGACATCACCACCTACTTCAACCTCATCACCGGCCCGCGCCGCTCGGGCGAGCTGGACGGTCCGCAGGAAATGCACTTGGTGCTGCTGGACAATGGCCGCACGCAAGCCTACGCCGACGAGCAAATGCGCAAAACCTTGCAATGCATTCGCTGCGGCGCGTGCATGAACCACTGCCCCGTGTACAGTCGCATCGGCGGTGCGGCCTACGGCACAACCTATCCGGGGCCGATCGGCGAAATTATTTCACCGCACATGATGGGATTGGAGGCGACCCGCGATTTGCCGACCGCCTCCAGTCTGTGCGGCGCGTGTGCCGAGGTTTGTCCCGTGCGCATCCCGATTCCCGAGCTGCTGATTCGCCTGCGCACCGAGGCACAACGTGCGCCCGACGAGGCAGTTGAGCACGCCGTGCGTGGTCAAGGCGCGTCGCACACATTGAGCGAGCAGATGGCTTGGCGCGCCTTCACGGGAATTTTCGCGCACAGCAAACGCTACAAACTGTTCAGTTGGGCGGCGACCCGTTTTCGCGCCCTCACGCCGAGCCAAAAGGCGTGGGCGCAAAACCACACGCCACTCAAACCGGCGGCAAAAACCTTGCACCAACTGATGGCCGAGCGCGAGCGACAGAATTCATAGATGCGCATCCGCACCAGCCAACCGAATTGACGGGGGTGTGTCGTGGCGAATCACATAGGGCAGACGACCCAAATCACACACACCACGACACACCCCATTCAATCTGCGTCGTTGTTCACGGCATTTCGCACCGACGGCGTAGTCATACAACACCTAAACAGCAGTCACGGCAGTACCACCGCGGTTATAGGTGAATTTTATAGGTAGCCCTAAAGGAGACTCTTTCATGCAAACTTGGTTGCAAAACTACACGGCCGTCGGGGACAGCTTATGGCTGACCGCAGCGATTGCCGTCCTACCCATTGTGTTTTTCTTCGTTGCGCTCGCCCTATTGCGTTTAAAAGGCCATGTCGCAGGTTTTTTCACCTTACTCATTGCACTGGGCGTCGCGATTTTTGCCTACAAAATGCCGGTCGGCATGGCGATTTCCGCCGCGTTTTACGGCTTTGCCTACGGCTTGTGGCCGATTGCATGGATCATCATCACCGCGGTGTTTTTGTACAAAATCACGGTGAAAACCGGCCAATTTGACGTGATTCGCGCCTCGGTCGTATCGATCACCGAAGATCAACGCCTGCAAATGCTGCTGGTCGGCTTCTCCTTCGGCGCGTTTTTAGAGGGCGCGGCGGGCTTTGGCGCACCGGTGGCAATTACCGGCGCATTGTTGGTCGGTCTGGGCTTTAATCCGCTGTACGCCGCCGGTTTGTGCTTGATTGCCAATACCGCACCCGTGGCATTCGGCGCGATGGGCATTCCGATCACCGTCGCTGGTCAAGTGTCCGGCCTCGACCCGTATCACATCGGTCAATTGGCCGGTCGTCAATTGCCGATTTTGTCGGTGGTCGTGCCGTTCTGGTTGGTTGCGATGATGGACGGCATGCGCGGCATTCGCCAAACGTGGCCGGCGATTTTGGTCGCGGGTGTGTCGTTTGCAGTCACGCAGTTTTTCACCGCCAACTTCATCGGGCCGGAATTGCCCGACGTGACCTCGGCCTTGGTCAGCTTGATCTGTTTGTCGCTGTTCCTGAAAAGATGGCAACCGAAAGAAATTTTCACTTTTGACGGTATGCGCCAGCCCAAACCGCTCGGCTCTCTCGCCAAAGAGTACACCACCGGCCAAGTGATCAAAGCATGGTCGCCGTTTGCGATTTTGACCGTGTTCGTGACCATCTGGACGATCAAACCGTTCCAAGCGTTTCTGGACAGCTTCAGCACGTTTAAATTCGCATGGCCGGGTTTGGATAAATTGGTGTTGAAAGCCGCGCCGATTGTCGCCGCACCCAAGCCGTATGAAGCGGTGTATAAATTGAACCTGCTCGGCGCGGTCGGCACAGCGATTTTGCTCTCGGCCATCGTCTCGATCATCATTTTAAAAATGAAACCGGCGGACGCATTCAAAACCTTCCGCGAAACCCTGTACGAACTGCGCTTCCCGATTTTGTCGATTGGCTTGGTATTGGCCTTCGCCTTCGTCGCCAACTACTCCGGCTTGTCTTCAACCTTGGCCTTGGTTTTGGCGGGCACAGGCGTAGCGTTCCCGTTCTTCTCGCCGTTCCTCGGCTGGCTGGGCGTATTTTTGACCGGTTCGGACACCTCGTCCAACGCGCTGTTTGGCTCATTGCAGGCCTCCACCGCACATCAAATCGGCATTGACCCGAACCTCACCGTCGCGGCCAATACCACCGGCGGCGTGACCGGCAAAATGATTTCACCGCAGTCCATCGCCGTGGCGTGTGCCGCCGTCGGCTTGGCCGGCAAAGAATCGAACCTGTTCCGATTCACCGTCAAACACAGCCTGATTTTGTGTACGATTGTCGGCATCATGACGACATTGCAGGCGTATGTGCTGCCGTGGACTTTGCATTTATTTACTAAATAAAGACCACATCAACATAAAAGCAAAGGGGCTGAATCATTCAGCCCCTTTTGTCACTCATTGTATGTCACTCAACCGCACTCAAGCCAAGGCATCCAAAAGCTTTTGATGCACGCCGCCAAAACCGCCGTTGCTCATCACCAAAATATGATCGCCTGCTCGCGCCTGCGCTTTGACCGCCTGTACCAATTCGCTCAAATCGCTGAACGCACGCGCCTTTTCGCCCAGCGGTGACAATGATTCGGCCAAATCCCAACCGAGTGCATCCTTGCCCTCGCTTGCACCGTAGCCAAATACCCAATCCGCGTCACGCAAAGACTCAGGCAATTGCGCCTTCATCACGCCGAGCTTCATGGTATTGGAGCGCGGCTCCAGCACCGCCAAAATACGCGCCGAGCCGACGCGTTTGCGCAGCCCTGCGACCGTGGTGGTGATCGCGGTCGGATGATGGGCGAAGTCGTCGTACACCGTGATGTCATTGACGACACCTTTGACCTCCATGCGGCGTTTCGGCATGCGGTAGCGCGCAAACGACTCAATCGCGGTTTGCGGCGCCACGCCCACATGACGCGCGGCGGAAATCGCGGCCAAAGCATTCAAGCGATTGTGCTCGCCCGTCACGTCCCAGTGTACACGCCCTTGTAACTGCCCTTCAAACAGCACGTCAAAGTTGTCGTCCGCACCGACATGGGCAATCTGCCAATCGGCTGGCACGCGCGCATCTGCAAAGCGCGTAATCGGTGTCCACGCCCCTTTGGCGAGCGTTTCATCCAGCGCGGCTTCATGCGCATTGGACACGATCAAACCGTTATTCGGAATCGTGCGCACGAGGTGGTGAAACTGCGTCTGAATCGCAGCGAGGTCAGCGAAAATATCGGCGTGATCGAATTCCAGATTATTCAAAATCGCGGTGCGCGGACGGTAATGCACGAATTTACTGCGTTTGTCGAAAAACGCGGTGTCGTACTCATCCGCCTCGATCACGAAAAACGGATCGTCGGTCAAACGCGCGGAAATGCCAAAGTTATTCGGCACGCCGCCAATTAAAAAGCCCGGATTCAGCCCCGCGTCCTCCAGCAACCACGCGAGCATCGAGCTGGTGGTGGTTTTGCCATGCGTACCCGCCACCGCGAGCACCCACTTGTCGCGCAGAACGTGTTCACCCAGCCACTGCGGGCCGGAAATATACGGCAAGCCCTGATCCAAAATCGCTTCCATCAGCGGATTGCCGCGCGAAACCACATTGCCAATCACGAACACATCGGGTTTCAGATCAATCTGCGCGGCATCAAAGCCGCTGATCAACTCAATGCCCTGCTCCTCAAGCTGCGTGCTCATCGGCGGATAAACGTTCGCATCGCAACCGGTAACGCGGTAGCCCGCCTGTTTCGCAATGGCGGCGATTCCGCCCATAAACGTGCCGCAAATGCCGAGAATGTGTATGTGTTGCATGCCAGTATCCGTGTGATTGGTGGGGTTCAAATAAGGCGCTATTGTAACGCATCACGTTGATTAAAAACATCGTGAGCGGCGTTGGTAACTGTGTTGATCAGAAAATGGCATGTCCATGCCAACATGCCATACGCTACATACTCTCAATAAAAGAACCGTTGCTCAAAAAATCATAGACTCAGACGCGCACGCGCTGCGCGATACTCGGACTCCAACTGATCGACCAATTGCGCCGTCGGCAAAATTTCATCAATCACCGCAACGCCTTGTCCCACGCCCCAGATGTCCTTCCATGCTTTGGCAGCGGTATTGCCGCCCGAGCCGAAGTTCATTTTCGATTTATCCGCCACAGGTAAGTTGTCAGGATCCAAACCTGCCGCGACGATGCTCTGACGCAGGTAATTGCCATGCACACCGGTAAATAGGTTGGTGTACACCACATCCGACGCGCTGGCCTCGGTGATGCCGTGTTTGTAGCCCTCAGACGCATTCGCCTCGGCGGTGGCGATAAAACGCGTGCCCATATAGGCCAAATCCGCCCCCATCGCCTGCGCCGCCAGCACCGCCGAGCCGTTGGCAATGCTGCCGGACAGCACGATCAGACCGTCGTAAAACTGGCGAATTTCACCGACCAAGGCAAACGGGCTGAGTGCGCCGGCATGACCGCCCGCACCGGCCGCGACCAAAATCAAGCCGTCCACGCCCGCTTCCAGCGCCTTTTTCGCATGGCGCGCATTGATCACGTCGTGCAGCACGATGCCGCCGTAGGCATGTGCGCCGTCGATCAACGCTTTCGGCGGCGCTTGCAAACTGGTGATGAACACGGGCACTTGGTGCTTCAGACACACCGCAATGTCCTCGGCCAAACGCCCGTTGGACGGATGTACGATTTGGTTGACCGCAAACGGTGCAGGCGTACCACCTGCCGCACGATCAGCCTCCAACTCGGCTTTCAATTCCGTGAGCCAAGCATCCAGCGCACCATCGCCACGCGCATTAAGCGCGGGAAACGAGCCGACGATACCGGCTTTGCACTGCGCTTTGACCAACTCAAGGTTGGACACGATGAACATGGGCGAACCAATAATGGGCAAACGTAACTGGGACAATGCGTGCGGCAAACTCATAAGGTCTCCTGAAATGATTATGTTTTCAATGACCAAGCAAAATCTCAGTCAGCGTGGTCGAATTTTTTGAACGACCGTTCGGCGATTATAAACACAGCGCGCACCCGCGACAACCCTAAATCAACCCTAAAGAATAGCAACAGTAGAGAAAAAACATATCGGAATACAGAAGCCTTCTCCGTCGCCCTCTTATGTGACCATTTTCTCCTCTTTTGTTTCTATTTTTCAAATTATGAAATAGATAATCGTAAAATGGAAAATCCCTTGCACCATTAGTCACATTCACATACAATTATTTGAGTAGAATACAATCTGCTGTGGCATCACACATCCAATCATAAATCGGAGCCAACGCCCATCTCTCAAGGAGCCATCACATGACCGCACTACAAGCCGAAGTCAATAAAAACTATCTCGATACCGATCCGCAAGAAACGCAAGAGTGGATTGAAGCGCTGGACAATGTCATCGACAACCACGGCTCCGAACGCACCGCGTATCTGATTGACCAACAAATCGCACACGCCCGCACCAACGGCGTTTTACAAGCCTTCCATACCGAAACGCCGTACATCAACACCATCGGCGTGGATCAGCAGCCACCGTTACCGGGCGATCAGGCGATTGAACACCGCATTCGCTCGTTCGTGCGTTGGAACGCCATGGCGATGGTGTTGCGCGCCAACAAAACCACCAACGTCGGCGGCCATATTGCCTCATTCCAATCCGCCGCGACCTTGTACGAAGTCGGCTTTAACCATTTCTGGCACGCACCGTCTGCCGAGCACGGCGGTGACCTGATTTTTGTCCAAGGCCACTCCGCGCCGGGCGTTTATTCACGCGCCTTTTTACTTGGTCGTCTGACTGAAGAGCAACTGGTTAACTTCCGCCAAGAGGTGGATGGCAAAGGTATTCCGTCCTACCCACATCCGTGGCTGATGCCCGATTTTTGGCAATTCCCGACGGTATCGATGGGCTTGGGGCCGATCATGGCGATTTACCAAGCGCGCTTTATGAAATACCTGCATAGCCGAGGCTTGATTGACACCGAAAAACGCAAAGTTTGGGCGTTTTTGGGTGACGGCGAAACCGACGAACCCGAATCCCTCGGTGCCATCGGCATGGCCGGCCGCGAAAAACTGAACAACCTCGTATTCGTCATCAACTGTAATTTACAGCGTCTGGACGGTCCGGTGCGCGGCAACGGTAAAATCATTCAGGAGCTGGAATCCGAATTCCGCGGCTCCGGCTGGAACGTGATCAAACTGGTCTGGGGACGCAAATGGGACACCCTGTTTGCCCGCGACAAAAAAGGCGTGCTGGTCAAACGCTTGGGCGAAATGGTCGATGGCGAATTCCAAACCATGCGCGCGAAAAACGCACAATACATCCGCGACACCTTATTCAATACACCTGAGCTGAAAGAATTGGTCGCGGACTGGGACGATGACGACATCTGGGCGCTGAACCGTGGCGGCCATGACCCGTACAAAATTTTTGCCGCGTTCAAAGCCGCGCAAGAATCCACCGATCGTCCAACGGTCATTCTCGCCCACACCATTAAAGGCTACGGCATGGGCGGCTCGGGCGAAGCGCAAAACTCGACCCACCAACAGAAAAAAATGCACATCGAAGACGTGCGCAATTTCCGTGACCGTTTCAATATTCCGGTGCTGGACGATCAACTGGAGCAACTGCCGTTCGTCACCTTTCCCGAAGGCTCGCCGGAGCTGGAATACATGCGCAAACGCCGCATGGATTTGGGCGGCTATTTGCCACAGCGTCGCCGCAAAGCCGACGAAGCATTGATTGTGCCTGATTTGGACGCATTTGACTCCTTCCTCAAAGCCACCGAAGAAGGCCGCGAAATCTCCACCACCATGGCGTTTGTGCGCATCCTCGGCCATCTGCTCAAAGACAAAAACCTCAAGGATCGCATCGTACCGATCGTACCGGACGAATCGCGCACCTTTGGCATGGAAGGCTTGTTCCGTCAACTGGGCATCTGGAACCAAGAAGGCCAAAAATACCTGCCGCAAGACCACGAACAACTGATGTTCTACAAAGAATCGAAAACCGGTCAAGTACTGCAAGAAGGCATCAACGAAGCAGGCGGCATGTCCGACTGGATCGCAGCCGCGACCTCCTACTCGACGCACAACCTGCCGATGATTCCGTTCTACATCCTGTACTCGATGTTCGGTTTCCAACGCATTGGCGATTTGTGCTGGGCGGCGGGCGACATGCGCGCGCGCGGCTTCATTTTGGGTGGTACAGCCGGTCGCACCACGCTCAACGGCGAAGGTTTGCAACACGAAGACGGCCACAGCCTGTTACTCTCATCCACCGTGCCAAACTGCGTATCCTATGACCCGACCTTCTCCTACGAATTGGCCGTGATCATGCAAGACGGTCTGCGCCGTATGTACCGCGAACAAGAAGACGTGTACTACTACATCACCGTCATGAACGAAAACTACGCCCACCCGGCCATGCCGGCAGGCGCGGAAGCGGACATCATCAAGGGCATGTACTTGTTCCAAGCCGGTGAGAAAAACGCCGCGAAAAAAGTTCGTCTGATCGGTGCAGGCACCATCATGAACGAAGTCATCGCCGCTGCACAATTGCTCAAAGACGACTGGGGCGTGGACGCCGACCTATACTCCGCGCCAAGCTTCACCGAATTGGCACGCGAAGGCCAATCGGTTGAGCGCGAAAACATGCTCCACCCAACCGCACCGCGCAAACTCTCGCACGTCGAAACCCTGTTGCAAGACTCCGACGCACCGGTAATCGCCGCGACCGACTACATGCGCGCCGTGGCCGAGCAAATCCGCGCCTACGTGCCATCACGCTACACCGTACTCGGCACGGACGGCTATGGCCGCTCCGACACCCGCGAAAAACTGCGCTACTTCTTTGAAGTGAACCGTCAGTGGATCACCGTGGCCGCGCTCAAATCATTGGCCGACGACGGCGTGATTGCCTACGAAGAAGTGGCCAAAGCCATTGCCAAGTACAATTTGGACGTCAACAAACCCGCACCGTGGACTGTGTAATTATCGTCATAGAGAGGAAAAAACATGAGCAATCTCATCGAAGTCAAAGTCCCCGATATTGGCGACTATAAAAACATCCCCGTGATCGAGGTTTATGTCAAAGTCGGCGACAGCGTCGCCGTCGAAGACACGCTGGTCACACTCGAATCCGACAAAGCGACACTCGACGTACCGTCGTCGCACGCCGGCGTGGTCAAGGAAGTCAAAGTCGCTGTGGGCGATAAAATTTCCGAAGGCTCCGTGGTCGTGATGCTCGAATCCACCGCAGCCGTAACAACCGATGCAGCACCTGCCCCCAAAGCAGAAAGCGCCCCAGCTCCAGCGCCTGCGCCAGTACCTGCCGCACCTGCGGTTCAAGAACAACCGGCTGAAACAAAACCCGCCGCAGCAACGCCCGCTGTGGTCAACACCGACAGCGCACCGGCCTATCCGGCACAACCGTTATCGAAAAACACCTACGCCTCGCCATCCGTGCGTCAGTTTGCGCGCGAATTGGACGTGAATTTGGACAACGTCGCAGGCACAGGACCGAAAAACCGCATCACGCACGAGGATGTGCGCGCCTACATCAAAGCAGTCATGAACGGTGCAGCCGCTTGCCCAACGCCAAATGCGGCTCAATCAGCGCCATCGCTTGGCGGCGGTTTGGATTTACTGCCGTGGCCACAAATCGACTTCACCAAATTCGGCGAAATCGACGTTCAACCCTTGTCACGCATCAAGAAAATCTCCGGCCAAAATCTGTCGCGCAACTGGGTCATGATTCCACATGTGACCAACAACGAAGTCGCCGACGTGACCGAGCTGGAAGCCTTCCGCGTACAACTGAACAAAGAGCACGAAAAAGCAGGCATCAAATTCACCCTACTCGCATTTATCATCAAAGCCTGCGTTCAAACCTTGAAAAAATTCCCAGAGTTCAATGCCTCGCTCGATGGCGACAACCTCGTCTACAAAAAATACTACAACATCGGTTTTGCCGCCGACACACCGAACGGCCTCGTCGTGCCGGTCATCAAAGCAGCCGATACCAAATCCATTTCTGAAATCGCGCTGGAAATGTCCGAGCTGGCGAAAAACGCGCGCGACGGCAAACTCAAACCAACCGATATGCAAGGCGGCTGTTTCTCCATTTCGTCATTGGGCGGCATCGGCGGCACCTCGTTTACCCCGATCATCAATGCGCCTGAAGTCGCCATCCTCGGCGTTTCGCGCTCCTCCATGCAACCCGTTTGGAACGGCTCTGAATTCGTACCGCGCCTGATGTGTCCGCTATCCCTGTCCTACGATCACCGCGTGATTGATGGCGCAGCGGCGGCGCGATTCAATGCCTATCTCGCCAGCGTATTGGCGGATTTTCGTCGTGTGCTGATTTAAGGAGAAAAATATGTCTGCATATTTGAAAAAAGCCTTATTGGTCGCATCGCTATCCATTGTCAGCCTATCGGCTTGGGCGGATAATTGTGACAATGCCCGCAATGATTTTGACGAGTTCTACTGCAAAGATAAGCTTTATTTACAAGCGGATCGCGATTTGAATCAGGCCTATGGCGCACTGATGAAAGCATTTCCGCCAAGCGCACGCCCCACACTCAAATCGGTTCAATTGGACTGGATGCGTGAGCGTGACCGTGCGTGTATTGACAAACGAGATGGTGAAATTGTTTTATACGTTAATTGCCGCTTGAATCGAACCGTGAACCAAACCAATTTCTTGAATGACCGTCTGCGCGAATGTAAAAGCACAGGGTGTCAGCCGAGCCGTTTACAGGACAATTAACTATGAGCAAAATCATTGAAATCAAAGTCCCCGACATCGGCGACTATAAAAACATCCCCGTCATCGACATTTACGTCAAGGTCGGCGACACCATCGCGGTTGAAGACGCATTGGTCACGCTCGAATCCGACAAAGCCACTTTGGACGTACCGTCCTCGCACGCAGGCGTGGTGAAGGAAATCAAAGTCGCTGTGGGCGACAAAATCTCCGAAGGCAGTGTGGTTGTGTTATTGGAAGTAGCTGAAACGGCCTCAGTACCAGCAGCCGAAAGCAAACCAGCGGCGGAAACACCTGTAGCGCCAGCCGCCGCACCCGCAGCTTCTGCACCCGCCAGCGCGTCCGCACCTGCGGCCAGCACATACAATGGCAACGTGGACATCACCTGCGATATGCTGGTACTCGGCGCAGGCCCGGGCGGCTATTCCGCTGCATTCCGTGCTGCCGATCTGGGCATGGATACGGTTTTGGTGGAACGCTACGCCACCTTGGGCGGCGCGTGTCTGAATGTCGGCTGTATTCCGTCCAAAGCGTTGTTACACACCGTCACCATCATGGAAGAAGCGCTGTCCATGAGCAATCACGGCATCGGCTTTAGCGCGCCGCAAGTGGATATCGACAAACTGCGCGACTACAAAAACTCAGTGGTCGGCAAACTCACCACCGGCCTCGCAGGTATGGCAAAAATGCGTAAAGTCAATGTCGTGCGCGGTATCGGCTCGTTCATCGATGCACACCATTTGGAAGTCACAGAAACCACCGGCACCGGCTCGGAAACCACCTCGGTGAAAAAAGTGATTCGCTTTGAGAAAGCCATCATCGCCGCCGGCTCGCGTGTGGTCAAATTACCGTTCATTTCCGAGCAAACCTACGCCGACCCGCGCATTGTGGACTCGACCGGTGCGCTCGCCTTACCCTTTATCCCGAAAAAAATGTTGGTCATCGGCGGTGGGATTATCGGCCTCGAAATGGGTACGGTATACTCTGCACTCGGCGCCAAGATCGACGTGGTAGAGATGATGGACGGCCTGATGCAGGGTGCGGATCGTGACCTCGTCAAGGTCTGGCAAAAATACAATGCCCATCGTTTTGAAAACGTCTATATCAACACCAAAACCGTGGCGGTTGAGGCCAACGACGACGGCATCTACGTCACATTCGCCAAGGCCAATGAGCAATCCACCGCACCGGCCGAAGCGCAACGTTACGACTTGGTATTGGTCGCCGTCGGTCGCGCACCGAATGGCCTGCTGATCGGCGCGGACAAGGCCGGTGTGGCCGTGAGCGAGCGCGGTTTCATTAACGTGGACGCGCAAATGCGCACCAATGTACCGCACATTTTTGCCATCGGTGACATCGTCGGCCAACCCATGCTGGCGCACAAAGCGGTACATGAGGGGCACGTTGCCGCCGAAGCCGCGCATGGCGAAAAGGCCTACTTTGACGTGCGTCAGATTCCATCGGTCGCCTACACCGATCCCGAGGTCGCATGGGCAGGCGTGACCGAAGATCAAGCCAAAGCACAAGGCCTGAACTATGGCAAAGCGATGTTCCCGTGGGCGGCCTCCGGCCGTGCGATCGCAAACGGACGCGACGAAGGCTTCACCAAACTGATTTTCGATAACGACAGTGGCCGTATCATCGGCGGGACGATTGTCGGCACGGGCGCAGGCGATTTGATTTCCGAAGTCTGCTTGGCGATTGAAATGGGCGCGGATGCAGTGGACATCGGCAAAACCATTCACCCACACCCGACACTGGGCGAATCAGTCGGCATGGCGGCGGAAATGTTCAAAGGCACTTGTACCGATGTGCCGCCGCAACGTAAAAAGTAATATTTGCCTCATAAACAATCGCCACCGAATTCGGTGGCGATTGTCTTTTCTCGTTAAAGAATACGCCATTAATCGTTGGACTTTAATGTTGTATAGCCTCCGATTGACTCACCTATTGAAACAAGTAAGTCTAATTTACGCATTTCCCCAAACGGTTGAGTCGTATCGTATGAGTGGGCATCAAAATACGCTTGTCGAATCAAGTCGTTCGCTCCTCTTTTCCATCCATTATGCCAAAAAGCATCCGAGACAGCGATGGAAGCAAGCACTCGATCTTCCATATTCATGGGGGATATCTTATCAATCGACGACCGAGCAATCGTAAGGGTTTTATATCCCTCTTCTTTCATACCATGCTGAATCAAGGATTGCCCAAGACGCACTAAGCTATGAATATTAAACAGATTAACATCCGTTGCAACATTAAGTGTTTTCGCTGCAGTCAAAGCCTTTGTATAGCTTTTCACGGCAGCACTTTGACTCTTTAGTTCAAATTGTTTTTCAGCCAAGCGCTGCCAAATAGATATTTGCGTATCGCCATCGCCTCTTTGAGCAAAATATTGTGCCGTGTGCAAATCGCCACGTTTAATGGCATCATCAAAAATTAATCCATACGCGTAGCTTTTATGACTCACATATAGATTCTCTCCAAAACCAGAAATCATTTCATACGATTTTTCTATCTGCCCAGAGCGGACATGGCGAATGGCTTCAAGAATAGGCGAAGTAGATGGAGGTAAAACAAACCCCTTCATTTCGATCTGAGATAAACCCAGCGCTTCAATCGCTCTATTCTTGAGTCTCGCGTGCTCTATTTGACGAATCGCTGAATTAGCGCAATCGGTAAACTTATTCATTAAACCGCGATTTTTGAGCCGCGCAGAAACCGCAACCATATCAATACATCCAAACGCACGATTCAGCGAATCAGTATCATGTATGAGCGCATTATAGATGTCAGACAACATCCAAGATTTAACTTGCTTTACAGGCGCTTTACGCAACAAATCTGTAATTCGTCTAAAACCGCTACTGTCGTCTGCCATAAGCCCAGACTGTGCATCATTGATGGCTTCTGCAAAAGTCAATTTCGCTTTATCCTCCATACCCTTTGCAGAATAATATAAAGCAATTGAAGCCAATTCCTCTGACTTGAAGCCATCGGTGTAAGGCTTGTCACTATTACGGCGCCCCCAATATAATGCCTGTTGTAACAACTGCTGTTCTTTTTGAAAAGACAAAATCGGAGAATTTCGCACAATGGACAACAACGCCGATGAGCGTGCATCAGGATACAATTCATTAACCGATTCAAGCGCATCATCAATCAGCCCTGCTTTGGCTTGCGCAATCGCAATTCTCGAATCATGAGGGTTGATACGCTTAGCCTCTAAAAAAACAATCTTTGCTGCTTCTCGCCATTGATTGGCCGCCATTAAACCATCTACCTCAAGCACGGCGCTCTCTGCCAATGCGCTAGACTGTAGCAATATCCAACAGCAAATGATCTGAAAGCTTTTATATACCCACCTCATCATCTTCTCCGACACATCTTAATCCACTCCAACACCACCCCATTCCTTCGCAGATACTATAACTACCTACCATACGCAATCAAACCAATCGCCCCCAACGCCAGCGCGATACCGATTTTTTGTAACGCATTGGTACGCTCTTTGAGCAGCCCAATCGCCAATGCGATGGTGAACAGCGGATATAGTGAAATCAACACGCTGATGATCGAGACGAACGCACCCTGAAACGCGTAATACATCGCCACATTCGCCACCACATCCAGCACGCCGACCATCGCCGCAAACCGCAGTACTGACGCATCATGCGATATGCGCACATGACCGAAACGCAGAGCAATCAACAACGTCACCACCGACGCCGTGGTTTTCCCGGCAAACATCGGCCACAGGCCGGCTCGGGTTTCGCCGATTTGATGAATCAGAATAAAGCTCAAGGCAAACGCAACGCCCGTGCCAACGGTGAACAGCAAAACCCGCCGATTCAATCGTTTCGGCTGCTCGCTTGCCAACAGATGCGGCGCAGGATGATTCGCCTCCTGACTGATCAGCACAATCGCCACCACCGCGAAGGCAATGCCCGCCAGCACACCGACACTTAACTGCTCACCCGTCATCAAACCAAAAAACACCGGAATCAACGCAGCCAGCACCGAGGTAATCGGCGAAACCACGCTCATCGTTCCTTCGGCCAGCGCGGTGAAAAACCACCAGCCCGCCAATGCCGAGGTGAGACCGGAGGCCGCACCAAAAGCCATCGCGCGCGTGTCCCACTCGCCGCCGATCAACCACGACAACAGCAGCAAGACCAAGGCTGAGACTGGGAATGCCCACAAAACCACTTGCAACGCCGGATGCTTGCGCGACGCGATACCACCGACAAAATCGCTCACCCCATACGCAGCAGCAGAAACCAAAGCCAAAATCAAATTCATACCCACTCTTTCAAATATTTGCCCATTGAGCGTCAATTGAGTATCAATTAAGCGTCAAAACAGTGGGGGCAAACATAGCATATATTCATCCGAATCACCTTGGAATTTCACTATAAAATGCAGTCTTGACTGAACCCTTCCGATTTCAATACGCTTTATGCCCGCCACGCCCACCGTTCGCAAAATCATCCACTTTGACGCCGACTGCTTTTACGCCGCCGTGGAAATGCGCGACGATCCGTCGCTGCGCGGCAAGCCGATCGCCGTCGGTGGAACCACGGCGCAGCGCGGCGTGATTGCAACCTGCAACTACGAAGCGCGCGCATTCGGTGTGCGCTCGGCTCTGCCGACCCGTCGCGCGCTGGAGTTGTGTCCGCAGTTGATTGTGCTCAAACCGGATTTTCCACGCTACCGCGCGGCGTCACAGGCGATTTTTCGCATTTACCGCGAGTATTCGGAGCTGATCGAGCCACTGTCACTGGATGAGGCGTATGTGGATGTGAGCGCTTGCTCCGCGCATCGCGGCAGCGCAACGCTGATCGCTCAGGCGATTCGCGCGCGGGTACGTGAGGAAACGGGCTTGACCGTTTCAGCCGGTGTTGCGCCGAACAAGTTTTTGGCCAAAATTGCCAGCGATTGGCGCAAACCGGATGGCTTATTCGTCATCCGTCCGCAAGACGTGGATGCGTTTGTACGCGAATTGCCGGTGGAAAAATTATTCGGCGTCGGCCCGCGCACGGCGGAAAAAATGCACCGTCTGCGTCTATTCACCTGCGCCGATGTGCGTGAGCGCGATTTACCGTTTCTGATCGCGCAGTTTGGCAAACTCGGCTCGTCTTTGTATCAGGCGGCGCGCGGTATTGACCCTCGTGCCGTACATTCGCAGCGCCTGCGCAAATCGATCAGCGTCGAGACCACGTTTGCACATGATTTGCACGGCTTTGCGGATGCGACCACGCCTTTGGGTGAGCTGCACGCTGACTTATTGGCGCGAATTGAGCGTCACCGCGCCGAAGCCTTGGTGCAAAAGACCTTTGTCAAACTGCGCATGACAAATTTTAAAATCCACACGCTGGAAATGAACAGCAACGATCTGTCACGCGCGCACTTTGAACAAATGCTCGCCAGTCTGTGCCAAAAACACGAAGGCTCACTTCGCCTGCTCGGCTTGGGCGTGCGCCTGCGCGAGCCAGATGGCTCGGCACAGTTGGATTTATTGGGCGTATCGTGATCGTTGGCACACCATCAGCACACCCCGCACCGACAAGCCGACCTGCTGTTTTTGACCATTTTTGACGCAGGGCTTTATGTTAGAATAAACTTAGCCCTTTGAATCAAAAGATTTTTTTGAACGATCAAAGGCGCTTAAAGTTGCATTGCGCAGTCCTTCCAACGTGTGTCATAGCGTGTCATCACCACCTCAGAAAGGAATTCATCATGCCTGCTACCCTCAAATCAGAACACGATCTCGTGCAAGAAAAAGAACGCTTGATCGCAGACATTCAACAATTATTGAACGATGCCCAAGGCATACTCACCGACACGAGCGAACATGCGGACGATCATGTGAACCGCTTGCGTGCGAAACTGTCCGACCATGTGGACAAGGTCAAAGACTCGCTGCATTCGGCCAAACAGCACACGCACAAAAAAGCGCGCGAAGCGGCCGACGCGACCGACGAATATGTCCACGACAATCCGTGGCAATCGGTCGGTGTCGCCGCCGCAGTCGGCTTTTTGCTCGGTTTGCTGGTTTCTCGCCGCTAACATTTCGACGCCACATCCATGTCATCACGTCGCAAGCGTGGCTGTGCATCTCACTGATGCCGCACTTGCGTCGTCATTGATCCCATAGGAGCAACCCTTGGCACAAACCACAGAATCCGATCATACCAAGCCTCACAACACAACCGGCAGCACGTCCTCTGCCTTTGAATCCCTCACCTCAAAAGTGGGGGCTTTGTTGCTCAATCGTGTGGAGTTAATGTTGCTGGAGGCCGGTTCAGCCAAACACACGGTTTGGGCTGGGGTGATTTTGAGTTTACTGGGCGTGTTGTCGGTGTTCATGGCCGCGCTGTTTGCTCTGCTGTTGATTATTTTGGTGGCGCCGGAATCATGGCGCATCGGTTTACTCGGCGGATTCACCTTGTTTTTCGTACTATTCGCCTTGTTTGCCTTTGGGTGGGTGCGTCGTGCGGTTCGCACTCCGTGGTTCGCATCCAGTATGGGCGCAGTGAAGGAGGACTGGCAAACCTTAACCGAGCAAGCAACGCCGGTTCAAACCACTGAGCGTCGCCCATCGGCTCAGGAGAACGCCCATGAATAAAGCGGAATTGAATGCGCGCAAACAACGGCTGTTGTTGGAAGGTGAAGTGTTGCGTCTGCAACTGCTCAAAGATAAATTGCAGTTTCAGCACAATCTGCGTGCCAGCCGCGCTGACGGATTGCTCAATATCCGTGGCGTCCGCAGTCTGCTCAACAACCGCTGGCTCAACCAGCCACAGATTTTAAACGGGGCTTTGTTGCTGTTAACGCGTTGGCTACCGACCCGACGCAAAACCCTGCTGGGACGATTTCTGGTGCCACTGCTGCGTGGTTTGCTGGTGCTGAATGCGTTGAAAAAATCCGGTAGCACTCGCTCGTAAAACGTAACGTCATCCCACGCAATGCATTCAGTACACGACTGTCAAGACGCCGCGCGTACAGTCGCTTTCGCTGCGAGCGCATCGCCGTGAATGCCCGCATAGCTCGGCGCATTCGCCTCATCCGCAAACGTCACGTATTCATAGTTCGCTTCGTCGGCCAACACGGCGCGGATGAGTACATTATTCAGCGCATGGCCAGATTTGTACGCCGTATACGCACCCAAAATCGGCGCGCCGATCACATACAAATCGCCAATCGCGTCGAGGATTTTGTGTTTGACAAATTCGTCGGTATAGCGCAGCCCTTCGGGGTTGAGGATTTTATATTCGTCCAGCACAATCGCGTTGGCCAAATTGCCACCTTGCGCCAGCCCCAAACCGCGTAAAGCTTCCACATCCTGAATAAAGCCAAAGGTGCGCGCACGCGAAATTTGCCGCACATACGCATCACCGGTGAAATCAATCTCGCAGTGCGTGCCGGTATCGTCAATCGCCGGATGGTGAAACTCGATATCGAACAAGGCTTTAAACCCAAAATACGGATCAAGGCGTGCGCGCTTGTCGCCCTCGGTCACTTCCACCGATTGCTTGATGCGGATGAAGCGGCGCAATTCGTTTTGCGCGACCAAACCGACGCTGCTGATCAAATACACAAAGCTCGTGGCGCTGCCGTCCATAATCGGAATCTCCGGCGCATTGACCTCAATGATGATGTTGTCCACGCCCAGACCGGCAAGTGCCGACATCAAATGTTCAATGGTCAACACGCGCGCCGCAGGATTCGCCGGATGCGCCAAGGTCGTCGCCATGCGCGTGTCGATCACGTGTTCGGGCAGACAGGTAATATCAAGGTTGGCATCCACATCGGTACGGCGAAACACCACGCCGGTATTGACCGGTGCCGGTTTGAGGGTCAGTTTGACCTTGCGCCCCGAATGCAGACCGATGCCCGTGGTTTCAATCTCGTGCGCAATGGTTTTTTGTACGATGGAATGAGCGGTTGTTCCCATGACGGCTCCAAAAATTTCTCTGTCGATTTAACGATTAAACATACTGTAATGATACCGTAAAAAAACAAACCCCATCCGCCGTTCAGGCCATGGGGTAAAGTACTGCGAAAAGCATTATTTATAATCGGAAGCAGCTTGCATCGGCACGAAGCCGATCACATGTGACACACACAGACTGACCACCGATGCGAAACATCAAGGACGCCGACTGCCCACACCATCGTGGTGAAGGGGACACCACAACCATGTGGGCGCTCTGCGCCTGACTGAATACGCATCAGCGGTACGCTGTGCGTGATTTAGTCCGCTTGGCGGCGCAAAAAGGCAGGCACGTCCAAGTCCTCAAAGAACGCATCGCCGTTCACCGCACGTTGCTGTGTCGCTTGCGGCTCGCGTTGACGCGCCCAAGTTGGTACGTCCAATTCGTTGTAGTCGCCAAAGGTTGGAATGCTCGTGCGACGAGGCGCGGGTTCGGCTACGTTTTGTACGCTCGGCTGTACCCAGCCATTTACCGCGGATGGGGTCACTGCCGCAGGGGTATTTGCATAGGCCGCGGCCTGAATAGACGCGAGGTCTTCTACCGGTGCTTGAAACGCAGGCGCCGCCGCTACTGGTGCGCTGTGCAACACGCGCGTGCCGACGTTATCGGTTTCTACCGCACGCGCGCCGCCCAAACCAGTTGCCACCACGGTCACACGCAGTTTGTCGCCCAAACTGTCGTCGTACACGAAACCGTAAATTACAGTCGCGTCATCCGAAGCGTTTTCACGAATGATGCTCACCACTTGGCGGGTTTCACGCGCTTTCAAGGTGTCGTGTGAGGCGGAAATGTTGATCAAAATACCGCGCGCACCGGCCAAATTCACGCCGTCGAGCAACGGGCTGGCAACGGCTTCTTCCGCGGCAATGCGCGCACGATCCGCACCGGAGGCGGTCGCGGTACCCATCATCGCGCGGCCTTGTTCGCCCATCACGGTTTTTACGTCGTTAAAGTCGACGTTGATGTGACCATCGACGTTGATGATTTCGGCAATACCGGCCACGGCGTTGTTCAACACGTCGTCGGCCGCTTCAAATGCCTCCTCCATGCTGATGTCGTCGCCCAAAATTTGTTCGAGTTTTTCGTTCAAAATAATGATGAGCGAGTCCACTTGCTGTTCCAATTGACGCAAGCCTTCTTCGGCCACGCGCATACGGCGAGGGCCTTCGTATTCAAACGGTTTGGACACGACCGCTACGGTCAAAATGCCCAATTCTTTCGCCACTTCCGCGATCACCGGCGCCGCACCTGTGCCCGTGCCGCCGCCCATACCGGCAGTGATGAACACCATATTTGCGTCGCGCAGCATATCGGCAATGCGTTCGCGGTTTTCTTCCGCCGCAGCACGACCGACTTCCGGTTTCGCACCCGCACCCAGACCAGACTCGCCCAATTGCAATTTGTGCATGGTTGTTGCGTGACGCAAAGCTTGCGCATCGGTATTGGCGCAGATGAATTCGACGCCCTGTACGCCTTTGGCGATCATGTGTTGGATGGCATTGCCACCCGCACCGCCAACACCCACCACTTTAATGACTGTTCCTTCTGGCGCTTCATTTAACATTTCAAAGCTCATGGTTTTCCCCTTTAAAAATTTCCGTTTCCGGAACGTGATACAAACTTAAAACTGCATAAAACGTGATTGATAAAACGATGGGTTGTTTAGAACGTTTTCACAAACCAATCGCGCATGACTTTCAAAATCGAACGCTTCGTGCCATCGTTCGCTGATGATGATTTTTCCGCGGCTTTTTTGCGCGAAACGCCACCACCACTGTGGTCGCTCAAACGCGCTTCGACTTCGCCACGTTTTTCACGCGCCGACATCAGCAGACCCACCACGGTTGAGTAGCGTGGGTTGCATACGATATCGGCCAAATTGCCGTCGTACATCGGCTGGGCAATGCGCACCGGCTTCATAAAAACTTCTTCTGCCAACTCGGTCACGCCCGGTAACAGGCTGGTGCCACCGGTCAATACCACGCCCGAAGCGATCAGGTGTTCAAAGCCGGCTTCTTGCAAATTGCGCTGAACCAGCACGAATAACTCTTCTAAACGCGGCTCAATCACCGCGGCCAACGATTGACGTTTCACACGGCGCGCCACGCGGTCGCCCACACCCGGAATTTCGACCACGCTCTCGGATGGAACCATACCCTGCTTGGCCACGCCGTAGCGCAGTTTCAATTCCTCCGCTTCGGCGGTCGGGGTGCGCAGAGCCATCGCAATGTCGTTGGTCACTTGATCGCCCGCAATCGGAATCACCGCCGTGTGGCGAATCGCGCCGTCAACGAACACCGCGATGTCGGTCGTACCGCCACCGATGTCCACCAATGCCACGCCGATATCTTGCTCGTCTTGGGTCAAAGTCGCGGTGCTGGAGGCCAATGGTTGCAAACGCAAGTCGGACACTTCCAAGCCGCAGCGACGGATGCATTTAACGATGTTTTGCGCCGCAGATACCGAGCCGGTGATGATGTGTACTTTCACTTCCAAACGCATACCGGTCATGCCGATCGGCGTGCGGATGCCGTCTTGGTCATTGACTTTGTACTCTTGTGGCAAGACGTGCAAAATCTGTTGATCCGCCGGAATGCTGACCGCACGCGCGGTGTCAAGCACGCGCTCAATGTCGTTTTGCGTGATTTCGGTGTCTTTCACCGCGACCATGCCGCTGGAGTTGAAGCTGTGAATGTGGCTGCCTGCAATACCCGTACACACGCTGCGCACGGTGAAGCCGGCACGCAGTTCCGCCTCCTTGATAGCGTACTGAATGGTTTGAATCGTTTCCTCGATATTTACCACCATGCCGCGCTTCATACCGCGCGACGGGTGGTGGCCGATGCCGATGACATTGAATCCATTGTTCGGCAAAACTTCGGCAATCATGGCCACCACTTTGGATGTACCAATGTCCAACGCCACAATTAAATCTTTAGTCGGTTCGCTCATAGTTTTCCACCTGTATTAATCATCGTCTCTGTGTTCACACGATGCAATTTTTCGGAACGCATCGCAAATCCGTTGGGATAGCGCAGGTCAATGTAGCCGCCTGCCTCCCCGATGTTGTCTTTCACAAAATCACCCGATTTGGTCAAGCGCTGTACCCGCTCTTCAATCGCCGTCGGCGTATCCGCACGCCCCATCTCAATCACCAAGCCATTGCTCAATGTCACCTGCCAGCTATAACGTTGTGACAGGCTGACTTTTTTCACGGTCCACCCCAAAGGCGCCAACCACTGCTGCAACAAAGGCAACTCTTGCGCCATCAGATTGGCCGCCTCGTCCGGCCCCTCGGTTTCCACCAGTTTGGCACGCTGCGCCTCATCGACCTGCGCGTGGAACAACTGCCCCTCGGGGCTGAGATAGCGGTCTTTCCATATCGCCAGCGGCTGATGCGCCGCAATGCTGACCTCAATTTCATGCGGCCATACGCGACGAATCGAGGTGCTTTTGACCCAAGAAATTTGTTGCAAGCTGTCCTGCACTTGGTACAAATTCATCGAGAAAAAACCACCGGCCAAACCGTGATCCAAATTACTCTGAATCAAATCATGCGTTTGCTTTTGATCCAACTGCTGCACATCGCCGACAAAACGAAACTGATTGATCGAAAAGTACGGACGCTGCAACAGCCAACCCACGCCTGCGACGAACAGCAAGGCACAGGCCGCCCACACCATCATGCGGGTGACTGCTTGCATCAAATCGAGATCGTCCCAAAACGCTTGCATACCAAACTACCTTGTTTATTTATTCCGCTCAGGCGTGCGCTGCACATGCAGGCGCGCATCGGCCAAAATCGTCAAAACCAACTCTTCGTAACTCATACCTGCCGCGCGCGCCGCCATCGGCACCAGCGAGTGATCGGTCATGCCCGGAGCGGTATTCATTTCCAACAAAAACGGCTCTTGGTCACTGTCACGAATCAATATTTCCCCGCGTCCCCAGCCCGCGCAACCCAATGCGCGGTATGCCTGTACAAACATGTTCTGAATGCGCTGCGTCAAAGCATCCGGCAGCTCTGCCGGACACACGTACTGCGTATCGTTCGACAAATATTTGTGTTCAAAATCGTAATTGCCATTCGGCGCTTTGATCTCCACCAATGGCAAGGCATGTGCGCCGCTGCTCGAACCCAATATCGCGCAGGTCACTTCGCGTCCCTCAATGCATTGCTCAATCAAAGCGTGCGTGTCGTAGCGCCATGCCAATTCACACGCGGCTTGCAGTTGATCGGCAGTAGCGACTTTGCCCGCGCCGACGGTGGAGCCTTCGAGTGGCGGTTTGACAAACAACGGCAAACCCAGTTGCGCCACAATCGCGTCCGTGTCCACCTGTTCGCCACGCGCAAGCACCACGTATTTCGGTGTTTGCAAACCGTGTTGCAACCAAATTTGCTTGGTGCGTACTTTGTCCATCGCCAAGCTACTGGCCAACACGCCACTGCCGGTATACGGAATGCCGAGTAATTCCAGCGCGCCTTGCACCGTGCCATCTTCACCAAAGCGGCCATGCAAAATGATGAACGCACGGTCAAAACCCTCACGTTTCAGGTCAAACAGTTCACGCACTTGGGTATCGAACAAATGCGCGTCCACACCCTGTTTCACCAGCGCCGCGTGCACCATCGTGCCCGATTTGAGCGATACTTCGCGCTCGGCGGAAATTCCGCCGTACAGCACCGCTACTTTGCCCAGTTGTTTCACGTCGATATTCATCATGTCCCCAATCTCACGCCTGACCCAATAATTCCACCACTTTCGCCGCCACACCGCCGATCGAACCTGCGCCCATGGTAATCACCACGTCGCCGTCTTGCACATAGTCGGCAATCGCCTGCGGCATCTGCGCCACCTGTTCAACAAACACCGGCTCAACCTTACCCGCGACGCGCAAAGCGCGTGTCAATGCACGACCATCCGCCGCGACAATCGCCGGTTCGCCTGCTGAATACACCTCGCTCAACAGCACGCCATCCGCGCCCGAGAGCACGCTCACGAAATCTTCAAAGCAGTCGCGTGTGCGCGTGTAGCGGTGCGGCTGAAACGCCAGCACGATGCGCTGATTCGGAAACGCACCGCGCGCCGCGCTCAAGGTCGCCGCCATTTCCACCGGATGATGACCGTAGTCGTCAATCAATGTGAATTCTCCACCGCCGCGTTGCTCAGGCACTTTCACCTGACCGTAGCGCTGAAAACGACGCCCCACACCGTTGAACTCGACCAAGGCTTTCAAAATCGCCGCGTCGTCCACATCCACCTCGGTACCGACGGCAATCGCCGCGAGCGCATTGCGCACATTGTGCAAACCCGGCAAATTCAACGTCACATCCAACACCGGTAGCGTTTCGCCAAAACCCGTGCGGCTGACTTTGAAACGCATTTGGCCGTTCGCATCGACCACATCGTAAGCACGCACTTGCGCGTCCTCGCTCAGGCCGTAGCTGATCACGGTTTTTTGCAGTTTCGGTACGATTTCGCGCACATTCGCGTCATCAATACACACCACCGCCGCACCGTAGAACGGAATGCTGCGGGTGAACGCCACGAAGGCGTCTTTCAGTTTGTTAAAATCGTGCCCGTAGGTGTCCATGTGGTCTTGGTCAATATTGGTAATGACCGCAATCACCACCGACAAATGCAGGAACGATGCATCCGATTCATCCGCCTCCGCCACAATGTAGTCGCCCTGTCCCAAGCGTGCATTCACACCCGCGCTGGTCAACTTGCCACCAATCACGAAGGTCGGATCCAAACCGCCTTCGCCCATCACACTGGCAACCAACGAAGTGGTCGTGGTTTTACCATGCGTACCGGCAATGCCAATGCCGTGACGAAAACGCATCAATTCTGCCAACATCACCGCACGCGGCACGATCGGAATCTTGCGTTCACGCGCCGCGACCAATTCGGGGTTGTCCTCGGCAATCGCCGTGGACACCACCAATACATTGGCGTTTTGCACATTCTCTGCCGCGTGCCCCAGATACACCGTCGCCCCCAGACTGCGCAGGCGCTTCACATTCGCACTTTCCGCCGCGTCCGAGCCGGACACCCGATAACCCAAATTCAAAAGCACCTCGGCGATGCCGCTCATACCCGCGCCACCAATGCCGACAAAATGAATGTTTTTGATGTTATGTTTCATTTTTTGCTTTCAGTTCAATTTTATAAATCCCGCACACCGGCGGCCTGCAAACACGCTTTGACCACATCCGCCGTTGCATTCGGCTTGGCCACCGTGCGTGCATTCGCCGCTTGTTGGCTCAATTGTTCGCGGTTCAAACCACGCAACAGCTCCGCCAAATGCGCCGGTGTCAATTGCGTTTGCGGCAATAATTGCCCCGCCCCCGCATCCACCAATAATTGTGCGTTCGCTGTTTGGTGGTCATCGACCGCCGCCGGAAACGGCACCATGATGCTCGCCACGCCCGCCGCCGCCAACTCCGACACCGTCATCGCGCCCGCGCGGCAAATCAATACGTCCGAATCAGCGTACAAAGCAGCCATATCGTCCACAAACGGCACGCATTGCGCCTGTACACCAACCTCTTGATAATTGCGACGCAGCGCATCAATCAACTTTTCACCGGCCTGATGCACCACTTCGGGACGCTCGTCCTCACGCAACAGTGCCAGCGCTTTCGGCACATTTTCGTTCAAAGCCTGCGCGCCCAAACTGCCACCGATCACCGCCAATTTCAATGCGCCTGAGCGCGTGGCAAAACGTTCTTGCGGTGCGGGCAAATCGGCAATCACACTTTTCACCGGATTACCGACCCATTCGCCATCCTCAAACACGTTTGGAAAACCGGTCAGTACACGAGCCGCCATCTTGGACAACAATTTATTCGACATGCCCGCGATGGAGTTTTGCTCATGCAACACAATCGGAATACCGGTCAATTTTGCGGTTAAACCACCCGGCACGGTGATGTAACCGCCCATGCCGATCACCACATGCGGACGCACTTTTTGCAACACTTTGCGCGTCTGTGCAATCGCTTTGAGCAGGCGAAATGGCGCCAGCGCCAAAGTTTTCACGCCCTTGCCGCGCACGCCGCTGAAATCCACGCTGTTAAATTCATAGCCGTATTTCGGCACGAGGCGCGCCTCCATCGAATCCGCCGCACCACCCAGCCATGACACTTTATGCCCCGCATCCACCAAAGCCTGCGCCACCGCCAGCCCCGGCATGATGTGACCACCGGTGCCACCGGCCATAATCAAAACGGTTCGAGGTCGTTGTGTTTTATTCGTGTGACTCATACCGGTTCTCCCCGTTTCAAACGGCGATTTTCATAATCCACACGCAAAACAAACGCCATCGCCAAGCAGTTGAACAGCAAAGCACTGCCACCATAGCTGATAAACGGCAAAGTCAGACCCTTGGTCGGCAACATCCCCATATTCACACCCATATTGATAAATCCCTGTACGCCCAGCCAAATGCCCACGCCTTGCGTGGCCAGCGCTTGAAAATTGCGCTCAAACGCCATCGACTCGCGCGCCACCATAAAAATCCGTCGCACCAACACCACAAACGCCAAAATCACCACCCAAACGCCGAGCAAGCCGAACTCTTCACCGACCACCGCCATAATGAAATCGGTATGCGCCTCGGGCAGATAAAACATTTTTTGCACCGAACTGCCCAAACCTTGTCCCCACAACTCGCCGCGACCAAAAGCGATCAAGGACTGGGTCAACTGATACGCGCCGTTCTGCGCGTTCTCGTCCTTCCACGGATCCAAGTACGCAAAAATCCGTCGCGCACGAAACGGCGTGATAATCACCAGCGCCGCAAACGCAGCCACCATGCTGGCAAACAAGGCGACAAACACTTTAAAATTGACGCCGCCCAAGAAAATCACACCCATGGTAATCACCGCGATTACCATCAACGCGCCCATATCCGGCTCCAACAGCAACAGAATCGACACCAAACCGAGCACCACAATCATCGGCAGTACGCCTTTATTGAACACCCGCAAATCTTGATTTTTGCGCACGCAATAATCCGCCACATAAATACACGCCGCCAACTTCATCATCTCAGATGGCTGAAAATTCATAAAGCCCAAAGGCAACCAGCGCCGCGCACCGTTCACGCGCAAACCCACATGCGGAATCAGCACGATAATCAATAAAAACAGCGCGATCACAAACATCACCGGCGCGAGTTTTTGCCAATTATCACTGCTGACGTTGAATGCGAAAATCGCCACCCCAAAACCCACCGCCAAGCTCAAACCATGCCGGATAAAGAAGTGATAGCGCGAATAATTGTGAAACTTCGGCGAATCCGGCAAAGCGATGCTGGCCGAATACACCATAATCAAACCGAAGAACATCAACAAAATCGGAATCCACAACAACACCGGATCGACCTCTTGCCAAGCCTGCGCGCGCAAACGGCGAACGCGGCGCTCATAGCCGTCATTCCTTTGCTCTGCCCGTCGCTCCAAGCCCAACACATCCAATATCCGCATAATGCCCGTTATCCCTACACTCAAATAAAATGAATCAGTCTTACCCAAATACCTTGATTAATCAGCGTGATGCTCAAACCACCACGCCCCCATCGTTTGCTTTTGCTCAATTTTTGTCAGGGTTTCCCTAGCAAAAATTCCAACTTAATTCACGGTAAAAATAGGTTTTTACTTTTACCGTATCGGTTTATATCTGACCGTAATCCTGCGCCCATTCGCGCACCGTGCTGACAAATACCTCAGCGCGGTGTGCGTAATTTTTAAACATATCCAAGCTCGCACACGCCGGCGACAACAACACCACCTGACCACTCTGCGCGATCTGCGCCGCATGCAGTGTGGCGGATTCGAGCGTATCAAATGATTGCATCGCCACGCCGGTGCCTTGCCATGCCTGCGCGATGGTATCGGCGTCTTTACCAATCAAACACACGAAGCGCACATGCGATTTCACCGCATCCGTCATCGGCGTGAAATCCTGACCTTTGCCGTCGCCACCTGCGATCAATACAATCGGCTGCCCCAATCCTTCAATCGCCGCCAACGTCGCGCCGACATTCGTTCCTTTGGAGTCGTCGTAAAAATCCACGCCATTCACGTTTTGAATCCACTGCACGCGGTGCGGCTCGCCCGCGTAATCGCGCAGTCCGTGCAGCAATTTCGCCAGCGGCAAATCAATCGCGCGGCACAACGCCAACGCGGCCAAGGCATTCATCGCATTGTGACGACCGCGAATGCGCAGGGCATCGGTCGGCATCAAGCGTTGCACACTGATCGGCGCGACGACTTCCGCCTGACCGCGTTTTTTCTTCTCAACGCCGCTCTCATCCGCCACCGCCACACTGAGCCATTCCATCGTCACCGCGCTGTGATTGCCTTCGCGCCACAGACCGTATTGCCCCACGGCGGTCGGCACATTCACGCCAAAACTCAGTACGCGCGCATTCGATTTGGCCATCGCATTCACGGCGGCATCATCACGATTGAGCACCTGCACGGTGTCCGCACCGAAAATCTGTGCTTTGGCCTGCGTGTATTCCGCCATATCGGCGTGCCAATCCAAATGATCTTGCGACAGATTCAGCACCGTCGCCGCATCCGAGTTAAAGCCGATGGCGTTGCTTTGCGCGAACTGCAATTGGAAACTGGACAACTCCAGCACCCACACCTGCGGCAACGCATCCTGCTCCAGCGCATCGCACAGCGCATCCAACATCGACGGGCTGATATTGCCCGCAGCCAGCACGCTCACACCCGCCGCCTCACACAGATGACGGGTCAATGAGGTCACGGTGGTTTTGCCATTGGTGCCGGTCACCGCCAATACTTTAGGCGCATAACCGTTCTGCGCGTGTAACTCGCTCAACGCTCGGCTAAACACCGCCAATTCACCCAATACCGCGATACCACGCGCGTTCGCCTGCTCAATAATCGTTTTGAGCGGCTCGACGTGCGGACTCAAGCCCGGACTGAGCAGCACTTCGTTCACGCCATCCAAATAGTCTGCTAAAAAATCACCGCAATGCACGGTCATGTCGGGATAGCGTTGCATGAACGCAGGCAACGCCGCCGGTGATGGGCGCGAATCGTACACAGACACAGGCGTGGAGGAACGCGTCGCATAGCGCACCATCGCTACGCCCGATTCACCCAAACCGATCACCAACTGCTTTTGTGTCATTACCTGATATCCCACTGTATTCAATACGTCATTTAAATTAACGAAGTTTCAAACTGGCCAAACCGATCAGCACCAACATCATGGTGATAATCCAAAAGCGCACCACGACTTGCGTTTCGCGCCAGCCTTTTTGTTCAAAGTGATGGTGCAACGGCGCCATCAATAAAATTCGTTTACCCACGCCATAACGTTTTTTGGTGTACTTGAAATAAACCACCTGCAAGGCCACCGACAACGTTTCCACCACGAACACACCGCCCATGATGAACAGCACCAATTCCTGACGCACGATCACGGCGATCGTACCCAGCGCACCGCCGAGTGCCAGCGCGCCCACGTCGCCCATAAATACCTGCGCCGGATAAGCGTTGAACCACAAAAAGGCCAAACCCGCACCCGCCATTGCCGCACAGAACACCAGCACTTCGCCCGCACCTTTGATATGCGGCAGGAGCAGATAACGCGAGTAATTGAAGTTGCCTTCCACATAGGCAAAAATCCCCAACGCCACGCCCACCATCACGGTCGGCATAATCGCCAAACCATCCAAGCCATCGGTCAGGTTGACCGCATTACTCGTCCCCACAATCACAAAGTAGGACAAAATCATGAAGCCGAATACGCCCAGCGGCATACTCACGGTTTTGAAAAACGGCACGATCAAATCGGCTTTGTTCGGCAGCGGCATGGTCATACCGCTTTTGAGCCATTCCCAAAACAGACCGAAGGTTTGCAGCTCCGAACCGGCGGAAACCGAAAACGCCAAACCCACCGCCGCAATCACGCCGATGATGGTTTGCCACATATATTTTTCGCGGCTGGGCATACCGTTCGGATCGCGGTTTACGATTTTGCGGTAATCATCCGCCCAACCGACCCAGCCAAAACCCATGGTCACCAGCATCAAAATCCAGATAAAGCGGTTGGATAAATCCGCCCACAGCAACACCGAAATACCAATCGCGATCAAAATCAAGGCGCCGCCCATGGTCGGCGTACCCTGCTTGACCAAATGCGTTTGCGGCCCGTCGGTACGCACCGCTTGACCGAATTTCATTTCCGCCAGACGACGAATCACACGCGGCCCGGCCACCCAGCCAATAATCAAGGCCGTGCCCATCGCCAGCAAGGCACGCAAAGTCAGATAATTAAACACAGCGAAAAAACGCAGTTCCGGTGACAATTGTGAGAGCCATTTAGCCAATTCCAGTAGCATGTGTGTTCCTTTTTAAACTTATTGTTCTGTTGTTTCCGGCACGCCGCTGGCCTGAGCCGCCTGCGCTTGATTCATTTCGAGCAATGCATCCACCACGCGCTCCATGCCCATAAAGCGCGAACCTTTGACCAAAATGGTGTTCGCGCCGCGTTGAATGTGCGCGCGCACCACATCGGCCATCGCCGTCACATCGTTAAAATGCTGCGCGCCAACGCCAAATGCCTGCGTCGCCTGACGCATCATCTCACCGGTTGCCAGCAACACATTCACGCCGCATTGCGCCGCATGCGCACCAATCTCCGCGTGAAAGGCATCGCCATCATCACCGACTTCACCCATATCGCCGAGTACCAAAATTTTGCGCCCCGCTGCATTGGCCAACACGTCAATCGCCGCCAACACCGAATCGGGATTCGCGTTATAGGTGTCGTCAATCAAAATCACGCGCTCACCCAAAGCAGGCAAACGGTGCGTTTGCAAACGACCTTTGGCCGGTACGAAATTCGCCAATCCATTGGCGACCGCGTCCAGCGGCACACCCATCGCGGTGGCGGCGGCACACGCGGCCAAAGCGTTGTGAACATTGTGCACGCCCGGAATATTGATCTGCGTGGTGCATTGCCCCATCGGCGTGATCAACTGCACGGTCGAGGCGTACAGACCCAATTCATAGCGCGCGCTATACGCCGCGTGCGCCGCCGGATTCAAGCTGAATTCATGCGTCGCAACGCCACGCGCCTGTGCGCGCTCGCGCCAGATTGCCGCGTAGGTGTCATCGGCGGGGAAAACCACCGCGCCGCCATCCATCACGCTGTCAATCACATCGGCGTGCTCGTAGGCAACGGCTTCGACGGTTTGCATGAACTCTTGGTGCTCGCGTTGGGCATTGTTGATGATCGCTACGGTCGGCGCGACGATAGGCGCCAATTGCGCGGTCTCACCCGGATGATTCATGCCCAATTCGATCACCGCCGCACGATGGGTTTTTTTCATTTCCAACAAGGTCAATGGCAAGCCAATATCATTGTTCAAATTGCCGCGTGTGGCCAAATAGGCCTCGTCAAACGCCGCACGCATGATCGCGGACAGCATTTCTTTCACCGTGGTTTTGCCGTTGCTGCCCGTCACCACAGCCACCGGCACGTCAAACTGTGAGCGCCAGCTTTTCGCCAAATCCTGCAAAGCCTGATGCGTGTTGTCCACCACGAGGTGCGGAATCGCAAAGCCTTCCGGCACACGCTCGGCCAACACGGCGGCGACTTGCCCCGGCTGTAATTTCGGCAAAAAGTCGTGTGCATCGAAACGCTCGCCTTTGAGCGCGATCAATAAATCGGTCGGCTGCATGGTGCGCGTGTCAATCGAAACACGTTTGAAGGAAACCGTTTGTCCGTTGATTTCGCAAGACCCCATATGCTCTTCAGCACCCTCTTCAACGCTGTTTTCCATAGCCGCGACAAGGTTATGATCCGTTGTTTCGCTTAACGTTTGATTGCTCGCCATCGTCTGCCACAAAGCCAACGCCTGCTCGGCCTGCGCCAAATCCGAATACGGATGCTTCACGCCCTGCACGTCTTGGTACGGCTCATGTCCTTTGCCTGCGATCAAAATCACATCGGATGCAGCGGCCTGCTCCACCGTGCGATTGATCGCGCTCGGACGATGCACTTCAGCGCGTACTTGCTCGTTCTGCGTCATGCCCGCCAAGATATCGCGCACAATTTGATCGGGGTCTTCGGTACGCGGATTGTCCGAGGTCACGACGACGCGGTCTGCAATTTTCTGCGCAATTGCGCCCATTTGCGGCCGCTTGCCCGGATCGCGGTCGCCACCGCAGCCAAACACGCAGGTCAACTGGCCGCCGCGTTGACGGGCAATCGGCAGCAGCGCGGTCAAGGTTTTTTCCAAGGCATCCGGCGTGTGCGCAAAATCAACCACGACCAGCGGCTGACCGTCACCACCAAAACGCTGCATGCGTCCGGGTGCTGCGGCAATATCGGCGCAGTCGGCCACGCATTCAGCAACATTCAAGTCCAAACCCATGCACACGCCCAACACGCCGAGCGTATTCATGACATTGAACTCGCCAACCAAACGCGAGCGAACGCGATGCGTCATACCGTCGACATTCAAGATGAATTGGGTCAATGCGCCAGATTGATCAATCTCGCTGGCTTGTAAATAATGTTTCACGCCATTGGGCTGCGGGTTCAAGCCGTAGCCAATCACAGTCACACCACATTGCTCGGCGATTTGCGCATAGCGCAGACCGACTTCGTCATCGGTGTTGATGACTGCGGTTTTGAGCGTACTCCATGTGAACAGACGCGCTTTGGCGGCTTCGTAGCTCGCCATATCGCCGTGGTAGTCCAAATGGTCGCGCGACAGATTGGTGAACAGCGCCACTTCATACGCAACGCCATTCACACGCCCTTGTTCCAAAGCGTGCGAGGACACTTCCATCGCCATGGCTTTCGCGCCCTGCGTGCGCATGTCGGCGAGATAGCGGTGTACTTCAATCGCGGGTGGCGTGGTGAAGCCGGTTTCCTGCATGGCATCAGGGAAACCAACGCCCAGCGTACCCATAATGCCGCACGGCAGATGGTGTTTGGCCAAAATCTGAGCGAGCCACTGCGCGCTGGAGGTTTTGCCATTGGTGCCGGTAATGGCGATCATGCGCATGGCGTCTGAGGGCTTGCCATAGTAGCTGTGGGCAATGTGCCCCGCCAAAACATTGAGCTGCGGTACGGCACGTGCCGGAATCGTGAGCGGCGGCATGGTTTTGCCTTCTTGCCACAGCACAGCGCCAGCGCCGTTTTGCACCGCCGCGTCCACATAAGTGCGTCCGTCGTGTTTGTCGCTGTTCGATGAGAGCGGATCAAACGGGTAGGCAACGAAGGCGTCGCCCGACTCGATCTTGCGACTGTCGCTGGACAGGTGTTTTTTCTGCTGTGCATAGCTGCCCAAGGCCGACAAAACCTGTGTTAGTACGGTCGTTTGCAGTGCGCTGAGTTGATTGGCTCGGGTATTCATGGTTTGGGTTTTCATTACATGGACTCCTCGATGCCGCCATCTTGATTGATCGAGGTTTTATACGGCGCATCCGGTGTGACCGACAAAGTACGCAAAGTTTCCGACACAATTTGGCTGAAAATCGGCGCGGCGACCACACCGCCGTAGTGTCCGTTCGCCGCCGGATCATCGACCATCACCGCCACGACAATGCGCGGATCACTCACTGGCGCGAGACCGGCAAAGGTCGCAACGTATTTATTTTTGTTGTAGCCATTGCCCTCGACTTTATAGGCCGTGCCGGTTTTGCCCGCAACGGTGTAACCGATGACTTGCGCGCGCGGCGCCGTACCGCCCGGCTCGGTCGCCATGTGCATCATGGTGCGCATTTCTTTAGCGGTTTCGGCCGAAAAGATGCGCTGACCCGGTACCGGATCAGGGCTGTCGCGTTTAATCAAGGTCAAATCGATAATTTCGCCATCCCGCGCAAACACGGTGTAGGCGTGGGTCAACTGCAACAGGGAAATCGCAATCCCATGACCGTAGGACATGGTGGCTTGTTCAATCGGTTGCCAATTTTTGTACGGGCGCAATAAACCGGCGGCCACGCCGGGGAAGCCGATTTTGTACGGTTTGCCAAAACCCAGCACGGTGAAGTTGTCCCACATTTCTTTGGGTTCGAGCATGAAGGCGATTTTGCTGGTACCGATATTCGAGGATTTTTGAATCACTTGCTGCACCGTCAACGTACCGTTGGCGTGCGAGTCGCTGATGGTGGCATCGCCAATGGTCATCTTGCCGCCACCGGTGGCGATCATGGTTTGCGGTTTGATTTTGCCTTTTTCCAGCGCAAGCGCAACGGTAAACGGTTTGAGCGTTGAACCCGGCTCAAAAATATCGGTCACGGCGCGGTTGCGAATCAAATCGCGATCCATGTTTTTGCGCATATTCGGGTCGTACGACGGATAGTTGGATAAAGCCAAAATTTCGCCGGTGCGTGTATCAATCACCATCGCTGACGCACTTTTCGCGCGGTGGTAGTCGACCGCTTCGCGCAAAGCGGTATGCACGATGTATTGCACGCGCGCGTCCAAAGACAGATACACATCCTTGCCCGGATGCGCCTCGGTCATCACGCCTTCGTCCTCAATCACATTGCCCAGACGGTCGCGCAGCACTTTGCGCGCGCCGGGTTGACCTTGGATCTCTTTGTCGTAAACGGCTTCCAAGCCCTCTTGGCCTTCGCCTTCGATATTGGTAAAGCCCGTTAAATGCGCAAAAACCGCAGCTTGCGGGTAATCTCGTTTGACTTCTTTTTGACTGTAAACGCCGGGGATTTTCATCTCTTTGATCTGATCGGCGATTTCTTGCGGCACTTGCCGTCGCAGATAGACAAAGCGTTTATCATCCCGCGCCACTTTTTTCCGAATCTCGGCGACGCTGATTTCCAATAATTTGGAGAGCTGGTTTTCCTGCGCCGCAGTCATTTTCACCTCTTCGGGAATCACCCAGATGGCGCGCGCAGGAATGTTTGAAGCCAAAACCACGCCATTACGGTCATAAATCTTACCGCGCGGCGCGGGGATTTCGAGCAAACGCGAGTAGCGCGCTTCGCCCTTGCCCTGCAAAAATTCGTTGTCCAGCAATTGAACCTTAATCGCCCACAACGCCAATGACGCCAGTGCAAAGGTCAACACCGCCAACATCAGGGTTGAGCGCCATGCTTCCAGAGGAAAGCTGGTTTTGTTATTTTTTGCCGGAGCGTTGGATGACCCGTTCATGGCTTCGCTCCTGCGGTCGTTGCAGTGGTTGCAGCAGGCGCCGTAGCGGCAGCGCCCGCATCCGCCGTAGCGGCTTTCGGTGTCATATAGTAAGTCACGCTCGGGTCAACCCGCTGCATATCCTGACGGCTGACCACTTCGGCGATTTTGTCGTTTTTCGCAGCCGAAACCTGCTGAACCTGGCGCGTACTCCATTCAATCTGCAATTGCTGCTCGTGCGCACGCGCTTGCTCAAGCTGCGTATTGAGCACGCGGGACTGATGGCGCACGTTGATCACCATCATTGCCATCACAATGACTGCGCTCAACAGGACGATGGAGCTGCGCCAGCTATACATTAATATTCAACCTTTTACTCAAATCACCCGCAGGCGTTACCTATTCATTGTTTCTGCTTTTTCCGCCACACGCAAAATCGCCGAACGCGCGCGCGGATTACTCAAAATTTCCTGCTCACCGGGTTTTTGCTTGCCCAGATCACGCAGCGGCAAACTCGGCAACTGCGCATCGGTCAACGGCAAACGCGCCCAATCCTGCGAATGTCGGCTGTGCTGCGCGATGAAACGCTTTACCGGCCGATCTTCGAGCGAATGAAAGCTAATCACCGCCATCCGCCCCTTTGGTTTGAGCAACGCCAACATCGCCGTTAATGCCGCATCCAAATCACCCAGCTCGTCATTAACCGCAATCCGAATCGCCTGAAACGTTCGCGTCGCCGGATGCTGGCCTTTTTCAAACTTGCGCACCTGCCCCGCCACCACATTCGCCAAATCCAGCGTGGTGGTGAATGGCTGTTGCGCGCACCGCGCGACAATCGCCTTGGCAATCGGCTTGGCAAAGCGTTCTTCACCATAATCGCGAATCACGCGCGCCAATTCCGCCTCATCCACACTACTCAGCCACTGCGCCGCTGTCAGCCCGCGCGTATTGTCCATGCGCATATCCAGCGGCCCATCTTGGCGAAAGCTAAAACCCCTTTTAGCTTCGTCAATCTGCGGCGAGCTCACGCCCAAGTCCAACAAAATGCCATCCACGCTCTGCGCCGACAAATGCGCCGACATGGTTTTAAAACTGTCATGCACCACATGCACGCGCGCATCATTTTTAGCCAATTCCTGCGCGGCTTGAATCGCGCGCGGGTCTTTGTCAAACACCCACAACTGCCCCTTTTCACCCAACCGCGACAGGATCAAGCGCGAATGGCCGCCTCGCCCAAACGTCCCGTCGACATACACGCCATCGGCCTGAATAGCTAAAGCGTCCACCGCCTCATGGAGTAAAACGGTGATGTGCATTGGCGTATCCATACGCGTCAGAAAGTGAAGTTTTGGATGATTTCCGGCTTTTCACCTGCCAGTTTTTCATCCTCGATTTGCTCGCTCAACTGCGCATTCCAGATTTCAAAATGCGAGCCATTGCCGAGCAGTTCGACGTTTTTGTCCAATTGGGCTTTGGCGCGCAAAGCCGGCGGAATCAAAATACGCCCTGCGCCGTCCCAAGCAACCGGCTCAGCATTGGAAAAATAAATCCGCCGCCAAACGCTCAAGGCCGATGGCCAAGTGACAATCTGCGCCGCCATTTTTTCCCAAACCGGCAAAGGCAGCAGCAACAAGCACCCCTCAGGACTACGTGTAATGTACAATTGACCCTCACACTCAGCCATGAGCGCGTCACGATGCTTGGCCGGAATCATCATCCGACCTTTGGCATCCAGCGTAAGAGGAGAATTACCGATATACACGTTGAACCCTTTTGCTTGTTTGATGGTACTTTGGGTCTAAATCGAAGGAGAATTTCTATTTTTTCCCACTAATAGACACTTTTTACCACGTTTTTCACAACTTTACGGCATGGCATCCATTCAGTCAAGCCAAATGTCGTTTTCCTCAATAAAGACAATGGGTTAGCACACTTTTTCTCAAAAATTCATGAAAAATTTTCTTATTAAAAACAAGGCGCTACGATAGGTTGTAAAAGTAAGCATTTAAGAAAAATATTTTTTGCATCAAACACACGCCCCCTCACATATCGGAAACCGTTTTCATGAGGCGCACAAAATTCCTAGAATGACTCAACAAGACACCAACGCCTTGATTTTTGCCACGCTGCCTCGATATAAACAATCAACCCAGTAAAAAATCATTGATCTACAACACACCGCCGCAACGCGTTACAATAAAGCCATGAGCAAAACCAATACCTCCGGTACATCCAGCAGCAGCAACAGCACCGCACACACCCTGAATCTGGCCGGTCAGTTTCTGATCGCCATGCCAAACCTATCAGGCGACACCTTTGAGCGCACGGTGGTGTATCTTTGTGAGCATTCGGCCAACGGCGCGCTGGGCTTGATCGTCAACCGCACCGCCGACGTCAAGGTTTCAGAAATTTTGAACAAATTAGCCGCCGAGGACAGCGACATTCACTACGCGCCCTCAAACCGCGCCGATCAAGCAGTATTGCTCGGCGGGCCGGTACAAACCGAGCGCGGTTTCGTTCTGCACGCGCCGTTTCAGCAGTACACATCCACCGTGCGCATCAGCGAGCGCCTCGGCTTGACCAGCTCACGCGACATTTTGGAAGATTGGGCGCAGGGACAAGGGCCCAAGCATATGCTGCTGGCCTTGGGCTATGCAGGCTGGAGCGCCGGGCAATTGGAAGCAGAGTTGGCACGCAATGCGTGGCTGACCGTTCCGGCGGACGAACATGTGCTGTTTGAAACCCTGCCGAGTGAGAAATACAGCCAAGCCATGCGCCTGCTGGGCATCAACGAAACCATGATCAGCGATACCGCCGGACACGCGTGATGAATACGGCGCAAACCATTATTGGTATTGATTACGGTTTAAAACGCATTGGCGTCGCCGTCGGCAACACCCTGACACAGCACGCCGAGCCGCTGGAAATCATCCCCAACACCGACTTTCCGAGCGTGCTTGCGCGCCTGCAACGCCTGATTCAAGAATGGCAGGCCAACGCCTTGGTGCTCGGTCTGCCGCGCCACCCGGACGGCACGGCGCACACCATGACGCAGGCTTGTATGGATTTTCACGCGCAACTATCGCAAGCGGTGTCGCTGCCCATTCATTGGGTGGATGAGCGTTACTCCTCCGCGGTTTTGCCCAACCAAACCCGACAAAATGCACGCGGCCAAACCCGTGCCGTGACGCAGGACGACCGCGCAGCGGCGGTGATATTGCAGCAGTATTTGGATGAGTTGACACATTAAACCGCCCAATCGCACCTGCCGTGCACTGCATTTTTAGCCCAAAAATCAAACCAATCGGATAGAATAGCGAGCAATCCCTCTTTTACGGTGTTTGCCATGTCCCATCTCTCCGATTTCGACGCGCCCAACTCCCACATACCCGACGCAGAGCATCTGTATGGTCAATTGTTCAAACAATTGCACGAGCTGTTTAGTCGCGCCGCACAGCCCCCTGCGCTGATCGGCATCCATCGGGGCGGCGCATGGCTGGCCGAACGCTTGCACCACGACCTCGGACTGATCGAGCCATTCGGCACGCTGGATATTTCTTTTTACCGTGACGATTACGCCACCAAAGGCATCAGCGCGAACATCAAAACCACCCACATTCCCTTTGACATCGAAAACCGCGTGGTGGTGCTGTGCGACGATATTTTGAACAGCGGCCGCAGCGTGCGCGGCGCACTCAACGAGTTATTTGAATTCGGCCGTCCGGCAAACGTTTTACTCGCGGTATTGTACGATCGCGGCGGACGCCAACTGCCGATCGCCGCTCAAATCATGGGCGGCGCAGGCGAATTCGACCCGGCGTACAAGCTGGTGTTGGAACGCGACGCATCCAGCCGATTCTGCTTCCGCATTCCCCGACGAATTGACCCAACCGAACCCTCCAAGGAGCTTTTATGACCGCTCACAATTCCATCAGCCCACGCCCCGTACCGTGGGCTGATTTACGCAACGCGCGCAATCCGCAGATGACCAGCGACGGGCAGCTGCAACACCTGCTCAGCCTCGAAGGGCTGTCACGCGACATGCTCACCCACATACTCGACACCGCCGAGTCATTCCTCTCACTGAACGACCGCGATGTGAAAAAAGTACCCCTGTTGCGCGGCAAATCGGTATTCAATATTTTTTTCGAGAACTCAACGCGCACCCGCACCACCTTTGAAATCGCGGCCAAACGCCTATCCGCCGACGTAATCAATCTAAACATCGAAGCCTCCTCCACCAGCAAAGGCGAAACGCTGCTCGACACCATGGACAATCTCGCGGCAATGCACGCCGACATGTTTGTCGTGCGCCACAACCAAAGCGGCGCCCCCTACCTCATGGCCGAGCACCTGAACCAACTCGGGCGCAAAGACATCCACATCATCAACGCCGGCGACGGTCGCCATTCACACCCGACGCAGGGCTTGCTCGACATGTACACCATCCGCCACTACAAAAAAGACTTCACGCAACTGCGTGTCGCCATTGTCGGCGACATCCTGCACTCGCGCGTCGCGCGCTCCAACATCCACGCGCTGACCACACTCGGCGTGCCCGAAGTGCGCGTGATCGGCCCGCAAACCTTGCTCCCAAGCGGACTGCGCGAAATGGGCGCGCACGTTTACCATGACATGAACGAAGGTCTGCGCGACGTAGATGTGGTCATCATGCTGCGCCTGCAACGCGAACGGATGCACGGCGCATTACTGCCTTCTGAGGCCGAATACTTCAAACACTACGGCCTGTCGCAAGACAAACTCAAACTCGCCCGGCCCGACTGCATCGTCATGCACCCCGGTCCGATCAATCGTGGCGTCGAAATCGCCTCTGACGTCGCCGACGGACCGCAAGCCGTGATACTGCCGCAAGTGAGCTTCGGCATAGCGATACGCATGGCCGTAATGGCGATTTTAGCAGGAGGCAAAGCATGAGCACCGCAGCACACACCGCATTGATCATTGAAAACGCCCGATTGGTACACACCGCCGGCACACAAGCGCACACCGATGCGCACAGCTCCACCGTCTACGTGCTGAACGGACACATCGTCGGCGTCGACCAAAAACCTGCCGACTTTCCCGAACAGGCCGAGCGCATTGACGCGCAGCACCGGCTGATGAGCTTCGCGCTGGCCGATTTGGCCGTGCGTCTGAGCGAGAAAGGCGGCAACCGCAACGACGTCATGGCCGACGTACTCCATGCCGCATTGCGCGGCGGCGTCGCCCACGTCGCCTGCCTGCCTGACGCCAACCCGATTCTGGACGAGCCACGTTTGGTCACGCAAATCAAACGCCAAGCCGAATCGCTCGATTTAGCCGAAATCTACCCGCTCGGCGCGCTCACGCAAGAACTCAAAGGCGAACAACTGGCCGAAATGGCCACACTGGTGGAGCACGGCTGCATCGCACTCAGCCAAGCCGATGAACCAATTCGCAACACACAGGTATTGCAACGCGCGCTCGCCTACGCCGCCAGTTTTGGCCTACCGGTTTGGCTGCGCGCCAACGACAGCTTTTTAGGTGGCGGCTTCGCCGCATCCGGCGCCTACGCTTCGCGTTTAGGGTTATCCGGCGTACCGGTTGCCGCCGAATCCATCGCCCTGTTCACCCTATTTGAATTATTACGCGGCATGGGTAAAAACGCACCGAAAGTCCACATCTGTCGCATCTCCAGCGCACGCGCGGTCGAACTCATCCGCGCCGCCAAAACCGAAGGACTGAACATCACCTGCGACGTCAATATGCACCACCTACACCTGATCGACTCCGACATGGGCTACTTCAACGCCCAAATGGTGTTCACCCCGCCGCTGCGCTCCGCCGCTGATCGCACCGCTCTGTGCACGGCCGTTTTGGACGGTACGATTGACGCCATCGTCTCCGATCACACCGCCGTCAACGCCGACGCGAAACATCTGCCGGTCGGCCAAACGCAAGCAGGCGCAGTCGGCGTGCAATGGCTACTCAACAGCGTGCTGCATTTTGCCCAAGAAAATCACGCCGATGCGGCGCACGCTTTGCGTGCCGTGGTTGCCGAACCATACGCTGTTTTGGGCTTGAATGCGCCTGAATGGGTCAATGGCGCTGCCGCCAACTTCGTGATTTTCGACGACAGCACGCATCAAACCATTAACGAATCGTACATCCAAGGCCGACACCTCAATACACCGTGGCTCGGCTACGAATTGAGCGGCACAATTACACAGGTGATTCACCACGGGCGTATGATTTAACCCGCCCACCCAAACAAAAGCCCCGCGCATGTATATGGGCGGGGCTTTGTTTATATCTCACTCAAACACCAATAAAAAACCCGCACAACGCCATGTTTTTGCGGGTTTATCTGTTACTTGAATGTCGCGGAGTAACTCAGCGTGGTGCCCGGGGCCGGAATCGAACCGGCACGCCCCTTATTCAGGTAAGCGGCGGATTTTAAGTCCGCTGTGTCTACCAATTTCACCACCCGGGCAACATTTGTGGAGGCGGGGGCCGGAATCGAACCGGCGTAGACGGCTTTGCAAGCCGCTGCATAACCATTTTGCTACCCCGCCAATGTGACTTGGCATGTGCTTCGCATTTTAACTGATTTTAAAACGCACTGCTGGAAGAATAAAGGGAAGCGGACGTATTACGTTGCTTCCCTTTGAAAACTTGGAGCGGGAAACGAGGCTCGAACTCGCGACCTCAACCTTGGCAAGGTTGCGCTCTACCAACTGAGCTATTCCCGCGCTACAAGAGATTGAAATTATAGGATTGATTCCAAACTCTGTCAAGCATATTTTTAAATTTGATGTGTATTTTTTACAAAAAATTTCATGCACAATCGGGATGATTTTGCCACACGCATGATAAGTTTTTGTTTTTATTGATTTTGTTTTGCAATGCGCTACTTTTGTCAAAAGCAATCCAATCACACCCTTATATAGCACTTAAGCCATGCGTTTTTTCGCACTCACGGTTTTTTTCTTGGCACGTTTGACATTACCGCCTTGCGTGACGCGCTCGTTGCCTTTGACCAGAACCTGTTTGGCTCGCGGACGCTGATGGGGAACATCTTGTTTGACGATGGTAACGCGACGCACGCCTGCGCCTTTGGTTTTGGTTCCGGTTTCGCCGAGCAAACTTTGTGCCAAGGTGGTTTTTTTCGCTGCGCTGCTTTCGGGACGGTAAATCACCAGCAGTTTGCCGATGTGTTGTACCAGCGCGCAGTTCAATTTCTCACAAATGGCTTGCGCATAGGCGACGCGGGTTTCTTTGTCGTCGGAGAAGATACGAATTTTGATGAGCGTGTGCGCGTTTAGCGTACGCTCAATTTCGGTCATGACCGATTCGGTCAATCCGGCGTCGCCGATCATGACCAGCGGTGATAGTTCGTGTGCTTGCGCGCGTAAAGCCGAACGCTGCGCTGAAGATAAGGTTAAAATACTCATGGTTACTTCCGATATTGATGTATGGATGTTTTGCTGCTTGTGTGATTGTTATTGTCGTGAACACAGGCGCATCATTAAATACGAAATCCGCCGCAGCAGGTGCTACGCGGCGCGTTGGGTGACATTATCGCTGAATTTGCGCCGTTTAGGCGGTTTTTTATCGGCGGATTCACACAAATGGCGCAATGGCAACCCGTTCATAGTTTTCCCTAATTTCCTCTAACGCATGGTTTTATGAAGAAAAACAAATCGAACCCGTCTTGGGTACACGCCCACATCAATGATCCTTATGTGAAAATGGCGCAGAAGGATGGTTATCGCGCGCGCGCGGCGTATAAGCTCAAGGAAATCGATGATGAGTATCATTTGATTAAAAGCGGCATGGTGGTGGTGGATTTAGGCTCCACACCGGGGAGCTGGTCGCAGGTGGTGCGTGAAAAGCTGGTACATCAGGGGCAGATGAATGGTCGTATCATCGCGCTGGATTTGTTGGACATGGAGCCGATTGCCGGCGTGGACTTTATTCTCGGCGACTTTCGTGAGGATGAGGTGCTGGCGCAATTGCAAAATTTGGTCGGCGATGCGCGCGTAGACCTTGTTTTATCGGACATGGCACCCAATTTATCGGGTATCGCCTCGGTGGATGCGGCACGCATTGAGCATATTTCTGAGCTGGCCTTGGATTTCGCGCAAAATCATTTGCAACCGAATGGTGCGCTGCTGATCAAAACCTTTCACGGCAGCGCGTTTGACTCGATTGTGAAGCAGTTCCGCACGATGTTTAAACAGGTACACATCCGCAAACCGAAGGCCTCGCGCGATAAATCGGCTGAGACCTATGTTTTGGGGCGCGGATTGAAAGGGTTACAGGGGTAACAACGGCAACGCAGTCAACCGAGAAGCCGATTTTTCTGCATGATTGAATGCGGATTTTGCCTTACAATGTTTTGTTATTGCTATTATAAAATCATCATGTGCGATAAGGAATATCGCTTAGGAGTAAGATTTGAAGAACAACGCTTGGACGCGCTGGTTATTTTGGGCACTGGGTTTGATGCTGGTGTGGTACACCTTTGGTCAGGTGGAGCAGTCAAACAAGGGTAAACTGCCCGAGGTGAGCTACAGTGAATTTATGACCAAGGTCAAAGCCCACGAAATCAAAGAAGTCGAAATCAAGGGCAATGAGCTGACCGCCACACCGAACGAGGGAGCGAAATTCACCTTGGTCGCGCCGAGCGACGACGCGCTGGTGGGTACGCTGCTGAGCAACAATGTCAAAGTGACCGGTCGTCAAGTCGAAGGCGCGAGCTTCTGGCAAAACCTGCTGTTTTCGCTCTTGCCGATTTTATTACTGGTCGGACTGTGGTTTTTCATGATGCGTCAGATGAACGGCGGTAAAAACGGCGTGATGTCGGTGGGTAAATCGAAAGCGCGTTTGCAAGACGACAGCGCGAAAAACATCAATTTCAACGACGTTGCCGGCTGTGACGAGGCCAAAGAGGAAGTGAAAGAAGTCGTGGATTTTCTCAAAGACCCGCAAAAATTCCAAAAACTCGGCGGCAATATTCCGCACGGTGTTCTGTTGGTCGGGCCTCCCGGCACAGGTAAAACTTTGCTCGCCAAAGCGATTGCGGGCGAAGCGCGCGTACCGTTTTTCAGCGTGTCCGGCTCGGACTTCGTCGAAATGTTTGTCGGCGTGGGCGCATCGCGTGTGCGCGATATGTTTGATCAGGCGAAAAAACACGCGCCCTGTATCGTGTTCGTCGATGAGATTGACGCCGTTGGTCGCCATCGCGGTTCCGGCACGGGCGGTGGTAATGACGAGCGCGAACAGACCTTGAACCAAATGTTAGTGGAAATGGACGGTTTTGAAGGCAATTCCGGCGTGATCGTGATCGCCGCGACCAACCGCGTGGACGTGTTGGACAAAGCCTTGCTGCGTCCGGGTCGCTTTGACCGCCAAGTCTACGTCGGCCTGCCGGACATTCGTGGCCGCGAGCAGATTTTGAACGTACACATGCGCAAAGTACCGATCGCCAAAGACGTTGACGCCTCGGTCATCGCACGCGGCACACCGGGCTTTTCCGGTGCGGATTTGGCCAACTTGGTCAACGAAGCCGCGCTGTTTGCCGCCCGTCGCGACAAACGTCTGGTCGAAATGAAGGATTTTGAAGACGCCAAAGATAAAATTTTCATGGGGCCGGAACGCCGCTCCACCGTCATGCGCGAGGAAGAACGCCGTGCCACCGCCTACCACGAATCCGGCCACGCGGTTGTGGCCGAATTGTTGCCGCACGCCGATCCGGTGCACAAAGTCACCATCATGCCGCGCGGTTGGGCATTGGGCGTGACTTGGCAATTGCCGGAGTACGATAAATACTCCAAATACGCGCACAATATTCTCGAAGAAATCACGATCCTATTTGGTGGACGTGCTGCCGAGGAAGTTTTCTTAAGCGCGCGCAGCACCGGCGCATCCAATGACTTTGAACGCGCCACCGCCTTGGCGCGCGACATGGTCGCCCGCTTCGGCATGACCGACGCGCTGGGGCCGATGGTGTATGTGGACAACGAAAACGGTCCGGGCGGCATGAGTTTCAACCGAGCAGTATCCGAGGACACTCAACAACGTGTTGATGCAGAAATTCGCCGTATTTTGGACGAACAATACGCCTTGGCCAAACACCTGCTCGAAGAAAACCGCGACAAGGTAGAAGCCATGACCAGCGCCCTGATGGAATGGGAAACCATCGACCGCGAACAGGTTCAAGACATCATGGCCGGTCTGCCGCCACGCGCGCCGAAACACACCGATTCCGACGCAGGCAGCAGCGATGCCAATACACCGGCGGCACAACCACACGATTCGAATGCCGAATCATCACCGGCTGTATCGCCAACGCCCGTATTGGTTGGCGCGGCAGGTTCTGCTCATTTGACCAAATCCGCCGAGTCCGCCGAATCCACCCAAGCCGCGGCAGACTCATCAACGGACACCGACCCAGCCGAACCAAAGGATGAGCGCCCCAATACACCGCTCAATACACGCCACAATACGCACCCCCATGCGGATACAAACAATGCCTCCAACGATGCGGGCGCGCGTATGCCATCCGGCTCCGGTAACAAACCGCCTTTATTCTGAGGCTGACCGCTCAAAAAAAGCCACTGCAAGGTGGCTTTTTTTGTACCGCTTCGTCACAATGTCGCCATGTCCGATATTCAACCGCTTCCCCACCCTTCGACTCGTCCGCCGTCCGCGCTGAGCGCCCTGCTGTTTGATTCCGACGAGACCGATGCCCGCTGTCGCCTGTACGAGCAGGCCGAGCGTGTGTGGCTGTGTCCGGCGGACAGCGCCGCTGCCGATATTCACCACACCCTCAACGACATCGAGCAAGCGGCGCATGGCGGCGCATTCGTCGTGTTGAGCCTGTCATTTGAGGCCTACCGCGCATTCTCCAGCGCCACACATCTACCCGAAATCATCAAACCCCAAGTGGACGACGAGCTGCCGCGCACACCGATGTTGCAGGCGGTTGCGTTCCGTTCGCTGCGCTTATTGGATAAAAATGCGGCTTTGGCGTGGCTGGATGCGCAGGCCAATCCGCACACCCAAACGCACCTGTCCACACCGACAGCGGCAATTTCTGTGACGCAATTTCACGCCAATATCGCCGAAATACGCGAGCGCATCGCCGCCGGACAGACCTACCAAGTCAACCTCACCTTCCCGTACCGCGCACAACTACGCGCCTTTGTGCCAAATGACGAAAGTTCTGCGGCGCACCCAAACAATAACGATAGCGCGCTGTTCGCCGCCTTTGCGCAACTGGTGCGCGCGGTGAATGTGCCCTATGCTGGACTGCTGCTGTTCCCTGAAAACAGCTTGCTGTCGTTTTCGCCCGAACTATTCTTTGAGCTGGAGGGATTGCAACTGCGCACCCGCCCGATGAAAGGCACCGCGCCTCTGGGCGCAACGCCCGAAGAGACCGCGCGCATCGCCGACGCATTGGCCCATGACGAGAAAAACCGCGCCGAAAATCTGATGATTCTCGACCTGCTACGCAACGACGTCGCACGTCTGCCGCAAACCCGCGCCGTACACGTGCCCGAACGATTCCACGTTCAATCCTACGGCTCGATTTTACAGATGACCTCGACCGTGCAGGCCGAATTGCGCGCGCAGCCGTCGCTGCTGGCGCTATTCGACGCGCTGTTCCCATGCGGCTCCATCACCGGTGCGCCCAAGCACGAAACGCTGCGCATCATTCAAGGCATCGAACCCTACGCGCGCGGTGCGTACTGTGGCGCCATCGGCTACATTCAGCGCGATGCCAACGAACCAAGCCAACTGCAAATGCGTATGAATGTCGCCATTCGCACGCTGGAAACCCGCGCCACACCGATCATCGAGCCGTATGGCATAGCGCGCTGGCCGATCCAATGTTCGGTCGGCGCGGGCATCACCTATGACTCGGAGGCAGAGGCGGAGTGGCAGGAATGCGCGCTCAAAGCCCAATTCCTCGCACGCCATACCGCTCCCTTTGAGTTGATCGAAACCATGCGCTTGATTCGCGAACCCATCGCTGCCCAGATACCGCAATGGCGCGTACCTGATGTATTTTCGAACGCACATCGCGAACGCATGATGCACAGCGCGCAGATATTGGGCTTTGCGTGGAATGACGACGCATTTTCGGCCTGTTTGGAGCAGGCACGGCAGGAGGCGCAAACATTCGCGGCAACTGTCACCAGCGAAAACGCTCTGCGTCTGCGCATCAGTTTAAATTCGGATGGCGCATTTACCGCGCAGTTAGCGCCATTGGAAACTTGGACAAACCCCGTGCCATTTGCCATTTACCCCGAGCCGATGCCCAGCACCAACCCCATGCTCGCGCACAAAACCAGTATGCGCGCGACGTACAACCGCGCACTGGCACAAGCCAAGGCCGAGGGACTATTTGATTATCTGTTCGTGAATGAACGAGGTGAAATCACCGAAGGCGCACGCAGTTGTATTCTGTTGCAATTGGATGGCGCGTGGTACACACCACCACTGGCGAGCGGCGTATTGCCCAGCGTGGCGCGTACTTTGGCATTGCGCAATTCAGATAAAAAAATAAGTCAGCAAATACTGACTTTATCTGACCTACACCGTGCCGAGCAAATTCTACTCGGCAATGCGCTGTATGGCTGGCAGCCTGCGAGTGAAAACGCCGTTGCCCCCCGATCATAGGCAAGCAAACGACGCCATAAAACGAAAAATCAAACGCCATAGCGTTCGCGGTAGGCCTTCACCGCCGCTTGGTACTGCACCAATTCCGGCGCGGATTGCGCATCCAAATAGCGCATCAAATCGCTCAAGTTGGCAATCGCGAACACCGGAATTCCGAAATCCCGTTCCACCGCCTGAACCGCAGAAAACTCGCCCACCTCGGTCGCATTGCCACTTTTTTCCATGCGATCCAGCGCGATCAGCACCGCCACCGGCGTTGCACCCGCCGCGCGCAGCATCTCGACCGACTCACGCACCGATGTACCAGCCGAAATCACATCATCGACGATCACCACGCGCTTGCCTTCCAACGGCGCGCCGACCAGCACACCGCCTTCGCCGTGGTCTTTCGCCTCTTTACGATTGTAGGCATATGGCACATTGCGCCCTTTTTGCGCCAACGCCATCGCGGTGGCCGAGGCGAGCGTGATGCCTTTATAAGCCGGACCAAAAAGCGCGTCAAATGCAAAACCTTGCCCCATGCGCTCGATCAACACATCCGCATAGCCGTTGGCCAATTGCGCTAAACTCGCGCCATCGTAGAACAATCCGGCATTAAAAAAATAGGGCGACAAACGCCCCGCTTTGGTTTTGAACTCACCAAAACGCAACACGTCCTGCGCCAATGCAAATTGAATGAAATCGTGTGCTGTACTCATAAATAACCCATTATGTTCCGAACGCTTATGCGTTCTCAGATTGCTGACAAACCTTTGTTTTTACCCTCGCCCATTTACGGAAGAGGGGCGAGGGACTTTGTCAACAGCCTCCGAACGCTTATGCGTCCTCGTTCTCATCCGCATCGTTCGGCGCGACAAACCGCGCCGCCCCAATTCCCACCTCATACAACAAACACAGAGGGATCGCCAGCAGCAGCATGGAGACCGCATCCGGCGGCGTGACCAGTGCCGATACGGCAAAAGCACCGACGATCATATACGGCCGCCATTCTTTGAGCTGTTGAATCGACACAAAACCGAGCTTGGCCAGCACCACCACCACGACCGGCACCTCAAAAGCCAAGCCAAATGCTAAAAACATGGTCAAGCCGAAACTCAAATAACGATCAATATCCGTCGCCATCTCCACGCCATGCGGCGTAAGGCTGGCCATGAGCTTAAACACCGTCGGAAAGACGATGAAATACGCGAACGCCGAACCGACTAAAAACAAGAGATACGATGAAGTCACCACCGGCACGACCAATTTTTTCTCACGCGCATATAAACCCGGCGCAACGAACGCCCAAATCTGATACAGCACCACCGGCAAGGCGACGACAAACGACACCCACAGCACGAATTTAATCGGCACGAAAAAATTTGAGGTCACTTCGGTAGAAATCATGCGCGCGCCTTCGGGTAGACTGCGCACCATCGGCGCGGAAAACAGCTCGAAAATGCCGTTGCGCCAGTAAAACAAAGCCACAAATACGATCAACACCGCCGTTGCGCTGCGAATCAGACGATCACGCAGCTCAACCAAATGCGCCATCCAGCCATCCAAGCCGTGCGCTTCATCGTCAGTTTGCTGTGGGGTGTTGAGTTTTTGAACCATAAATAACTTCAATTATTGCATCATGCGGACTATGCGCGACAGCAGGTAAGGAAAATAGGGAAAACCCGACAAACGGGAAAACCGACCTCGTTAAAAAAAACCGCGTACGCGCGCTGATTTCTGATGCGCCCGATGAATCGACATACGCGCCGCCTCGGTTCGCACCCGTTTGGGCAAACGTTGCTGCGCCTTGTACCACTGCGGTGTTTTACCCAATTTAACTTGCCAACTGGCACGACCCGTTCGCCGCGCCCGCGCAATGGCCAAAGCATTTTGATACGCACTGTTGTCCACGCTTTTATCCAGGCTGACGCCACGATAACTGTGCTGCAACTCATCGTGCGTGTCCTGCCACGACTGGCGCATTTGTTGTTCCGCCGAGCGAATCTCACTCTGAACCGATTGAGCCATGTCCTTGATTTCATTCAACTCAGCGGCGTTCATCTCGCGCGTGACCTCGTCTTTGACCGTCTGAACATAGCGCTGCGCGCGACCAAACAGCGCTCCGGCAATGCGGGCGACTTTAGGCAAACGTTCCGGGCCCAAAACAATCAGCCCGACGATCGCGAGGATGAAAATCTTGGACAAACCCAAATCAAACATGGCGTATGTACTCGGCTAAAGTTCGGTGAACTACGCGGAATGGCTTTTGTCTTTTTGCTCGGCGTTGATGGTTTTATTGTCCTCCAGCGCCTTGCCCACTTGACCCGATTTTTCTTCCTCGCCCTTCATGCCTTCTTTAAAGCCGCGTACCGCTTCACCCAAGTCGCGGCCGGTGTTGCGCAACTTTTTCGTGCCAAAAATCAACACGATGACCAACAGCAAAATAATCCAATGCGTTAAGCTAAATCCACCCATGTCGTACTCCTAAATCCATTTAAAATCAATTCATTACTGTGCATTGGCAAAACCGCGCCACGGGCGAGGTCCGGCCAAAATGTGCAAGTGCATATGATACACCTCTTGCCCGCCGGCGGGGCCGACATTCATCAGCACACGAAAGCCGCCTTGCGGCAAGGCTGGCGCGCCATTGTCCCGTGCGATTTGTGGCGCGAGCGCCATCATGCGCCCAACCATCGCCGCACGTTCGGGCGTATGACAGTCCGCCAGCGTCTCGATGTGGGCTTTGGGAATCAATAAAATATGAATCGGCGCGGCGGGATTGATGTCCTTGAACGCAAGGAATTCATCATCTTCATACACCTTACCGGCAGGAATTTCACCCGAAGCAATTTTGCAAAAAATGCAGTCTGCACTCATATTGGCCTCCATTATTAATCTGAGTTAGTAAATACCAACTTTCAATATGCTTTCGATTATTCACTACGCGAGGCTTTTTCCACCAAGCCCGACAAGCCCTCACGACGTGCCAATTCCTCCGCCACATCAGCCAGCGTTAGATCATAACGCGCCAACATGACCATCAGATGAAACAGCAAATCCGCCGACTCATACACGATCTGCTCGCGATTTTCGTCTTTGGCCGCGATCACGACCTCGGTCGCCTCCTCACCGATTTTTTTCAAAATGCTGTCCGCACTCTTGTGAAACAGCTTGGCGACGTATGAGCTATCAGGGCTGGCGGTTTTGCGCGCTTCGATGGTCACGCTCAGTTGTTCAAACACGCTTTGCATATTCATAAATGACTCTCGGCTGGCGGCACATCTGAATGCTCGGTATCCGATGCATAAATCAGTGTAGGGTCTTTGAGCACCGGTTCGGTCACTTCCCAAACCTGCGTGTCAAAATTAAACGACTCAAAAAAGCAACTGTTGCGCCCCGTGTGACAGGCAATCCCGCCGACCTGCTCCACCGTCAGCAACAGCACATCCTGATCGCAGTCCATACGCAGCGATTTGACCCGTTGCACATGACCCGATTCTTCGCCCTTAAACCACAGTTTACGGCGTGAACGCGAAAAATACACCGCTTGGCGCAGTTCCATGGTTTTTTGCAACGCCTCGCGGTTCATCCACGCAAACATCAAGACTTTATGCGTTTCATGATCTTGAACGATCACAGGAATCAGCCCCTGATCGTCCCACTCAATTCGATTGAATCGTTCTACCATTTTTATCTACTTCTCAAAATTGAGTCTTAAAGTCAGCGAATACCAACGTTATGACTCATCACCGAACACAAATTCCCTGCTCGGCCATAAATGTCTTCGCCTCTTGCACCGTATAAGTGCCGAAGTGAAAAATACTCGCGGCCAACACCGCATCGGCGCGACCATCCTTAATCCCGTCCACCAAATGCTGCAAATTGCCCACACCACCGGAAGCAATCACCGGAATGCGTACCGCATCGGCCACCGCACGGGTCAATGCAAGGTCAAAGCCGCACTGCATGCCATCGCGATCCATACTGGTGAGCAAAATCTCGCCCGCACCGAGCGCATCCATTTGGCGCGCCCATTCGATCGCATCAATGCCTGTGCCCTTGCGTCCGCCGTGGGTGAACACTTCCCACTTCGGTGCATCATCCGGCGAACCCACGACGCGCTTGGCATCAATTGCCACCACGATGCACTGCGAGCCGTATTTATCACTCGCATCCCTGACCAACTGCGGGTTAGCGACCGCTGACGAATTCATCGACACCTTATCTGCACCTGCGTTGAGCAAACGCCGAATGTCCTCAACTTTGCGCACACCACCACCCACGGTCAGTGGGATGAATACTTGCGAGGCCACATCCTCGATGATGTGCAAAATCAAATCGCGGTCGTCCGAGGTCGCCGTGATGTCCAAAAAGGTCAACTCGTCCGCGCCCTGCTCATTGTAGCGGCGCGCGATTTCCACGGGATCACCCGCATCGCGCAAACCGACAAAGTTCACGCCCTTGACCACGCGACCGGCGGTTACATCCAAACAGGGGATAATTCGTTTGGTTAACATTATGCCAAGCCCAATAGCTCATCCGCACGCGCCTGCGCCGCCGCGAAATCCAAATCGCCCGAGTAAATCGCGCGACCGCAGATCACGCCCTCGATGCCTTCGTCGGTCACGGCACAGAGGTTTTCAATATCCGCCATATTCGACAGACCGCCCGATGCGATCACCGGAATGGTCGAAGCCTGCGCCAATTTGACCGTTGCATCAATGTTAATACCTTGTAACATGCCATCCCGACCAATATCGGTGTAGATGATCGAATTCACGCCGTAGTCTTCGTATTTTTTCGCCAAATCGGTGACTTCGTGCTTGGTGATTTTGCTCCAGCCGTCGGTCGCGACTTTGCCGTCCTTCGCATCCAGTCCGACGATGATGTGGCCGCCAAAGGCAATGCACGCTTCTTGCAAAAAGCCGGGGTTTTTCACCGCTGCCGTGCCGATGATGACGTAGCTGATGCCCATATCGAGGTAGCGTTCAATCGTTTCCAGATCACGAATGCCGCCGCCGATTTGCACCGGAACATCATCGCCAACCGTGTCCAAAATCGCTTGTATCGCCGCTTTGTTCACCGGTTTTCCGGCGAATGCGCCATTCAGATCGACCAAATGCAGGCGACGCGCGCCTTGCGCTACCCAATGCGCCGCCATTTGCTCCGGCGCGTCGGAGAATACCGTCACGCGGTCCATTTCGCCTTGTTGCAAACGCACGCATTGGCCGTCTTTTAGGTCGATGGCTGGGATCAACAACATATCTTTCTCTCTTTAAATCTGTGGGTTAAAAATTCGCTACGTCGGAAATACCTTAGGGTTTCCAGCCCGAAAAATTGCGGTAAATCTGCAAGCCCAAATCACCGCTTTTTTCCGGGTGAAACTGGGTCGCAAAAATATTCTCACGCGCCACCGCACAGGTGAACGGCGCGCCGTACACCGATTCGCCGACCGTCAAATCCGCATCAAACGGATTGACATAGTAGCTGTGCACGAAATAGTAGTGCGTATTATCGGGGATATTCGCCCAGAGCGCATGTGGACGCGTTTGCTTGACCGTATTCCAGCCCATATGCGGCACTTTGAGCGGCGCACCGTTTTCATCGCGCGCATCTTGCACACGAAACCGCACCACCTCACCGGCGAACCAGCCTAAGCCGTGCGAATTGCCTTCCTCCGCATGACCGAACAGCATTTGCTCACCCACGCAGACGCCGAGCAGCGGTTTGTTTTTCGCACCTTCGGTCAAGGCTTCGAGCAAACCGCTCGCGCGTAAATTCGCCATGCAGTCAGGCATCGCGCCCTGTCCGGGCAAAATGATGCGCTCCGCCGCACGCACCACCTCAGGCTCATGCGTGATGCGCACATCGGCTTCGGGTGCGGCGGTTTTCATCGCCTGCGCCACACTGCGCAGATTGCCCATGCCGTAATCTAAAATTGCAATTAAATTCATTGAACGATCTTTATCCAACTCAATGCGCCAACGCAGGAATCATCGCCGTCAATCCATCCACGATAAATTCCACCGCTACCGCCGCCACCAATAAACCCATAATTCGCGTGGCAATATTAATCCCCGTGCGCCCCAGTGTGCGCGCGATCGGTTGCGCCATTTGCAGGGTCAGCCACACCAAAATTGCGATCACTACGCCACTGCCGATAATCGCCGCGTAATCCATCGGCTTTTTCGCATTGTGTGCCATCACGATCACCGTACTCATCGCACCCGGCCCCATGAGCAGGGGAATACCCAGCGGCACGACGCCAATGGCGTCTTTATGCTCGGCCTCATCGCGTTCCTCAACCGTGGTTTTCGTGCCGCCCGGTTGCGCGTTGAGCATATTCAGTGCCATCAATAAAATCAACAAGCCGCCGGAAACCTGCAACGAAGCAGTTGAAATCCCAAAAAAACGAATGATGTTTTCACCGAGCAAGGCGCTGATCGCGACCACCGCGACCACGGTGAACGCCGCCGTGCGAATCGCACGCTGCTTTTGCACCGCGCTGAAATCCTGCGTCAGGCTGATAAACATCGGCAATACGCCCAATGGGTTAATCAACGCAATCAGCGCAACAAATACCTTTAACGAATCCATATCTGCCCGTGATTAACCGACCAACGTGCCTTTGGTGGACGCCACCGTATCCGCCGCACGCGCATCAATCGCCACCGCCATGCGCAATGCACGACCAAACGCCTTAAACACCGTTTCGATCTGATGGTGCGCATTCACCCCGCGCAGATTATCGATATGCAATGTGACCTGCGCGTGATTGACAAAACCGTTAAAAAACTCGCCGGTCAAATCCACATCAAAATTACCCACGCGCGCACGCGTATACGGCACATGCAATTCCAACCCCGGACGGCCAGAAAAATCAATCACCACGCGCGAGAGCGCTTCATCCAGCGGCACATACGAGTGGCCGTAGCGCACCATGCCCTTTTTATCACCGACCGCTTTCGCAAATGCCTGACCGAGCGCAATCCCGACATCCTCCACCGTGTGATGATCGTCAATGTGCGTGTCGCCACTCGCCTTCACCGTCAAATCCATCAAGCCATGACGCGCGATCTGATCAAGCATGTGATCCAAAAACGGCACGCCCGAATCCAATTGCGCCACGCCCGTACCATCGAGGTTCAGCGTGATCTCGATCTGCGTTTCCGACGTATTGCGCACCACATGAGCGGTGCGCTGATTGATTGGGGTCATTGCTTTATATCCTTCATCCAACTATGCTGTCATTCCCGCGAAAGCGGGAATCCAGTCTATCTATCAAAAAATTAAAACGTTATAGATTCCCGCTTTCGCGGGAATGACGGCGTTTTTGCCAACGCCACCATACTCACAAATGATCTGCTATCGACGCGGACAAAGCCGCCAACATCGCCGCATTTTCCTCTGGCGTGCTGATCGTGATGCGCAGACAATTGCGCAGCAGCGGATGCGCCGCGCTCATATTCTTAATCAAAACGCCGCGCGCCTTCATCCCCGCGAACACCTCATCCGCACTCAACGTGTCATTCAAACGCACCAGCACAAAATTCGCCGCCGTCTCATACACACGCAACTGTGGCAGTTTCGCCAGCTCAGCGCACACCATCGCACGCTCGGCGCGAATCGCCGCCGCCTGCTCGTCTAACACATCCGCATGACGCAGTACAAAGGTCGCCGCCGTCTCGGTCAACACATTCACATTATACGGTGGACGCACCTTATCCAGCTCAGAAATCAACGCCGCGCTGCCCGCCATATAACCCAAACGGATGCCCGCCAAGCCCAATTTACTCACCGTGCGCATCACCAACAGATGCTCAAACTCCGTCAACGCCGACATCCACGACGTCTGCGCGAACGGCTGATACGCCTCATCCACCACCACGATGCTGTCACCCGCCGCCGCAATCACGCGGCGCATGGCCGACTCATCGAACAAATTGCCCGTCGGATTATTCGGGAACGGCAGATACACCAACGCCGGATGGTGCTGCTCAATCGCCGCGATGAACGCCTCCGCATCCAGCGAAAAATCATCCGTATTCAGTGGTATTTCCACCACATTCAGATGATTGAACACGCCGGAGAGTTTGTACATCACAAAGCTCGGCGCGGGTGCGAGCACCGTCACCGTTTCCCTCTGCTTGGCAATCGCCTGCGATAGAATGGCAATCAACTCATCCGAACCATTGCCCAGCAAAATCTCTTTATCCGCCGGAATCTGCGCGTAGCGGCGCAATTCATCCTTGAGCACCGTGTAGGCCGGAATCGGATAACGATTCATCGCCACCTGCGCCAATTCCTGCGCCAACTGCGCCTTCAAATCATCCGGCAGCGTGTACGGATTCTCCATCGCATCCAGTTTAATTAAACCCGTCGCATCGGCAACGTGGTATGCGCCCATGGAGCGGATTTCGGGGCGGATATTACTTAGAATTTTATTTTGACTCATCTTATCTTTTCATACTTCTGAATAAACAGTGAATAATTTCTTTCCCATCTTCATAATTTTGGTAGAGCTCATTGAATGTAGGCTGGGTAGGAAACACTCCGTTATGTGCAAACTGATGTCGCCATACAACCAAGTTATTATAAGATGTGGTGATATCTCGTCTATTCTGATTTAGAAAAATTTTTCTTGTGCTATCTAAATCTTTATTAAATTTATTTAAATACTTCACACCAAATTTTTTGACATAAGAGTTACGTATATCGTCGACTTTAATGCGTCCATTTATTTTATCCAACATAGATTCTGAAAGAATCCCTAGAACAACATGTTTTTTTCTGGAAAACTCTATAAGAATTTCTTTGATTGCCAGTTCATATACAGTTATACAAGCTACAGCCGCAAACCCCATATATTTAGTAGCCAGAATAGGATCAATATCATGAATAAATGAGGACAAATGCTGAAACACTTCATCAGCATGGCCAAAGTGGCTTTCATAACTCATTTACACCACCATCAGGAAAGCAGAATTTCACGAACTTTTGCCAATCGACTTAAAACCGTTTTTTTATCTGTCGGGTTTGTTCTTGTGTACTCAATAAATTTATCATCTCGAATTAGTTCATTAAATTTTAAGTGTAAATCTATAAACTCAATTTTGTGAGCTTCCTCCATCAAAACGCACAGTACTGAATCTAGGACTGAAATGTTAATAGGCCCGCGAATATGAAAAGGTTTAGAGCCTAACTGCTCAACTACCTTTCGAGTTACCAGGGGAAAGTCTGAGTAAAACCGATTCACCTTCGACGTATTTCCTGATCGATGATCCTTCATGGCTCTATTTAAAAACTCCTTAATTGGCTTCTCATACGCATCGGAATCATTCATTAAGGCAAATATCCGTAACATTAGTTCTATGTCTCTTTGGTGTTTATCTACATTTGATCGCCCAAGAATTTTTCTCCAAGCCGAATCCTTGTTTAAGTCTTTCAATACTCGGCTAAATTCTCCTCGAAAAACACAGTTCCGAATTTCTTGAGGCTTCAGAGCTGTTCCACCTGTGTTCAGCCTTTCAAATATGTGATAAGCACTAGTGCCCTCATCATCAGGATTAAGCTGACGAATATTGATTGCCCTAAGAACTGATTGCTCCAACTTCCTTTGATCTGACTCCGATAAATCAGAAAACTTTTTCTTGTTATTTGGATTACTTTCGTGCAACCCTGTTAACCTAAACGTTTGCCGTTTTCCGTGAGTGCTTTCTCTTCCAAAATACCCTTCAAAGAAAAAAATTACACTCAAAATTCTTTGTTGACCATCAATCACCAAGTTTTTATTTTCGTTATCTATATAAAAAAATACTGGCGGCACAGGCAAACCAGACAAAAAAGAATCAATAAGTAAAGATGCTTGCTTTATAGTCCATATGTATTCTCTTTGATAGTTGGGAATCACAATACTGCCACTCTTGTGCATTTCTCTCAGAACAGAAAGCGTATAGTCTGAAGGGTAACTAGCAATATCATATTTTATTGCAACAGGAGTATCATCATCAGATGATGGCTCCTGATCAATCTCAATCTGGTCAAGGTCTTCTTTTTCTATATCTCGCTTCATATAACCACCCTTTAAATTAAACTATTTTCAACCTAAACTCCGCACTCCGCGCATGCGCGGTCAAGCCTTCGCCATGCGCCAGTGTGGAGGCGATTTGTCCGAGGGTTTGTGCGCCGGCTTCGGACACTTGGATCATCGAGGAGCGTTTTTGGAAGTCGTACACACCAAGCGGTGAGGAGAACCGCGCCGTGCCGGAGGTCGGCAGGACGTGGTTTGGCCCCGCGCAGTAGTCGCCGAGTGATTCGGAGGTGTACGCACCGATAAAGATCGCGCCAGCATGGCGGATTTGCGCAGCATAGGCGTTGGCCTGCGCGCTGTCGGCCACAGAGATTTCCAGATGTTCAGGTGCAATGCGGTTGGCGATTTCGCACGCTTCGTTCATGTCGCGGGTCTGGATGAGGATGCCGCGATTTTGCAACGAGGTACGGATGACCTCCGCGCGCGGCATTTCGGTAATCAGGCGGTCAATCGCGCTTTGCACTTCGGCTATGTATTCAACCGACGGGCAAAGCAAGATGGATTGCGCGAGTTCGTCGTGCTCGGCCTGCGAGAACAAATCCATCGCCACCCAATCGGCTGGTGTAGAACCATCGGCAATCACGAGAATTTCGGAGGGACCGGCGATCATGTCGATGCCGACTTGACCAAACACGCGACGTTTGGCCTCGGCGACAAAGGCGTTGCCCGGGCCAACGATTTTATCCACGCGCGGTACGCTGTCCGTGCCATACGCGAGTGCCGCCACGGCCTGTGCGCCACCGATGGTGAACACGCGATTGACACCTGCGACAAACGCAGCGGCGAGTACCAATGGATTGCGCACGCCGTCCGGCGTGGGCACAACCATGATGATGTCCTGCACGCCCGCGACGTGCGCGGGAATGGCATTCATCAATACAGACGATGGATACGCGGCTTTACCGCCCGGCACGTAGATGCCGACGCGATCCAGCGGAGTGACTTTTTGCCCCAGCACCGTGCCGTCGGCTTCGGTATACGACCATGATTGGCCGCTGGCTTGGTTCTGCGCGACGTGGTAGTCACGCACGCGTTGTGCGGCGGCGTGTAGTGCGTTTTTTTGCGTATCGTCGAGTCCGTCAAACGCGGTTTTGAGATCGCCCTGCGTGAGCGTGAGTTCGCTCATTGCGGACACGTTGACGCGGTCAAAACGGTTGGTGTACTCGATCACCGCCGCATCGCCACGCGCACGCACGGCGGCGATGATTTCGGTCACGGCGTTTTGTATGCCTGCGTCGGTGCTGTCGTCAAATGCGAGGCGCTGCGCGAGTGCGGTGTCAAAATTCGCGTCCTGTGTGGACAAGGTTAAAACGTGCATGATGTACCTTCGATATTGCTTTCGATTTATTTCGTGTGAGATGGCTGCGCAGCTTTGCTGGCGCCGCGTTCTATGAGAAATTGTAAGTTGCGTTTGACCACTGGCCATTCATTCGCCGTGATGGAGTAAACGGCGGTGTCGCGCACCAAACCCTGCGGCCAAATCTGATGCGCGCGCAAAATGCCGTCTAACTGTGCGCCAAGCCGTTCAATCGCACGGCGACTGGCTTGGTTCAGGCGATGGGTGCGAAATTCCACCGCGAGCATCGGTGCACTGTCACGCTCCGGCCATTGCTCAAATGCGTATTGCAGCATGAGTAGTTTCACGCGGGTGTTGAGTCCGGTACGTTGCGCGCTTTTCGCGTACCAGGTCGAGCCGATTTCCACGCGCTGATAGTCGACGGTTTTGACGATGTTCATGAAGCTGGTCATGCCAACCGGTACGAAGCCGTTTTCCGTGCGCAGCATGATGGTCAGCGGTACCATGCTTTGCGCCGCATACAGCCCCAAACGTCGCGCAATCTCGGCCTCCATGTTCTCTGGGCGCGGCACGCCGGTATACCACAGTTGCCACAGTTCACCATCGGCGCAGGCGGCCTGCAATGCAGCGCTGTGCTCGGGGCGCGTGAGTTCGAGACGCACCTGTTCATCGGCTAATGTGTGCTGATTCCATGTGGCTTCGAGACTCATGATGCGCTCCTTGAGGTTATGTGCGCTGATTCACCGCCTGCTCAAACGCCTGCATCAGCGGGCGCAGACGCGCGGCTTTGAGTTTGAGTGAGGCTTGGTTGACAATCAGGCGCGAGGAGATGTCACACACGTGCTCGACCTCAACCAGATTGTTCGCGCGCAGCGTACCACCGGTGCTGACCAGATCGACAATCGCGTCGCCCAGCCCAACCAACGGCCCCAATTCCATCGAGCCGTAGAGTTTGATGAGGTCAACGTACACGCCTTTAGCGGCGAAATGTGCTTTCGCGGTTTCAATGTATTTGGTGACCACACGCAGGCGCGCGCCTTGCTTGACCGCCGCCTCGTAATCGAAGCCTTTTTGCACCGCGACCGACATGCGGCATTTGGCAATTTGCAGGTCAATCGGGCTGTACAAACCTTCCATGCCGGATTCGAGCAGGACGTCTTTGCCCGCCACGCCGAAATCCGCCGCGCCGTAACGCACGTAGGTCGGCACGTCGGAGGCGCGCACGATGATGACCCGCAGGCTGGCATCGTTGGTCGGGATGATGAGTTTGCGGCTCGCTTCGGGGGCTTCCAGCACTTCAATGCCCGCCGCGCGCAGCATCGGCATGGTTTCCTCGAAAATACGTCCTTTGGACAACGCAAGCGTGAGCATATTTGAATCGGTCATGATAGTCACAGGATAAACAGGTCAGGATTCAAGCGTTTGCAAAACGCATCACCTCACCGTTTCATCCCTTACTCCTCTGTTTCATTTCTAATTTTAAAAGCACGGAAAAAGTAGCTTTTTACTTTTTCCGTATCGTTTAAATATCGTCTTCAGTCGCGCCGGTGACGCGCTCGATGTTCGCGCCTACGGCGTTGAGCTTTTCTTCCATGCGTTCGTAGCCACGATCGAGGTGGTAAATGCGGTCAACAATGGTGGTGCCTTCGGCGACCAAACCGGCAATCACCAACGAGGCCGAGGCACGCAAATCGGTGGCCATGACCACCGCGCCGGAGAGCCTATCCACGCCATGCGTGATCGCGGTATTGCCCTCAATTTCGATGTTCGCGCCGAGGCGGTTCATTTCCTGCACATGCATGAAGCGGTTTTCAAAAATGGTTTCGGTCACGCGCGAAGTGCCCTGCGCAATGGCATTCACCGCCATGAATTGCGCCTGCATGTCGGTGGCAAACCCCGGGTATTCGGTAGTGCGCAGATTGACTGGCTTCGGACGGCCGTCCATTTTCGCGCGAATCCAGTCTTTACCGGTTTCAATCTGCACGCCCATTTCGCGCAGTTTGTCCAGCGTGGCGTCCATGATGCTCGGGTCAACGTGGGTCAGGCGAATTTCGCCGCCGGTCGCGGCCACCGCACACAAGAAGGTGCCCGCTTCAATACGGTCGGACACAACTTGGTGCGATACGCTGTGCAAGCGCTCCACGCCGTCAATCACCAAGCGATGCGTGCCGATGCCGCTGATGCGCGCGCCCATTTCGACCAACATATTGGCCAAATCGGTGACTTCCGGCTCACACGCGGCGTTTTCCAAAACCGTTTGTCCGTGCGCCAACACCGCCGCCATCAGCAGGTTTTCCGTCCCCGTGACCGTAATCATGTCGGTGGTGATGCGTGCGCCCCCCAGCAAACGGCCACCCGCCCCGTACTCACCGGTCGGCTGGCCGTTTTCATCCAGAATCGGTGCTTGCGCATGAATGTAGCCGTGTTCGATATTGATACGCGCACCCATCGCTTGCAAGCCTTTGATGTGCTGATCCACCGGACGCGCGCCAATCGCGCAACCGCCGGGCAAAGACACCCACGCTTCGCCAAAACGCGCGAGCAAAGGTCCTAACACCAAAATTGAGGCGCGCATGGTTTTGACCAAATCATAGGTCGCTTTGGTGCTGATCGAGCCATAGGCATGAACGGTGATTTTGTCATGCTCCAGCGGCGAGACGTCCACGCCCAGCTCGCGCAACAATTTCATCGTCGTGCGAATATCGCGCAGATTCGGCACATTGCGCAATTGCACGGGATCGCCGGTCAACAGCGTCGCGCACATGATCGGCAACGCCGCATTTTTTGCCCCGCCCACGCGGATGTCGCCGTTCAAACGCAATTGCCCTGCTCCGCCGGTGATTTTGAGTTGTTCCATGTTTGATCCTGATTATGATGAGGTTGGATGACGTTTTGATGTCTGCGTATGATGCGCCATTGAATTATTTCGCCTGCTCGGCCGACCACTCGTCAGGCGTGTAGGTCTTCATCGACAGCGCGTGAATCGGCGCGTCGCTGCCCAAAATTCGCTCGCCCAAAGTGGCGTACACCGCGCGTTGGCGCGCGATGGTGCGTTGGCCGGCAAAGCTCGGCGAAACAATAGTCGCGTAAAAATGCCGACCGTCGCCGTTCACCTCAATGTGGGTGCATTCCATACCGGCGGAGATGAATGCTTTAATCTGTTCGGGGGTTGGATTTTCCATGAATACGGCTCCAAAATATCATTAATAACGAAGTTTATAGCCACGCGCCAGCAATCCCATGACCATCGCCGAGACCACCACCAACGCGAGCAAAACAATGCTCAAACTGAGCCACGGACTCACGTCCGACACGCCGAAAAAGCCGTAGCGAAAGCCATCTATCATATAGAAAAACGGATTCAAATGCGTGGCTTTTTGCCAAAAGCTCGGCAAGCTGTGAATCGAGTAAAACACGCCGGACAAGAAGGTTGCGGGCATGATGATGAAGTTCTGAAACGTCGCCAATTGATCGAACTTTTCCGCCCAAATGCCTGCCAGCAGACCGAGCGTACCGAGCAAAGCCGCGCCCAGCACCAAAAACGTCAGCATCCAGCCCCAATGCGCCAAGCCGGAAATATTCACAAACCACATGGTACTGAGCAACACACCCAAGCCAACGGCAATGCCACGCACCACCGCCGCACCAACATAACCGACGAAAATCTGTATCGGACGCAACGGCGTGAGCAATAGAAACACCACGCTGCCCATGACTTTGGACTGAATCAAGGACGACGACGCATTGGCAAAGGCATTTTGCAGCACGCTCATCATAATCAAGCCCGGCACCAAAAACGCGGTGTACTCAACGCCCGCTGTCGACGGCGCGCGCCCCGATAAAGCATGACCGAAAATCAGCAAATACAAAAATGCGGTCATCACCGGCGCCGCCACGGTTTGCACGCCGACTTTCCAGAAACGGCGGATTTCTTTTAAAAATAAGGTCCAAGTGGCGTGCATCATTGACCTCCTTGTCCGCTTTGTCCACTGTGTGACGCGTTTTGCGTCGGATTTTGCACCGGATTTTGTACCAAGCGCACAAACACATCCTCCAAATCCGCCTGCGTCACCGAGACATCTTCCAGCTCACCGCCAGCGATGCGCACGCTCGCCAAGGCACTTTCAACCTGATCGGCGCTGTTGAGCGTAAAGCTCAAGCGCTTGTGCAATTGCGTCGGGTCATCTGACGTGGCTACGCCGAACGCGGCAATCGCCTCCGGCAAGGCGTTCAAGCGAATGCCGTTGCGCAATTTGATGTGCAAACGCACACCCGCCAACTGTTGCAACAGCGTCGAGGTGCGATCCAGCGCGGCGATTTGCCCTTGCTTGAGAATCGCAATGCGCTCGCACAACTGCTCGGCCTCTTCCAAATAATGCGTGGTCAGAATGATGGTGTGGCCTTCGCGGTGCAGACGCGAGATAAACGCCCACAGCGACTGGCGCAACTCCACATCCACGCCTGCCGTCGGCTCATCCAGAATGATGACTTTGGGACGATGCACCAAGGCCTGCGCCACCAGCACGCGGCGCTTCATGCCGCCAGACAAGGCGCGCATATTGGTGTCGGCTTTGTCGGTCAGACCGAGGTTTTCGAGCAGCTCGTCAATCCACACATCATTGTTTTTGATACCAAAATAGCCCGATTGCCAGCGCAAGGTTTCGCGCACGGTGAAAAACGGGTCGAACGATAATTCCTGCGGCACCACGCCGAGCACGCGACGCGCCTGTTGATAATCACTGACCACGTCGTACCCCATGACGCTCGCGTGACCGGAGGTAGCGCGACTCAAGCCCGCCAAAATGCTGATCAGCGTGGTTTTGCCCGCGCCGTTCGGCCCGAGCAGGCCGAAAAATTCGCCTTGCTTGACCTCAAAGCTGACGTGATTGAGCGCCAAAATACCTCGACTCGCACCTTGATTCGTCCCTTGGACTGAACTCTGGCTCGGGTAGTGTTTGACAATATTCGCGATTTGTATCGCTGGATTCATGATGTGCCTGATTTTTACTTTTTAACAAGGCTGTATTATAAACGCAAATGCCCCTTGCTTCCGCCTTTGATTTGCCTTTGCTTGTCCGTTGCTTGTGCTTTTAACCGCTGGCTCGGCACCATTCTCACTTCAATTTCAACAACGACCCATCGGATGACGGGCAATGAAAAAAACCCACCGAAGTGGGTTTTTTAAGCCGGTTTGAGAAACGGTGCCAGCCGCTGTCTGATCCATTAATTCGTTTTGGCTTTCAAATCAGCAATCAAGGCGGGTACGCCCCCCTTGTTCACCGCGTTTTTAAACTGACCACGGTAGGTATTCGACACTTTGACGCCATTGATCGCCACGTCATACGCGCGCCAGCCGCCTTGGTTTTCCATGTAGTAAATGACCGTTTCGGTCGCTCCGGTATTGTGCTTGACGATGGTTTTGACTTCGTTGCCTTTGGCCGGATACACGTCAATCGCAGTCACGGTGTTGTTCACCAGCTTGCCCGAGTAGGTGCTGACGAAGTAGCGACGCATCACTTGCATCAATTCCTCTTGCTGCTGCGGCGTGGCTTTGTTCCAAGCCGGGCCAACCGCGCTGGCTGTCCAGCGGCGGAAATTAACTTTGGGCATGATATTGGCATCCACATAGCTCGCCACCGCCGCTTTATTGCCGGATTTCAAACCCGAATTGGTGCGCAAATCCTTCAGGATTTGATTGCTCATATTGAAAATGACGTCATCCGCCGGCGCTGCCTGCGCCACTGATGCGCCCGCGCCCAGGGCGAGAAAGCCCATGATCATCACACTTTTTTTCATCCAACTCATTAATTTCATCTTTAACCTTTCTTTTTCCTGAAAAACATACTTTTTGCTCAGGCTGAGTGCTTGTTAACGCACCACCCAAAGCTTTCGTTGACTTTTGATGATGCCCCCGATTATTGAATCACAGCCGAACGCGGCGCCAATTCAAGCTTGCGTGGCACGTCGTTGCCATCGTTGCGCTCATTGTAACTGCCATCCTCGTCCTTGATTTGCGCCAAACGCCGTTGCAGCCACGCGTCGCGCACCATCACATACGGATCCAGCGCGGATCGATCGACCACATCGGAGGCTTCCAATAAATTGGTGCGCGTATCGAGCATTTTATAACCTTGCAAACTGTTGCGCAGCGGCACATTGGTCACATAGCCGATCGGATTGGCCAAAAAGTCCACGGGTTTGCTCAATGCATCACGCACGGTAGACGGCCCGAGTACAGGCAAAACCACATACGGACCGGACGGTACGCCCCATACGGCCAAGGTTTGGCCAAAATCTTCTTGATGCTTCGGGATGCCCCATGCGCTCGCTACATCCACACAACCGCCAATGCCCAAGGTGCTGTTGAGCAACAATCGCCCGATGTCTTGGAACATCGCTTTCGGCTTGCCCTGCAACAAATTATTCACCGCAGTATACGGCTCACCCAAATTGCTGAACATATTCGAGGCGCACAAGCGCGGGCCTTCCGGTATCAGCTTTTTATAGCCTTTGGCAACGGGCTTGACTGCGGCCTTGTCCACCACATCGTTGAACGCATATACATTGCGATTCATGCGTTCATACGGATCGGCAAATTCTTCGTCCATCACGTCGGCTGTATCATTCGCAGTGTCCGTTGAGTTGCCAGTGGTTGTATCAGTTGCAGCGTCTGCTGCGTTTTCAGCCGAGGCAACGGCCGTAGTTTCCGTCACTGCTTCTGTCACATTCATCGCCTGTGCGGTCTGCGGCTCGGCTGTCATCATCGCTTTGCCGGCAATCGTTGCTGAAACGTTCGCTGGCGCAGCATCGGTCTGTACAATTTGTGCTGTTTGTCGTGTTTGTGCTGCTGGTGCATCCACGCCGGACTGCTTGATCACCGAAACAACGCCATCGTTCATCGCCACAAGGCTGGATGAATCCGCAGTGGGCTTGACCCAATCGGGTGATGAAGCGCTGATATCCTGTGTAGTCGCTGACGATGCAAACGAAGCGGACGGCGAGTTTTCTACGATACGCGACTGCGTTGACAATACCTCATTCGCCGCATGAGTGACATTCACTGCGCTGGAGCCGATGGCCAACTGAGGCAATTCGTCGGCTTGCGCCACGCCGCACAGAGCCAAACCCACCGCTACGGTGAGCGCCGATAAAGGTTGTTTCGCATTCATCATGACTCCTGATTATTGATTGCACACCACATCACTGCTTTGCATCAGCGCCGCCGGCGCTGCCCGCCGTGTCTGATTTGGCAGACGACTCCATTTGTTTCACACCGAAGTTTTTGATCAAATCTTCCAACTGCATCGCTTGCTCGGTTTCGATTAACTCGCCCCCGTCGGCGATCATGTGCTCGGCATCCGCGCCTTGATTAATGCCGATGAACTGAGCACCCAGCAGCCCCGAGGTGTACACCATCACTTGGCTATCCTGCGGCAATTTCACGCCTTTGTGAATATCCATCACCACTTTGGCTTTATATTCGCCTTGGTCGTCAAACAGTTGAATATCGCGCACGCGGCCAATTTCGATACCGACCATTTTCACCGGCGCATCTTTTTTCAAAGAACCCACACCGGCAAAATTGGCACTGACGCGGTAGGTTTCGTGCGATGCGCTCCAGCTTTTACCGCCGACCAAAAACGTCAGGCCAACCACCGCCAGCGCGCCAAGAATGACAAACACGCCCACCCAAATATCAATTTTTCTTTGCTGTATCACATTACCACCTATGTTGTATCGACCGATCAATGGAACATCAATGCGGTCAAAATGAAGTCCAACCCCAATACCAAGAGTGACGATTTCACCACCGTGCGTGTGGTTGCCTGTGCGACGCCCTCCGGCGTGGGGCGCGCTTGCGAACCTTCATACACTGCCAAAAAACTGACCATCAAACCAAACACCACGCTTTTTACCAAACTGCCCTTCACGATATCGGCATACACATCAACGCCATCGTGCATCATATTCCAAAACGCCCCTGCATCCACGCCCAGCCAGCGCACTGCGACCAAGTAGCCGCCAAATACACCAACTATCGAGAAAATCATCACCAGCACCGGCACGACAAAGCCCCCCGCCCAGAAACGCGGCGCATACACGCGCTCCAGCGGATCCACGCCCATCATCTCCATCGCGGACAACTGCTCACCCGATTTCATCAGGCCAATTTCGGCAGTGATCGACGTCCCCGCCCGTCCGGCGAACAAAATCGCCACCACCACGGGCGACAGTTCACGCACCAGAGACAGCGCCACCATCAATCCGACCATCGCCTCAGAACCAACGCGGCTCAAGGCGTAATATGATTGCAACGCCAGCACCGCGCCAATGAAAAAGCCCGACACCACCATAATCAACAGGGAGTAATTGCCTAAAAAGTGGATTTGCTGCAGCAACAGACGGAAACGGGTGACGCATACGCCCACTTTTCCCAACAACGCCACAAACATCCGCGTCGCAAAGCCCAAACCACGCACGATTTTCCGCGAGTCTTGCCCAATCTGCGCCACTCGATCTAACCCGCTCATACTCGACCTCGCGCGTCATGTACTGCATACGTCGTCACGCTGGACGCATTGCGTTCAACGCGATCTTCGCGCCCATGAATAAAACGACGCACAAACGGGTCATTTGATGCCAGTAATTCATCGGGGGAACCCTGCGCCACAATACCCGACTGATGCATGATGTAAACATAATCACAAATCGCAAAGGTTTCATGCACATCGTGCGATACCACGATGGACGCGGCATTCAACCCATCGGTCTGCTCGCGAATCAAATTCGCAATATTATCCATCGCAATCGGATCCAAGCCCGTGAACGGCTCGTCAAACAGCATGATTTGCGGATTTTGTGCAATCGCCCGCGCCAACGCCACACGCCGCGCCATCCCGCCAGAGATTTCCGCCGGCATTTTATACGCCGCATCCGCCAAACCAACCGCCTCTAATTTTTCAAACACCCGCGCTTTAATCTGCGATTCGGATAAATCCGTGGTTTCATGCAGCGGGAACGCCACATTCTCATACACACTCATATCCGTGAACAACGCGCCGAACTGAAACAACATCCCCATCTGCGTACGCAAGCGTCGTAAATCCGCCGCATTGTCATGCGGCAACGGCTCGCCCAGCATCATGACGCGTCCCGAATTAGGGCGCAACAAACCCGCCACCAAACGCAACAGCGTGGTTTTCCCGCAACCCGAAGGCCCCATCACCGCCACGGCCTGCCCCTGTTTCACGGACAAAGAAACATGGCGCACAATTGGCTTGGTTGGGGAGTAGGCAAAAGAAACTTGGTCTAATTCAATCATTCGTGCATTATAAAGCATATCAGCGCAACCAATTCCTTAGCACACCATAACAATGACCTGAAAACAACAAACCGCCCCAAAAAGGCGGTCTGTCTCGTCTACTTGAATCCGCGATACGCCTAGCGTATTGCATCATCTCGTATTTTATTGATTGGCTTATTTGTTGATTTTTTTGCGCAGTTTTTCCAATGCGGCCAATTGAGCCACCGCAACCGACAATTCTGATTGCGCACGCGCGTAGTCGATATCAGACGCTTTGTCTTTCAAATCTTCCTCTGCACGTTGTTTCGCTTCCAAGGCACGAGCCTCATCCAAATCATGACCACGAATCGCGGTATCCGCCAAAATCGTGACGTGATTCGGTTGAACCTCCAAAATACCACCGGCAACGAACACCAGCTCCTCGTCCGCACCATTTTGGATACGCACCGCACCCGGACGAATGCGGGTAATCAAAGGGGTGTGTCCCGGCAAAATACCCAACTCGCCGGTTTCACCTGGCAAGGCAACGAATTCGGCAAGTCCTGAAAAGACCTCTTCTTCCGCGCTCACCACATCTACTTGGATTGTACTCATACTGTTTCCTAAGCTTGTACGCTCTATTCCGCTCACATGAGGCGCGCTCTACACACGCCCATGTGCTTGCAACGATCTTAGCTTGGCTAAACGGCCATTAGCCCATTTTTGCCGCTTTTTCTACCGCTTCGTCAATACCACCGACCATGTAGAACGCTTGCTCTGGCAAGTGATCGTATTCACCATTGATAATACCTTTGAAACCACGGATGGTTTCTTTCAATGACACGTATTTACCTGGTGAGCCGGTAAAGACTTCCGCTACGTGGAACGGTTGCGACAAGAAACGTTGGATTTTACGCGCACGGCCAACCAGCAATTTGTCTTCCGGCGCCAACTCGTCCATACCCAAAATCGCAATAATATCGCGCAACTCTTTGTAGCGCTGCAAGGTCGCTTGAACACCACGAGTCACGCCATAATGCTCTTCACCAATCACGTTTGGATCGATTTGACGGCTGGTTGAATCCAAAGGATCCACCGCCGGATAAATACCCAAAGAGGCGATATCACGGCTCAATACCACGGTCGCATCCAAGTGACCAAATGTGGTCGCTGGCGATGGATCGGTCAAGTCATCCGCTGGTACGTATACGGCCTGAACCGAAGTAATCGAACCTTTTTTGGTCGAGGTAATGCGCTCTTGCAAACGACCCATTTCTTCTGCCAGAGTTGGCTGATAACCCACCGCTGAAGGCATACGACCCAACAACGCAGATACTTCAGTACCGGCCAAGGTGTAACGGTAGATATTGTCCACGAAGAACAATACGTCACGACCTTCGTCACGGAAGAATTCCGCCATGGTCAAACCGGTCAAGGCCACGCGCAGACGGTTTCCTGGAGGTTCGTTCATCTGACCGTAGACCAGGGATACTTTGTCCAATACGTTGGAGTCTTTCATTTCGTGGTAGAAGTCATTACCCTCACGAGTACGCTCACCCACACCGGCAAACACGGAGAAACCACCGTGTTGTTTCGCGATGTTGTTGATCAATTCCATCATGTTCACGGTTTTACCCACACCCGCACCACCAAACAAACCGACTTTACCACCTTTGGCAAACGGGCAAATCAAGTCAATCACTTTGATGCCGGTTTCCAACAATTCTGTTGAAGGACTCAATTCGTCAAATTTTGGCGCCAAGGCATGGATAGAACGCTTTTCTTCAGTCACGACCGGACCGGCTTCATCAATCGGGTTACCCAAAACGTCCATGATACGACCCAAGGTACCTGTACCAACCGGCACAGAAATTGGCGCGCCAGTATTCTTCACGGTCACGCCTCGACGCAAGCCGTCTGACGAGCCCAAACAAATTGTACGAACGATGCCATCGCCCAACTGTTGTTGAACTTCCAAAGTCAACGCAGAGCCATCCATGACCAGTGCGTCATAAATTTTCGGCATGTTATCACGCGGAAATTCAACGTCAATTACCGCACCAATACACTGAACGATTTTACCTTCTACCATTATTTCACTCTCAATCATGAATTAACTAAAATTCCCGTGACATCTTTGAACTCGTCATCGAGTTGGCGTCACACCACATGCTACTTGCCAAAAACTATTTAACTCTTGGCATCTTTTTTGTTTATCTTGTTCAGACAAACCGTCCATCTGCTCACGCAGGACAGCGAGCATATCCTCTCGATCACTTTGATCACGCATCACAGGGCACACTTCCAAAATTTTCACCCAATCCTCACACGCCGAGTCGGAACTGCGACGCACAGTTGGATGACTGCCCAAATCATTTTCCGCTTTTTTTTGGCAAGCGACGAACCCGCCAACCAAACCCGCCATCGTCATACCAAACAGAATGCGCGCGAGCGTTGAGCACACACGCCGATAATCGGGTTTATACCGCAGCCGCGCCACCAACAATCTCTGACAGCTCTTTGGTAATCGCGGCTTGACGTGATTTGTTGTACACCAATTGCAACTCGCCAATCACATTCTTCGCATTGTCTGAAGCTGCTTTCATGGCCACCATACGCGCAGATTGTTCGGATGCAATATTTTCAGCAACGGCCTGATAAACCAATGCTTCGATATAACGCACCAACAACTCGTCCACAACCGTTTCAGCCGATGGCTCGTAGATGTAATCCCAAGAATAATCTTTTTTCTCAGCATCGGTTTGCGCCAAGGTGCTTTTTGACAAAGGAATCAATTGCGCCACCACTGGCTCTTGCTTCATGGTATTGACAAATTGCGTATACGCGAGATAGACCGCATCCACTTCGCCCGCCAAATAAGCATCAATTTGTACTTTAACCGCACCAATCAACTCATCCATATGGGGGACATCACCAATATGAGTGCTTTCTGACACCACATCCGCACCAATTCGGTTCAAAAACCCTAGACCTTTACTGCCGATTGCGGTCATTTGCACCTTGCAACCTGCATCATTCCAGTCTTTCATTTGGGTGGTGGCGGCACGCAAGATATTGGTGTTCAAGCCACCGCACAAACCTTTGTCGGTTGTGACCAAAATCAAGCCCACATTCTTAATCTGAGCACGCTCGGTCAAAAATGGATGCTGATATTCTGAATTGGCAGCACTCATGTGTGCTGCAATATTGCGCACTTTGTCTGCGTATGGACGAGCCATACGCATACGCTCTTGCGCTTTACGCATTTTTGAAGCGGCGACCATTTCCATGGCTTTTGTGATCTTTCGCGTATTTTGTACGCTTTTGATCTTTCCGCGAATTTCTTTCATGCTGGGCATGGCTTAATCCTATACCAATTAGAACGCTGAGTTTTGTTTGTAGGCTTTGATTGCGTCATGTAAAGCGGCTTCGTCTTCTTTGCCTACTTCTTTTTTCGCTTCAATACCATCAATCAATGCGCCATAACTTGTCTTCAAGAAGTCAACCATTCCTTTTTCAAATGGCAGTACATCTTTGACTTCAACATCATCCAAGTAGCCGTTATTGGCGGCAAACAGTGATGCAGCCATTTCCCAAACTTGCAACGGTTTGTATTGCGGCTGCTTCAAAAGCTCAGTCACACGACGACCCCGTTCCAACTGTTTGCGGGTTGCTTCGTCCAAATCGGAAGCAAACTGTGCAAACGCAGCCAATTCACGATACTGCGCCAAGTCGGTACGAATACCACCGGACAGTTTTTTGATCGCCTTGGTTTGCGCCGCACCACCCACACGAGATACGGAAATACCGGCATTAATCGCTGGACGGATACCCGCATTGAACAAGTCGGTTTCTAAGAAGATTTGACCGTCGGTAATGGAAATCACGTTGGTCGGTACGAATGCGGTTACGTCACCCGCTTGGGTTTCAATTACTGGCAATGCGGTCAGTGAGCCGGTTTTGCCTTTGACTTCGCCATTGGTGAACTTTTCAACGTAGTCTTCGTTCACGCGAGCCGCGCGTTCGAGCAAACGGCTGTGGAGATAGAATACGTCGCCAGGATACGCTTCACGTCCAGGAGGACGGCGCAACAACAATGAAATTTGACGATAAGCCCAAGCTTGCTTGGTCAAGTCATCATAAATAATCAAGGCATCTTGACCGCGATCGCGGAAGTATTCGCCCATAGAGCAGCCGGCATACGGCGCCAAGTATTGCATAGCCGCAGAGTCCGAAGCGGATGCTGCAACAATAGTGGTGTATTCCATTGCACCATGTTCTTCCAGCTTACGAACCACGTTCATAATAGAAGAGGCTTTTTGGCCAATCGCAACATAGATACACTTGAGGTCTTTGCCCTTTTGGTTGATGATGGTATCCACCGCAACCGCTGTTTTACCCGTTTGACGGTCACCAATAATCAATTCACGTTGGCCACGACCCACTGGAACCATCGCATCAATCGCTTTCAAGCCTGTTTGCACCGGTTGATCAACCGATTTACGCCAAATCACGCCCGGTGCTACTTTTTCGATAACGTCTTTGTGTTGCGCATTGACAGGACCTTTACCATCAATCGGATTACCCAAGGCGTCAACAACGCGACCGAGCAATTCAGGACCGACCGGAACTTCCAAAATACGACCTGTACATTTTACGATATCGCCTTCGGAAATACCTTCGTACTCACCCAAAACAACGGCACCCACCGAATCGCGCTCCAAGTTCAATGCCAAGCCAAAAACGTTGCCGGGAAATTCCAACATTTCACCTTGCATCACATCGGCCAAACCGTGGACACGACAAATACCGTCCGTTACAGAAACGACCGTGCCTTGCGTGCGCAAGTTAGCAGAGTCGTCCACACCTTGAATTCGATTCTTAATCAATTCACTGATTTCAGAAGGGTTCAGTTGCATGCTCATTGCTCCAAATTTATTCACCACTGCCAATCCCTTGATTGACAGATCTATTGCTGCTCTACGTGTTTATACCGTCAAAGCAGACTGCATGCGTGCCAATTTTGCACGCACAGACATATCCAACACTTCGTCACCAACCGTTACGCAAAAACCACCAATCAGGTTGCTGTCCACCGAGATTTCCGGCTTGAGCTTTTTGCCCAATTTTTTCTCCAAAGCGACAACCAACTCATGCGTCTCTTGTTCACTCATCGCATGCGCGCTAACGATATGCGCATCAGCAGAGCCTTCGTACGCATTTTTATGATCCAAAAATGCCTCATAAATAGCCGGCAACGCATCCACTCGGCTTTGCATGATGATGGCGCTTAAGAAATTTTTATGTGATTCCGAAGAAGGCTTTAATGCTTCTTCAAAAAGCGAAACCAATTGATTTTTCGCCACTTTGGGATTGTGCGCCAATTGACGAATCTGTTCCTGACCGACCAATTGTGCCGCATTCTCTAAAAACGCAGCCCAGCCGGACAAGTTGTTTTCTGCCTTCGCCACATCAAACGCGGCTTGTGCGTAAGGACGAGCGATGGTTCCGATTTCAGCCATATCTCACCCGCCTTTACAGTTGTGCTTTGTATTGCGCCAACAAGTCCGCATGGTTGTCCGCATTGATTTCACGACGCAAAATTTGTTCAGCACCCGCGACGACCAAGCCTGCAACTTGATCACGCAGCGCGTCTTTGGCGCGAACCACTTCTTGCGAAGCATCGGCCTGAGCCTGCGCCAAAATACGTTGCGCTTGTTCAGTGGCATCGGTTTTCGCTTGAACTTCGATCGCTTGTGCACGTTTTTCCGCTTCCATCACGATATTTTGTGCATGTTCGCGCGCCTCACGCTCAAAGCTGACAGACTGCTCTTTTGCCGCTTCTAAAGCTTTTTTGCCTTGTTCAGCAGCAGCCAAACCAGCCGCAATTTTCTCACGACGCTCATCAATCGCTTTAATCATTGGCGGCCAGATGAACTTCATGGTGACCCACGCCAAGGTGAGAAACACCAAGGTTTGGATAAATAATGTTGCATTAATATTCACGACATCATTCCTTTAATTACGCAAACCAAGCAAATTGGATTGCGATAGACACTTACCGCACGCCATGCACGATGTAAACAAATCACACCGACACACGCGAGCGGCACTCAACGAATCTCTGTTGATTAGCCTTGGAATGGGTTTGCGAACGCGAACATCATGGCAATACCAACACCGATCAAGAAGGCCGCGTCGATCAAACCAGCCAACAGGAACATTTTGGTTTGCAATTTATCCATCAATTCAGGTTGACGAGCAGATGCTTCGATGTATTTACCACCCATCAACGCAATACCCAAGCATGCGCCGATCGCACCCAAACCGATAATCAAACCGCACGCCAAAGCTACGAAACCAACTGCACTCATTACAAACTCCTTTTATTTAAAAAAGTAAAGATAAAAACATCAAACAAAATTACCAACTGGGTTAGGAATCACCCAATTAATGCGCATCATGAGCCTGACCCAAATACACCAGAGTCAACATCATGAAAATAAAGGCTTGCAACAGGATGATCAAGATATGGAAAATCGCCCAAACCGAACCAGCAATCCAATGCCCCAACCCTAAACCAATGCTCATGCCCAAATTGTGGGTATTCCAAGCAGCACCCATCATGGCAATCAACAAGAAAATCAACTCGCCAGCAAACATATTACCAAACAACCGCATACCAAGCGAGACTGCTTTTGCTAAAAATTCAATAATATTCAGCAACAAGTTAAATGGTGCCAAGGCAATACCGAATGGCGCGCTGAATAACTCATGGATAAAACCACCAACGCCTTTAATTTTGAAGCTATAAAACAGCATCAACAACAACACACCAAAAGACATGCCAATCGGACCATTGATATCCGCCGTCGGCACAATACGGGTATACGGCAACGGCAGATGCAGCACACCAATCAACCAGCCAGCCAAGTCGACCGGAACCAAATCCAAGGCGTTCATCAACACAACCCAGAAAAATACGGTCAGAGCCAAAGGCGCGATGAATGTACGGTCACCATGAACGATCGAAGACGATTGTTCTTCAACCATTTCAACCAGCGACTCCACCGCCGTTTGTACACGATTCGGCGTGTCGGAGGTGACTTTGCGCGCCACCCACATCAAAAACAGCAAACCGATCAAACCTGTCAATACAGAGAAGAAAATCGTATCTAAGTTGATATATGAAAAATCAACGATATTTTTTTGAGGCTCGCCCGTTTGCGTCAAATTGGTCAAGTGGTGAACAATGTATTCCTTCGCATTCGCGGGGGCATGATGTCCAACTTCTGCGCTACTCATAAAAATCCTTTATTCTTTAACCGTACGCAACAAACCAAAATTGTGCGCTTTTAACACGAGAATCAACCCCGCCCAATAGGCAATCGGTTGAATTTGCGAGCCAAATTGTCGCCACACGATAACGGCTGCGACAATCGCCACTAAAATCTTAACGCCTTCACCCACAAAAAACCGGTACACAGCCGCCGGCGATGAAACCAAATACAGCGCAAAAATCGCATTGGGCAAAATGGCAATCACACTACCAATCAAAGCCGACCAAAGCGCTTGTTGACCGAAAAACGCCGACACCGCAACCACAATCGCCGCAAAGATCACTTGGACAAGTACCGCAAACCCCATATCATTCCAATACTTTCGCGCCGACATCGCGGACTTAAACACAACAATACGATGCTCTGTAGACTGACAACGCCATTATTATGCGCGTCCAACCTTACCATTTTCTTTCAGTTTGAACAGAAATCTCAATTATGGATAAATTGCGCGCCACAAAGTCTTTAAATTGTACCGACGCACCTCCACAATGTCAACGCTATCTATGACTTTTGCTCGGTTAATCCATCAATATTAGCCCTAAACGGTATCATTCTACCTTATAAAGGCGCTTAAACATAAGCATAAACAGAAAGGCGTCTGCAAACACGCCGCCGATTACCCGTCGGATAACAGGCCTCTGCGATATTGTATGGCCTGCGCGACATGACCAGCTTTGACCACATCGCTACCTTCCAGATCCGCCACGCTGCGCGCCACACGCAAAATTCGGTGATAAACCCGCGCCGACCAGTTGAACTGATTCATCGCTTTGGTCAATAAAATTCGCCCCGCGTCATCCGGCGTGGCAAACTCATCCATTTGCTGCACCGACAGGCGCGCGTTCAAGCATTGCTGCCGCGCCATTTGTCGCTCAAACGCGCGCACCACACGCTCGGCGACTGCTACGCTGGACTCGCCTGCCGGTGCTTGGTGCAAATCCGCAGCCTCTACTGCCGGCACCTCGACTTGCATATCAATTCGATTTAAAAACGGTCCGGATAGGCGCGATTGATAGCGCGCAATTTGATCTGGCGTGCAGTGACAGACCTTTTTCGGATGCCCTTGATAACCGCACGGACACGGATTCATCGCCGCGATCAATTGAAACGCCGCAGGATACGTCACCTGTCGTGCGGCGCGCGAAATATGAATTTCCCCAGATTCCAACGGCTCGCGTAATACCTCCAACACTTTGCGATCAAACTCGGGCAGCTCGTCCATAAACAGCACACCGCGATGCGCGAGCGAAATCTCACCCGGTCTTGGCGTCGAGCCGCCGCCCACCAAAGCCACCGCCGACGCGGTATGATGCGGCGAGCGGTAGGGACGCACGCGCCACATCTGCGGCTGAAATTGCCCCGCGCTGCTGAGCACGGTTGCCGACTCCATGGCTTCTTGCTCACTCATGGGCGGCAAAATACTCGGCAAACGCGCAGCCAACATGGATTTTCCCGTGCCGGGCGGCCCGACCATCAACACACTGTGACCGCCTGCCGCCGCAACCTCCAAGGCGCGCTTGACCGCCGTTTGACCGCGCACATCCGCCCAGTCCAGCGCATAATGCGGCACCAACAGCGCACTTTCGCAAGACACCACCGGTTCCTGCGTATCGGGCGAGCGCAATTTGGCGCACACATCCAGCAAGGATTTAGCCGACCAAATGTGCGCACCGCTGACCAATGCGGCTTCGGCGCAATTGGCTTCGGGCAAAACCACGGTCGGCGTGTCAACGGGCGCGGAGACCGCAGTCTGCGCCTCGCGAACAATGCCGTAGGTCATGGCCAACGCGCCGGTGATCGGGCGCAACTCGCCGGACAATGATAGTTCGCCAGCGAATTCGTATTGCGCTAAATTTTTCACCTTGAGCTGACCGCTGGCGATCAAAATACCCAACGCAATCGGCAGATCAAACCGCCCCGACGCCTTCGGCAAATCCGCCGGCGCCAGATTAACTGTAATCCGCTTGGCGGGAAAATCGAGCAAGGCATTTTGGATCGCCGAACGCACGCGGTCTTTGGACTCTTTGACCTCGGTTTCGGGCAAACCAACGATATTGAACGAGGGCAAGCCCGCCGCCAAATGCACTTCCACTGTCACGCGCGGCGCAGACATGCCGAGCAACGCACGCGAATTGATGACTGCCAAGCCCACAAATGCCCCTTTTTAATATTTTTAGCGCACCGCTATGCACTACATGTACTTACGGCCACAGTTGTTTGAAATATATGGCGCAACAGCTTCCAATTGTTGCACCCTACGCGCCCTAGTCACTCCACTTTTTTGCTAGCTCTTCAAACTCATTAAAGAGAGTAGGCTTGTTTTCATTTTTGCGTAATGAAAAGATTGTTTTGTGAGCGTAATTCCAGAATTTAATAAAATTTTGTTTTTGCATCTCTTTCATTAAATCCTCATCCATCACCCTTTTTTTTATCGCTATCGCAACAAATTCATATTTATTCAACGAATAAAATAAATCTGATCTTCGCTTCTTATAATCTAAATTAGTTAATACTTCAGATTCTTCTCCAGATAATGGCGCCCAGCAATAGAAATACTCAAGCATCTCCTCGCCTTGTTCAAATACAAATTGCTTAAACGCTTGCAACCTCTCATCGGCATTCAGATCACTTGACGCCTTAATGGTTTCTTGGAAACGAATCAGTTCATTACTGGCTAGCAAACCTTCAGCCGCACTAATCAAGCCAAAATAAGCTAAGAAAGCAGCCACCCATGCCGCCGATGCAGACAGCATCTCAATAATAAATTCGCTTTTTTTATCTATCTGATTAAGCGCATGGTAAGAATTAATTGCTAATATAGTTAAAATAATCAACGTAATTAGCGGTATGACCAGATAGACAAAATACCTTTTTTCTCGAGAAGATAGCCTGCGCAACATATAAAAATCGACTCCAAAATAAAATCAACGCATACACGTCCATTTTTTACTCAAATTTCCCCAATGCGGCGTAACACATAATACCCACCAATCACGATTTCGCCGCCGAAATCATAACCCAGCGCCTGTGCCGCGCGTTCAAAACGCTGTGATCGTGCCAATCGTTCTCCGCTCATTGCCACCTCCATTACACTTTTTCCACCACGATTCGCGTTTGCACCCCATCACGCAAAGATTCGCAAGAAATCAGCTTGAATCCGCCACTTTCCAACATAAAAACAATGTCTTCAGGATGGTAGCGGTTATGCTCCAAAAAATGCTCAAACGCGTCTTCAAGATCGGCGCGCGTCGTTTCGTCGCGCCACATTTGCGTGTCGGGGTAGCGGCGTTGCAAATAATCACGCAATGGTCGACGCACCACATCAATAATGCACATCCGCCCACCCACTTTGAGCCACTGATGCGCGGCCTTAAACATCTTGATCGGCTGCGTCAACTCATGCACCACCATATTCGCCATCACCATCGCCACCGAGCTCGGCGCAATCTCGGCGCTCGGCTCGTTCAAATCATCCACGATGATGCGGCCATTACGCGGTAATTCCAGCGGATCAGCCAGCATATACGGCGCGACCTCAATACCAATCACCGACGCGTCGGGGTAGCGCTGCGCGCACGCCTGCACGAACTGCCCGATGCCTGCGCCCAAATCGACAATCGCATCGCCTGCCTGATAATGGGTCGCAACCTGCTTGTCCCAAAAATCCCAAAATACCGCATCGTGGCGCTGTTCAAAATTTTGCGTGATGCGTTCGCGCGCTACGTCACCGTCACCACCGTGGTGTTTCAAAATACTGGCTTGCGTGGTCTGAATGGAAACTGTCTGGCTCATGATATCCCCGTACAAATCAAATCATCTGTCAAAATATATTCGACGAATTATAGCCGAGCCGCTTGATTGAACGATAAGAATTAACAAACGTATTTTGAGTGCATTTTTGCCATCAAAAAACCCGCTCAAGTGAGCGGGTTGATTGTGCAATCTATCAATCTACTATTCCACCGGCAAACCGGTCACCGGATCAAATTGCCCTTCAAACAACACGGTGCTCAAATAGCGCTCGCCCGAATCCGGCAAAATCACCACCATGGTTTTGCCCGCGTGCTCCGGCTGCTTGGCCAAACGCACCGCTACTGCCAACGCCGCACCGCCCGAAATACCGGCGATGATGCCCTCTTCTTTGGCCAAACGACGTGCGTATTCAATCGCATCCTCGTTCGTCACCTGTTCGATCTGATCCACCACATTCAAATCCAAAGTGTCTGGCACAAAGCCTGCGCCGATGCCTTGGATTTTATGCGGCCCGGGTTGAATCGGCTCACCGTTGCGCGTTTGCGTCAGCACCGGACTCGCGGTAGGCTCCACCGCCACCGACCACAACGGCGCTTTGCGCTCGTTTTTAAAATAGCGCGAAATACCGGTGATCGTACCGCCCGTGCCCACGCCCGCAACCAAAATATCCACTTTACCGTCGGTCGCATTCCAAATTTCCGGACCGGTGGTCGATACGTGAATCGCCGGGTTGGCCGGATTTTTGAACTGCTGCAACAACACATATTTATCAGGATCGGATGCGGCGATTTCCTCCGCTTTCGCAATCGCACCCTTCATGCCCTTTGCGCCCTCGGTCAGCACCAATTTTGCACCATAGGCCGCGAGCAATTTGCGTCGTTCCACGCTCATGGTGTCGGGCATGGTCAAGGTAATCGGAATACCACGCGCCGCCGCCGCAAAAGCCAAGGCGATGCCGGTGTTACCGCTGGTCGGCTCGACCAACTCTTTGCCTGCCGTCAGGACACCGCGTTGCTCCGCATCCCAAATCATTGCCGCACCGATACGGCATTTGACCGAATACGCCGGATTGCGCCCCTCAATTTTAGCCAAAACCGTGGCCTGCGCGCCTTCTTGCTCAGTAATTCGGTTGATGCGCACCAAAGGCGTTTGACCAATCGACTGCGTGTTGTCTGCAAAAATCTGTGTCATGCGAATTCTCCTGATGTAGTCCCAATATACCCCAAGGCAGCGATCCATCACCGCCGCGCTGAACCTAAAAAGGCCGTTTGAGCAATACTTTATATTAAAATTACCGATATAGCAATATTTTCTTAATTCTATTTTAATATATTAAATCAAACTAAATAGCCTTTCCCTTTATAGAAATCAACGGTTTGTGCTTGATCATGAGGCAATTTTTAAGCACCATCAGCATCACACGATTTTCATAGCAAACAGCCAAACGGCTCGCCCCAAAAGCCATTGGGGTGTTGTCTATAGGCCTCAAAGCGATCACTTTGTGTCAATTTTTTCACAACCCCTCTTGCAATTTATTTTCGAGTCGGGCTATAATTTCGCTCTCGCGTAGAGGAGTCGCCAAGTCGGTTAAGGCACTGGATTTTGATTCCAGCATTCGAAGGTTCGAATCCTTCTTCCTCTGCCAAAATATAGTTAAATTGCCCGCAGTTCCGTATAAAAGCCTCGGAGGCGGGCAATTTTTTTGGTACACTCACACAACCCTTGGTATTTTTGGCTGAGGCGTTTTTTCACGAAGCCCTCTTTACGCTGTGCAGTCGCGATGCGGAAGTCTTGGTGAAAAAACTCTTCCAAAAAACTTCCATAGGATTTGCACCATGTCCACAAACGAACTCATGATTTTCACGGGGAATGCCAACCCCAAGCTGGCTCAGGATGTTGCTGATTACCTGCGTGTTCCACTGGGCAATGCCAAGGTTGGACGTTTTTCAGACGGCGAAGTGACCGTCGAAATCAATGAGAATGTCCGTGGTCGCGAAGTGTTTATCTTGCAATCAACCTGCGCACCGACCAATGAATCGTTGATGGAAGTATTAATTATGGCCGACGCACTGCGTCGCGCGTCGGCAGGCCGAATCACCGCCGCCATGCCGTATTTCGGCTACGCGCGCCAAGACCGTCGTCCGCGCTCTGCGCGTGTGGCGATCACGGCCAAATTGGTGGCGAATATGCTCGGCGCAGCCGGCGTGGATCGCGTGATGACCATGGATTTGCACGCCGATCAGATTCAGGGCTTTTTCGACGTGCCGGTGGACAATATTTATGCCTCGCCGATTTTATTGAGCGATGTGACCGCCAAGCAGTTTGAAAACTTGCTGGTGGTTTCGCCGGACATTGGCGGTGTGGCGCGTGCGCGTGCTTTTGCGAAACAGTTGGAATGCGACTTGGCGATCATCGACAAACGCCGTCCGAAAGCCAATGTATCGGAAGTCATGAACATCATCGGTGAAGTGGAAGGTCGCTCATGCTTGTTGATCGACGACATGGTGGACACCGCCGGCACGATGTGTAAAGCGGCGGAAGTATTGAAAAGCCGTGGCGCCATTCATGTATCGGCCTACTGTACACACCCCGTATTATCCGGCCCGGCGATTGAACGCGTGAATGCGTCGGTACTGGATGAGTTGGTGGTTACCGACACCATTCCGTTGTCGGCACAGGCCGCCGCCAGCGGAAAAATCCGCCAGCTCAGCTGTGCGAAATTATTGGGCGAGACGATTATTCGCATCGCCAAAGAGGAATCGGTCAGCTCCTTGTTCAGCGAAGTCATCTGATTATCATCTGACTTTTGAGCAGGCGCCGACATATTTTGCGCGGTGGGTGTCTTGGACACGCGCCGCACAAACCATCTGGTCGCGGATGGACAGATTGATTTGAAATCGTTCAAATCATTTTTTATTTTTTGGAGCATATTTATGAAAATTACTGCAAATAGCCGTGCCCTGCACGGTACGGGTGCGAGCCGCCGTATGCGTCGTGAGGGTAAAGTGCCTGGCGTCGTTTATGGTTCATCAGGTGCCGCTTTATCCATCGAATTGGATCACAACACTTTGTTCCACGCTTTGCGTAAAGAAGGCGTGCGCTACTCCGTTTTGGATTTGGAATTGGACGGCGCGGTAGAGCAAGTGATCGTGCGTGACGTACAAGTTCACCCGTTCAAACCCTTGGTTTTGCACATTGATTTGCAACGCGTGAGCGCAGACGAAGCCGTTGTGGCCAAAGTACCGTTGAAATTCGTGGGTGGCGAAAACTCACCGGCGGTGAAATTGGCGTCTCAACGTGTGCGCCCTGCGGTATTCAACTTGAAAGTTTCTGCATTGCCGAAAAACTTGCCAAGCGTATTGGTCGTAGACACGTCCAAACTGGAAGCCAGCCAAGCGGTCAAAGCCAGCCAATTGACTTTGCCAGAAGGCGTTTCTTTGGTCTTGGGCAAACAAAAAGACATCACTTTGGCCACTGCGGGCAAGTAATCCCAAAGTTTCAATGTGTTATCATGGCAGCCCACCGTTCGCGGTGGGTTGTTTACTTTTCAGACACACACCATCATGGCAGACACCACCAAACTCATCGTCGGACTGGGCAATTACGGAGCAGAATACGAGGACACGCGGCACAACGCCGGCTGGTGGCTGCTCGATGACATCGCACGTGAATACGGCACGACCTTGAGCGCACAATCGAAATTTCACGGTTTGGCCGGACGCGCACGCATCGCCAACACCGATGTTTGGCTGCTCAAACCGATGACGTATATGAATCGCTCGGGTTTAGCCATTGCCGCATTGGCCAATTTTTACAAAATCCTGCCCAAAGACATCCTCGTGTTGCACGATGAATTGGACATTCCCGCAGGCGCGGCCAAAATGAAAATCGGCGGCTCCACCGGTGGTCACAATGGCCTGAAAGACACGCAAGCGAAACTCGGCACGCCCGATTTTTGGCGACTGCGCATTGGCATTGACCATCCGCGCAACAGCGGCACGCCACAGCAACCCGTGGTGGACTATGTACTCAAATCACCCAAACAGGCCGAGCGCGAAGTGATTGATAAATCCATCGACAAAGCGCAAAGCATCATTGCCGATTGGGTCGCAGGCGACGTGGAAAAAGCCATGCGTCTGCTGCACCAAAAATAAAGCCGCCGACAATTCCAGACCCACATAAAAAAAGCGTACAGCTCACACTGTACGCTTTTTGTTGCTATGCGCATAACTCATTGCCGCTGAATCATGCGCGCAAACTCCATCAATAGCGCGGCTTCAAAGCAATTTCACCGAGTGATTTGATCTGGTCTTGCTGAGTGAACACCGTACGACCACCCTTAGCCACCACTTCCCAAGCAATCAAACTGACAATATCGTCAATCGCATTCGGAACGGTCGGGTCATCAATCAAATCAAAGGTGCGTTCATCTTTCATCAGCACCGGCTGGGCAAACGATTCATGCACGATCAGCAGATCGCCGCGTCCATCAATGGCGGCCTGATAAATCTCCTGCAAATCAGTCAAGACGCCCGTACCGGCAACCGCCTCCTGCATTTCCCCAATCGCTTGGGTGCGACGCTCTTTTTGTAGCGGCTCAATCACATCCGTCCACGCCTGCTTGCCCAACTCATGCTCGGCCATGGCATTATAGTTAATCGCGCTGTGTCCCACATAAACGGCCGGACGATCCGCGACATGCATCAAATGACTGTGATTTTGCTCGGTTGAAATCACCACGCACGGCAAATGCGTTTGATTGTGCACGCTGACCAAGGCCTTATCCACCTTATTGAAATACTCGCGCAACATATTGTCCATCAAACTGGCCTGACTGCGCTTGTCGCTGTGGGTGATGTAATGCGGATTTGATTTGAATGGAAAATCATCGTTGCGAACCTCGTCCACAATGACGTCATTAACCGCCTCATACAACTGAACGCCGCCTTGCGACAGCACCATCAGCAGATACGGCTCACTGCGGTTGTAGGCCTTAATTGCATCGCGCACCGCGAAGCGCTCAGCAATATGTACTCCCTCAATACGCGTTGGCCAAGCCAATTTGAGCATTTGCTTGGTGTCGTTGGACAAAAAGATGTGCAGACTATCCAGATTATGCTGAATGTCAATCTGCTCGGGCAAAGCACTCAAATCATCCAAAATTTTTGCGACCGGACGTTTGCCAAATTCATCAATCAGGCGTTTTTCCGCTTCCGCGCACAGGTTTTTCAACAAAATCGCATCTTGCGCATTATCAGGATGGGTACGATGCGTATTCAAGGAAATCGTCACACACGGATTATTTTTTTCAGACGCCAAAAGGGCTAAACGATCTACACTCATACATGCCTCCTTATCATAAAGTGGATGAAGTCAAACTACTGCGGATACTCCTTTTACTCCTGTTCAAACAAACTCAATCAACTTCTTTATTCAATTTCATTGTAACGAATCAGTGTGGACAAATGAGGCATAAAAAAACGCTCAAAATTCACAATCTTGAGCGTTTTTATCAACAATTCATACCTTTTAGTGCTTCGCTAAATCACGCCGCCGCGCAATCAACGACGACCAAAACGACAGACTGATCAAAACCAAACCGATCAGCCCTGTCACCACCTCCGGAACCTCCACAATCGAACTCAAAAACATCAACGAAGCCAAAGCCAAAATCGCCCAATGCGCGCCATGCTCCAAATAACGATACTCGCTCAAGGTGTCACGCTTGACCAAAAACACAGTCAAACTCCGCACCCACTGCGCCCCAACCCCCAAGCCCAGCATAATGACAAAAATATCCTTACTGATCGCAAACGCACCAATCACGCCATCAAAACTAAAAGAAGCATCCAGCACTTCCAGATACATAAACGCCCCGAGCGATGCGGAAAAACCTTTTTTCACCGTCTGCGTCGCCTCGGTATACTCATTCCCACCACCAAACGCATCGCTCAAGCCACTCACAAACACATAAATCACCGTACCCATCACCCCAGCCAACAAACCCACATAACGCTTCTCGACCGGCAACGCAAAAATAATCAGCAGCAATAACAGCAAGGTAATTCCAACCGCCACCATCGACAGCCGACCAAATTGCCCCAAGCGACGCTCCAAGCCGCCCAACCAATGAATCTCCCGTTCATGATCAAACAACCAGGTCAAAGCCACCATCATCAAAAAAGCCCCCCCAAACAGCATCACCTCGACATGATGCAAGTGCAATTGACGGCTGTATTCATCAGGGTTATAAACCGCCATATCGTATACCTGAGCAAACGCCATGCCCGTCGCAAATGCCACGATGACAAAGGGCAAAATCAAACGCACTCCAACCACGGCAATCAAATAACCGATGGTCAAAAAGGCCACACGAAACGCCGGACTTTGATGCTTCAGTACCATTGCATTCACGACCGCATTATCAAACGAAATGGACACCTCAAACGCCACCAGAATCAACACAGCCAACACCGCCGACCAAGCCGCCATCTCATTAAATCGCCCGCCGACGAAATAAGCCGCAATCAAAGCCACGAAGGTAATCAGCCAAGCCCCCCAAAACTCACGAAACATCACGCTCAAAAATTGAAATACTCTCACAAAGAACCCTTATTGATTATCCACTTCCTTGACGAATGGATTAAAAAACCACCCCTTACCGAAACGGGCAGGCGGCTTATCAACCATCTAAAAAGGAATCTGAAGATGCCTCAGATTGCTGACAAACCTATGTTTTTACCCCTCGTCCGCTTGCGGGAGAGGGCAAGGGGAGAGGGTAACTTTTAATCGATTGATTTAAAAGGGATCATTTTTAACCCCCCTCTCCCTAATCCCTCTCCCCGAGAGGCGAGGGACTTTGTCAACAGCTTCAGACATCTGAAGATGCCTCAGACTGCTGACAAACACTCGGTCTTGCAATTTGTTGCAAAACCTAAGAAAAATACCGTCATACCCGCGCAAGCGGGTATCCAGAATATCAACAAAAACAACAAGTTAGATTTTTGACTAGATTCCCGCTAAAATCATGCGGGAATGACGGAGCTTTGTTTAGG
>JBATQE010000005.1:0-26973 GCA_049291875.1 Burkholderiaceae bacterium
TCCACCGAGCGACATATGAGGACGGTTGTTATTGTAACACCACAGCCACTGTGTCGCCTCGATTTGAGCGTGTTCGAGTGACTCAAATAATGTCTGATTGAGCAATTCATAGCGCATGGTTCGGTTAAAGCGTTCAATGTAGGCGTTCTGCTGTGGGTTTCCAGGTTGGATGTAGAGCAGTTTAATGTCGTGCTTTTGCGCCCATTGTTGGTAGTGGTGGCTGATGAATTCAGGGCCGTTGTCCGAGCGTATCGCTTGAGGTTTACCACGCCATTCAATGAGTTGGTCGAGATAGCGCGTCAGCGTGGTTGCGGGGATTGAGAAGTTGATTTCTGCCAACAACCCTTCTCGGTTGTGGTCGTCAATGACGTTGCATGAGCGGATGCTGCGCCCATCCTCGAGGTTGTCGTGGGTGAAGTCGATTGACCACGTCACATCCATTGCGTCGGGCACTTCGAGTGGTTGCGGTGTTTCTCGGTCAAGGCGTTTGTTGGGAATCAGGCGCAAGTTGAGCCCGAGTTTGCAGTAAATGCGGTAGATGCGTTTGTGGTTGTATTTCCAGCCCAAGACGTTGCGGATGTGCAGGTAGCATAATCGAAAGCCCCATGTGTTTTGTCCTTTGGTGGTGGTCAACTCGATCAGTTTAGCGGCTATCATGGCGTTGGCTTGCGCGCGCGTTGGGATGTGGCGAAAGCGTTTTTCTGAGATACTCATGAGTTCGCAGGACGCACGGATGCTGATGTTTTTATCGTTGTGCAGTTGTTGCGCCATCTCTTTACGAGATGACGCGCTTACTTTTTTGCAAGGCACTCCTTGAGGATGTCGGTGTGCAGCTGGGATTCGGCATAGAGTTTTTTCAGGCGCGTGTTCTCGGCTTCTAAGGCTTTGAGGCGGCTCATGAGGTTTGCGTCCATGCCTGCGTATTTGCTGCGCCATTTGTAGAAGGTGGCACTGCTGATGCCATGCTCACGACACAGTGCGGGTACGGGTACGCCTGACTCGGCTTGTTTTAGAATGCTGGCGATTTGGCTGTCGCTGAATTTGGATACTTTCATGTAAAACTCCTTTGGGTTAGTTTAAAGGGTTCTACTTTTAGGTGCTGGCTTTTTTAGGGGGTATTACCGCGGTTTCACACCTCCCGAGTGGTTTTCCGACTTGAGGTTTCCGTTACCTTTTTCCTTATTGCCTGCCTCACTCAACTGGGGGTTGGTCGGGATGACCGAATTGATTTTTGGCTTGGCGCTGTTATTGGGCTTATTTTCGCGTTTGTCCGCCTTGATTTTGCTGATTGTGACATACGTCGCCGTTTATTCGGTTCACTTCGATCTATCCTGGTCGGGGTGGAATCAGATCGAAACCGAGGATGGATTGGGCTTTAAAGTACCCTTGATGATCGGCATTATGCTGCTTGTCGTTTTGGGACAAGGCGCGGGACGTTGGTCTTTGGATCGATGGATTTGTTATCTCAAACGAGGTTAATCGTGTATCACTCCGAATCAGCGCATCATCCTTGGATCAACCACGCACTGCGCTCTGCCATGTTTCGTTTTGCCCGACTGCATCTGCAGCCCGATGAAGAGGCGGAGGATGCAGTTCAAGATGCACTTTTTGCCTTGGTCGAGCATCCTGAGAAAATCACCCATGCCGCGGATGTAAAACACTACTTATTCGGCATTTTGAAAAACAAAATCACGGACCGTTTACGACACAAATACCGCACCACCCACTACGACATCGTGGAGCATGATGACTTGGAGCACATTCTATTCCGCGAAGACGGCCATTGGGTTAAAGAACTCGCACCGGCTTACTGGAGTACCCCCGAAGACCAACTCCATTCCGATGCTTTTTTTATTGTCGTGGATGTATGCGTGAATGATCTGCCAACCAAAATCGCACGGGTATTCAGCATGAAAGAGTTTTTGGAATGCGATGTAGCGGAAATTTGCGCCACCCTCAATCTGAGCCAAAGCGACTATTGGCAATGTATGAGCCGATCGCGTAAAAGATTGCAAATTTGCCTGAACACCCGCTGGTTTGAAAAGGAAATGACATGAAATGCCGCGACTATATTTTTTCACTCACTTCCGGGCAACTGCACAATGCATCTCCTTTGAAACGCACTTGGATCAAAAAGCACCTGTTGATTTGCCAATATTGCCGTCGATTCACAAAAAATGACAAAAAACTCGATCTGATTTTGCATACTCAAAAAGAGCGTTTACTTGAGGATTTTGAACCAAAAATATCAAGCAACAGCTCAGATACTGCGAATACGCATTGATCCGATCAGTTATTCAAATTCATGCGAACAACGCGACATACTGCAACAGCAATTTTTCAACCCACGAACGGATATTCAGCGGATGATCGGCTGCGCGCTTTTCTTGCGCCAATTGCTGGGTAAAAGCGTGCAATTTCAGCAAAAAACCGTGATGATGCGTTTGCGTGAGTTGACGCAATGCGGCTTGTGTCTTGGGATAATAGCGCGGCGTTGCGCCGTTTTGCGCCACCACCGCCAAATCGTACAACCAGCGTTGTAGCCACGTCATCAGCGCGAGCATATCCACCGTGCGTTGCTCTTCGCCTGCCAGACGAGCTTTATTCGCATCGGCAATGTGCTTTTCAAATACCGCTGCAGTGGCGACCACATCCAATTTTGAACCTTTGCTCAGTGCTTGAATCCATTGATTTTGGATGGTGAAATAATCGGTATCAATCAACTCGGCCACGCGCATCACTGCGCCGTTTTCCTGCTGTAAATATTCCGCCCAATTCGGATTGGGTTTGAGCGCGTTCAAATAGCTCAATGCGTCTTCAGCGGACGGCGCAGGCGCGTTGACCAACTGACAACGGCTGACTATCGTCGGCAGCAATTGCCGCACATCGTGCGCCAATAGAATAAATACGGTGTGCGCAGGCGGCTCCTCCAACGTTTTGAGCAGCGCATTGGCCGCATTGCGGTTCAGTTTGTGCGCCGGATACAGCACCACCACGCGCTGACCGCCGCGATGACTGGTTTGGTTGACCATATTGTCCAGCGCGCGAATATCATCAATGGTGATTTCTTTGGATGGTTTTTCGGGGCGCAATTCTTCAATCGGATGCGCCGTATTCATAATGCTCGGGCGCAGCAGCCGATAATCGGGGTGGCTGAATGCAGCCAACAAATCACAAGCCGCGCACTGCCCGCACGCATGATGCGCCGACGTTGGCGCATCGCACAGCAAACTGGCTGCCATCGCCTGCACCAATTGCTCACCGCCGGTATCTTCGGGCGCAATCAGCAAATACGCATGCGCCGCACGCTGAGACTGCTGGCGCTCAAACCATTGCTGAAAAACCGTCTGATGCCAACTCAATGGCGTGGAAACACTGTGGGTCATATCGTTATTCAATCGTCAATTGTAATTGCGGTCGCGCCACAATCGCCGCGCGAATCTGCGCCTTAACCTCATTCAGCGAGCGCGTGCTGTCGATCACCGCCATGCGTTGCGGCGACTGCTCGGCGCGTTGTAGATACGCCTCACGCGTGCGTTTGAAAAACTCAAACGACTCTTGCTCAAATTTATCCAAAGCCTCTTGCGTCTGCGCCGCACGTTGGGTCAAGCGCGCACGCGCCACCTCCAACGGCACATCGAACAGCAGCGTAAAGTCCGGCTGCAAATCGCCCTGTACCCAACGCTCCAACTGCGTAATTTTATCAAACGCCACACCGCGTCCGCCGCCTTGATAGGCAAAGGTCGCGTCGGTAAAGCGATCCGAAATCACCACCTCACCCCGCGCCAACGCAGGCAAAATGACCTGTGCAATGTGTTCACGGCGCGCGGCGAACATCAGCAGGGTTTCGGTTTCCAAATCCATTTTCTCGTGCAGCAGCAACTCACGCAAACACTCGCCCAGCGGCGTACCGCCCGGCTCGCGGGTCAAGACGGTAGTGCGCTGTGCGGTGATTTGCTCGGCCAGCCACGCCATCGCAGTGGATTTGCCCGCACCATCCACGCCCTCAACGGTAATGAATAAACCCTTTTTGCTCGAATCGTTCATGCTTATTGTTTCAAAATATATTTGCGTACCGCCGCATTGTGGTCGGCCAAATTATTGGTGAACACGCTGCTGCCGTCCCCTTTTCCCACAAAAAACAGCACATCGCTATCCGCCGGCAAAAACGCCGCACTGATCGAGGCTTGGCTCGCAGTGGCAATCGGTGTTGGCGGTAGGCCGCGCCGTGTGTAGGTGTTGTACGGGGTGTCGGTGCGCATCATCACCGTGGTCAAATCGCCTTTGAATGCCTCGCCCACGCCATAAATCACGGTCGGATCGGTTTGCAACGGCATGCCTTTTCGCATTCGATTGACGAACACCGCCGCCACCATCGGACGATCCGCATCCAAGCCCGTTTCCTTCTCAACGATGGATGCCATGATCAAGGCCTCATACGGCGTTTGGTAAGGCAAATTCGGCGAATGCTTTGGCCACAACTCGGCTATTTTTTTGTTCAACAGATCATGCGCGCGCTTGAGTACCGAGGTTTCCTTCTCGCCTTTGCGGTACAAATAAGTGTCGGGGAAAATCAGCCCCTCGATGCTTTTCGCATCCGCCGGTTCGGTAATGCCAACGGCCCTGATCAAATCCGCATCGGACAAATCCTGCGCATCGTGCTGCAAATCGGCTTTGGCAAACGCTTGCTTGATTTCACGCCACGTCACGCCCTCGGCAATGCGGATGCGCCGTTGCGTGATTTGTCCTTTGGACAGGCGCGTGAGCAATTCGCTCAATGTCGCTTTGCTGTCAAACTCGTATTCACCGACTTTGTAATTGCTCGAACGGCCGGTCAATGTAGCCAGTAATTTAATCTGAAACGCACTGAGTTTGCCACCGTTGGCCTGCGAAATTTTGCCGAGTTGATCATAGGCCGACTGCGCCGCATCACCGCGCTCCAAATAAATGCTCTGCGGCTCGGCCATTGTTGGCGCGATGGGCGCAGACAGGCGCATATTCGCCCAAATCGCAAAGATCAGCAGCAGTATGCCCACGCCCAGCAAACGTTTGAACCATTTCATTAATCTATTTACCTCATTGTTGGATCGCCCGAAAAGGCGAATTTTTCATGTGATAAGCATCATTTTAAAGAACTTATCGCCTGCACATGACGTTTTTCGAGATTTAGTGCGCCCTTGCCATCAGCATGGCCTCGTCGGGGTGCGACCAGTGCAACTGCTGTCGTATCGCTGCCAGCCAACGAGCTATCTGCGGATAATCAGCAACATCCACATCCATTTGATCCAGCCAAAACAAATACGCCGCGCAACTGATATCGGCAATCGAAAAGCCCGAAGGTAACAAATACTCTGACTTAGACAACGCACGATTCAAGGTATCCAAATCCGCCAAGACGCGCCGACGCAGATACGTCAAAACCTCAGGTGGCTGAGGAGACTGATCTGACCAACGTATGGCAAAACGCAGATTCGGCACGCTAAAGCCCACCCGATTGGCCTCCCACGCCAGCCACTCGACGATCGCCAACCAATCAGCCTGCGTTGTACCACACAACTTCTGCGTTTTTTGCGCCAAATACTGCAAAATCGCGTTCGACTGGCACAAAGCGTACGACCCATCGAGCAAAATCGGCACTTCACCGAATTTGCTTGACTGTGCAAATAACGCACCTCGTTCATTTGGGGGTAAAGACAAATCGACCCAACGATACTCATGCGCCGTCTGCGTGAGCAATAAAAACAGACGCACTTTGTACGAATGCCCCGAATCGGTACTGCCGAATAAAGTCATCGTCATCGTGTCGCCCCATTATTACCCATGCTTAATAACGCTCAACCGTCAGCGCCACACCCATGCCACCACCAATGCACAGGGAAGCCAAGCCCTTTTTCGCATCGCGACGTTGCATCTCATGCAGCAGCGAGACCAAAATGCGGCAGCCCGACGCGCCAATCGGATGACCGAGCGCAATCGCGCCGCCATTGACGTTAATGATATCGGTGTTCCAGCCCATTTCCTGATTCACTGCGGCCGCTTGCGCGGCGAAGGCCTCATTGACCTCCATCAAATCTAAATCCGCCGCCGTCCAACCCGCTTTGTCCAAAGCTTTGCGCGAGGCGTACACCGGCCCCATACCCATAATCGCGGGGTCAATCGCTGCACTGGCAAAAGCTGTGATCGTGGCCAGCGGTGTCAAACCGAGTTCTTTCGCTTTGTCCGCGCTCATCACCATCACCGCTGCCGCACCGTCATTGATACCGGAGGCATTGCCCGCCGTTACCGTACCCGCTTTGTCAAACGCAGGACGCAGTCCGGCGAGACTCTCTGCATTGGTTTTGCGGTTGATGTATTCGTCGGTATCGAACACCATCGGGTCGCCTTTGCGCTGCGGGATGCTCACGGCGACGATTTCGTCTTTGAATTTACCGGCGTCCTGCGCGACGATGGCTTTTTGTTGTGAGGCGAGCGCAAATGCGTCCTGTACCTCGCGACTGATGCCGTATTGTTTCGCCACATTTTCAGCGGTAATGCCCATGTGGTAGTTATTGAATGCGTCCCACAAGCCGTCATTAATCATGGTATCGACCAAAGCGGCATTGCCCATGCGGAATCCGTCGCGCGAATTCGGCAATACATGCGCCGACGCACTCATATTCTCCTGCCCACCGGCAATAATGATGTCCGCATCACCGCAAGCGATGGCTTGCGCCGCGAGCATCACGGCTTTCAGCCCCGAACCGCAGACTTTATTGATGGTCATGGCCGAAACGGTGTTCGGCAAACCGGCTTTAATCACGGCTTGGCGCGCAGGGTTTTGCCCGGCACCGGCGGTCAAAACCTGCCCCAAAATCACTTCGTCTATCGACTCCGGCAACACGCCCGTTTGCGCCATCAGCGCTTGAATCACCGTTGCGCCCAATTCCGGCGCAGAGACTTTGGCCAAAGAGCCACCAAATTTACCGATGGCCGTGCGTTTGGCCGCGACAATGACAACTGGTTTCATCTGTTCCTCACTTCATTAAAAAGTTCATAATACGATCAAAAGTTTTGCCATACGGTGGCGCGAGCAAACTCGCCGCACTCCAGCGCGCTTGGTAAAACACCGGCCGCAGTTTGCTAAAGGTCAAAAATCCTTCGTAACCATGATAATGCCCCATGCCGCTCGCACCCACACCGCCAAACGGCATATCGGTCTGCGCGACGTGCAGCAACGTGTCGTTCACACTCACGCCACCCGAAATCACATGATCGAGTAAATAATCCAGCTTTTTGCCATCATGGGTGAAGGGGTAAAACGCCAATGGGCGCGGACGCGAATTGATGTCCTTGACCACCGCCGACAGATCCGTGTAGGGAATCACCGGCAGAATCGGGCCGAAAATTTCGCGCGTCATCAATTCTATATCCATCGGCGGATTGATCAGCAAATGCGGCGCCATTTTGCGCGCGGACGCATCAAGCGCCTCGCCGTCAAACAAAGGAATCACCCGCGTTCCAGCACTTTTCGCTTCGTCCAATGCCTGCGTCAAACGATCAAACGATTTGCCATCAATAATTGCGGTGTAATCCACGCTGTCCTTGCCCGTGTAGCGCTGTTGCACAATGGCGCGCGCGATTTGAATGAACTCTTCTACCTTGTGCGTGGGCACATACACATGATCGACCGTGACACAAATTTGCCCTGCGTTCAAACATTTGGCGTACATGATGCGTTCCACCGCCAGCTTGAAATCAAAGTCGTCCAAAATAATCGCCGGTGATTTTCCGCCCAGCTCCAACGTCACCGGACACAGGTTCCGCGCTGCAGCAGCCATCACCGCGCTGCCGGTTTGCCCCGAACCGGTGAAAATCAAATGGTCAAACGGCTGCTTGGAAAACGCCTGCCCCGCACCCTCTTCACCTTCAAAAAAACACAACTTCTCTGGCGGAAAATAATTCGCCAGCTTATCCTGCAACAGTCGCGTGAGGTGACGCGAGTTCTCCGACATTTTCACCATCGCGCGATTGCCTGCGGCGAAAATCCCAATCAGCGGCCCCAAGGATAAAAACAGCGGGAAATTCCACGGCACGATCACGCCAACTACACCCAGCGGCTGAGGAATTACCCAATTCTTCGCACCGAAAAAGCTTTTTAAATCGACCGCGCGCCGTTGCGGTTTCATCCACTGTTTCAAATGTTTTTTACTGTGGTGAATCTCATTGAGCGTCGGCAAAATTTCGGACAGCAGGGTTTCATGACGCGAGCGGTTGCCAAAGTCTTGGTTAATCGCATCGCAAATGGCCTCTTTGTACTCGCGCACAAACTGCGCCAAGCGATCCAGATCGGCAATTCGTTCGGCATAATCCGGCACAGGATGCGCTAAATACGCCGCGCGTTGCGCAGCCAAGGTCTGCGCCATGCGATGCTCTATTTCCTGTGCGCTTATATCCTTCGTGATTGAATGAGCTAAATTCGTGTTTTCTGTACCCATCATTATGTTTCTCCCACTCAAACGATTATTTCAATAAGAAACACCGCTCAAAGTTATCCGTAGTGATGCGCCCAACCTCCTCCAGACGCATGCCTTTCAAATCGGCAATCGCCTGCGCCACATGACGCACATACGCCGGCTCGTTTTGTTGACCGCGATACGGCATCGGCGCGAGATACGGCGAATCAGTCTCGATCAGCAGTCGATCCATCGGCACGTACGCGGCGGTTTCATGCACGACTTTAGCATTTTTAAAACTCACAATCCCCGAGAACGAAATATAAAACCCCATGTCCAAGGCTGCTTTCGCCATGCCCACATCCTCGGTGAAACAATGCATCACGCCGCCGATCTCATCGGCTTTTTCCTCACGCATAATGGCAATGGTGTCCTCCTGCGCATTGCGCGTGTGAATGATCAACGGTTTACGTGCCTGTTTCGCCGCCGCAATATGAGTGCGAAAACGCGCACGTTGCCAGTCCAGTACACTGCCCTCATTTTTCGTCCAATAGTAATCCAAACCCGTTTCGCCCGTCGCGATCACCTTGGGATGTGCGAGCATCGCGGTCAGCTCGTCATACGTCGGCTCATGCACGTCCGCATAATCGGGGTGTGTGCCGACCGAACCATAAATATGCGGATGCGCTTCGATGATCGTCCGAATCCGCTCCCAATCCGAAATATCCACGCTGATTGCCAAAGCACGCTCCACCTGATTGGCGCGCATATGCTCCAACAGCTTAGGTAAGTTGTTGTACAAATCTGGAAAATCAATATGGCAATGGCTGTCTACAAACACGGTGCGGTTCGCTAAAATAATGATTGAAGGTATGGTTTTCGTTGCGTCGATTATACAAGCGATTTCCGAGCATCACATAAAAAAGAACGGTCATCCGAAAATGACCGCTCTTTAAAACGTCCAACTGATTTGTCAGGTTTTAGTCAAACGTTTGCTCACTGCGTCGTCCGCTGTCCAATACATGCCCCATACCCGGACGGCTCACGATCAAGCTGTCCGGCGGTGCGACCACGCTGGTGTCTTTATTGGTGTACGGCAGCAGATGCAGCACATGACGCATCGCATTCAGACGTGCGCGTTTTTTGCAATCGGATTTGATCACGGTCCACGGCGCATCGGCGGTGTCGGTATGGTAGAACATGGCTTCTTTGGCCACGGTGTATTGATCCCATTTATCCAATGAGGCCAAATCGACCGGCGACAATTTCCACTGTTTCAACGGATGGTGTTTGCGCTGCATGAATCGACGACGTTGTTCCACACGGCTGACCGAGAACCAGAATTTGATCAAGATGATGCCGCTGCGTACCAAATTGCGCTCAAACTCCGGACATTGACGCATGAATTCGGAATACTCGGCATCGCTACAGAAGCCCATCACGCGTTCCACGCCCGCACGGTTGTACCATGAGCGATCAAACAAGACGATTTCACCGGCACTTGGCAAGTTTTGGATATACCGCTGGAAATACCATTGTGAACGTTCACGATCGGTTGGTTTTTCCAACGCGACCACGCGCGCGCCACGCGGATTCAAATGCTCCATCATGCGCTTGATCGTACCACCTTTACCGGCTGCGTCACGCCCTTCAAAAATAATCACGACGCGTTGACCGGTTTCTTTGACCCAGTTTTGCAGTTTTAACAATTCCACTTGCAAACGGTATTTTTGTTCTTCATACGTTTCGCGTTGCATACGGTTTTTGTATGGGTACGCGCCTTCACGCCATTTGTCGGACAAGATGTCATCCGGATGACCTTGTTCTTTCAGCGCTTCTTTGCGTTCAGCCACCACTTGACCGCGCAAGATGCGGTACATCATCGCTTTGTCATCAGGCGACCATGTATCTACAATGCTTTTCACCGCATTGTGCGCCACGGCATTTTTGTTCTTTGCGGTGCTGTTGGCAACGGCGTGTTTCACCATATCGGATACGCCTTGCATTTGGCTGTGCGCGCGATTTTGTTGACGCTCATCCAATTCTAATTTCACTTGCGCCGGCAATGGCTTTTGCGCCGCAGGTTTGCGTGCTGTTGTGGTTACCGCTGCTTTTGCAGCAGGCTTTGCCGCAGTTGCTTTTGCGGCTGCCGCACGAGCTGGGGTGCGTGATGTTGTGCGCGAAGTGGTGCTTGATGTCGAACGAGCCGCTGGTTTTTTCACTGCGACTTTTACGGGTGTTTTTGCCGGTGCTTTTGCTGCGGCTGTTGTTGCCGCTTTTGCGGCAGTCGTTGCTCGCGCCACGCGACGCACTGGCTTGGGTAAAACCGCCGGATTGGCATTTACCTCTGTTGACGTTGATGCTGCTGTATCGGATTTGTTGCTTTGAGTTACCATCTATTTCTCCTAACAAACAATAAAAATTGAAACCTGTACTGCGGATCATTATACGCCTAAGCATTGTGTGTACGCAAAAAACATTGTGCAAAATGTGTATTGTTTTTCTGATGAATCAAACACTTTGCATCAATATTGTTGCGCAACGATGGAAACAAAAACAAGCAGCGAAAATCCAACGATTTAAACTCATCCGCATCAATGACTTTGTCGCAAGCAACAAACCACCGCAATTATTTGGTTTCCAGTTTGGCAATGTTCAAAGCCAAGCATTTGATGCCAACGCCCGTGCCAAAATTGATGTACGCGCGCGAATCTTCACCGCTGCCTTCGAGTTTGACAATCACACCGTCACCGAATTTTGCATGACGCACCGACTGCCCCATGCGATAGCCGAGCGTGGTGTTTTCCTTCGCTTTGTACGAGCCGAACGACGGTGCGCTGTTCTCGCGCTCAATCGCCGTTTGCTCCCATGCACTGTATTGCGACACGCGCGGCGTGAGCCATTTCAAATGCTCTTCGGGTAATTCATCTAAAAAGCGCGACTGAATGCCGTAGCGCGTTTTGCCGTGCAGCATGCGATTGCGCGCCAAGCTCATATACAATTTATTGCGCGCGCGCGTGATCGCGACGTACATCAAACGGCGCTCTTCTTCCACGCCATCGCTGTCGCTCAAACTATTTTCATGCGGGAACAAACCCTCTTCCAATCCGAGGATGAACACGCTGTGAAACTCCAAACCTTTGGCGGCGTGTACGGTCATCAACTGCACTGCGTCTTGTCCCGCTTGCGCTTGATTATCGCCCGCCTCCAAAGCCGCATGACTGAGAAATCCGGCCAGCGGTGTGAGTATGCTCGCGTCTTCGTTCGCACTGCTGGCCGTCACATCGGTGGCGTAACCCTCGATCTGTGTGAATGCGGCCGCAGCCGTGACCAATTCGTTCAAGTTGTCCACACGATCGGCGCCCTCTTTTTCCGCTTTGTAATGCGCAATCAGACCGCTGTGTACGATGATGTGATCGACCAATTCCGGCAGCGACAAATGCTGTGTATCAAAACGCATACCGTCAATCATGCGATTGAACGCACCCAACTTCGCACCCGCCGCGCCACTCATGGACGACACCGCCGAGAACAGCGAACATTGATGCGCACGCGCCAAATCCTGCAACTGCTCTAAAGTGCGTGAGCCAATGCCGCGCGCCGGAAAATTCACCACGCGCGAGAAGGACGTGTCGTCGTGCGGATTATCAATCAGTCGCAAATACGCCAGCGCGTGTTTGATTTCAGCGCGCTCAAAAAAGCGCAGACCGCCGTACACGCGATACGGAATGCCCGCGTTGAACAGCGCGTGTTCGATCAAGCGCGATTGTGCATTCGCCCGATACAGCACAGCGATTTCGCTGCGCGTAATGCCGTTGGCAATCTGCGCCAAAATTTCATCCACCACAAACGCCGACTCGGTGAAATCGGACTCCGCTTCGTACACGCGCACCGCTTCGCCATGCCCGCGATCGGTCCACAACTCTTTGCCCAAACGATTGCTGTTGCCACGGATCAGTGCATTGGCCGCGCCCAAAATGTGACCATAAGAACGGTAATTTTGCTCCAGTTTAATCACGTTGCCCTGCGCGAATTCCTGCTCGAACAAACGCATATTTTCCACGCGCGCACCACGAAACGCATAGATGGATTGATCGTCATCACCCACCGCCATCACGGCGGTATTTTTTCCGGTCAACAGCTTGAGCCATGCGTATTGCAAGGCATTGGTATCCTGAAACTCATCGACCAAAATATGTGAAAAGCGGTTTTGATAATGCGTGCGCAGCGCTTCGTTATGGTTTAAAACTTCATACGAGCGCAACAACAATTCAGGAAAATCAACCACGCCTTCGCGCTGACATTGCGCTTCATACCCTGTGAAAATCTCCTGCATCCGACGTTGAAACGGGTCGCTCGGCTCGATGTCATGCGCGCGCAGACCTTCCTCTTTCGAGCCGTTGATGAAGTATTGCACTTGTTTCGGCGGATAGCGCTCGGTGTCAATATTCATACTTTTGAGCAGCCGTTTGATCGCCGAGAGTTGATCCTGCGTGTCGAGAATTTGAAAGGTGGCGGGCAAATTCGCATCGCGGTAGTGCGCGCGTAAAAAGCGATTGCACAGGCCGTGAAACGTGCCGACCCACATGTGTCGCGTATTGACCGCGATCAATGAGGACAAGCGCGTGGTCATTTCCTTCGCCGCTTTGTTCGTGAACGTCACCGCCAAAATCGACGCGGGTGACGCTTGACCGGTTTGCATCAGCCACGCCATGCGCGTGGTCAGCACCCGCGTTTTACCCGAACCGGCCCCCGCAAGGATAAGCGCGGATTGGTGCGGCAGCGTGACCGCTTCGAGTTGAGTGGGGTTAAGCGAGGAAAGGTTTTGTTCTAATACGGTCATTGTGTGCAACTTCATTGAAATTCATTAAGGGAATACGGAAAAAGTAAAACCCTATTTTTCCGTGCTTTCTGAAGGTTGCATTCTACCGTGTTTCCCCACTGCTCATAAAAAATTGGGGCTGCACCAGCAGCCCCAATTCACCCACGATGTACGGTACGCGTTGATTTACGCCACCGTATCCAATACCCGAATAATCGTATCGAAAATCTCGCTGATTTGCGCTTCGTTGATAATCAGCGGCGGTGAAATCGCAATGATGTCGCCGGTCACACGAATCAATACGCCCGCCTCATAACATTTGACAAAGGTTTCATACGCCCGCGCACCGACTTGCCCATCGCGGCTATGCAGTTCGATACCGCCGACCAAGCCGAGATTGCGCACGTCTTTAACGTGTTTGTGACTGTCCAGTTTGTGAATTTCGTTTTCAAAATGGGGCGTGAGCTGCGCCGCACGCTCAAACAATTGTTCATCCTGATACACGTCCAGCGTCGCGCATGCCGCCGCCGCGGCGATTGGATGACCGGTGTAGGTATAACCGTGGAAAAACTCGATCGCGGTCGCGGGTGCAGCATTGACCACGGTGTCGTAAATTTCGTTTTTGCACACCACTGCGCCCATCGGCACCGCACCGTTGTTCAAACCTTTGGCCATGGTCATGATGTCCGGCGTAACATTGAAATACTGCGCGGCAAACGGCGCGCCGAGGCGACCAAAACCGGTAATCACTTCATCAAAAATCAACAACAAACCGTGCTTGTCGCAAATCGCACGCAGTTTTTCCAGATAGCCTTTCGGTGGAATCAATACGCCGGTGGAGCCAGCCATCGGTTCGACAATCACACCCGCGATAGTAGAGGCGTCGTGCAGCGCAACGAGATTTTCCAGCGCATCGGCCAGATGTGCGCCCCACTCGGGCTGCCCACGGCTGAACGCCGCATGTTCGATGCTCAACGTGTGTGGCAGATGATCCACGCCCGGAATGATATTGGCAGAGAAATGTTTGCGGTTGTTCCCAATCCCGCCCACCGAAATACCACCAAAGCCCACGCCGTGGTAGCCACGTTCACGCCCAATGAATTTCGTGCGCTGCGCTTCGCCTTTCGCTCGATGATAGGTCAATGCCATTTTCAGCGCTGTGTCTACCGCTTCGGAACCCGAGTTGGTGAAAAACACTTTGTCCATGCTCTCTGGTGTGATTTGCGCCAGCTTGGTCGCGGCTTCAAATACCTTCGGATGCCCCATTTGAAACATCGGCGCGTAGTCCAATTCCTGCGCCGTTTCACAAATCGCCTGAACGATCGGCGCGCGGCCATGACCGGCATTCACACACCACAGTCCCGCCGTACCGTCTAAAATCGCACGCCCATCGTCCGAGGTGTAGTGCATGTCTTTGGCTGACACCAGCACGCGCGGAGCGGCTTTATACTGTTTATTCGCAGTGAACGGCATCCACAGATGCTCGGTATTGACACTCATGATGGCTCCTTCAATGATGGACATTTATAAAAATAATCAACGCATCATACCTGAAAAATGGTTCAAAAATAGATACACTTTTTCAAGCAAACACACACCATTTAGACATACAAACGCAGCATCGTAAACAACCCCATACTCACCAACAGCGCCAAAATAAAGCTGTTGCGCCAGGCAAATACAGCCACCGCGACGATTCCGGCCAGTAACTCAGGATTGTGCCACGTCAAATTCACCTGCCCTTGGTGCATCAAAATATCCGGCGCAATGACCGCCATGATCGCCACGGTAGGCGCGTAGCGCAGGGCGCGCTGAATGCCGCGCGAGAATTCAAAACGGCTGGGCGTGAGTAGAAAGAAACTGCGCGTTACCACCGTCACCGCGCACAGCCCAATGATCGCCGTCAGCAACCACGCATGTTGTCCCCAGCTCATCAGGTATCCTCCAAAGTTTCGCGCTCGTGAATACGCTTCGGCCATGCTTTCGGCCACAATTTCGGCCCGACGATTTCAGCGAACATAGCCACTGCCACACCGACCACAATCGCACAAAAAACCCATAACTTATTCGGCAGACCATGCAAAAACACCGCCGTTAATGACGATGCCACGCATCCGGCCAACGCAGGCCAGTTATCCACCATTTTCACAATCAAAATCAGCAAGGTCAACGAGGCCACCAAAGCCAAACCCCAATCGCTCGGCACAAAACTGGCCAGCACCACGCCCAGCAGCACACCGATTTGCCACGCCACAAAGTTCGCCAGACCCAAGCCTATGAAAATCGCCTTTTGCTGCACATCCGCGCCAGTAATCGCATTCGCAGGACCCTGTTTAAAACGGTTCAGAAAAATCATCAGCGGCACATCACCGGTCAAAAAACCATACAGCAGGCGAAAACGTAGGGGTAAAGCGCGAAAAAACGGCTTGGTCGTACCGCTAAACACCACAAAACGCAGATTCACAATAAACGCCGTCAAAAAAATCAAAGGCAAACTCGCGCCGAGCACCAACATCGAGAGCACCGCCAACTGCGCCGAACCCGCGTACACCAGCCAATTGATCAGCACCACATAACCCGCAGGCAAGCCCGCCGCGACCATCGCCACCGCCGTCACAACCGCCCAAACCAGCATCGCCGGCACGGTGGGCAACAGCATAGCAAAGCCCTCGCGCAGCCACGCCTTCGCCTGAGCGCGCTCTGCCTCACTCGTTGTACTCTGATCATATAAATTAAAAAACCGCAACAGCGCATCCATGCCTATCCTTTCACCATGCGCCCCATTATATCTGAGCGCTCCGAGCCAAAACGCCTGCTCGACAATTAAACTGTATTGCACACACGCGCAATACAGCCATCATTGATGGACGCGCATTGATACACACATCAGCCCATAAAATCTTGTAAAGAAATGTAAAGAGATAAGCCATCGTCAACGGATCAAGCAAACCGCTCATTAAAAGCACACGTTCATCAGAACGCAATATTCCGACCCACTGGAGGAAAACACATGAAATTTTCAACAAGCAAAGCCCTATTGCTCGCACTCTCACTGACCGCAGTCACGGCACAAGCCCACGGTCAAAACGGAGGCAACTCCCAAAATTGGCCAATGAATGGACAACACGGGCAACAACGCATTAATCAGCAAACCGATCAGCGTGCCAATCCATACGACACACCTCAAATCAACCGCAACCATCAGCCCTATTTCGGCGCACAAGCCCCGCAGAATCGACCGAATGAACAATGGCAGGCGCAACACAGCCGCCAAGCACAAAAATACGGATACGAACAACGACGCGATCAGCGTTATGGCTACCAAAAACCGAAAAATCCGTACAACAACGGCATCAACAGCCCGAATCATAAATTTTATCGCGGTGGCCAGCTGCCTGCGCAATATCGCGGCGACCGAGGACAGCGCTACGTCATCGTTGACTGGCGTGATCACCGTGACCTATATGCGCCACCGGTCGGTATGCGCTGGAATTACATTGACGGCCGCTACATCCTCGCGACCATCGCCACGGGAATTATCTACAACATCATTTATGGTAGCTGATAGATTATCTTGACAGCTTTTTATCAATGTTGGGTGCTTATTACGCACCCACGCACCCATTTTTCCACCAAGCAAAGAAAGGGCAAACCCCAGCGGCTAAACCTCAGACAGACAGCCACACGACGATCACAAGACTATTGCCAACACTCAGCAGGATTCCCCGCGCTCGCCGTTCGCTGATCCTGTTGATCAATACTGAGCGTGCCACAGCTCATATCACCGCCGTCACTTTCTACCGGCGTCGCGGTCAGAGTATAGTCTGCCGTACTTTTGGATACACTGCTGATGGTATAGCCTTTAATGGTCTGCGTGGCAATTGCCGAATACCGCCCCGATTGCAGACGATTACGCTCCATGGTTTGTTGCAAAGCGTACAATTGCGCCACCGCCGCGCGCCGATTCGATTCCTGCACATGGCGGTTGTAGCGCCCCACCGAAACCGTCGCCAAAATGCCGATTAGGGCGATCACCAGCAGTAATTCCAATAAGGTAAAGCCGGATTGATCCACCCACTTGGTTTGACCCATCCGCCGGCGGCTGCTTTGAAAATCCTTTTGACTGATCTGATTCATCACACACCTATCATAAACGTTGCCGCGCAGTGCTGATTGAGCCTGAGCCATATTGCACATTCAGCAGTGTTTTGAGTTGTCCATCATCTTGCAACGATTTGACCGAACGCATGGCGCACACTTGCCCCGTCGGACACGCGGGATAACGCCACTCACTGACCTCCAAAAGCATTTGACCATTGACCAGCACTCGCGAGGTCACGCGAATATACGGCGTCCACGCATCAACACTGTTCTTCGGCAGTTGATACCATTCAAACAAGCAATTGTCGCTACCCCAACGCGAATCGCTTGTTCTGGCAAAAGCAGTTTTACCCTCAAACCCTGCCAATGCGTCCGTCAGCGGTGCGGCACTCTCCATGCCTGCACGCATACGCGCTACGCAAGCATCATGCGCCATGGCAGACGCCGCGGTTTGATCAAGCACCTCCAGCCGATCGGCCATTTGCCTTACCGCACCGCGTTGCGATTGAATTAACGCAACCGACGCCGCTGCCAGCACGACCAACAGAATCAACACAGTCAACAGCGCTACGCCGCTTTGCCGTTCACGCCGAGCCAAAGGTTGAGTCAAATGATGCGACGTACTCATTTCGCTGACTCCTGAGGAACGGCAGCCAAGGGTATGGCTTGCGGTCGCACCCATAAATCCATGCGCGTGGTCTGGTAAAAACCCGTTGAACCAGCGGGCGGTGTCCATGTTTCGCCTGTCACGCAGTTTTTTGCCTCACCCGTTTTCACCACGGATTGCGTGGCATCCAATTGCGCGGTGAAACACACAGAGAGTATTTGTGCACCGCTGCTCGCATCTTTCGCACTCAATTGCCAATTGAAGGAAACCACGTCATTCAACAGGGCCTCTGTTCGAGCACTGGTGCCGCCATTACCACTGCACGCCAACTCACCCGTGTCCTTCACCCGATAAATATTCTCCACCTCAGCCCATTTGCCGGTGCGATTGGTCACGATATCCCCCAAACAATCATGTACGTTCACACCTTCTCCCATCACCCAATAGTGAATCGCCAATTCGGTGTTGTTTTGACAAGCGCCTTTCGTTTTGCTGGAACAGGCGCGAATCTGCACCGAGAGTTTGGGTTCGGCAGTCGTTTCACTGGCAAACGGCGTAAAGCCAGCTTTGGCTACATCATTCTGAATATTGCTCAATACGATGAACATTTGCGAGGTTTGATCTTGTTGTGCGCTCAGATGCTTCTGATCGCTCATCACGCCTGCAACATACCGTTGCACTGCGACCACGACCACCAGCATCAAGGTTAAGGCAATCAACAACTCCAACAGGGTAAAACCTGACTGCCGCATCGTTCGATGAGAGTGCGCCAATCGACGCCGCTCGTGTATATGATACGTATGCTGCTTATGATGCAACGCATTACGGAAGAACGTTTGAAAAAAAGGACAAGGCTGCTTCATTTGATGTTCACCTGAATGCAACTGAATGCCTGATCAGCAACGCAACCTCGTTGCACGCGCGATTGAGTATCCCAAGCCAGCCATTTCAAACCCACAACCGACCCATCATTGATTATCTGTACCGAATTCAAGCCGACGGTAGCGGCTTGTTGCTCCAACTCTTTTACATCAGATGTACTCAAAGAGTGATTCATTTGAAATCGCTGATAGGCATTAGACACAACCCAATACGCCCGCTGTAGCTGCGCATTACCGGCGGTTTCCTGCACATTGCGCGTATGCAAACGCATCACACCGGCAACCGCAACTGCCAAAATTCCCGCCGCAATCAACACTTCAAATAAACTGAAACCGCGCTGCTCGCTCAGTTTATTGGGCTCAATCGAATTCCGGCCCAACAAAATAGTCTGAATATCAACGGAAAGTCGGCAAAAAAGGCGCTTCATTATTGTGTCACCCGCCCGGTTGAGGCTATTTTTAGCTCGCTTTTTATTTGCGCATCACGCGCGCTGGAAATACTGATAGTCGCATTGGCAAAACTGCTGGCCATGCCTCGTTCGTCAAACCCAACCGCATCTCGCTGGCCTGAAGTGATGATAATATCCTCCGACGCTTTCTGTGCGCGCGCCAAAACCAGACCGTTATCCATCCGAATCACCATCCATGCGAGCCACTGCGTGACACCACCCTGCGTCAAACAATTTGGAGTGCTGCTACTCAAATCACTGGGGATAATTGGACATACTTTGACCTTCACATGCTGACTTTGTGCATGAGCGCGTGCTAATTCTAAATGATCGCGCAGTTGATCGCTTGTTTGACTGACAACTTGTTGAGTTTTAAACTTTTGATACACTGGTGTCGCCAACATAGCCAAAATAGCAAGAATGGTGATAACCATCACCATTTCTAATAAGGTGAATCCTTGTTCATGCCATAAAGATTGATCACTTTTATACATACTGCTGCCAAAATTGTCCACTAGTCGTCTCGATTAAGTTCAGCTAGATATTCTACAATAAAGCATCTATATTGCGATAAAGATCAACTGACATTTCGTCAAAAAATCCCCCAATTTTTACAAAAAAAACATTATCAATTTTTTTGATAATAATAATTAAAATTTTGTGATAAAGCAGTCATTTCACGCAAATTGTGCGCTCAATTATATGGCTTTGGTACTCAAAGGCGTGGAGAAAATGCCGTGAAAATATTCGTATAGTTTACTCATACCCACCGTATTTTCCACGCCTTCTTTCCACACCAAGCCAACCTCCATCGCAGGAATAGCCTGTTGCAATGTGATGGTCTCCACACGCTTTCCCTCTAACGACCATGGCCGATACATCATATCCGACAAAATCGTAATGCCTGTTCCATTGGCCACCATACTCCGGATAGCCTCCATTGATGAGGTTCTGTATTGGATACGCGGGCGCATATTGCCCCAATATTCCATAGTGCTGCGTTCAGCTTCATCAATTGTGAGCAGGATATACGGGTAATCCTGTAAGTCTAAAAAAGTGAGTTTATCGTACTTGAGTAATTCGTGATTACTTGATACCCACAACCGACGAATTGAACTGACAAAGGTCTCAAAACGTAGCGCTGTATTGCGTAAATTGGACGTCAGCAACAATCCAAAGTCCAAATCATCTGCGATTAAACGCCGCTCAATTGACATGCGGTCAAGCTCATACAATTCGATATTGAGCTTGGGGTAAAGATAATTCAATTGATGCAAATGATAGGGCAAAAAATATCCCATGACAGTGCAGGACACACCCAATCGCAGCGTACCTTCGACCTCTGTATTAGGCAAATTCAACTGCGTCGCTTCATTGAGGATACGCAGTATTTCTTTAGCTTTGGGCAAAAAAATTCGCCCTGCTTCAGTTAAAGACACACCTTTTGAACTGCGGACAAAAACCTCTTGACCGAGATGCGATTCAATTTCTTTGATCGCCATCGTAATCGCTGACTGGGAGATATACAGCTCTTTACCCGCCTGTGAAATCTGCCCCAACTCCGCAGTCACCACGAAGTATTTAAGCTGTCGAATAGAGAAACTCACAGGCCAATCCTTTCTGGTGGAACCCCCAACCATTTAACCGAGACTCAGACAAAATATCTTTAAAAATGAAATGCCTATCTGAATGCAAAAATATTATCAAAAAAACAGATACTTCACTATAAAAATTTACGTCTTTACATTTATTAAACTCAATTGCTACAGTTCGCCACAATGCAAACCCATCCAAAAAAAGTAATTGAATCCAATTAATGGCAAGGGTAGCAGAGCCCAAAAATGGAGATCTGCGTAAGGATCATCCGCACAATTCAAGCGCTTAAATTTTATAAAGGAATCGCCGATGCAGTGATGAATTGATGAAACAAACTTATTGCCGTTTTTAATCAATTATTAATCCTTTAATCCAGTTGTTTTAAAAATATACCACTACAAACAGGAGACACTTATGGCTGCAAACATCAATACGGACGTCGAAGATGTCGATTTGGCAACACTTGCCATCCCCGACAATATGCGTTCAGGGCGCAATTCACTCACCATGGCGTGGTGGGGTGTATGTAGCGCATTGTTTTACATTTTCTTAGCGGCCACCTTGGCCATGGCCTTTGGCTCGATGAACACCATTATTGGTATGGCACTCTCGGTCATCAGTTATGGCTTGATTAATGGGGTGCTAACCCGCTATGCCATCAGAACCGGTTTATCAGTATCGTTGTTTTCACGTGTGCTGTTTGGCAAAGTGGGGGCTCTTTTGGCCACGCTGATTTTCTTTCTGACCGCGATTTACTATGCCGTGTTCGAAGGCTCTATCATTGCCGTGGCGGCGACCAAATTCATACCGAGTATGCCGTACGTTGTGGCCTGCGTATTGGTAGTCGCGTACAGCGTGCCATTGGTATTTGGCAGTGTGCAGCACTGGTTGGATAAACTCAATGGCGTGTTATTGCCTTTTTACCTGATCGGCGTGCTATTGGCGGTCGTGATGACCATCAACACTTATGGTTACAGTAATGAATGGCTCAGTTTCACACCCAAAGGCGGCGCTCCGACAAACGGTTGGTTGTCGGTCTTCATTGCCTATATGGGAGTCTGGGTTTTGATGATGTATACCTTTGATTTTGCCCGTTTTGGCGCCAAAGAGGACACTGAATACCACGCCAAATTCACTTTTGGTACACCCTTTTATCTTGTGACATTTTTGATTAACGGCCTGATCGGCATTTTCCTAATCACCTCCGGAAAGCACGAAACCATCTCTGAAACAGGGGTTGTGGACCAATTGTTCTTGGTGTTGGGCGGTATATTGGCCATGCTGTTTGTATTGATTACGCAAACCCGAATTAACAGTGCCAATTTTTATCTGGCCACCGTTAATATGCAAGCGTTCTTTGAAAAACTGCTGGGTATTCGCTTAAAAAAATGGATGTGGGCGGTACTCGTCGGCCTGGTCGTACTGGTAATGATGGCCTCGACCAATGTATTTCATTATTTGTTAGCTGCGCTCAATTATCAAGGCATTTTTGTCACTGCTTGGGTGGGTGTGGCACTAACCCATATTTTGTCCCAACGCTATGATGAACTATTTAAAGGTGAAATGCCTTACCACATGAACCAAGTGCCAAACTTCAATCCAGCCGGCTTATCCGCGTGGTTCATTGCCGCCGCGGTTGGTTTATTCATGACCTTATCCGGTTTTGGTGTGGCTTATTCACCCGTAGTGACATTCTTGGTATCGATTACGGTGTATTACAGCATGTTGCAAATTGCACGCCGTGAATGGTTTGCAACGGTTTGATTTTTAATAAAAACGTCTTTTCAGGAGTGGAGCTGCTCACACCTGCAAAGCCAACACACCATTAGGAGACTATCATGAACAAAAATATCGACCCCATCACATTAGCCGTGGTTCGTGGCGCACTCGAAACCACACAACGCGAAATGACCATGACCTTGGAAAAAACCGCACGTTCAAGCGTATTTAACGTCGCGCACGACTATAGCAACGCGATTTTCAATCACCGCCCCGAGATGATTTTGCAAGGTCAAGACATCCCAATTCATCTGGGCGGCCTAATTCCAGCAATGAAATGCGTGGCCGAGTTTTTTGGCGACGACATCCATGACGGCGATATTATCTATCACAATGATCCAGCCTATATGGGCAGTCACATTGTCGATTGCTGCATGTACAAACCCGTATTCTACAAGGGTCAACTGGTATTCTGGACAGTGTGTAAAGGCCATGTCACCGATATCGGTGGTCCCGTGCCTGCGGGCTATAACCCCGACGCCAAAGAAATCTTTGCTGAAGGTCTGCGTATTCCACCGGTCAAACTATGGGACAAGGGTGTGGCGCGTGAAGATGTAATTAACTTCATGCTCACCAATATGCGCTCACGCCGCGACCAAGAAGGCGATTTGCGTGCTCAACTAGGTGCTGTCAATATTGGCGCGCGTAATCTCATCGCCTTGCTCGATAAATACGGCATCGAAACCGTCCAAGCCTGCGTGGACGAATTGCTCGATATGGCCGACCGTCATATGCGCCACCTGATTCACGGCTTACCGAATGGCACATACATAGCCTCAGCCAAATTGGAAGATGCGGGACACGGATTTGGCGAACAAGTCATCAGTGCCGAAGTGCGCATTGAAGGCGATGAATGCAAAATCAAAATTACCAGCCCACCTCAACTACCCTACTTCATCAACTCCTACGCTGGTAACTCCGTCTCCGGTGTATATTTGGGGCTCATGATGTTTGCCCAAATCGACCCGCCGTACAACGAAGGACTTTACCGCTGCATCACTGTAGACTTGGGACCTAAAGGAACTCTATGCAACGCACAAGAACCTGCACCCCATGTCAACTCCACTACTACACCGATGGAAACCCTCGCTGATGCAGTGCGCTTAGCCTTAGAAAAATCAGCACCGGAGCGCGCCGTTGGTTCCTGGGGACACTCCAGCGGCGTCAATATTGCGGGTTTCGATCAACGCAACAACGAAGAATATGTCACCATGGTACTCGCCTCACTCATCTCGGGTGCTGGCGCAACCGCCTACATGGATGGCTGGAACTCATGCGGACCACAATGCTGTTTTGGTGCGCTGTATTCAGGCGACATAGAGACATTGGAATACTCTTATCCAATTCAAATTCATCGTTACGGCTTGGTACAAGACAGCGGTGGCGCAGGCAAATACCGTGGTGGTTGCGGCACGATATGGGAAGTCGAGCCGATTGACCACGAAATGACCGTCATAAGCTTTGGGGAAGGACGCCACTACCCAAGTTTGGGAACAAACGGTGCAGAAAGTGCATGCCCCGAGCTAAAAGTAGGCAGTATCGAACTCAAAAATGGCGATCAAGTCGTAGAAACCATGAAGAAAAATGCCATCCTGACCATCAAAGGCGGCCAACGCGTATCTACATCGAATCCGGGTGGTGGCGGTTGGGGCAACCCGTACGAACGTGAAGCAGAAAGCGTCGCTACAGACGTACGCAATGGCTACGTATCAATTGAAGCCGCACTCAAAGAATACGGCGTTGAAATTCGCATAGCCGACTTGAGCATCAACTACGAAGCCACCCGTAAATTACGCGCTGCACGCGCCTAAATCATCTATCAACTGGAGAAACACATGAAAAAATACCGATTGGGCGTCGATGCAGGCGGCACATTTACCGACTTTGTCCTATCTGACCAAAACGGCCAATTGCGCCTATTCAAAGCCACATCAACGCCAGATGATGGCACGCAAGCACTGGCCGACGGTTTGAATCAAGTCGCCGAAGCCATGAATACCTCGATTGAAGACATCCTGGCACACACCGACTTATGCGTGAACGGCACAACGGTTGGTCTCAATGCACTGATCCAGCATCGCGGTGCAAAAACCGGACTGATCTGTACCGCAGGACACGAAGACTCCATCGAAATCCGCTTGGGACATAAAGAAGAAGGGCATCGCTACGATGGCCAATACCCACCGGCAAAAATTTTGGTTGAGCGTCATCTGCGCCGCCCTGTTCGTGAACGAATTCTGTCCGACGGTTCAGTAAAAACTGCACTTAACGAGGATGATGTGCGTGACGCATGCACGTATTTCAAAGAGCAAGGTGTCGAAGCCGTCGCTATATCCTTTCTCTGGTCAGTCGCAAATGAGGCGCACGAACGGCGTGCAGCACAAATCGTGCGTGAACAACTGCCCGACGTTTATGTCTCGGTAGGCATCGAAGTCTACCCGCAAATGCGTGAGTACACCCGTACCTCTACGACTATCACCAATGCCTACTTAGGACCGGTGTTAGAACGCTACGTCACCAAAATTGATCAGTTTTTAAAAGATAAAGGCACCAAAGTACCCGTGCGCTACTATCAATCCAACGGTGGTATGGCCTCGCGCGACGTCATGGTATCGCGTGCGGTCAGCGCGATCAACTCCGGCCCTGCCTCCGCACCTCAGGCTGGTTTGTATGTGGGTAAACCATTCGGCATTGATAACATCATCACCGTAGATATGGGCGGCACCTCGTTTGATATGACACTTACACAAAACGGGGTCACCAACATCAACAAAGACATCGATTTTCTGCGTTACCGTATTGGCATTCCAATGATTCAGGTGGAAACACTCGGTGCAGGTGGCGGCTCAATCGCATGGATTGACTCAATGGGTTTGCTCAATGTCGGCCCACAAAGCGCCGGCGCATCACCCGGCCCAGTCTGCTATATGCGCGGCGGTACGGAACCGACCGTAACCGATGCCAATGTTGCTTTGGGTTACCTCAATCCAGACTCCTTGCTCGGCGGTCGCTTAAAAATCGATAGTGCAAGCGCGCGCCAAGCGATTCAAGAGTACATAGCCAAACCGCTGGGTATCTCAATGGAAAAAGCCGCTTACGGGATTTACAGCATTGTGAACAACAACATGGTCAACGGTATTCGCCGCGTCTCTATCGAGCGCGGTTATGACCCGCGTGACTTTGCCTTGGTCGGTGCCGGCGGCGCGACAGGCTTACACATCACCGCATTGGCACGAGACATTGGCATCAAAACCGTACTCGTGCCAAAACTGGCTTCCGGCTTGTGTGCTTTTGGGCAAATCCTATCAGACGTTAAATACAACTACATGGCGGCCTGTCCAATGCGTTTGGATGATCGCGCCGATTTAGAGCGAATAGAAAAGCGCTTCACCGAATTGGAACAAGCAGCCAGCGACGCGCTGGAACATGAAGGCATCTCTCGCGATCGCATCGTCATGCAGCGCAGCATGGATATGCGCTACGTCGGTCAGGTGCATGAATGCTCGGTTGACATTGGTTCACAAGAAGTCTCTAAAACCAATATTTCCAGAATTCGTGCCGCATTCGATTCACAGCACGAACAACTATTCACCTACTGTGAACCACAAAGCGTAGTCGAAATTGTCAATATCGAAAGCACCGTCTACGGCCGTATAGACCGTCCGGCAGCTCCGATGTTATCCCAAGGCAAAGGTGCGGAACGGGCAATCAAAACTCACCGAAACATGATTTTTTCCGCTGACGGCTTATTTAACCACACACCAGTCTACGACGGTGAACTATTAGCCGCCGGAGATGAGCTCATCGGACCGGCCGTGATTGAGGAGATCACCACCACCATTGTCATTAATCCGGGTTGGCACGCACGGTTGGATATCAGCGGCACATATGTCATCACCGACCAACAATAAAGATAACAAAGTCAGCGGGGAAAACCTCTATACAACGAATCCCCCGAATTCACCTCCCAAGCTAATGCCTGAGACCCATTGGCTTGGGAAGGTATTTTAATCAATCACACGAATACCGCTAAAAATCAAGTCCTATGCTGAATAAATTTGCCTAAATACTCATTCAATAATGCCACTCCATCCACACAAGCAATTCGGCTTAACTTTAACATGAGCATTCATTATCACGATACCAAGGAGAATATCAATGAACATTTCCTCCAAAACAAGCTTTGTCTGGGACGATCCTCTGCTGTTGCGTGAGCAACTCACTGACGAAGAGCGCATGGTGCTGGACACCGCGACGGCGTATGCGCAGGAAAAACTCGCGCCGCGCGTGCGAGATGCTTTTCGCA
>JBATQE010000006.1:0-26206 GCA_049291875.1 Burkholderiaceae bacterium
GGTGACAACGTATCTATGTCCGTAGAATTGATCGCGCCAATCGCGATGGAAGAAGGCTTGCGTTTCGCGATTCGCGAAGGCGGCCGTACCGTCGGCGCGGGTGTTGTGGCTAAGATCACTGCGTAATGTAGTGCCAGAGTAAGGCGGTGCGCTGCCTTGCTCTGTTTTATTTATGTTCTTTATTTAATCGGTGAGCAATCACCTCGTTCTTTGGAAAGCAAAAAATGGCTAAGCAAAAAATTCGTATTCGTTTGAAAGCATTCGACTATCGTTTGATCGATCAATCAGCGGCTGAAATCGTGGAAACAGCAAAGCGCACGGGCGCGATCGTAAAAGGTCCGGTTCCTTTGCCAACACGTATCCAACGCTTTGATATTTTGCGCTCACCGCACGTGAATAAAACCTCGCGTGATCAGTTCGAAATTCGTACGCATCAACGTTTGATGGACATCGTTGATCCGACCGAAAAAACAGTGGATGCTTTGATGAAGCTGGACTTGCCTGCAGGCGTGGATGTTGAAATCAAGGTTTAATTCATTTAAACCGACTGATTCAGACGAAACACGTATGAGTTGTAAAAAACGCACCTTCGGGTGCGTTTTTCTTTCTGAAGGTGAAGTTTTTGTAGTTGAATGGCATGAAAACACTGGTTCGTTGTGCTTTATTCCACAAAAAAGCCATCAAAATCAAAGATAAAGCCATTATTGGCTTGTAAAAAAAGAGTAATTGTATTATCATGAAAAGCTATCTCGATTAATTTCGGGGTGGTTTCGTGCGTATTTAATGTAAAAGCATTGTTTGAAACAAAGAATGCGCGTTAATTTTAAGAGTAAATATCGGTCTCGACCAATCGTAGTCGAGAATGGAGTTTAAAAATGATTCACAATGGACTGGGTCTATTGGGACGCAAGGTCGGTATGACCCGTATTTTTACAGAGGATGGCGAGTCTATTCCTGTAACGGTGCTGGATGTATCGAATAATCGCGTTACCCAAATCAAGACGCCTGAGGCAGATGGTTATGCTGCTGTTCAGGTGACCTACGGTACCCGCCGTGCGTCTCGTGTGGCAAAGGCTCAAGCTGGGCATTTGGCTAAAGCGGGCGTGGAAGCAGGTTCTTTCACAAAAGAGTTTCGTATGGATGCTGAAGCATTGTCTCAGTTGTCTGCCGGCTCAAATGTATCGGTTGAAATCTTCGAAGTTGGTCAAAAAGTGGATGTCTCTGGCGTTACCATCGGTAAAGGCTATGCGGGCACAATCAAGCGCTACAACTTCTCGTCAGGTCGCGCATCGCATGGTAACTCGCGTTCGCACAACGTGCCGGGTTCGATTGGTATGGCGCAAGATCCGGGTCGTGTATTTCCGGGCAAACGCATGACGGGTCACATGGGTGACGTTAACCGTACAGTACAAAATTTAGAAATCGCTCGTGTGGATGCAGAGCGCGGTTTGTTGTTGGTTAAGGGTGCGGTTCCTGGCTCTAAAAACGGCAATATCATCGTGCGCACGGCGGTGAAAGCGAAAGGGGCGAAATAATGGATATCAAGCTCCTGGGTCAAGCAGGAACCGTTGCGGTTTCTGATGAAATCTTCGGTCGCGAATACAATGAAGCATTGATTCACCAAATCGTCGTGGCGTATCAAGCCAACGCACGTTCGGGTAATCGTGCTCAAAAAAATCGTGAAACCGTTAAGCACTCGACCAAAAAACCTTGGCGTCAAAAAGGTACGGGTCGCGCGCGTGCGGGTATGACATCTTCGCCCATCTGGCGTGGAGGTGGACGCGCATTCCCGAACTCACCGGAAGAAAATTTCTCTCAAAAGGTGAATCGCAAAATGCACCGTGCCGCATTGTGCAGCATCTACTCACAATTGGTGCGCGATGACCGTTTGGTGGTGGTGGAAAACTTCGTGGTTGAAGCGCCAAAAACCAAATTGGTTGCCGATAAATTGAAAGCCATGGGTGCGGAATCAGTCATGATCATTACGGACGATTATTCTGAAAACCTGTTCTTGGCATCTCGCAATTTGCCGCACGTATATGTGTGCGAAGCCAAATATGCGGATCCACTGTCTTTGTTGTTCTACAAAAAAGTAGTGGTGACTAAAGGTGCTGTGGCGCAAATCGAGGAGATCTTGTCATGAATCAAGAACGTTTAATGCAAGTACTCTTGGCGCCGATCGTTTCAGAAAAAAGCACCATGATCGCGGAACAAAATGAGCAAGTTGCTTTCCGTGTCATGCCATGTGCGACCAAGCCTGAAATCAAAGCGGCGGTTGAATTGTTGTTTAAAGTTGAAGTGGACGCGGTTCGTGTGATCAATCGCAAAGGCAAATCCAAACGCACGCGCTACGGCATGGGTCGTCGCAACAATGTGCGTATTGCTTACGTTGGTCTGAAAAAAGGTCAAGAAATTCACTTTGACGAGGAGGTGAAGTAATATGGCACTCGTAAAAGTAAAACCAACGACTCCGGGTCGTCGCGGTCTGGTCAAGGTTGTTAACCATGATCTGCACAAGGGTGCGCCGTACGCGCCGTTGTTGGAAGCGCAAAAGCAAAACGCCGGCCGTAACAATAATGGTCACATCACCACCCGTCATCGTGGCGGTGGTCATAAGCACCACTACCGCGTGATTGACTTCAAACGCAATGATAAAGACGGTATTTTGGCCAAAGTAGAGCGCTTGGAATATGATCCGAACCGTTCAGCCAACATCGCCTTGTTGTTGTACGCAGATGGCGAGCGTCGTTACATCATCGCTCCGCGTGGCGTTAAAGCCGGTCACGAATTGGTCAGCGGCTCTGAAGCGCCAATCAAACCGGGCAATACCTTGCCGATCCGCAATATTCCAGTGGGTTCAACCATTCACTGTATCGAAATGAAACCGGGCAAAGGCGCGCAATTGGCTCGCTCAGCTGGTACTTCGGTTCAATTGTTGGCGCGTGAAGGCGTTTACGCTCAGCTGCGTTTGCGTTCAGGCGAAATTCGCAAGGTGCACGTGGATTGCCGCGCAACCATCGGTGAAGTGGGTAACGAAGAGCACGGCCTGCGTCAAATCGGTAAAGCCGGTGCGACTCGCTGGCGTGGTGTTCGTCCGACCGTTCGTGGTGTCGTGATGAACCCGGTGGATCACCCGCATGGTGGTGGTGAAGGTCGTACATCAGGTGGTCGTCATCCAGTATCGCCTTGGGGTCAGCCGACTAAGGGTTATCGTACACGCAGTACCAAGCGTACAGATAACATGATTGTTAAACGTCGTTACAAATAAGGAGTAATAAATGGCTCGTTCAGTTAAAAAAGGTCCATTTTGCGACGCTCACTTATTGAAAAAAGTGGAAGCGGCGGTTGCAAATCGTGATAAGAAACCAATTAAAACTTGGTCTCGTCGTTCGACTGTTTTGCCCGATTTCATCGGCTTAACAATCGCTGTACACAATGGTCGCCAGCACGTACCGGTCTATATTTCTGAAAATATGGTCGGTCACAAGTTGGGTGAATTTGCGTTGACCCGTACGTTTAAAGGTCACGTCGCTGACAAAAAAGCGAAGAAATAAGGAAGCGTCATGGAAACTACAGCTATTTTACGTGGCGTGCGCTTGTCTGCTCAAAAAGGCCGCTTGGTGGCCGATTTGATTCGCGGTAAACAAGTTGAGCAAGCTTTGAATACGCTCACATTTACACAAAAGAAAGCGGCTGTCATTATCAAGAAAGTATTGGAATCAGCGATTGCCAATGCCGAGCACAACGATGGTGCGGATATTGATGAGTTGCGTGTGACTCGTATCTTTGTTGACAAAGGTACATCACTCAAGCGTATGTCTGCCCGTGCCAAAGGCCGCGGCAATCGTATCGAAAAACAAACCTGTCACATCACAGTGACCGTTGGTCAATAAGGAGCAAGGAATGGGACAAAAGATTAACCCTACAGGCTTCCGTCTACCGGTTACCCGTGATTGGGACTCGCGTTGGTATGCGAGCAACAAAGACTTCGCGCAAACATTGAACGAAGACTTGAAAGTTCGCGAATACCTCAAGAAAAAATTGAAAAATGCATCGGTTGCGCGCATCTTGATCGAGCGCCCGGCCAAAACTGCGCGTATCACGATTTTCTCTGCGCGTCCGGGTGTGGTTATTGGTAAAAAAGGCGAAGACATCGAAGTGTTGCGCAAAGAACTGCAAGCGTTGATGAATGTGCCGGTACACGTGAACATCGAAGAAGTGCGCAAGCCAGAAATCGATGCCCAATTGATTGGCGACTCGATCGCTCAACAATTGGAAAAACGCGTGATGTTCCGTCGTGCAATGCGTCGTTCAATGCAAAATGCGATGCGCTTGGGCGTTCAAGGTATCAAAATCATGAGCTCAGGCCGTTTGAATGGTATCGAGATTGCGCGTTCAGAATGGTATCGTGAAGGCCGCGTGCCTCTGCATACCCTGCGTGCAAACATCGACTATGCAACCAGCACCGCGTTGACCGCTTATGGCATCATCGGTATCAAAGTTTGGGTCTACAAAGGCGATACGCTCAGCCGTAAAGCTTTGCCGGGCACAGGCTACGAGCACGATGGTAAAGATGATAAAAAACCAGCACGCCGTGAGGGTCGCCCAGGTGGTGATCGTCGCCGTGATGGTGATGCTCCAGCGCGTCGCCGTACCGCACGCAAAACTGAAGCTAAAACTGAAAGTGCAGGAGAATAATTATGTTGCAACCCGCACGTAGAAAATATCGTAAAGAGCAAAAGGGCCGCAACACCGGCGTGGCGACACGCGGTGCAGAGGTATCGTTTGGCGATTTCGGCTTGAAAGCCGTTGGTCGTGGTCGCATCACTGCGCGTCAGATCGAATCTGCGCGTCGTGCGATGACCCGTCACATCAAACGTGGTGGCCGTATTTGGATTCGCATTTACCCTGACAAACCGATTTCCAACAAGCCTGCAGAGGTTCGTATGGGTAACGGTAAGGGTAATCCCGAATACTATGTTGCTGAAATTCAACCCGGCAAAATGTTATACGAAATGGACGGCGTACCAGAAGAATTGGCGCGTGAAGCATTTCGTTTGGCACAAGCCAAACTGCCGATCAAGTGCGTGTTTGTGACGCGTACCATTGGTGGTTAAGGAGTCAACATGAGTGCTAAAGAATTGATGACCAAAGACGCCGCGGCGTTACAAGAAGAGTTGAATGCATTGCTGAAGACGCAATTCAATTTGCGTATGCAAAAAGCCATGCAGCAGCTCAATGACGTAAATCAGCTGCGCAAAGTGCGTCGTGACATCGCTCGTGTACGCACAGTGATGCACCAAAAGCAACAAAAGGCAGGTGAATAATGACTGAAGCTAAATTAACCCGTACCTTGGTGGGTCGTGTTTCGTCCAATAAAATGGACAAAACCGTTACCGTTTTGGTTGAGCATCGTATGAAGCATCCGCTGTATGGTAAATTCATCGTTAAATCGAAAAAATACCATGCGCATGACGAGGCCAATCAATACAACGAAGGCGATCTGGTCGAGATCGAAGAAACCCGTCCATTGTCAAAAACCAAATCTTGGCAAGTGACGAAGCTCCTCGAAGCAGCTCGCGTTATTTAATCGATATTGATCGAATCTGTGGCAAACAATCTCAATTTGAGATTGTTTGCTCGGTTTTTTGTGAGTAGTGTATTAAATAAGCACAACAAGTGGTAAAAGTAGGCGAAAATTTTCAAGGTTTATTCTGATTGTGAGTGATTGCTCAGAAAAGACTTGAGAGAATTCAGAAGATCGAATATAATATTCGTCTCGTTTGAGAAAATCGAAGTTTGATGGACTCAGATTCAAAATCTCGTAAGAGATTCAACTCCAGTGCTACTTCCGAAGCAAGCAGCAAGTTTGTGACGGGATGTAGAGAGACCAAAACTGACCGTTACAGCTAATGGCTTGGCGATTAAGTTGGGAAAGATATCATGATTCAGATGCAAAGTAGGTTGGATGTGGCCGACAACACCGGCGCACGTTCCGTAATGTGTATCAAAGTGTTGGGCGGCTCAAAGCGCCGCTATGCTGGCGTTGGTGACATCATCAAGGTTAGTATTAAAGAAGCCGCTCCTCGTGGTCGCGTGAAAAAAGGCGAAGTATATAATGCCGTGGTGGTTCGCACCGCCAGCGGTGTTCGTCGCGCCGATGGTTCACGCATCAAGTTTGACGACAATGCGGCTGTATTGTTGAACAACAAGTTAGAGCCGATTGGCACACGTATCTTTGGACCGGTCACGCGCGAATTGCGTGGCGAAAAGTTCATGAAGATCGTGTCTTTGGCGCCAGAAGTGCTGTAAGGAGGCGACATGGAAAAAATTCGTAAAGGCGATGTTGTTGTGGTTTTGACAGGTAAAGATAAAGGCAAAACCGGCGTGGTGACGCGTCGTGTGGATGCTGATTATGTGACTGTTGAAGGCGTCAATGTGGCTAAAAAGCATCAACGTCCAAACCCAATGGCGGGTGTCGAGGGTGGCGTTGTGAGCAAAACCATGCCGATTCACGTGTCTAACGTGGCATTGTTTAATGCCAAAACCCAAAAAGCGGATCGCGTGGGGATTAAAGAAGTGGATGGCAAAAAAATCCGCGTATTTAAATCCAACGGCGAAGCCGTAGCGTAAGGGGAAACACATGGCTCGTTTGCAAAATATTTATAAAGAAAAAATCGTTCCACAATTGATGGGTCAATTTGGCTACAAATCAATTATGGAAGTGCCGCGTATCACCAAAATCACCTTGAATATGGGTGTAGGTGAGGCTGTCGCTGATAAAAAGGTGATGGAGCATGCGGTTTCTGATTTGACTAAGATCGCAGGTCAAAAACCTGTGGTGACTGTGGCGCGTAAAGCGATTGCGGGGTTCAAGATTCGTGAAGATTATCCAATCGGCTGTATGGTGACTTTGCGTGGTGAAAAGATGTATGAGTTCTTGGATCGCTTGGTAACCGTTGCATTCCCGCGCGTACGTGACTTCCGTGGTGTGAATGGTCGCTCGTTTGATGGTCGTGGTAACTACAATATCGGCGTAAAAGAACAAATTATTTTCCCTGAAATTGAGTACGACAAAATCGACGCCTTGCGTGGTTTGAACATCAGTGTGACCACGACTGCGAAAACCGATGAGGAAGCCAAAGCGTTGCTGGCGGCTTTCAAATTCCCATTCCGTAATTGAGGATAGATCAATGGCTAAATTATCCCTGATCAATCGTGAGAAAAAGCGCGAAGCTTTGGTGGCAAAATTTGCTGGCAAGCGCGCTGAATTGGTGAAGATCATTCAAGATCAATCCAAATCCGAAGATGAACGCTACGAAGCGCGTTTGAAGTTACAACAATTGCCGCGCAATGCAAACCCAACCCGTTTGCGCAACCGTTGCCAATTGACCGGTCGCCCTCGTGGCACATTCCGTCAATTCGGTTTGGGTCGTACAAAATTGCGTGATGCGGCCATGTCTGGTGAAATTCCAGGCTTGGTTAAAGCAAGCTGGTAATTGGCAAAGGAGAAACGAAAATGAGTATGAGTGATCCAATCGCCGATATGTTGACGCGTATTCGCAATGCGCAAATGGTGGAAAAAACCGCCGTTTCTATGCCCTCTTCTAAATTGAAAGTGGCTATTGCGAACGTGCTCAAAGAAGAAGGCTATATTGAAGAGTATAAAGTGGGCGGCGAAGCAGCCAAGCCTGTTTTGGATATCGCATTGAAATACCACGCAGGTCGTCCTGTGATTGAGCGTATTGAACGTGTATCTAAACCTGGTTTGCGTATCTATCGTCATTGTGCAGGCATTCCTCACGTCATGGACGGCTTGGGTGTTGCGATCGTTTCTACGTCAAAAGGCGTGATGACTGATCGTAAAGCGCGCTCGCTGGGTGTTGGCGGTGAAGTATTGTGCGTTGTTGCGTAACGGATAAGGAGAAAAGATATGTCTCGAGTAGGTAAGAATCCAGTTGCGTTAAACGGTGCGGAATTTAGTGTCGCCAATGGTGTTGTCACTGTCAAAGGTGCTTTGGGTGTTTTGGAAGCCGCATTTAGCGATAAAGTGGCGATCGAGAGCAAAGATGGTCAATTGATCATTGAGCGTAAAGACGAAAGCCGTGAATCCAACGCGTTGCAAGGCACAACTCGTGCATTGCTGGCAAATATGGTTCAAGGTGTGACCAAAGGGTTTGAAAAGAAATTAAACTTGATCGGCGTCGGCTATCGCGCGAAAGCGGAAGGTAATGTCCTCAAGTTGGAATTGGGCTTTTCGCACGACGTGAACTACGCTTTGCCAGACGGCATCAAAGCAGAAACGCCAACCCAAACTGAAATCATCATCAAAGGCATCGACAAGCAAAAAGTCGGTCAAGTTGCGGCAGAAGTGCGCGGCTACCGTCCGCCAGAGCCATACAAAGGCAAAGGTGTTCGCTATGCGGGTGAAGTGGTGATTATGAAAGAAACCAAGAAAAAATAATCGTTAAGATTTGTATCCTAATAAGGCTTGTTTCGAGGCGGATACAAATAAGGATTATCGTTCTTAAAAGGAATTATGATGCAAGACAAAAAGCAAGCGCGTTTGCGCCGAGCACGCAAAACCCGTGCCAAAATTGCTGAGTTGAAAGTCAACCGTTTGGTCGTCAATCGTACCAATTTGCATATTTACGCCAGCGTGATTTCTGCCGAAGGCAATAAAATATTGGCGACGGCGTCGTCTGCTGAAGCGGCTTTGCGCACAGAAATCGGCGGCAACGGTGGCAATGTGGCAGCAGCCAAAGCAGTAGGCGCGGCCATTGCAGAAAAAGCAAAAGCCGCTGGTGTGACTCAAGTCGCTTTTGATCGCTCGGGTTTCCAATTTCATGGTCGTGTAAAAGCTTTGGCTGAAGCGGCTCGTGAAGCTGGTTTGCAGTTTTAAGCCGAATTGATACCACGACAAACAAGGAATATTTATGTCTAAAGTTCAATCTAAAGACCAAAGCCAGGCCGATGACGGTTTACGCGAAAAGATGATCGCAGTGAACCGCGTCACCAAAGTGGTTAAAGGTGGTCGTATTATGGGTTTTGCCGCGTTGACCGTAGTAGGTGATGGCGATGGCCGCATCGGCATGGGCAAAGGTAAAGCGCGTGAAGTACCTGTGGCGGTTCAAAAAGCCATGGAACAAGCGCGTCGTTCAATGTTCAAAGTACCTTTGAAAGATGGCACGTTGCAACACTCAGTGACCGGTAAGCACGGCGCGGCCAGCGTCTTGATGTCGCCAGCCAAAGACGGTACCGGTGTGATCGCGGGCGGTCCAATGCGTGCGGTATTTGACGTTATGGGTGTGCACAACGTTGTTGCCAAATCCTTGGGTTCTTCTAACCCATACAACTTGGTTCGTGCGACCTTGGATGGTTTGCGCAAACAATCAACTCCATCTGACATCGCCGCAAAACGTGGCAAGTCAGTTGAAGACATCACAGGCTAAGGAGCAGATCATGGCAGAATCAACTGTTAAAGTCACCTTGGTAAAAAGCGTGATTGGCACAAAACAATCCCACCGCGATACCGTGTTGGGTTTGGGTTTGAAAAAAATTGGTCAGGTTCGCGAGTTGGAGGATACTCCTGCTGTTCGCGGCATGATTAACAAAGTGGCTTACTTAGTCCGCATCGTTGACTAATTGAGCACGGAGGAAATACTATGTTTTTAAATACCATTGCCCCTGCTGACGGCGCAACACACGCAAAGCGTCGTGTTGGTCGCGGTATCGGTTCAGGTTTGGGTAAAACAGCGGGTCGTGGCCACAAAGGTCAAAAATCGCGCGCAGGTGGTTTCCACCGTGTCGGTTTTGAAGGTGGTCAAATGCCGATGCATCGTCGTATGCCTAAGCGTGGCTTTACTTCATTGACCCGTCGTTTTGTTGGCGAAGTGAATTTGAATGATTTGAACAAATTGCCTGTGGACGAAATCGACTTGTTGGCTTTAAAGCAAGCCGGTTTGTTGGGCGAATTGACCACCAGCGCAAAAGTAGTTGCCACGGGCGAAATTACTCGTAAAGTGACTTTGAAAGGTCTCTTGACGACTAAAGGCGCACGTGCGGCGATCGAAGCGGCTGGCGGCTCTGTTGCAGACGAGTAATTGAGAGGTATTTGTGGCTACAGCCAAATTATCCAATCAAGTAAAATCGCAAGCGGCTAAAGCGCAAACCTCGCCTGAATTAAAGCAACGTTTGACGTTTTTGATTCTCGCGTTATTGGTGTACCGAGTGTTGGCGCATGTTCCGGTTCCGGGTGTGAATGCTGCGGCTCTGGCACACTCCTTGCAAAATAGTGCGGGCAGCGGCTTGTTCGCAATGATGAATCTGTTCTCGGGCGGTGCGATGTCTCGTGCATCGATCATTGCCTTGGGAATTACGCCGTACATTTCCGCATCGATTGTGATGCAGTTGGCCGGCGTGGTGGTTCCGTCGTTGCATGCTTTGCAAAAAGAAGGTGGTGCGGGGCGTCGCAAAATGACGCAATACACCCGCTATCTGACTTTGGGCTTGGCGATTGTGCAGTCGTATTTCATCGCGTCGCAAATTCAGAATATGCACGGCTTGGGCGACACCATTGTGCCGAATCCCGGTTGGGGTTTTGTGGGTATAGCGATGGTCAGTTTGGTGACGGGTACGATGTTCCTGATGTGGTTGGGTGAACAAATCACCGAACGCGGTTTGGGTAACGGTATCTCAATCATCATCTTTGCCGGTATCGTCTCCAGTTTGCCGATGGGTGTGTACAGTCTGTTTTCGGGCATGGCTTCTGGGCAGGTGTCACCACTGTTGGGCTTGGGTATTATCCTTGCTGCTGTCGGTGTGGTGTTCTTCGTCGTGTTTGTGGAGCGTGGTCAGCGTAAGATTCCGATCAACTACGCTAAGCGCCAAGTAGGTAATCGCATGATGGGTGGTCAAAGTTCATTCTTACCGCTGAAAGTGAATATGTCCGGCGTGATCCCTGCGATCTTTGGTTCCTCGATCTTGTTGTTGCCTGCGACCATTATGAACTTCTTTAGCTCCAGTAATTTGTTGTGGGTGAAAGATTTGACTGCGCAGTTGGTTCCGGGACGACCGTTGTATATGACCCTGTATGCAGCATCGATCATCTTCTTCGCGTTTTTCTACACGGCTTTGGTATTTAACAGCCGAGAAACCGCGGATAATTTGAAAAAGCAAGGTGCTGTAGTTCCGGGTATCCGTCCGGGCGAACAAACGACGCGCTATATGGACAAAATTTTGACGCGTTTGACCCTGACCGGTGCGTTGTACTTGACTTTGGTGTGTTTGCTGCCCGAGTTCTTCATGATGGCTTTGGGAACTTCATCCGGTATGATTTTCGGTGGTACATCCATCTTGATTATCGTGGTGGTTGCGATGGATTTTATGGCGCAAGTACAAGCATTTATGATGAGTCAGCAGTACGAATCTTTGATGCGCAAAGCGAATTTCAAAGGTTTGAAATAAAGGCGAATCATGGCTAAAGATGATGTAATTCAAATGCAAGGCGAGGTGGTGGAGAATTTACCCAATGCCACCTTCCGAGTAAAGTTAGAAAACGGCCACATGGTCTTGGGGCACATTTCCGGTAAAATGCGAATGCACTATATTCGCATTCTGCCTGGAGACAAAGTGACGGTTGAATTGACACCGTATGATTTGTCAAAAGCCCGTATCGTATTCCGTTCCAAGTAACGGATAGAAATTTAGTTGAGGAGTGTTTTAATGAAAGTTCTCGCATCTGTGAAGCGCATTTGCCGCAATTGCAAGATTATTCGTCGCAATGGCGTTGTGCGCGTGATTTGCTCAAGTGACCCACGTCATAAGCAACGTCAAGGTTAATTAAGTAAAAGGAAATATAAATGGCTCGTATTGCTGGTGTTAATATCCCGCCGCACAAACATACCTGTATTGGTTTGACTGCGATTTATGGTATCGGTCGTCCTCGCGCACTGAAAATTTGTGAGGCAACTGGCGTTCCTGCGACGAAGAAAGTCAAAGACTTGGACGATGCTGATTTGGAAAAACTGCGTGATGCGGTTGGCTCCTTCACCATCGAAGGCGACTTGCGTCGTGAAGTAACCATGTCAATCAAACGTTTGATGGACTTGGGTTGCTACCGTGGTTTGCGTCATCGTAAGGGCTTGCCTGTGCGCGGTCAACGTACCAAAACCAATGCGCGTACTCGCAAGGGTCCACGTAAAGCAGGTATTGCATTGAAAAAATAATGCATTGAAAAAATAATTGTAAGGAATTATTGATATGGCAAAAGCTGCAAATAGCGCCGCGGCACGCGCGCGCAAGAAAGTGAAAAAGAACGTTGCCGACGGCATTTTGCATGTCCACGCGTCTTTTAACAATACCATCATCACCATCACCGATCGTCAAGGCAATGCCTTGTCATGGGCGACTGCCGGTGGCGCTGGTTTTAAAGGTTCACGTAAATCGACTCCATTCGCGGCTCAGGTTGCGGCAGAAGCGGCGGGTAAAGTGGCTCAAGAGTACGGTATCAAAAATCTGGAAGTGCGCATCAAAGGCCCAGGTCCAGGTCGTGAATCATCCGTTCGCGCGATGAATGCGTTGGGCATCAAAGTGACATCCATTCAAGATGTGACTCCGGTACCACACAATGGCTGCCGTCCGCCGAAACGCCGTCGTATCTAATTGATTTCATTTGACATTTGCGTAATCGCTGTGTAAAATCTGCGATTACGCTTTTGTTTTGCTTGTGTGGGTCGTTGTTTCAATCGCGCATGCTGGCAAAATATCTCGCCAAAAAATGTGGTTTGACAATTGCTTATCGGCGGAGTCCGATACTCAATCAGCTCAAATCCACGTTCATAGGCATTCATTGAAGTTCATTTTTTTAAGACCACTGTTTTATCAGATATTCTGATGAAACGTGCGTATGACCGCGAATGGTTGTACGTATTAACTTAAGGGAAATATCGTGGCACGTTATATCGGTCCAAAGGCCAAGTTGGCTCGCCGTGAAGGCACAGATTTATTCTTAAAAAGTGCACGTCGCACTTTAGATTCAAAATGCAAAATTGAAACCAAACCGGGTCAGCACGGCGCCAAATCAGGTGCGCGTACGTCGGACTATGGTGTTCAGTTGCGTGAAAAACAAAAACTCAAACGTATGTACGGCGTGTTGGAACGCCAATTCCGCCGCTATTTTGCGGAAGCAGAACGTCTGCGTGGTAACACCGGTGAATTGTTGGTGCGTTTGTTGGAGCAGCGCTTGGACAACGTGGTTTATCGCATGGGCTTCGGTTCAACTCGCGCGGAAGCACGTCAATTGGTGAGCCACAAAGCCATCACTGTGAATGGTCAAGTTGCGAATATTCCTTCCATCCAAGTGCGTCCGGGCGACGTCATTGGTGTGACTGAAAAGGCGAAAAAGCAAGTGCGTATCGCCGAAGCATTGCAATTGGCTGAGCAAGTGGGTATGCCTTCTTGGGTTTCAGTAGACACTAAGAAAATGGAAGGCGTATTCAAAGCAACGCCGGATCGTTCTGACGTGGCACATGATGTGAACGAACACTTGATTGTTGAGTTGTACTCACGTTAATCAATGCTGTACCTCTGCATGCTGATCACATGCAGAGTTGTTCATATCGCCACCAGCCGCGGGTGTTCAGGACGACACTTGCGGTTTTGTTGAAAGGAATTCCATGTCTAACAATGCATTTTTAAAGCCACGCAACATTCAAGTTGAAGCAACGGGTGAGTACAGCGCAAAAGTCGTGTTAGAGCCTTTTGAACGTGGATATGGCCACACTTTGGGCAATGCGTTGCGCCGAGTGTTGCTCTCGTCGATGACGGGATATGCCGCGACAGAAGTGCAAATTGCGGGTGCCTTGCACGAATATTCAACTTTGGATGGCGTTCAAGAAGATGTGGTTGATATCTTATTGAATGTTAAAGGCATCGTATTCAAACTGCATGATCGTGACGAAGTGACCCTGACTTTGAAAAAATCAGGAGAAGGCGTTGTGACTGCGGCTGATATCCAAGGTTCGCACGAAGTCGAAATCATCAATCCGGACCATGTGATCGCTCACTTGGCCGGCGGTGATTTGGATATGCAAATTAAGATTGAAAAAGGCCGTGGTTACGTTTCGGGTAACGTGCGTGCGTTTGCTGATGACCACAGCAAAAAAATCGGTCACATTTTGTTGGACGCATCATTTTCTCCAATTCGTAAAGTGAGCTACAGCGTGGAATCCGCGCGTGTGGAACAACGCACTGACTTGGATAAAGTGGTGATGCACATCGAAACCAACGGCGTGATTACGCCTGAGGAAGCGGTGCGCCAATCGGCAGCGATTTTGATCGAGCAATTGTCTGTGTTTGCCGCTTTGCAAAACACCGTTGATCCAACGGCCTTGGCTGCGTCAAACAATGCGGTACCGCAATTTGATCCGATCTTGTTGCGTCCAGTAGATGAGTTGGAATTGACCGTGCGTTCAGCGAACTGCTTGAAAGCCGAAGCGATTCAATACATTGGCGACTTGGTGCGTCGTACCGAGCAAGATTTGCTCAAAACGCCGAACTTGGGTCGTAAATCCTTGTCTGAAATCAAAGAAGTTTTGGCTGCTCGCGGCTTGACTTTGGGTATGAAGTTGGACAATTGGCCACCGGCTAATTTGGAAATGTAAGTAATATTCGGCAAAAGTAGGATTCTACTTTTGCCGTTGTTCAGTTTAAGATTTTGTTGGGCAACCCCTGACAAATTTTTGAAAAATCAACAAGGGTCAAGTTTCCTACGTTGATCTTTATTTAACCACATTAACGAACCCGCCTCATGGGCAAGCATTAGTGCACTGGGGATAGAAGAGTTACGTTTTAGATTTTGTTTAAAGGAAATTATCATGCGTCATCGTTCAGGTTTGCGTAAATTAAACCGTACTTCCAGCCACCGTTTGGCTATGTTCCGTAATATGTCTGTGTCTTTGATCCAGCACGAAGTGATCAAAACCACTGTGCCTAAAGCCAAAGAATTGCGTCGCGTGGTTGAGCCATTGATCACTTTGGCAAAAAACCCAACCGTAGCCAATCGTCGTCTGGCCTTTGCCCGTTTGCGTGATGCGGACGCGGTGAAAAAGTTGTTTGACGATGTTGCTCCGCGTTTTTCAGCGCGCGCTGGTGGTTATACCCGTATTTTGAAATGCGGCTTCCGCGTGGGTGACAATGCACCTATGGCATTCATCGAGTTGGTGGATCGTCCGGAAGCGGAATAACTATCTAATGATTTCGGTGTTTCCATATTTTCATCGAAACTCTTAGTTAAAATGGCGAACCTTTTTAAGGTTCGCTTTTTTATATGGGATATGAGCAGGATATGACAGAGAAGAGTAAAAAATTGCCGGTGGCAGTAAATTTGGCCAGTGGATTCGCGGCGCTGTCGGTTTTTTTGGCTCCTTTTGTGATGTTTGCCTCGCTATTTCTTTTCGATGACCCTAACGCAAGTGAATATCTCCGATGGCTCTTGTTTGCGACGATGTGGCTTTATCCAATTCCAGTTGTGTTTGGGATTATAAAGGCTCGAAATAATTATTTTAGTAATAGGTCAAGATCATGGCTGATCCTTTTTTTATCGAGTCTTCCCAGCCTTCTGCTGTGGAGTAGTGTGTTGCTCAGTATGATATTGGGGTTAATTGCATGACGTATCAAAACATTAAATCATTCTTTTTGATCTGTTTGCTGGGTCTAATCAGTTTGTTGCCTACTGCTCAAGCGGCGGAGTATCTGCCGCCTGAGCAGGCATTTCCTTTTCAAGCGACGATCGTCAATCAGAGCGGTGCAAAGGCGACGGTGCAAGTCGAGTTCAAAATCGCGCCGGGTTACTATATGTACCGCGATGAGTTTGCCTTCACCGTGGTCAGTCCGGACGGGCGCGTAACGCAAAATGGTGGCGTAAAAATGCCGCCCGCGCAAGTGAAGTTCGATGAAAACTTCGGTAAAGACGTGGCCTATTATCACAATGCATTGCGCTTGAGCGTGCCGATCCAATCGACGGGCGAGGGTGAGGCAGCATTTAAAATCGTGGTGGCCTCGCGTGGCTGCGCCGATCAAGGGTTGTGCTATCCGCCGCGCAAAAATCAGGTGGTTTTGCGCATCACGCCGATGGCGGGTTCCGGTGTAGGTGTAACGCCGCCAAACGCGACGGCAGCCTCTACAGGCGTAACGTCTGCCGAGACGCCACGTCAGCAGTCAACGGCTGGCCCGAACGGCGCGTCCTCTGCCGGTTCGTCTGCGCAGGGCGTTGCGCACCCATCCGAACAGCTCAGTCCCGTGGTCGAAATCAAGCCGAGCAACAGCACCGCAGGGTTGAATGAAGTCGCGGCAGCGGATACAGCGGTTCGTATAGAGCCAAGTGTTTCCACAACGGCGGTGTCCAAAACCTTGGATAACAGCAGTTTTGCCGGTAATTTGTTCGCGGGTAACTCGATTGCTTGGGCGCTGCTGGTGGTGTTTGGCTTGGGTCTATTGCTCTCGCTCACGCCGTGCATGTTTCCGATGTTCCCGATCTTGACGGTGTTGCTCGCAGGGCAACAGCGCGAGCAGTCGCGTTGGCGTGGATTGGCCTTGGCGTTCGCCTATGTCAGTGGCATGGCGGTGGTGTATGCGCTGATTGGCGTGATCGCGGCGCGCACGGGTTTGGCTTTGCAAAGTTATTTACAAAATCCGTGGGTGCTGCTCGGTTTTGCGGCACTGTTGGTATTGCTTGCGTTGTCGATGTTCGATGTATTTCAAATCCAAATGTCGGCGCGCTGGCAATCGTGGTTGCAAGCCAAAACCCAGGGCAAAAACGGCTACTGGGGTGCGTGGCTCATGGGCGCGGCTTCGGCCTTGATTGCATCGCCGTGTGTGACCGCACCGCTGGTGGGTTTGATCAGCTACATCGCGCAAACGGGGCGGGTAGCGCTGGGCGGGCTGGCCTTGTTGGTGTTGGCCTATGGTATGGGTGTGCCGTTGCTATTGCTGGGCGCAGGCTTGGGACAATGGTTGCCGAAGTCGGGTGCGTGGATGACGCGCGTGAAAAACCTCATCGGTGTGATGATGCTGGGCGTCGCGGTTTGGGTGGCGCAGCCGGTTTGGGGTCAATATTGGCATGCGCTCACCTCTCAGGGGGCGACGCAAACCAGCGCGTTCGAGCGCGTGTACAGTCTGTCGGAGATTCAGATGCGCGTGGCGAACAGTGACAAGCCGGTGCTGATTGACCTGTATGCCGACTGGTGTCGCTCGTGCATTGAGATGGAGCACAAAACCTTCAGCGATCCGCAGATCGCGCACAGTATGCAAGATTTTCAACTGCTGCGCGTGGATATGACGCAGAACACCGCGCAGGACACAGAGATTCTCAAGCATTTTGGTCTGTACGGGCCGCCGGGCATCATCGTGTTGGAAGCCAAAACGGGTCGTGAAAAAGGGCGCGTGGTTGGCTTTGAATCGCCGACGCAGTTCGGCCAAAGTTTGCAACACATGAAATAAGCCGAATCCATGCAAATAAGCCGACAGTAGCCTTAAGCTTTGACTTCGCATCGCGTGGGGATTGTTTCAATTCACATCCCTATACATTATTTAGGCGATAATTTTCGAATATTTTTATTAAATATCCCTGTAAGTATTTAAAAATCAGAAAAATATTCGAAAAATCGTTTCCCTCTGCTATAATTGATGCATCGCAACACAATGTCATGCTCAAAAAGCACCGACATGCGTGAGCCGAACTGGCAAATCCCCTATTTTGGTTGTTACCGCTGATCTTGGCATCGGCCTTTAATGCTTGTATTTTAGTCTTATATAAGACATAATACATAACAAACATTCACTCTCAGGAGCCATCATGACCGTACGCATCAACCGTGGCAGTCTTGCCATTGACAAAATCCTCTTTGACTTCATCGAATCCGCTTTGCCGGGCGTTGGCTTGGACAGCGATACCTATTGGAAAAATTTCGAGCAAGTGGTGCTCGATTTGACCCCGAAGAACAAAGCTTTGCTGGCCAAACGCGATGAATTGCAAGCGAAAATTGATGCGTGGCACAAAGCGAACAAGGGCGCGGATTTCGCCGCCTATAAAGCCTTTTTGATCGAAATTGGCTACATCGTGCCGGATTGCCCGGATTTTCAAGTGACCACAGAAAATGTTGATGCAGAAATCGCCACCATCGCCGGCTCGCAGCTCGTGGTGCCGGTGCGCAATGCGCGCTATGCGTTGAACGCGGCCAATGCACGCTGGGGCAGCCTGTACGACGCATTGTACGGTACGGACGTGATTTCCTCCGAAGACGGCGCAGAAGCCGGCATGGGTTACAACCCGATTCGTGGCGACAAAGTGATTGCCTACGGTCGCGAATTTTTGGACACGCACTTCCCGTTGGCGCAAGGCTCGCATGTGGATGCGCAAGGCTACGCGATTGAAAATGGCGCGGTGGTGGTGACCATTGACGGTGCAAAAATCGGCTTGAAAAATCCGGCGCAAGGCGTGGGTTTCTTGGGTGAGGCAACCAATCCGACCTCGGTATTGTTGAAAAACAACGACCTGCACGCCGAAATTCAAATTGATCGCAACAGCACCATCGGCAAAGATGACGCCGCCGGCGTGAAAGACATCGTGCTCGAATCGGCCGTGACCGCGATTCAAGACTGCGAAGACTCCGTAGCCGCAGTGGATGCAGAAGAAAAAGTCGAATGCTACCAAAACTGGATGGGCTTGATGAACGGCACGCTGGTTGAGTCGTTTGAAAAAGGCGGCAAAACCCTGACCCGCAAACTGAACGCAGACCGCATCTACAATGCCATCGGTGGCGGCACCTTGACCTTGCACGGTCGTGCATTGCTGTTGATCCGCAACGTCGGCCACCTGATGACCAATCCGGCCATTTTGGTCAATGGCGAAGAAATTTTCGAAGGCATCATGGACGCGCTCGTGACCGGTATGCTGTTCAAATACGATGGCAAAGGCGCCTTGCGCAACTCGCGTACCGGTAGCATGTACATCGTGAAACCGAAAATGCACGGTCCTGAAGAAGTGGCGTTTGCAGTGGAACTGTTTAGCCGCACTGAGCAAGCGGTTGACCTGCCGGCGCGCAGCATGAAAGTCGGCATCATGGACGAAGAACGCCGCACCACCGTGAATTTGAAACAATGCATCAACGAAGCCAAAGACCGCGTAATCTTCATCAACACCGGCTTCATGGATCGCACCGGCGACGAAATTCACACCAGCATGCACGCGGGCGCAATGGTGCGTAAAGAACTCATGCGTGCAGAGCCGTGGCTCGGCGCGTACGAAAATGCCAACGTGGACATTGGCCTCAAATGCGGCCTGCAAGGCAAAGCACAAATCGGTAAAGGCATGTGGCCGGAGCCGGATTCCATGCACGCCATGATGGAGAAAAAAATCAGCCATCCGAATGCAGGTGCGAACTGCGCATGGGTACCGTCACCGACGGGCGCGACTTTGCACGCCATGCACTACCACATGATCAACGTGAAAGCACGTCAGGACGAACTCAAATCGCGTCCGATGACCCATCTCGATGACATTCTCACCATCCCGTTATCCACGCATACCGACTGGACGGATGAAGAGAAACAACGCGAATTGAACAACAACGCACAAGGCATTTTGGGCTATGTTGTGCGCTGGGTTGACCTCGGCGTGGGTTGCTCGAAAGTACCGGACATTCACGACACCGCATTGATGGAAGACCGTGCAACCTTGCGCATCAGCTCGCAGCACATGGCGAACTGGCTGATGCATGGCGTGGTGACCGCAGAGCAAGTGATGGAAACCTTCAAACGCATGGCCGTGATCGTAGACGGACAAAACGCACACGATCCGCTGTACACGCCGATGGCGCCGGGCTACGACGGCATCGCGTTCAAAGCCGCCTGCGACTTGGTATTCAAAGGCGCGGAGCAACCATCGGGCTACACCGAGCCGCTGTTGCACAAAGCGCGTTTGCAGTTGAAAGGCTATCAAGGCGACTGATCGGCGATTGATGAATCAAGCGCTAAAAACAAAGGCCATCGAGGTTTACTCGATGGCTTTTTTATGAGAAAACTTTCGCGGCGCTCAGCGCTTTTCGCCGCGTATTCTATGGACATCCTGAATGAATTTGCCCATAATGTTACGGTTTTGGGTCATTCACTGACTGTAATAAAGAATTCATGATTAAGGAAATCGTATGTCAAACACCATCTTACAAAACCTGCCCAAAGGGCAAAAAGTCGGTATCGCATTCTCAGGCGGCTTGGATACCAGCGCGGCCTTGCTGTGGATGCGTCAAAAAGGCGCCGTGCCGTATGCCTACACCGCCAATTTGGGACAGCCGGATGAAGATGACTACGATGCGATTCCGCGCAAAGCGATGGAATACGGCGCCGAGCAAGCACGTCTGATCGACTGTCGCAAGCAACTCGCCGCCGAGGGCATCGCCGCGATCCAATGCAACGCCTTTCACATCTCCACCGGTGGCGTGACCTACTTCAACACCACGCCGCTTGGCCGCGCCGTGACCGGAACCATGCTCGTGGCCGCGATGAAAGAAGACGATGTCAACATCTGGGGCGACGGCTCGACCTTCAAAGGCAACGACATCGAGCGATTCTACCGCTACGGCCTATTGACCAATCCGAACCTGCGTATTTACAAACCGTGGTTGGATAACCAATTCATCGAAGAGCTGGGCGGTCGCGCCGAAATGTCCGCGTTCATGAACGCCAACGGCTTTGACTACAAAATGTCAGCGGAAAAAGCCTATTCGACCGACTCGAATATGCTCGGCGCGACGCACGAGGCCAAGGACCTCGAATTTCTCAACAGCGGCATTCGCATCGTCAAACCGATTATGGGTGTGGCGTTCTGGCAAGACGGCGTGGACGTCAAAGCCGAAGAAGTCACCGTGCGCTTTGAAGAAGGTATGCCCGTCGCACTCAATGGCAAAACCTACGACGATCCGGTCGCGCTGATCGAAGAAGCCAACCGCATCGGCGGTCGCCACGGTCTCGGCATGTCCGACCAAATCGAAAACCGCATCATCGAAGCCAAATCACGCGGCATTTACGAAGCGCCGGGTATGGCGCTGCTGCACATTGCCTACGAACGTCTGGTCACCGGCATTCACAACGAAGACACCATCGAACAATACCGCATCAACGGTCTGCGCTTGGGTCGTCTGCTGTATCAAGGCCGCTGGTTTGATCCGCAAGCGCTCATGCTGCGCGAAACCGCACAACGCTGGGTTGCGCGCGCCATCACCGGCGAAGTCACGCTCGAATTACGCCGTGGCAACGACTACTCGATCATCAACACCGAATCGCCAAACCTGACCTACCATCCGGAACGCCTGTCGATGGAAAAAGTCGAGAACGCACCATTTGATCCGGTCGATCGTATTGGTCAACTCACCATGCGTAACCTCGATATCGTTGATACCCGCAATAAGCTGGGTATTTATACGCAGACTGGACTGTTGATTGGTGGCAAAGATACTGTGCTGCCGCAGTTGGGAAAATCTGAATAACGGTTAAAAGGCGATCTGTGAGGATTGCCTTTTTTATTGATACAGTCAAAAGGATGTGGTCGTGAGGTTTGCAAAAACAATCAAATTATTTCTAATGGATGGCAATCCGAATAGTCGCATTTCATGCGAACTGTCGAACTGGTCTGGCAAAGCTTATAAAATTCCGCGCATTGAGATTAAAAACTGTTCAGATCGGGCAGATTTGATGGGAACGGGCGTATATCTGCTTTTTGGTAAAAATGAATTAGAAAAAGATCAGGTCTATATAGGCGAAGCCGAGTGTATTTTGAAGCGTCTTAATCAACAATTAGGGCAAAAAGAATTTTGGAGCGAAGCCATCGTATTTATCAGTAAGGATGATAATTTAAATAAGGCTCACATCAAATATTTAGAGAATCGGTTACATGAGATTGCTGTTTTTGCTAATCGATATAAAGTTGAAAACTCTGTTATACCAACTCAATCTTCTATTTCCGAGTCGGATAAAGCGGAAATGGAAGAGTTTTTAGAGTACATCCGATTGTTGGTCAATACTTTGGGGCATAAGGTTTTTGATGAGAAGCGGGAAACACAGTCAAAGAAAAAGCAAGATACTTTCTTTATTCATGCCGCGCGTGGCGCTGACGCAAGAGGAGAACCGACTCCTGATGGTTTTGTGGTTTTTAAAGGTTCTAAAGCAACATCGTCAGTTGTAAACTCTATTAACTCAAGTTTTTTGTCACTGAGACAAAGATTGATTGATGAGGATGTGCTCTTTGATCGGGATACGTGTTTAGAGTTCGTTGATGACTATATATTCAGTAGCGCTTCTACTGCGGCCACAGTAGTTATGGGGCGGAATGCGAATGGATTGACTGAGTGGAAAAATCAATTAGGAAAAACGCTAAAAGAATATGAAGTAGGCTAAGTTACTCGGTTGCTGTATATATTTAAAAACAAAGGCTCTCAATTGGGAGCCTTTGTTTTTAATGAGTTTAATGCCAAGTCGCAATAAAATAAAACCATCCGATGGCGATGATCAGCCACAAAATAAATAGTATGGTTCTGACGACGCTACGCTTTTTAGGCGTGGCGTCGTTGTTTGGATTTGGCACATTGGGTGGCGTGGTGTTCATGGTGTCTCCTGTTGTTGGTTTTGTGCAACTTTAGAACGGCATTCCGCCGCCGCCTTTGCCGCCCATCATGTTTTTCAATCCTTTCATTCCACCCATCATTTTCATCATTTTGCCCATGCCGCCGCCGTGGAATTTTTTCATGACGTCGCGCATTTGTTCGTATTGTTTGAGAACTTTGTTGACTTCTTGCACCGGCAGGCCGGCACCTTGGGCGATGCGGCGTTTGCGGCTGGCTTTGATGAGGTCGGGTTTGGCGCGTTCCATCGGGGTCATGCTGTTGATGATGCCTTCGGTGCGGCGCAGTTGTTTTTCGGCGGCATCGGTGTCGATGTTGCCTTTGCCTTGGGTCAACTGTGCGGGCAATTTGTCGATGAGTGAGGAGACGCCCCCCATGCTGCGCATTTGGCCGAGTTGTTCTTTGAAATCGTTAAGGTCAAAGGCTTTGCCGGATTTGATTTTTTTGGCGAATTTTTCCGCCTTTTCCATATCAACGTTTTTGTGCGCTTCTTCGACCAGTGAGACGATGTCGCCCATGCCGAGGATACGCTGCGCCATGCGGTCGGGGTGGAAGGGTTCGAGGCCGTGGAGTTTTTCGGATACGCCGACGAATTTGATCGGTTTGCCGGTGACGTGACGCACGGAGAGCGCCGCGCCGCCGCGCGAGTCGCCGTCGAGTTTGGTCAGTACGACGCCGGTGAGTGGCAGGGCGTCGTTGAAGGCTTTGGCGGTGTTAACCGCATCTTGACCGGCCATCGCGTCGATCACGAATAGGGTTTCAATCGGTTTGAGCTGCGTGTGCAGCGCGGAGATTTCGTTCATCATGGCTTCGTCAATACCGAGACGACCGGCGGTATCGACGAGCAGGACGTCGATGAAGTGTTTTTTGGCGTAGTCAACGGCGGTAAATGCGATGTCGACCGGTTTTTGATCCGGTGATGAGGGGAAAAACTCGGCGCCGGCCTGTGCGGTGACGTTTTGCAGCTGTAAAATTGCCGCTGGACGGTAGACGTCACAGGATACGGTGAGGACTTTTTTCTTCTGCGCGACGAGGTATTTGGCCAGTTTGCCGACGGTGGTGGTTTTACCCGCGCCTTGCAGGCCGGCCATGAGGATGATCGCCGGTGGCTGGGTGGCGAGGTTGAGTTCTACGGCTTTGGCGTTGTATTCGCCGCCAATCAGTGCGACCATTTCGTTATGCACGATGCCGACGAGGGCTTGGCCGGGCGTCAGACTGCTGATGACTTCTTCGCCAAGGGCTTTTTCTTTGATTTTGGCGATGAATTCGCGCACGACGGGCAGGGCGACGTCGGCTTCGAGCAGCGCCATGCGCACTTCGCGCAGCATTTCGGCGGTGTTTTCTTCGGTCAGACGCGCTTGGCCGCGCATGGTTTTGAGAATTTGACTAAAACGGGTGCTGAGGTTGTCGAGCATGATGTTCTACCTGTATGGGTTGCGGGCTGAGAATGCACGCTCAATGCGGCGCGCGTGGTGATTGTGCCAACATAAACTGTTACAATACAAAGTACCTATTTCTATATCGGCTCGCAGGGGCGGTTTTCAATGGCCTTGCGTGCGGGTATGTTTGCTGTCGGCGGTTGTTTGTCGGTCGGCAGAGCCCCCTTGAGGATGCCATGAGTCTTTTGCACAACACTTTTTTCTCGAAACAGTCGCTATTGTACCCAATGTCGCTGCGTCAGTCTGCGTTTCTCGCGCGGGCGTGGTTCGGTGTTATGGTGCTCGCGTTGTTATGTGGAACACCGCTCAGTGCGTGGGCGCAAACGGCGCATGGGCAGGGCGTGTTGTTTGATATTCATTTGGTCGCGGCGACTTTGACGACGGGGGTGTTTCTCGTGGCGTTGTTGTTGGCGGTGGTGGTCTATGTGCAGGCCAAGCATTTACACAATGCGTCGGATTTGATTCATGAGGAAAAGGACAGTTGGATCGGGCGGCTGCCGCCGATGTTGGCCATGGAGCGACTGCTGGTGCGCGTATTGGTATTGGGCTTTGTGTTGCTCAGTGGGTTGATTTTGACCGGTATGTTTTTTGGCGAGGCAGTCTGGGGTGCGCCTTTGAAATGGAATCACAAAACATTGTTCACGTTGCTGTCGTGGGTGGTGATCGCGGTGCTGCTGCTTGGGCGCAAAGTGCGTGGCTGGCGCGGGCTGATGCTGGTGCGCTCGACAATAATTGGCTTTGTCCTCTTGTTTTTGGCGTATGCGGGCACACATTTTGTTATGGATGTAGTGTTGCATCGCACTTATTGAGATAACCATATGAAACTTATCATTACGCTGATCGTTTTGGGCTTAATCGCCTCTGCCTTGTATCAAAAGTGGCGCAGCATCTCGCCGCAGACCAAACAAATGTGGGCGATGTTGTTCGGCGCGGCCAAAGTTATGAAGCAAGCCAAAAAGCAAATGAACGAGCAGGCGAACGCTGGCGCTACGCAAGCGCAGCGCGCGGGGAGCAATAGTGGTAACGGCGCAACACCATTTGAATTCCCCTATGCGCGCAACACCGCGACGGCCTCATCGGGCGCGGTATATGCCATGCGTGCCTGCGAGAAATGCGGTTTGCATGTCCCTGAAAACGAAGGCGTCATGGTCAGCGGACAATTCTACTGTTGTAAAGAACACGCACAATGAGCGCGTGCGGCGAACTCATCATTGATTCAAACGGCTGGTGCGCGCAAGCTGAACCGCAGCCGTCGCCAAATTACGATGCGCGGCCAGAAGGCGTTGATGTTACCTTAATCGTCGTACACAATATCAGCCTGCCGCCCAATGAATTTGGTGGCGAATGGATCACCGATCTGTTTCTCAATCAGCTTGACCCAGCGGCGCATCCCTATTTCGCCACGATACACACCTATGAAGTATCCGCGCATTTCCTGATTCGCCGTGACGGGCAACTCATTCAATACGTCTCCACGCAAGACCGTGCATGGCACGCCGGCGCATCCAACTGGCGCGGGCAAACGCGCTGCAATGATTTCTCTGTGGGCATAGAATTGGAAGGTTGTGACAGCAAACCCTATACGGCAGCACAATACGAACAATTAGCAGCGTTGACCCAAGCTTTGCGAGAGCGCTATCCGCGTATCAACAGTGTTGCAGGCCACCACGAAATCGCCCCCGCACGCAAAACCGACCCCGGAGCGTGCTTTGAATGGGCGCGTTTCGAGTATCAAGCCAACATCCCCGCTGAGGAGCGGAAAAGTGCTTTGTAAAAACAACACACTTCGTGCGCGTGTTTATCCCATTGATTACAAAAAGAAAATAAAAACTTGTAACTGCGAGTGAAAAATAAAGCAGAAAACCCTGTTGACAAAGCGATTCGAAACCATCATAATTTCACTTCTTCGCCGGATGGATTTGGCGGGGGAGGTTGGGAAGGGTTAGTTGAGTTAAGATTTGTTTTTAAAAAAATATTAAAAATAAATTAAAAAAGACTTGACGGAATAAAAAAACTTCTTCATAATCTCGCTTCTCTGATGTTGAGGCGGACGAGAAAAATCGAAGCGGTGCCAAGGCGCTGTGGGATAAAAAG
>JBATQE010000007.1:0-16461 GCA_049291875.1 Burkholderiaceae bacterium
ATACGCGAGTACAACGAAGAACGTCCTCATGAATCCCTTGGAAATTTGACGCCTTGGGAGTATTTGGATACAGTTAACAAACCACAAAACTCTAATTTACAGTGTGACTGAAAGTGGGAGGGTTACAACTACGCGCCGCCCACGGACGCGGATCAAGCAAATGCACGTACGGCAAGGTTCCGCCAAAATCGCTCAAACTCCACGGACACGCCTGATTCGTCCATTTTTTTAATACGCTTAACAATACCGGCGTGAGCAAACCGATGAAAAAAATCGCGCACCAGCGCAGCCACTCATCCCGACGAATCCCCGCCAAGCGATTTTGATGGCGCAAAACAAGGCCATAAATAATTTGCAACAGCGCCCACAGCGGCAGTAAAAACATCATCCGCTTCGGAAAAATGTGCCACCAGAAGTCAAATTGCGCCGAATCGCGCAAAGGAAAGCCAACACCTACTTGGTAAAACTGACGACTGACCCAAAATTCCACAGCCAGTCCCCAGCGGGAAAACTCCGACCACCACAGCAAGGCCACGCCTGAAATCAGCAACGCCAGCCACGCCCATCGAATACGTCGCTGCGCCCTATGTTCAAATGCTGGCTCGAACAACAGCGCGTCGCCATGCGCCTTGATCTCTTTGGCCGCGCTCACAGTTGCGATCCGCCCACGGTCAAGCCATCAATGCGCAAAGTCGGCTGTCCCACACCGACCGGCACGCTTTGGCCGTCTTTACCACAGGTGCCTACGCCACTATCGAGCGCCATGTCGTTGCCGATCATTCTAATTTTAGTCAATGCGTCCGGCCCGTTGCCAATCAGCGTCGCGCCCTTGATCGGCGTGGTGATTTTACCGTTTTCGATCAAATACGCTTCAGAGGTGGAAAATACAAATTTACCATTGGTGATGTCCACCTGACCACCGCTGAAATTCGGCGCGTAAATCCCGTGTTTGACCGAGGCGATGATTTCCTCCGGCGCATGCTGACCGCCAAGCATATAGGTGTTGGTCATGCGTGGCATGGGCAAATGCGCGTAGGATTCACGTCGGCCATTGCCCGTGCGACGGGTTTTCATCAGACGCGCATTCATCGCGTCCTGCAAATAGCCTTTTAAAATACCATCTTCAATCAGCGTCGTACACGCCGTCGGACAGCCCTCGTCATCGACATTGAGCGAACCGCGACGCCCAGCAAGTGTGCCATCGTCCACCACGGTCACGCCTTTGGCTGCGACCCTTTGGCCGATTTTGCCGGAAAACGCGCTCGAACCCTTGCGGTTAAAATCGCCTTCCAAACCATGACCGATCGCCTCGTGCAATAGAATCCCTGGCCAACCCGCACCCAAAACCACCGGCAAAACGCCCGCCGGCGCGGGTTTCGCCTCCAGATTCACCAAAGCCTGCCGCACCGCTTCCCGCGCATACTGACTCAAAACCTCATCGGTGAAGTAGGAAAAATCCTGCCGTGCGCCGCCGCCCATCGAGCCTTGTTCACGGCGGCCATTGGCCTCGACGATCACCGCGCAATTGATGCGCACCAGCGGACGCACATCAGCTGCCAGCGTGCCGTCGGCACGAGCGATCAGCACCACGTCGTATTCCGCGCTCAAATTGGCCATGACTTGACTCACACGCGGATCTTGCGCACGCGCGAGTTTCTCCAATTTTTCCAGCAAAGCAACTTTTTGCTGAGAATCCAAACTGGCGATCGGATCCTGCGCATGATACAAATCGCGCGCATACGGTTTGAGCGCATGGCTCAAATTTACCGTTTTGGCTTTGGTTCCGCGCGCCGAACGACTCGGCGCAATGTCGCGGGTCACGCGTGCCGCATCCAACAATGCCTGCAAATGGATATTGTCCGAATAGGCAAACGCAGTTTTGTCGCCAAACACGGTGCGAATGCCGACACCTTGGTCAATGTTAAAGCTCCCTGCCTTAACAATACCCTCTTCCAAACTCCAGCCTTCGGAACGTGTGTACTGAAAATAGATATCCGCATCGTCTGCGCGATGCGCCGAAATCTCGGCAAACACGCGGTTCAAATCCTCAATCTGCAAACCATACGGCGTGAGCAAAATGCTTTGTGCTGTGACTAAATTTTCTTGGTGTAGACTCATAGTAAAAATTGGTTCTCTTTAAAATCAGATAGTTATGAAGTAAAAATAAAAAATAACTTATAAACATAGTTCCAAAGAAACTTAATATGCGACTTCATTGGTTTTTGTAATTCTAACATCCAAATAATCAACTACATTTTTAATCACTACTTTCTGCATAGCACAAATAATGAGTTTCATATAACCGTAATTAGGTGTGTTGTCAGATTTAACAGGTAAAGTAATTTTTGTATTTTTTAACTCAATTTTTGTGGCTTTCGAGTTATATGTATATTTTTGAAAAATAACCTTTTTAATCGAACCAATTAAAAATTGTGCGATCATTTTATCGAGATTTTCAGATTGCAGCACACTGGTCGCACCATGCCCATCTTTCAAGTAAAAAGGCGTTTCAAGATAAACAGTATTTTGATTATTCGAATGAACCAAAATAGTTGGTTTACCCAAAGGATTGTTCAATACACTTTCTTTCAGGTGTCGATATTCAATAATCCCATTATTGGTTGTTGCTTGTCCATAGAATGGGTATTTTTTCTCATCAGAAATAGTCAATGAACTCAGATGCAATGGATTGAGTTCAATAATACTCTTCTGCCATACAAGCACATCCTCAATCTTAAACTCCCCCCAAGTGACCGTGTCCAACGCATCCAAAGCCGTTTGTTCATCATCCGTCAGCGTGTAATCTTGCAAATTTGTAAGTTTCAAGTAAGCGTTGAGCGTAGCGAGACGCTCCGCGTTGAGCGTAGCGAGACGCTCCGCGTTGAGCGTAGCGATAAATGTTTCGATAAAATCGAAAGCAATTAACGAAACCCCATTTTGGGAGATGGTTGGGAGTTGGATTGTTAATTTATCCGCATCAGTTGCATAAAAATTTCTAGAATAATCAAACTGCCCGGCATGAGACGATTTATGTATAGCGGTAGTCACGAACAAAGCCGCTTGAGGTGATAGTTTTTCAGTATGCACTACTGCCACGTGATCATCTGCTCCATATTCATACCCCCGATATTTTGCTGAGCCAAACATGTCAATGGTTATTGTGTTTTTAGAAAAAATACGTACTTTGTTGCCAATCCAGTCTGATATACCAGTATCTGTTTCTCCAGCCGTAACAAATGGCAAATTACCAGCAATACGATCAGCTGATTTTAAACGACGCCCACGCGTTGACCTCCCGAATAAGGCCTCAAGACTATACTCTCGCCACTCTATGCCGTAGTCTTTTTCCAACTGTTCTAATCGACTTTGCATGGAGTGGCGATTCACTTTCCCAGTGTATCCTCCTTTTTTAACAACTGATCCACTTCCCAAGCCAGATAGTCGGCAACAGTCTTACGAAAATCATCAAAAGTAGGTTTGGTGTCTATGGTTTTATGCTGGTCAAAATTCCAATCTGCACCTGAAGTTGTGATGAAATCCTCTACATATATTTCATCTAAATTCCAATCAGCCTCCACCTTGGCGTTCTTACCTGCCTTATAGATTTTGACAATATCGGCGTATCTTTGAGTTGGATTATCAATTTCTTGCAAAGCTCTGCTGGTGCGTTTGTAACCATCGTTTCTAAAATCAATAAACTTCACTATTTTCTGAAAATCGTGCGGTTTATGAGCCTCAAAAATATAAATGCTGGTCTGTACTCCGGCCATCGGCTGAAATAAATCCGTTGGCATTTTGATACTGGCGGCCAAAGTGTGCTTTTTAAGCATAGCTTGATTGACCTTCACAGCTTTACCTGAACCTGCTGAGTCTTGAATAATGATTGCGCCCAATCCGCCTTTTTCCATCTTATCCAAGCCAAACTCAATAAACGGCATACCATTTTGCTCAAAACTAAAAGGTGGATTAAGCAATAGTCGGTCGGCTTGAAAGTCTGTGTAAAGCGTTTCCGGAGTACTAAATGTGTTGCCTTTATGAATATTGGAGCTACCATCTCCACGCAAAATCATATTGGTTGCAGCGAGAGTGAACATTTCTGCATTGAGTTCTACCCCCAGTAATTGTTGGCTTTTAATGCTATTTATTTTAGCCTGTGCGGCCGATGTCTTTTTGCCATAAGTAATTTCTGCACGCTCTATCATCATTTCCATAGCAGAAATTAAGAAACCTGCAGAACCCGTAGCTAAATCCATCACTTTGCTGTTTTGATTGATACCCAAAATAGTTGCCATCATCTTGGTGATATACGGTGGCGTTAGTACGATACCAATTTCTTTACCATCACCCAAAGCATACTTTAGAAACTCTGAATACATCTCCCCCATGATATCAAGGTGCCCTGCCATCGCGTCAATGGACAGGAAAATATTGTTATAAATAAAGGTAAAAATCTGCTTATTGCTGCTGGCATCACTATCAATTAGCTTAGACACCTCTTTATCAAGTTTGGTCTTTTCATCGCGTTGCGCATCTTTTGATATTTCAGAGAAACTTGCCAGCATCAGACTTTGTTTGTCAGTTGGGATATTTCTCGCAGTCAAAAATTCTTTGATTTGGTTAACTATTTGAATACCGTCGCGCTTAGTGCTGGATTGAATACCTTTCAAATCTTCGGGGGTTAGGCCATCTTGAATTTTATTGCCCTGAGCATCCACTACATTTTGCATAGATAAAAGCATTCCTGACACATACAGCACGCGCTGAGACGCAGTAATATTGTGGTTATGCATCAGTTTGTTCAAACTTTTGGCATACTTTTGTAGTTGCGCTTGGGAATTAATGAGAATGTCATGTTTCTCATCATCTGTCAGAACAGCATTATCGTAAAATTCATTAAACGTTTGCTTATTCTCAAGAAAATCGAGTGTACTCACACCTTCGATTAACTTGAATGACTGTTCTCCTGAGCCATAAACATAGTAAACCTTTATTTCAACGCTATCTTCACAATCGCCAGCGATACCAATTGCTATTACCTCATGATATTTACCACTGGCAATCATGCCTGTAGCGTAATACAGCGCCCCATTCACTGCATAATTTTTAATCGACGAATCATCAAACTTGATAGCATCTTTTGTGTTAGCTATGAGTTTTTGTAAACTAAGTTTATTCTCTATAACCACCGGAATCTGATATTTGGTCAGAGCAAAATCCGGCTTACCAAAATTGGTTTTATTTTCAGTCTTAGCACGACCGCGCAAGGCTTCTTTAAGGTAATCCGAAATGGCCGACTCTGTAAAATAATCTTTCTGATTTTTTAACTTTAATCTATCAAATTGTCTTTTAACCCAGTCATTGACATGATCTTCTAATTTGTATTTCATTTTTTCAGTCATCATTTACCTACTGCCGTATATCCAGTAATTAATTCAATTTAAATAGATATTCATATTAAAAAGTAAGAATATTTGTAAATATAATAAAGTTAAGGTTAAGTGTTGTGCTTTTCAAACACCGGCCTGATGCGCCTGCGCATCCGCGTGATAGGATGAGCGCACCATCGCACCGACCGCAGCATGGGTGAAGCCCATTTCGTAGGCCTTCTGTTCAAACATTTTAAACACATCGGGGTGCACATAGCGACGCACGGGGATGTGGTGTCCCGACGGCGCAAGGTATTGACCAATGGTGAGCATATCAATGTCATGCGCACGCATATCGCGCATCACTTCGAGAATCTCTTCGTCGGTTTCACCCAAACCAACCATCAAACCACTTTTGGTGGTGGTGTTCGGATATAAGGTTTTAAACTCTTTGAGTAATTTTAAGGAATGCAAATAGTCCGCACCCGGACGCGCCTCTTTGTACAAACGCGGCACGGTTTCGAGGTTGTGATTCATCACGTCGGGCAAAGCCGCTTTGAAAATATCCAAGGCTATTTCCAAACGTCCGCGAAAATCCGGCACGAGCACTTCGATCTGGGTATTGGGCGATAGTTCGCGCGTGTGGTTGATGCAGTCGGCAAAATGCTGCGCCCCGCCATCGCGCAAATCGTCGCGATCGACCGAGGTGATGACGACATATTTGAGCTTGAGCGCGGCAATGGTTTTGGCCAAATTGTGCGGCTCGTTTACGTCCAGCTGATCAGGACGGCCATGCCCCACGTCGCAAAACGGGCAACGGCGCGTGCATTTGTCCCCCATGATCATGAACGTCGCGGTGCCTTTGCCAAAACACTCGCCGATATTTGGGCACGAAGCCTCTTCGCATACGGTGAACAATTCATGTTCGCGCAGAATTTTTTTGATCTCGCCAAAGCGTGTGGACGAAGAGGCCGCCTTCACGCGAATCCACTCGGGTTTTTTCAGGGTTTCGCTGTGCTCGACCTTGACCGGAATGCGCGATACTTTATCAAACGCTTTTTGCTTTTTGGTCGGGTCGTATGCGGTATTTTTCTCTAAGGAATCGGTCATGGTTTTCTCTAATGAATTACGATTTAATCAAAATCAATCAATGACTGGAGCATTCGGCGAACCATTGGAATCCGTCGCCTGCCATTGTGTGATCAAGTGCTGGCTCAAACGTTCGGCCACATCCTTAAACTCGGCCTTCACGCCCATACTGCGCATATCGGTGGTTTCCAAACCGGCGTAACCGCACGGATTGATGTCCAAAAACGGCTGCAAATCCATCGCCACATTCAGGCTCAAACCATGATAGGTACAGCCGCTTTTCACCTTCAGACCCAACGCGGCGATTTTCGCGCCGACGTGCTGTTGTCCGGCCACACCGCTGATGTAGATGCCCGGCGCGCCTTCATGGCGCTCGGTGTGCAAACCATACTCGGCGAGGGTTAGGATAATCGCCTCTTCAATGCGCCGCACCCATTCTTTCACCATCATGCCGCGACGTTTCAAATCCAACAGCATATAAATCACCACTTGCCCCGGGCCATGATACGTAATTTGTCCGCCGCGATCGGTCTGCACCAGCGGAATCGCGCTCGCGTGCAGCAAATGTGACGGCAAACCCGCCTGCCCGAGCGTGAACACCGGCGGATGCTCGACAATCCACAGCTCATCTGACGTATCCGCCGTACGCTGCTCGGTAAACACCTGCATCGCGCGAAAACACGGCTCATAGTCCACACGACCTTGGTGGCGCACCTGCGGAAGGCTCACATCCTGCGTCATTACAACACCACTTTGACCATAGGATGCGCGGTCAATGCGCGGTACAAATCATCCAATTGAGTCTGACTGGTTGCGTTGATCGTGCAGGTCAATCCCATGTAGTTACCCGAAGATGACGGGCGCATCTCAATGCGCGCCGGATCAAAATCAGGCGCGTGTTGGCGCACCACTTCGGTGATGCTTTGCGCGAAATCAGCGGCATTTTTCCCCATGATTTTCAGTGGAAAATCGCAGGGAAACTCAAGTAGGGTGGTTTTTTCTTCGGTCATGACGGATAAGGCTATAAAAATGAAACAATAAGGCCGTATTGTACGTGGTTTGTACTATTTTTTCTTGGCTCGCGGGTGCGCGGCATCGTAAATTTTTGCCAAGTGCTGAAAATCCAAAGCGGTGTAAATCTGAGTGGCTGAGAGATTGGCGTGGCCGAGCATTTCCTGTACCGCACGCAGATCGCCGGAGGACTGCAAAATATGCGTAGCGAACGAGTGGCGCAGCATGTGCGGATGCACATGCACGGGTAAACCCAGCGCCTGCGCGTATTTGCCCAGACGCAACTGCACCGAGCGCGTGGTCAGGCGCGTGCCGTTTTGTCCGATGAACAGCGCGGGCGTTCGCTCAGCACCTTTGACCGTGGCGCGCATATCCAGCCAACTGCGCACCGCTTGCGCCGCCAGTTCGCCCACCGGCACGATACGCGGCTTGCTGCCTTTGCCCAGCACATGCACCTGCAATTCGGTTAAATCCAACCAGCCGTCACCCTGCTGTTCGCTCGGCGTATGTTGATTCGGCGGCACGATATCAAGCGCGACGATTTCGGACACACGCAAACCGGAGGAATACAATAGCTCAATCAATGCATGGTCGCGTGCCAGCAATTCCAGTTTAACGCCCTGCAAACCGGCTGCTGCGGTATTTGTCCCCGCCAAGCGCACCGCATCATCGACCGATAGCGCTTTGGGTAGGGATTTGGCGGCTTTGGGTGCGCGAATACCTTGCACCGGATTGAGCGCCAGACCGCGCTCAAGCACCATCCAGCGAAAGTACGAGCGCCAGCTTGACAGATAGCGCGCAATGCTTTTCGGACTGTGCGCTTGACTGTGCAGCTGCATGATCATCTGCCGAATATGATGTGGCGTGAGCGCATGAACCTCATGCCATTGGTTTTTTTGAGCCATCTGCACGAGCAGATGCAGATCGCGCGCGTAGTTTTCGCAGGTTTTGGCGGACAAATGCTTTTGCAACGCGACCCATTGCAGGTAACTTTGCATGGATTCGGGCAAGGTGCGTGCGAGCGATTCGGCCACCGTGTTCATGAATTTAGGAACCTGCCACCGGCTGTTGCAAGCGACTGAGCGCCGAGCCGACCATCACACCGATATTCTGTAAAAAGTGCGTACCCATGTCAGGTGTGAAGCGTTGCGCGTCGTCCGCGCCGAACAGCAATACGCCCAAACATTCAAACCGACCCGCGCGCAAACCCCACAGCGGCACGATTGCGAGCGATGCGACTTGGCCGCTGGGGCTTTGCTTGGCCAGCAAACCCTCGATTTCAAAGCCCTTGCACGGGCCGCAATACGGCGTGCGCAGGCTGTTGGCAAACACCACCACACTGTCCGACCAGCCTTGCGACGCGGGATAAAACATGCTGCGCGTGCGCTCGTCCCAGACCATGACCTGTACCGCATCCAAAGCAAAATGACGGCGCAAATCCTCGGCAATCAGTGCAGGTAATTCCTCTGCCGTCACTGCGGCCAGCCAGCTCGACACCAGCGAAAATAATTTGTCGTGATTCTTTTGATTGTGCGTGGCCTGCACCAATAATTGCTCCAAACGCGCCTGATGCTGATCGGCCTTGTCGCGCAACACATGCGCCTGCCAGTTTGCCATCGAAATCACATTGCCATTTTTCTGCGTGGGCAAGGACAATTTCGCCAAAGCATCCGCATGCTCGCTGAAAAATTCGGGGTGCGATTGCAAATACGCCAGCACCTCGTTCGCCAACATCGGCGATTCACCGCCCAGCGCCTCAACGCCACTGTCCAAAGTATCCAATGCGTCCATCTTATCCGCCATCGTCATTGATTTGATTGATTCACTGCTGCTCATTTTTTGATATAACCCATTCATTTTAATCAATATTTTTCAACTGATGTCCACCGTGCCATCAAACACCAACACCGCAGGCCCCGTCATCATGACCGGCGCATCCGCGCCCGCCCAAGCAATGCTCAGCGCACCACCGCGCGCCGTCACATGCACCGGTGAATCGAGCAGGCCACGGCGAATACCGGCCACGACCGCTGCGCAAATACCCGTGCCGCAAGCCAACGTCTCGCCTGCACCACGCTCAAACACGCGAATGTGTACATCATGGCGATCATTCACCTGCATGAAACCGACGTTCACCTTTTTCGGAAACATCGGATGGCTTTCCAAAAAGGCACCTTCGTGCTGCACCGCTGCGGTGTCAATGTGCTCCACCACCTGCACCGCGTGCGGATTACCCATCGAGACCAAGGACAGCCAATGCGTCTGCCCGGCAAACGCCACACCGTACAGCGTATCCTCGCCCATCATTTGCGTGGGCAAACCTTGAACCAAAGCAGGTAAATCCTCCGGTGCAACACGTGGCGCGCCCATATTCACGGTGACGGTATCGTCGTCATTCAGTTTCAATCGCATCACTTGGCCGGTGCACAGATGTACGCTGACCTCGCGTTGATCGGTCAAACCTTTTTCCACCACGAATTTGACAAAGCAGCGCGCGCCATTGCCGCAATTTTCAACCAATGAGCCGTCCTGATTATAAATCGTATATTTAAAATCCACGCCCGCCACATCGGACTTTTCCACCAGTAAAATTTGATCCGCGCCGATGCCAAAATGCCGATCGGCCAAATCGCGCCACATGCGCGGCGTAATGCCCGACAAATCCTGAGATATGCCATCGGCGACAATGAAATCATTGCCCGCACCATGCATTTTGCTAAATTTCAATTCCATAATGTTTTACTCAGTAAACGCCCGCCATGCCTTCGGGGCGGGTTTTAAATCGCTTGTGCATCCACAAATACTGCGCCGGATCCTCGCTGATGCGCGCCTCGATGAATTCATTCATGAACCGCACCGCCTGCGCCTCATCGCCAACGCTGTCGGGATAGCCGTCCCACGCGGGATAATACTGCATGATGTAGCGCGTCTTGCCTTGCTTCATCGACTCGGGGTCAATGCGCGTAACGCACGGCACAATCAGCGCTTGGGTTAAATTCGCCAGTTTGGGCAACGCCGTCAGAGTCGCGGCCTCTTGTCCGAAAAACGTTGAAAAAATCGCGTCCTTGCGACCAAAGTCCATATCCGGTAAATAATACAGCGGGATATTTTCGCGCAATAACTTGATCAATTTGCGCACCCCATCTTGGCGCGAATACAAATACGCTTGCCCCGAACGATTGCGCCCTTCCAGCATGAGTTGGTCAAACACCGGATTGGATTGGCGCTGATACATACTCACCGCCGGATATTCGGCGTTAAAACGCACACCGCCCGCATCCAGCCCGACAAAGTGCGGCGCGAGCATAATGATCGGACGATTTTGCGCCAAAGCCTCGTGCAAATGATGTTCGTCACGCGGCTGAATATGACTGAACAACGCCTCTTTTCGGCCAAACCAAAACAACGAACGATCCACCAAAGCCTGCGTGAAATAGCGCATTTGTGCCTGTGTCACCGACTCGATTTGCTCGTCCGACCAGTTTGGAAAGCACAAACGCAAATTGGTACGGGCGATGTGCATACGGCTTTTCGCAAAACGTGTGGCCAAAAACGCCAAACCACGCCCCAATTGATACCTCAGCCCATCCGGCCAATGCGCCATACTTTTGAGCAACCACGAAGCCATGTGCGCACCCCAGTACTTTGGCGCATTCAAATTCTGCTCGCTCATTCGGCCTCCCCATGCTCAGGCGTAGACGACATCACGGATGGCGCGCCTTTATAGCGATTGTAATGCCACAAATACTGCTCCGGCGCCATGCGAATCAAACGCTCCATGTGGTGATTCAGCGTTTGCACATCCGCCGCGACATCGCCCGAATTCGGCACATCCGCCACCTCAAAATACAGCTCAAACCGATGCGGCGCATCCACACGCTTGGCAAACATCAGCACCAAACCCGCTTGGGCCTGATGCAATAACTTGATTGGCAAAGTCATGGTTTTCGCCGGACGCCCAAACCAGTCAACCAGTACGAATTCGCCCTGTCCGCTGGGCACTTGATCCGGCAGCAGTCCCACCACATGACCCTGTTTCAAATGGCGCAGCAGCATACGCACGCCTTTCAGATCCGCCGTCGCCATCTGCACACCCAGACGTTCGCGTCCCGCGAGCATGACGGCCTCAGCCTCGGCAAATTTTGGCTGGCGGTACATCGCCATGAACGGCACACGTTGCCCAATCCACAGCGACAACAATTCAAACGCGCCCATGTGTGGCGTCAGCATCACCATGCCGCGCCCCTGCGCACGCAACTGCTCGACCGCCTCCCAACCGCTCACCTTAATCTGCGGCAATAATTGCGTCACCTCATCCGACCACAGATAGGCCAATTCGGCGCCGCCTCGCCCCGATTCCGAGGCATTTTTCAGCCAAAATTCAGGCGCATCATAGCCCGCCTGCGCGGCATTTTCAGCCAGACGCTGCGCATAGGTTCGATCAAAACGATAAACCATGCGGCCACCCCACGCACCTAAAGCGTACAGCCAAGACAAGGGCAACAAAGACATCAACCACAACAAAAAACGAATCATCCAAACAACCTTTTTATCTAACCAGTCGGCGCGTTTGCGAGAAAGCAGCAAAGCCGTTATAATATCAGCGTTTTACAACTTAATTGCTGGTTTAACGACAACTTACGGGGCAATTAAGTCTGCAATACAGCGCGAATCCCATGATTCTGCGCACCGTTAAAGCGTCGCTGAAAAGACATTTTCATTCTCTACCAGCGTTCGCTCAATTTCCCGACTATTTTGATAGAAAGTCACACCATGAGCAACCATTTAGGCAGCAACTACCTTTTCACCTCCGAATCCGTTTCCGAAGGCCACCCGGACAAAGTATCCGATCAAATTTCCGATGCCATTCTCGACGCCATTTTGGAACAAGACCCCACCGCGCGCGTTGCCGCCGAAACCCTGTGTAATACAGGTCTGGTCGTACTCGCGGGCGAAATCACCACCAACGCCGTGATCGACTACATCGACATCGCGCGCAACACACTCAAACACATTGGTTACGACGACACCGACTACGGCATTGACTTCAAAGGTTGCGCGGTACTGGTCGCCTACGACAAACAATCGCCCGACATCGCGCAAGGCGTGGACTCCGCGCACGATGACAACCTCGACCAAGGCGCGGGCGACCAAGGGTTGATGTTCGGCTACGCGTGTAACGAAACGCCGGAACTCATGCCGTTGCCGATTTACCTCGCCCACCGACTGGTGGAGCGCCAAGCCGATCTGCGCCGCGACGGTCGTCTGCCGTGGTTGCGCCCCGACGCCAAATCACAAGTCACCATCCGCTACGAAAACGGTATTCCCACCGCTGTGGACACCGTGGTTTTATCCACCCAGCACCACGCCGATGTGAGCTTGGAAACCGTGCGCGAAGGCGTGATTGAGGAAATCATCCGCCCCATCATTCCGGCCAACCTAATCAAAGGCGACATCAAATATCTGGTCAACCCGACCGGGCGCTTCGTCATCGGCGGTCCGCAAGGCGATTGCGGCCTGACCGGCCGTAAAATCATCGTCGATACCTACGGCGGCGCTGCACCACACGGCGGTGGCGCATTCTCCGGCAAAGACCCATCCAAAGTCGATCGCTCAGCCGCCTATGCCGGTCGCTATGTGGCGAAAAACATCGTCGCAGCGGGCTTGGCGGAAAAATGCTTGGTACAAATATCCTACGCCATCGGCGTTGCGCGTCCAACCTCAGTCATGATCAACACCTACGGTACAGGTAAAATTTCTGATGAACGCATCACCCAATTGGTCAACGAATATTTCGATCTGCGTCCAAAAGGCATCGTAAAAATGCTCGATTTACTGCGCCCGATTTACTCCAAAACCGCAGCCTACGGTCATTTTGGCCGCGAAGAACCTGAGTTCACTTGGGAAGCAACCGACAAAGCCGCCTTACTGCGCGATGCGGCGGGTTTGAAGTAAGCCTTTGCCACGCTACTAACAAAAGCCCGCATCATGATGATTCGGGCTTTTTTACATTAAGTGATAGATACGCCTAAAAAAGTTCCGTCAATACCTTCCGCAAAACTCCGTTTTTTTGGCTTCGAGCTTGCAGCCCTATGGATTTTTACTCTAATGGAATGTCTTTATGATGGTCATGCCATGAAACATAGCGGGTCATGCCGTACTCGATACGGCATCTCCTCGCCAAAAGATTGCGGGGCAAGCCCGCAATGACTCAACCAATTATGGACAGAAATAGCAATAGAATCTCTGGGCATTCATCTACGCGGATATGACGCCGTTTTTCTTAAGCTTTGTATCAAATTGCAAAATAGAGGTTTTATCAGCAATCTGAAGCAGAGCATGACGATTCGAAGAGATTTGTTTGGTCTGATCAGAACCTTAAACAGAATAAGCGCGCCACGTTCTCCGCACAGGAAACCAGATTCGACTGCGCCTGTTGCAACACCTCGGGCAGCGCATCCGTTTGGCGAATAATCGGAAACACCGCATCCACACCGTGTTCATACACACAGCGATAATCATCGCCCAAACTACCGACGATCGCAATCACGGGTTTATCAAATTGCTTCGCCACGCGCGCCACGCCAATCGGCGTTTTGCCCCGTATGCTTTGCGCATCCATGCGCCCTTCACCGGTAATGACTAAATCCGCATCGCGCACGCGCTCGGCCAAGCGCACCGCTTCGGCGACAATCTGCACGCCGGATTGCAGTTGCGCGTGAGGCAACAGCATCAAGCCGCCACCCATGCCGCCCGCTGCGCCAGCACCTGCGATATTCGCAATGTCGCGCCCCACCTGTTGCACCACTACCGAGGCAAAATGCGCCAGCGCCACGTCTAATTGCGTCACCTGCGCGGGCGTCGCGCCCTTTTGCGGGCCGAATACCGCACTCGCGCCACGCACGCCACACAGCGGATTGTCCACATCACACGCAACCTGAATACGAACATTAGCCAAGCGCGCATCCAGTTGGCTTAAATCCATCTGCGTCAGCGAGGCCAATGCCGCACCGCCCCATGCAACGGAGCGCCCCTGCGCATCCAAAAACCGCACGCCCAGTGCCTGAAGCATCCCCGCGCCCGCGTCATTGGTCGCGCTACCGCCCAACCCCAAAATAATGTGTTTCGCGCCCTGATCCAAAGCCGCTTTGATCAGCTCGCCTGTGCCGTAGCTGGTCGTGGTCAACGGATTGCGCTGCGCGACAGGCACAAGATGCAGCCCCGAAGCCGCCGACATTTCGATAAATGCTGTTTTGCCATCACCCGATACGCCGAAAAAAGCCCGCACGCATTCGCCCAACGGCCCCGTGACGCTGACGCGCTCAATGCGTCCGTGCGTCGCATCCACCAGCGATTGCACCGTCCCCTCGCCGCCATCCGCCATCGGAATCAGATCGTACTGCGCGTGCGGGAACACGCGCTTGAACCCTGTTTCAATGGCTTTCGCCACCGCCAGAGCATCCAAACTCTCTTTGAACGAATCCGGCGCAATCACAATTTTCATCACGCACCTCCAGCCAAATCAACACGCAAAAAGCCATAGCCCTCGGGCGAGATTTCTTTTTCACCCAGACGCACGTTCAGCGGCTCGGTAAAACCCGGCATATCCAGCACGCAGGTATGATACTCGCCGTTTTCACCGCAGGCATCCGCGCCGCGCTCGGTCAAACTGCGAATCACCGCATGCGATAAGGTTTCGCCGAGCAAATCGACGCAATCCGCCCGCGCCGAGACGATCAACGCGTGCATGCCCAGTTGCAACATCTCGTTCAGCAAATCCATGCGCGATGCCTGCCACAGCGGCAGCCACGCCTGTACACCGGCCTGCGCGCACACCTGCTCCTCCCAATCGCGGTGCGCCTGCAAATCAATATCGCCAAACACCACATGCGATGCATTCAAATTCTGCACCAATATTCGGGTTTGCTCCACCCACACCGATTCATAGTTCGCCCAATCGGCCTGACCAAATGCCATCGGCAAACCCAAAGCCACCGCCTGCGCGCGCAACACCGCCACCGGCAAACCGTGCGAGCGCGAGCGCTCGCCGTTCTCCGCCAACATATTCAGCAGCCCAACGGGCATCGCGCCGGACTGACGCGCGCGTAAAAAAGCCAGCGCACTGTCCTTGCCGCCGCTCCAACTGGTTAAAAAACGGATATCATGATTCGCTGCTAACAATGGATTTCCTAACGGTATAATGAGTTACTTGAAAAATTGCTCCAATTATGACATTGAAACCCACTGCGATGAACAAAACCTGCCCACGCTGCGCCGCTGAATTTGAATGCGGCGGCTGCACAATCGGACGCTGCTGGTGCAACGACTTCCCCCCGATTCTCAGCTGTCGCGATGCGGACGGCGATGAAGCGCAATGCCTTTGCCCCGACTGCCTCAAACAATTCACCCAAGCGCACATCAATCAACACATCGACACCGTTGCCGTACACCGCGAAGCCCCCGCGCAAGCGAGTGCTTGTGCCCAACTGCCGTTAATAGAAGGACTGGACTACAGCATAGAAAATGGCCGCTGGGTTTTTAGCCGTTGGTATTTATTGAGAAAAGGCCAATGCTGCGGCAATGGCTGTAAAAATTGCCCGTATGGGCATGTGAATGTGAAATAAATCGAATCGGGGTAATCCGTAGCTCAATCATGGGATTATGGAGTGCCAAATGCATCATCAGTTTGAATTGAGTATCAAGGCTATGCGCTTAACTTCAGTATTTGCATAGATCGTGCACTTTGTCGCTGTCAGGCAAATGAACGCGCCATTTTTCGGTCGGTTTGTTGTTTGAGCGTTTGCGTGCAAACGCGAGTTTCAAACCGACCCAACTCAAGCGTTCATTGATGTGCATGACCGCTAATGGGGCGCGAGTTGAGCGGAACCCGCGCTGGGTTGGAGCGCACGATAGTGCGCGAAAACACGAGTGGGCGAAGCTGCGTAGCAGTTTCCGCTCGAACGATATGTTCGAGGGAGCATCGCGACCAAGGACA
>JBATQE010000008.1:0-28611 GCA_049291875.1 Burkholderiaceae bacterium
AACAAAGTTCTGGGTGTTTTTTGCCAGAACCCGAAGGGCTGGCGATGGGCGCGTGATTAACTTTGTTGTGACGCTTGTCTAGGGAATGACCATAGACTGCGCGCCACGCCTCGTTACTCATCACGCCCATCGCCAGCGCAGACGGTAGGAGTTATTCCGTACTTCCTTAAAGCTTTTTTGTCAACCATTCAGACGCTGATGACTTTATCAGAGCACTTGTATCTATGGGAGGATGCGTGGGAGAAATGTGGTGACAGATAGGCGATTTGCACACATGGCGATATTTTTCTTTATAAAAACAACAAAACTGTTTGATTTATAAGAAAAATATCGTAAAATCCTACCAACTATTTTCGTCGTTCAAGAGGATGGCATGATCTGAATTCTGAGAAAATGTGCCGATCTCTGGGAGGGGATTCCATCTTGAATGACATTTGCTAATAAGAGGTATCGTATGAAAAAATTTGCCCAACTCGGCTTGGTCTCCGTTTTATCCATGGCTTTCGCTTTGCCCGTAGCAGCAAAAACTACGGCTAAAACTGCACCAATCGCTGCAAAAACACCTGTCAAATCAACGGCTAAAGTGGCTCCGGCACCTGCCAAAGCAGCGTCGAAAACAGCAGCCAAGGCGGATAAAAACGTCAAGCAAGTGACGCCGGTGAGCGCCAAATCAAGCAAAACCGCTCAAGCCGCCGTTGCCCAAACCGTTACCAAAGCGCCGGTAAAAGCCACGGCAAAAGCTGCTGCCGCAAAAACCGTTACGCCGGCGAAAGCGCCGGTTCAAGTCGCTCAATCCAAAGCGACAAACACGAAATCCACACGCAATGTGGTGAAAGTCTCTTACAAACCGTCTACCAAAGTGGTTGCTGACCCGCAACCTCAGGTCAAAGTAGCGCCGCCTGCACCGCGTGTTTACCGTCCATCCGGTTCGGTTGCGCGCCAATACGGCTTGAACCAAGCGTTTGATCCGGTCGGTTTGCGCTCCAGTGTGGCTTTGGTTGTGGATCAAAACAATTGGACGACCTTGTACGAAAAAAATGCCTCGACGCCTTTGCCGATCGCATCCATCACCAAATTGATGACCGCCATGGTCGTGCTCGATGCGCGTCAAGATTTGAACGAATACATCACGATTACCGACGAAGACGCGGCGCATTACCGCTCTTCGCGTTTGACTGCGGGTACGTCATTGCCGCGCCGAGACGTGATGTTGCTCTCGCTGATGTCTTCTGAAAACCGCGCGGCGTATGCGCTTGGTCGTACCTATCCGGGTGGTATCAGCGCATTTGTGCAAGCGATGAACGCCAAAGCCATGATGCTCGGTATGAGTTCTGCCACCTTTGTTGATCCAAGCGGCCTGTCTTCATCCAATCGCGCCAGCGCGATGGATTTGGCCAAAATGGTCAATGCGGCAACGCAGTACAAAACCATTCGTGAGCTGTCCACCAACGACAGCGCGTATGTTTACACCGCCAATGGCCGTTACAACAAATACGTCAACAGCAACCGTTTGATCTCGCGCAATATGGGCTGGGACATCGGTTTGCAAAAGACCGGTACCTTGAGTGCGGCGGGCAAATGTTTGGTATTGCAAACGCGCATCAATGGCACACCAAAAATCATGGTGTTTTTGGACTCCAGCTCCGCTGATTCACGCGTGGCCGACGCGGTCAAACTCAAAGGCTGGGTTGAGTCGGGTAATTACACCAACAGCGCGGCGGTACAGCAACCATTCGGCGGATTCAGCAACAGTGGCAGCTAATCGCATCCCAATCAGCCAAAAAGCCTTCGCATGCGAAGGCTTTTTTGTCGAAAAGCATAGAACAGCAGTATGACCCAACACACATCCGGCAAAAAACCATTGTCTTTGCCATCTGCGACATCCAGTCAGTCCAAGCAATCCGCGCACAAGGCAAAGGAGGCGCAAGACACACGGCAATCGCGCGCGCAAGAGCGGCATACTCAAACCCGTCGTGCAGCGCCATCGTCATTGCCTTCTTCTAAGGGCATGCCTGAGAAAACAGCTCAAAAAGCGCGTACCCAACAACGTTCAGCCGATGCACGCCGTTTGTCCGCGTCTGAATCAGCGCAGATAAAAGCACCAAGACGGATTCAACCCACGCCGGAGCAAATCCAAGCGCTTCATCGCACAATTGATTTTCCTGAGAATTTACCCGTTTCGCAGGAGCGCGAACGCATTTGCGCTTTGATCGAGAAGCATCAAGTGGTGATTGTTTGTGGTGAAACCGGCTCGGGCAAAACCACGCAGTTGCCGAAAATGTGTTTGAGTTTGGGGCGCGGTTTGGGCGCGGGTGGTACGGGTTTGATCGGTCATACGCAACCACGCCGTTTGGCCGCGACCAGCACCGCCAAGCGCATCGCTGAGGAGCTCAATTCAGACTTGGGCGAAGTGGTCGGCTACAAAATTCGTTTCGCTGATCGTTTGCACGAGGGGGCGTCGGTCAAGCTCATGACCGATGGGATTTTGCTGGCGGAGACGCAGACTGATCGACTGCTGCGCCAGTACGATACGATCATCATTGACGAAGCGCACGAGCGCAGTTTGAACATTGACTTTCTGCTCGGCTATTTGCGTGAGATTTTGCCCAAACGTCCCGATCTCAAGCTTATTATCACCTCGGCGACGATTGATGCGGAACGTTTTGCCGAGCATTTCGCGCACAACGGCAAGCCCGCGCCGATCATCAATGTCAGCGGACGCACCTATCCGGTTGAGATTCGTTATCGGCCAATTCAGGCGGATGAGAGCCAGCGTGAGCGCGATTTGTACGAGGGCATTGTTGATGCGGTGGACGAATTGGCTCGGGTTGGCGAGGGCGATATTTTGGTGTTTTTGCCCGGCGAACGCGAGATTCGCGAGGCGGCGGAGGCTTTGCGCAAACACCATCCGGCGCATACCGAGATTTTGCCACTGTTTGCGCGGCTGTCGCCTGCTGAGCAGGAGCGGATTTTTAAACGCTCGAATGCACGGCGCATCGTTTTGGCAACGAATGTGGCTGAAACCTCTTTGACCGTGCCCGGTATTCGCTATGTGGTGGACACGGGGCTGGCGCGGGTCAAACGCTACTCATATCGTCAAAAAGTTGAGCAGTTGCAGGTTGAGCCGATCGCCAAGGCGGCGGCCAATCAGCGCGCGGGGCGCTGCGGTCGTGTGGCGGCGGGCGTGTGTATTCGTTTATACGATGAGGCGGATTTTCAAAGTCGTCCCGATTTTACCGATCCTGAGATTTTGCGCTCGTCCTTGGCAAATGTCATTTTGCGCATGAAATCGCTCGGCTTGACGCAGATTGAGGCGTTTCCTTTTGTGCAGGCGCCGCCGAATCGCGCCATTGGCGACGGCTATCATTTGTTACAGGAATTGGGCGCGCTCAACGATAAAAATGAGCTGAGTGGCATTGGCCGCGCTTTGGCCAAATTGCCGATTGACCCGCGTGTGGGGCGAATGATTTTGGCGGCACGTGAATTCAATGCACTCAAAGAAACGCTGATCATCGCGGCGGCCTTGTCGGTACAGGATGTGCGCGATCGCCCGCAAGAGGCGCGTCAGCAGGCGGATGCGGCGCATGTGAAGTTCACTGATCCGCAGTCGGAATTTTTGAGTTACCTGAAAATTTGGCAGTGGTTTGAGGATGCGGTGGCGCACAAAAAATCCAATCGCCAGTTACAGGAGCTGTGTCGCGCGAATTTTCTCAATCATTTACGTTTACGCGAATGGCGTGACGTCCACAGCCAACTGCGTACCTTGGTGAAAGAGCAGGGGTGGCACGAGAATGAGACCGAGCCGACGTATGAGCAATTGCACTGCGCGCTGCTCACGGGTTTACTTGGCAATGTGGGCTTTAAAAATGAACCGAAGCCCAATCCGAATGCAACCGCACAGCAGCAGGCATCGCAGGTGAAAATGGGGCAGCGGGCGCAATACTATCTCGGCGCGCGCGGCATACAGTTCTACCTCTGGCCGGGCAGCAGCGTGAGCAAGAAAAATGCGCAGTGGGTTGTGGCGGCGGAGTTGGTCGAAACCTCGCGGCTGTTTGCGCGCACGATTGCGAAAATCGAGCCGAAATGGTTGGAGCGCATCGCGCCGCATTTACTCAGCAAATCGTATTCCGAACCGCGCTGGCGCAAAAAATCCGGTCAAGTGCAGGCCGATGAGCGCGCGACCTTGTACGGCCTCGTGGTGTACAGCGGGCGTGCAGTCAGCTACGCGCGTATCAACCCAACCGAGGCGCGTGAGATTTTCATCCGCGACGGCGTGGCGCAGCATGAGTTGGAAGGGCGTTTCCCCTTCATCACGCACAATACGCAATTGATCGCGCAGATCGAAAAACTTGAACACAAATCGCGGCGGCAGGACGTATTGGTCGATGATGAGTTGATCGTTGCGTTTTACGATGCAGTGATTCCGAAGGAGATTTGCGACACCCGCACCTTGCAAAAATGGCATGACGAGATCATCAAAACCGAGCCGAAACGTCTGTATCTGACGCGTGATGAACTGATGCGGCATGAGGCGGCGGGCGTGACCACCGATGTGTTCCCGAAAAGCATGAATGTCGGTGGCGTGGATTGTGCGCTGACCTACCATTTTGAGCCGGGTTCGCACCGCGACGGTGTGACGCTGGCGGTGCCGATGACGGTGTTGAATTTTGTCTCGCCGACGCAGAGCGAATGGCTGGTCGCGGGCATGATTAAGGAAAAAGTACAGGCTTTGCTCAAATCCTTGCCCCAAAAAATTCGTCGTCATTGCGTGCCGTTGCCTGATTTCACGCAAAACTTCGTGGATTGGGCAAATGCTCAGGGCAAAACAGGGCAAGTGCCTTTGCTGGATGCCTTGATCGAATACGTGCGTCTGCAAACCATGCAGCAGCTCAAAACCAGTGATTTCAAATTGGAAACACTCTCGCCGCATTCCTTCATGAATTTCAAACTGCTGGACGAATACGGTCGGCAGGTCGAGATGAGCCGCAATTTGGCTTTGCTGCGGCAGCATTTTGGCACGCAGGCGCGCGCGAGTTTTCAAAATGTCGCGGGGCAGGCGGTGGCACAGTCGACGACAGCGACATCTGTGGCCAACAGTGCGGCATCCAGTCCGGAGTCCGCTGCCGATGGTGCGCGCGCGATTGTGACGTGGGATTTCGAGCCTTTGCCAGAATTGATGAGTTTGCAAAAAGGCAAACAGACTTTGTTTGGTTATCCGGCTTTGCAGGATATGGGCGAGTATTGCGAATTGACCGTGTGGGACGACGAATTGCAGGCGCGTGCGGTGCATACGCGTGGGCTGCTGCGCTTGGCGCGGATTGCGCTCAAGGATAATTTGAAACATCTGGAGCGCAATATTCCCGACACGACGCAACTCGGGATGCTGTTCGTTGGCTTGACCGGCGGCACGCTGGAGCAGGTTAAGGCGGATATTTTAACGGTGAGTTTACGCCGCGCTTGTCAATTGGATGATGCGCAACACGAGCCAAGCGATGCGGCAAGCTTTAATCAAATGATTGAGCAGGCGAAAACCCGTTTGGGCTTGATCGTGCAGGAGGTCGCGCGCGTGGTGATGAGTGTGCTGAGCGAGTGGCAAAACGCGCAGAAAAAATGGGCGGGGATCAAGACACATGCCGCGCAGTATAAAGACATCGGCGAACAGATCGCACGCCTGACGCAAAAAGGCTTTATCGAGCATACGCCGTATGCGCAACTGGTGCATTATCCCCGCTATTTCAAAGCGATTGCGCTGCGCTGCGACAAGCTCAAAGGCGGTTTGGAGCGCGATAGTCAACTCATGCGCGATATGGCGCCGCTGGTGCAGAATTGGCAACGCGAGTTTGGCGCGCAGATCAGTCAAAGTGGTGCGAACCATGAAGCTGCGCTGGATCAGCGTTTGCTCGAATTTCGTTGGTTATTGGAGGAATTGCGCATCGGTCTGTTTGCGCAAGAGTTGCGTACGCCGATGCCGGTGTCGATCAAACGTTTATATAAAGTGTGGGAGAGTATCGCACGATAAAAATCGCGTGAAAGTTCAGCAAGAACAGAGCAATTGATAGCATAATAGCGTCTGACAGTGCGTCATTTTCTATCACTGAAAGCAGTTACAATCCATTCGCAATAATCAATTCTTAACGGCAGACTTTAAAAGTATTAGAGAACACTATGGGACATAATGTCAGATCCATCGCACAGGCCGCCGGCGTTTCGGTGGCTACGGTTTCTCGGGTATTGAACAACTCACCTTCGGTTTCCGAGGCGCTACGCGAGCGTGTTTTGACCGTCATCGAGCAAAAAAATTATCTGCCCAATGCGGGCGCGCGCAGTCTCAGTACCCGCCGCCAAGAGGTAGTCGGTGTGATCTTCCCACAGGAAATGTACAGTGAATTTTTCCCCGAGCTGACCAAAGGCTTGGAAAAAGGCGCGCGTCAGTACGGATTGAATATTTTGCTGGCCGGTACGGATGGCAAGCAAAAAACGGTGCAGCAAATTGCCCGCTCGCTGTATGGCAAAGTGGATGGCTTGGTTTTTGCCGTGCCTGAGATTGAGGACAGTGTGTTGGATCGCGTGACCAGCCGCGTACCCAATGTCTGGGTCAACCATGTCAAGGAGGACGGCTCGGGTGTTGCGATCGTCACGGACAATATTCAGGCCACGCGCGTGATGATCGATCATTTGTATGAACAAGGTGCACGCAAAATCGCGTTCATCAATGGCCCGCTGGATCACTATGAAGCGCGTGAACGTCAGCGTGGTGTGATTGAGGCTTTGAAAGATCATGGTTTGGAGCCGGCCATGTTGCTGCCCGGGGATTTCACCGAGCAGGGCGGCTATTTGGCGGGGCAGGAATTATTAAAAAGCGGTTGCAAAGTCGATGCGATTTTCGCTGCGAATGATGTGACCGCGATCGGTTGTATGTACGCCATGAATCAGGCGGGGTTGTATGCGCCGAAAGACTTTTTGCTGGCAGGGTTTGACTGCATTCCCTTGTCCGGCTATATCACGCCACGCCTGACCTCGATGCGGGTCAATGTGCGTCAGATGGGCGAGCGCGCGATTCATTTGCTGATGCAAAAAATTTCGGGTGAATTGCAGGGCGATGTCTGTGAATCGCGTCATCCCGAATTGGTGGTGCGCGAATCCACGCAAAAATAATGTTTGAATGCAGAAGAAAAAGCCAGCGCGTATGTGCTGGCTTTTTGCTTGAGTCCGATCAATAGGATCAGCCTTGTGCCGCAGCAATGAGCTGCGCGCAGTCAAATGGGCGCAGATCGGGCAGCACGATGTCCGCTTGCTGCAAAATCGCTGCGTTACCAATGCCAACGGCAAACATCCCGGCGCGCTTAATCGCTTCGATACCGGAAATCGCATCCTCGACGCCAATACAGGCTTGCGCCGGCAGGTTCAATTGCTCGGCGGCTTTGAGGAAAATTTCCGGATCGGGCTTGCCGTTTTTGAGCAAAGCCGGATCAACGACGGTGTCGAATAAGTCGGCCACGCCGGTGCGCGCCAAAATCATCGGGCCGTTTTTACTGGCCGAGGCCAGCGCAATTTTCAGCCCAGCAGCGCGCACGGCGAGCAGCGCTTCGCGCGCGCCGGGCAACAAATCCGCTGGGGTCATGTGCGAAATCAGCTCAACGTATTCACGGTTTTTTTGCTCGGCTTCGCGCTGTTTTTGCTCCTCCGACATTTGGATATTGCCATGCGCCAACACGCGATTGAGCGAGTCCATGCGTCCCACGCCTTTGAGGGTTTCGTTAAATTCGTGGTCGATGTCAAAGCCCAAGCGGTTGGCCAGCTCGCGCCAGGCTTGGTAGTGAAATACGGCGGTGTCGGCAATGACACCGTCCAGATCGAAAATAAATGCTTGGATTTGCATATCGGTATCCTTATGGGCTGTTTTACTGGGTTTGCACAATGGACAGACTGACTGGTTCGCGAGTGACGTCAATTGCCTTGCCATAGTGTGTGATGCTCAATGTTGCCTGCGCGTCCTCGGTATCCAGCAATTGATACGTCACTTGATTCAGCTCAACCCGCACTTGCAACAAATATCCGTGCAAACGCACGACGAACTGATAATGCGTCCATTGGCGTGGTAAAAACGGCGTGAATTGCGGTGTTTGGGCATTGCTGCGCATACCGGCAAAGCCATACACCAAGGCCATCCACGAGCCTGCTAATGCGGCGCAATGCAGGCCGTGTTGGGTGTTGTGATGCAGATTGTCCAAATCCAGTCGCGCCGTTTGCATGAAGTAGTCGTAGGCCTTTTCACCGTAGCCGATTTCGGATGCCATGATCGAGAAAATACAGCTTGAGAGCGAGGAGTCGTGCGTGGTGATCGCCTCGTAGTAATCGTAATTGCAACGTTTTTCCTCGGTGGTGAATTCGTCACCGAGCAGCAACAAGGCCAACACCACGTCCGGCTGCTTGCACACCTGATGGCGGTAAATCACCAGCGGGTGGTAATGCAGCAACAGTGGGTAGTTGGCTTTCGGTGTGTTGGCAAAATCCCAAAGCGGCTTGTCAAAAAACGCATCGTCCTGCGCGTGTAGGCCGCGTTCGGCATCAAACGGTACTTTCATTTGTGCTGCCATGCGCTGCCACAGCGCTAACTCTTCATCGGATAGCCCAATGTGCGCGCGCAGCTCGGCATAGCGTTCGGGATGATGGCTGTGTAAATATTCGGCAACCTCTAAAGCAAAGCGCAGGTGGTGACGCGCCATCAGATTGGTGAATAAATTGTTGTTCACAATCGCGGTGTATTCATCAGGGCCAGTAACGGTGTAGAGGCCGAATTCGCCGTTGTCTGAAAAATGACCTAAATCCGGCCAAATACGAGCAGTTTCAAAAATCATTTCTGCGCCAGACTCAACAATGAATGACCAATCACCAGTCACGCGCGTGTACAGCGCGGTGGCGTAGGCAATGTCGGCGTTGATGTGGTATTGCGCGGTTCCGGCAGGGAAGTAGGAGGAGCATTCGGGGCCGGTGATGGTGCGCCACGGATAGAGTGCACCGCGCGGATGCGCCATTTCACGCGCACGTTCGCGAGCGGCTGGCAGAATATGGGCGCGGTATTGCAGCAATTGCCGTGCAATATCGGGTTGTGTGTGCAGGAAAAACGGCAGGACGTAAATTTCGGTGTCCCAAAAATAATGGCCATCGTAGCCCGCGCCAGTGACGCCTTTGGCTGCAATATTGGTTTTGCCATCGCGCCCGACTGATTGCAACAGGTGAAATGCGCTGAAGCGCATCCCTTGCTGCAAAGCGTCATCGCCGCCGATCTCGACGTGGCTGCTGCGCCAAAAATCCGCCAAATAGTCGCGCTGCTCGGTCAGTAGGGCGTTAAAACCTAAGGTTTGGGCGGTGCCCAATTCGGCACAAGCGCGTTCAAGCAGCGTGCTGCCGTTCGCCTCGTTTGCAGTGCAGTAGGCGCTGTATTTGTTCAATGTGACGGTTTGCCCGGCGGCACACTCGATGGTGTAGGTATGCGCTGATACGTATTCGTCGTGCTGAGTTGTGTGCGAAATTCGCTGCGAGGCAGTGTTGTCAATCTGATGGACCGTTGCCGTCGCCACCGATAGCCCACTGTGGTGCGTGTGGTGGATAAAGGCCGAGCCTTGCGCTAATTCGAGGTGCTGGGCAAATTGCAGTTGGCCGGAAAGTGATGCGCCCACGCGCGGATCGTCAATCGCTGCCTCATCTGAGGTTTTTTGTGGCGCTTGGTTACTGATGGCTGAACGGATTTCAATCACACTGGAGCCATTGAGCGCATTGAGCAACGTGACGCTGTATCGCTGTGCCATGAGGTGGGTGTGCGTGAGACTGACCAAGCGCTCACTTTGCACGCGGACGTGCTGGCCCTTGGGACTGACCCACTCAAACGAACGGGTGAGTACGCCGGTCTGAAGGTCCAAATGACGTCGGTACGCCTGAATTTGCCCTAATTTTGGATCAAATGTTTCGCCATCAATGTTGAAAGTGATCGGTGTTGCGTTGGGTACGCGCACCATGAATTGATTGGTCTTGGCAAAACCGTAAGCAGATTCGGGATAGACAATCGGTTCGGATTCGTAAAAACCATTGATGAATACATCGTTTTGAAAGGTTCCCGACCAAACTGCACCTTCTTCATGTGCGCCGCGAACGCCGATGCGACCATTGCCCAGAGTGAGCAAACTCTCGTGTAGGGGAGCTTGATCGGGCAGGTATGACAACTCGGAAAGCCCCCACGGCTCAATCGATAAGGTGTGTAGCGGTAAGTGATCGGCGTGATTCATAATATATCCTTTGCTCTGTGGTATCGCGTGGATGCACACTTATTGGGGTAGAGGTATTAATGGTATAGCCATTCTTAAAAACAACCCTGTCCAAACGATTTGAACTGGGATGGAAAGATTGATTTTGAGCGTGGCTAACGCTTAGTCAAAATTTGCCGAACATCGCGGATAAAAAAATCCCGACATTTTGGATCAACACAGTGATTAGCATATGCCGATCCCGTTTGTCGGGAAAAAATATAAGAGAATAAAGACAAATAAAAACTCAAATTTTTTGGTGCCCAATATTCAAGCTTGTGCGGTGTCGGCGGGCTTTATGGATGAACCCGCTGAACGCTCGAAAACTCAACACTCAAAAAATTTGAGGTACATCATTAGAACGTGTGTTTTACGCCAACGTCCCAGTCGGTGTAGCTGGTATCAGCGATGCTGTCTTTAACACGTGCTACACCTGCAAATACGCTGGTGCGTTTGCTTAAAGAGTGAACATAGCCCAAACCGTATTTATTGGTTTTTTCTTTATTGGCGCCATCTGTTTTAGTGTTGTAGCGAGCATAGTTAGCAAACAACTGGTCGTTAGGGGTCAGATTACCACCAATATGAGCTTGGATGATACGGCGATGGTCAAAAGAGCTATTACTAGAGCCGTAACCCTTAGCATCTGCATAAGAAGCGCCTAAAAATACTGGGTTAAATTTATAACCTGCAACTGCCAGCCATTCATTTTTCACGCCTGAACCGGTATAAAGACCAGAGCTGTCTACGGCATGGCTTTTATCATTGTCCGCTTGCCAGCCAGCGCCAAAATACCAGTTTGCAGCATCATAACGAGCAGAAATACCGTAAGATGATTTAGTATCTTTACCGCCCTCTGTTACGTTAGCGGTGTTAGGCGAATAGGCTCCACCTTTAGTTGTCACAGCAGCAGCTACAGCCAAGCCATTGGCGTTGTAGTCGTAGAATGCGCCGTTACGCCAGCCGCCCATAGATGTTTTAACGCCAAAATCATTGGCCAAGTGACCGATGTTGTTACCGAGGCGGTCGATTGGAGATGCGGATTTACCAAAGTAGACTTTGTGCGCGCCATTGGCAAAGCTCAAACCAACGACTGCTTTTTCATCAAAAAAGCCTGTGCCAGCAGCAGTACCCGTGTTGGCACCAGTGTCCAGATTGTAGCGAGATTCCAATTGGAAGAACGCGGCAGTGCCGTTACCCAAATCTTCTTGACCTTTAACACCCAAGCGAGATTCGCCGGCTGCATCTTGACGCAAGCTGAGGTTGTCACCTGTTTGATCGCGGTAAGCGATTTCTGCTGTACCGTACAAAGTCACGCTGGTTGCGGCCATAGTCATACCGCTGAACAAGCTCAAAACCGCCAAAGATAGATATTTGTGTTTCATGATGTTCCTCTTGTAGTAAAAGTCTTATTGTGTTTTAGAAACCGGTTCCAACTCCATGAAAATAAAAAAGACTTTTATTTTTTTCGTCAGTTTCTAAAACCCCTCACAGGCCAAAATGGTGCTTGACATGTGTGACTGATTATGAACCAATTTTCATAAAGTGTCTATATTTTGTGTTGACTTTTGGAAATTGAGGGTGTAGAGTTGTTGTAACTTGTGTACGTTTTGTGTAAGAAAGCTATTATTATTTTTACATTTTTTGCAAACGATTACACGAGGGAAGTGAGATGTGCCGTATTAGTTCCAAGGGTTTTGCGCGATTTTAGATGGTTGATGCAAGCAGTTAGGAGATTTTAAGAGCATGCTTCGATGTATCCGGTTGTGCAAAAGTCTTATTCAAGGAGATTGATAATGATTTTTGATATGAAAAAAATGGCTTTGGCAGTGGGTGCAACATTGGTTCTGGCTGCGTGCGGTGGCGGCAGCAAAGAAGCACCGAAGGCAGCAGCTGCTCCAGCAGACGGTGGTAAAGCAGGTCCGGTTGAATTGACCATTTCCTGTGGTTCGGTGGGTCAAGATTTTGAGATGTGTAAAAAACTGACCGATGCTTGGTCACAAAAAACCGGTAATAAAGTCAAGTTGTTCACAGCACCGAATTCGAGTACCGATATTTTGGCGCTGTTCCGTCAACAGTTTGGCGCAGGCTCATCTGATTTGGACGTGGTGATGGTCGACGTAGTTTGGCCGGGCGTGCTGAAAAATCATTTGTTGGATCTGAAACCGTACACCAATGGCGTAGAAGCCAAACACTTCCCTGCAATCGTAGCGAATAACACCATCGATGGTAAATTATTGGCAATGCCTTGGTTCACCGATGCCGGTGTCTTGTACTATCGTAAAGACTTGTTGGAAAAATACAAGCTGACAGCGCCGAAAACTTGGGATGAAATGGCCGCTGCAGCACAAAAAGTTCAGGATGGCGAACGTGCAGCGGGCAATAAGGACATGCAAGGTTTCGTATTCCAAGGTAAAGCATACGAAGGTCTGACCTGCGATGCGTTGGAATGGTCGGCGAGCTTTGGCGGTGGTTCATTCGTTGAACCGGATGGTAAAATCAGCGCGAATAACCCGAAAACAGCGGCAGCATTTGATGCGGCGGCTAAATGGGTAGGTGTCATTTCTCCGAAAAGCGTATTGAACGGTGCTGAAGAAGAAGCGCGCGGTATTTTCCAAAACGGTAATGCTGTGTTTATGCGTAACTGGCCGTATGCTTGGGCGCTGATGCAAAAAGATGACAGCAAAGTCAAAGGTAAAGTGGCTGTTTCTGCACTGCCAGCAGGTCCGGACGGTAAATCGGCTGCTACTTTGGGCGGCTGGCAGTTGGCTGTGCCTAAGTATTCCAAACATCCGAAAGAAGCGGCTGATTTGGTGATTTTCTTGACCAGCCCTGAAATCCAAAAACAACGCGCGATTGAAGGTTCTTACAATCCAACGATCCCTGAATTGTATAAAGACGCGGATGTATTGAAAGCAGCTCCGTTCTTCGGTGACTTGTATGAAGTGCTTACCAATGCAGTGGCTCGTCCTGCGACTGTGACCGGTGATAAATACAATGAAGTATCTGCTGCAATCTGGAACTCTGCTTCTTCTGTATTGAACGGCAAAGCCTCTGGTGCTGATGCGGTCAAAAAATTGGAAGAAGATTTGACCAAAATCCGCCGCGGAGACAAGTGGTAATTTAAGTGCATATGCCAAATCCTTTCACAGGGGTTTGGCATTTTTTTACCCAATTTTTACCCAATGCATTGGTTTGATTATTTGATTGGGTGAGTGCAGCGGTTAATTCATGTCGTACCGCTTGAAGATTAAAGGACAACACTTTGATCGGATGCTTACGACAGATGATGTACCCCATTTGGGAGACACTACATGGCAAATACACAACAAACAGAATTAAATAAGCAACGCGTGCGCAGTGCTTGGATTTTTTTGGCACCCATGCTCGTTGTTTTGCTGATGGTCGCCGTTTGGCCGTTGGCACGGACGATTTGGCTCAGCTTGACCGATGCCAAAATCGATATGATGACCGGTCCGGATGTTAAATTCGTCGGGTTGGACAACTATATTGGTGAATATGGTCTGTTTTTTACCGGTAAAGATTTAATCAGTCCCGCTTGGTGGGGTGCGATTAAAAATACTTTCTTTTTCGCCATTGTTTCTGTGACCTTGGAGACCATTTTTGGCTTGGCGGTGGCTTTGGTACTCAATGCTGAGTTTAAAGGTCGCGGCTTGGTGCGTACTGCGGTTTTGGTGCCGTGGGCGATTCCGACCATCGTGTCGGCCAAAATGTGGGACTGGATGTTGCAACAGCAATTCGGGATTATTAATCTGTTCCTCGTATGGTTGGGCTTTGAGCGGATTGCGTTCACCACCGATTATCCGATGCTCTCGGTTTTGATCGCCGACGTATGGAAAACCACACCGTTCATGGCTTTGCTGATTTTGGCGGCTTTGCAAATGTTGCCTAAGGATTGCTATGAAGCGGCCAAGGTGGATGGCGTTCATCCGGTCAAGGTGTTTTTCAAAGTGACCTTGCCGTTGATCAAACCGGCATTGCTGGTGGCGGTGATTTTCCGCTTGCTCGATGCTCTGCGCGTGTTCGACGTGATCTACATTATGACCGGTACCAATGAGCAGACCATCAGTATGTCCGGCTTTGTCCGTGAAAAACTGATTGCCAATGGTTATGCGGGCGAAGGGTCTGCGGCTTCGACGGTGCTGTTTTTAATCATCGCGGCTTGTACCTTGATTTATATGAAACTCACACGAACCAATGCCAATAATTAAAGGGCTTTTGACATAGTTCAAATGGTTTTTGTTGTGATGTGAAATAAACATTTTGTAAGGAGGCTCTGATGCCTAAGTCGATTTTTTGGCGCGTATTATTTTGGCTGTTGGTGGTGGTGATTGTGGTGTTTGCGCTGTTCCCATTCGGCTACGCGATTTTATCTTCCATGTTAACCGGCAATGCTTTGTACGATGTGACCGATGTGGTTAACACAGGTTTGAGTTTGGCCAATTACAAGGCTATTTTTGCCAACAGCGATCAGCCATTTTGGCTCAATATCATCAATTCATTGATGGTGTCCGTCTCTGTGGTCGCTGTCTCGTTGTTTTTGGGCGTGACGGCGGCGTATGCTTTGGGACGTGTGCAGTTCAAAGGCCGTGGCATATTGCTTATCGCTATTTTGGGGGTGTCGATGTTCCCGCAGGTGGCGGTTTTGGCCGGTATGTTTGAAATGATGCGTACCTTTGGCTTGTATAACAAGAGTATGGGGCTGGTGTTGCCTTACCTGATTTTTACCTTGCCGTTTACCGTGTGGGTGTTGACTACGTTTATCCGCGATTTGCCGAAGGAGATTGAAGAGGCGGCGATCATGGACGGTTGTACACCGTGGCGCATTATCAAGGATGTGTTCATGCCATTGATGTGGCCGGCGCTGGTGTCCACAGGCTTGTTGGCATTCGTGGCGGCGTGGAATGAGTTCTTGTTCGCCTTGACCTTTGTGAACGATGATGCGCAGCGTACCGTACCGGTGGCGATTTCACTGATCGGTGGCGGGGCAAGCTCGCAGGAATTGCCGTGGGGTAAATTGATGGCCGCTTCGGTGATCGTGACCTTGCCGCTGGTTCTGATGGTGTTGCTGTTGCAACGTAAGATTGTATCCGGCTTAACCAGTGGTGCGGTGAAAGGTTAACAGGAGCTAATATGCCAAAACAATTTTTGCAACATCCTGATAACGTCAAAAATCCTGAATGGTGGCGCGGTGCGAGTATTTACCAGATTTATCCGCGCTCGTATCAGGACAGCAACGGCGATGGTATCGGTGATCTGAAAGGGATTATCGAACGATTGCCGTATGTGGCGGAATTGGGTGTGGATGCGGTTTGGTTGTCGCCGTTTTTCACCTCGCCGATGAAGGATTTCGGTTACGACGTTTCGGACTATTGCGACGTTGATCCGATGTTCGGCACTCTGGATGATTTTAAACAGTTGGTGGCGCGGGCGCATGAGTTGGGCTTACGCGTGATTATCGATCAGGTGTTGAGTCACACATCGGATCAACACGCGTGGTTCAAAGAGTCGCGTCAAAGTCGTGATAATCCAAAAGCCGACTGGTATGTGTGGGCGGATGCGAAATTCGATGGTTCCGTGCCCAACAACTGGCTGTCGATTTTCATTGGCAGCGCATGGCAGTGGGACTCCAAACGTGAACAGTATTATTTCCACAATTTTTTAACCAGTCAGCCGGATTTGAATTTGCATCATCCGCAAGTGCGCCAAGCCTTGTTCGATGTCGCACGGTTTTGGCTGGATATCGGTGTGGATGGGTTCAGATTGGATACCGTGAACTTCTATATCCATGATGCGCAACTGCGTGACAATCCCGGTCGCGGCCGTCCGATATGCAATGACAGCGGGGTTGTACCAAATAATCCGTATAGCTGGCAAACGCATTTGTACGACAAATCGCAGCCTGAAAATATTCAGTTTCTGCGCGAATTACGCACAGTGCTGAATGAGTATCCGGGCATCACCACGATCGGTGAAATCGGTGACGAGCATCCGCTGGTATTGCAAGCGCAGTATACCGGGGGCGGCGACAAGCTGCATACCGCGTATTCATTCAGCCTGTTGGCCGAGCAAAACTCAGCGGAGCATTTTTACCGCACGTTTACCGAGTTTGAACAAGCGGTGCGGGATGGTTGGGCTTGCTGGTCGTTTGCCAACCACGACGTGAAGCGTGTGGCCAGCCGCTGGAGCGACGATCCACGAGCTTTGCGCTTGTATGCATCGTTGTTGATGACTTTGCGCGGCAGTCCATGCTTTTATCAAGGTGAAGAACTGGGCTTGACCGAGGCCAAATTAACGTTTGAACAATTGCAAGACCCGTACGGCATCAGCATGTGGCCGGAAGAAGGCGGGCGCGATGGCTGTCGGACGCCGATGGTTTGGGATGCCAGCCGTCCGAACGCGGGATTTTCGCAAGGCAAACCGTGGCTGCCCGTTGCGCCCGAACACATTACTCGTGCGGTGAGCGAGCAGGATCAAGACCCGAACAGTTTGCTCAATTTTTACCGTCGTTGGTTCGAGACTCGCCGCGTCATGCCGATTTTATGGTCGGGTGCGATTGAGTTTTTGCCGCCGGATGAGCGAGTGTTTGCCTTTATCCGCAGCGACGGAACGCAACGTTTGTTGTGTGTGTTCAATCTATCCGATCAGGCATGTCAGTATATTTTGCCGCAGCATTGTGTTATTCAATCAATGGCACAAGTGCCGCAGCAAGTCGACGCCGTAAAAACCGTACGCACTCAAAATTTACAACTATCGCCGTGGCAAACCCTGTTCGCATGGGTGGATGTCGCCGAGGTGAAACAATAAAGGAGATCAAAATGGCAGAAATTCTCTTAAAGAACGTGAATAAAAAATATGGCAATAACCCGAACACGATTCAGGATGTGAACCTACACATCGGCGAGGGTGAATTTTGCGTATTTGTCGGTCCGTCCGGCTGTGGTAAATCCACCTTGCTGCGCATGATTGCCGGTTTGGAAGACATTACCAGCGGTGATTTGTACATCGGCGGCAAGCGCATGAACGAAAAAGCGCCGTCTGAGCGCGGCGTATCGATGGTGTTTCAAAGCTATGCCCTGTATCCGCACATGACGGTGCGCGAAAATATGGCTTTTGGCTTGAAAATCGCCAAGACGGATAACAGTACCATTGACCAAAAAGTAAATGAAGCTGCGCGGATTTTGCAGTTGGACAAACTGCTGGATCGTTTGCCGAAAGAACTCTCCGGTGGTCAACGTCAGCGTGTAGCGATTGGCCGAGCGATTGTGCGCAATCCGGACGTATTCTTGTTTGACGAGCCGTTGTCGAACTTGGATGCCGCGTTGCGTGTGCAAACCCGTATCGAAATCGCGCGCCTGCACGAAAACCTGAATGCCAGCATGATCTATGTGACGCATGATCAGGTTGAGGCAATGACTTTGGCCGATAAAATCGTATTGCTCAACGCGGGTGAGGCGGTACGCAAAGACGGCTCGGTGGCGCAGTTTGGCGCGCCATTGGAGTTGTACCATTTCCCTGTGAATAAATTCGTGGCCGGCTTCATCGGCTCACCCAAAATGAATTTTATTCCGGGTAAATTGGTTCATGCCGAGCCGAATGAAGCCACGGTCGAAGTGGGTGGAAAAAATTTCCAAGTGCGCGTGAATGCGGTTGGCTTGCCAAAAGGCGCTCCGCTTGAACTGGGTATCCGTCCGGAACACGTGATCATCGCGACCGATGAGACCGAAAACGTAATTTACGGCAAAGTGGAATATTTGGAAAAACTGGGCGAAGCGTCCTATCTGTATGTGCGCGTGACCGAAGATGCGGAAACCGTGACCGTGCGTCAATCGGGTGACAGTCAGTACAAAATGGGTGATGAAATCGCGCTGTATCTGAAACCTCGTCGCGTTCATGCGTTTAAAGAAGATGGTCGCGCCTGCGCCCGCACCATCAAAACCGATACGGTTCAGGACAAATTGTTTGTCGCCGGTGTGGTGGGCAGTACTCCGATGCAGACGCAAACAGATTAATTGTCTGGCGTATATTGGCTGTCATGAGCATTGGTTCAGAGTCATTGGCTCAGAGTCAATTGATATAAAGCTTTGATCTCCAAGTTCTCCTGTCATAGCGAGTGATCGGAGAATTTGCACCGTGCGAAACGCATATTTCGCACGGTTTTTTTCGTTCTCGCTTGCACAGAATTTCATGTTATCAATCTCGAATGGCTTTATGTGATAATCTGATATACCGTTAACAGCGATTGCTGCAATTACTCTGAGTGCTGCAAATGGGTTGAAAGATGAGGTTGAATTACAGGAGGGCTGTATGGCTCGTGTGGTACAGGCATTGACGCGTGCGTTGACTTTAATGTTTTCGCCACGCGTTTGGTTATTGATTTGGAAACCGGCATTGTTCTCTGCACTGTTTTGGTTGTTCATTGTGCTGGTGGTCGGCGTGATTTGGGGCGATGATATTCGTGCCGTCATGATGCGGGTGCAAAGCTGGATTGACGGTCAATGGGTCGGTAACAATTGGTGGGAAATGGCGCTCAATGGCGTGATGGGCTTTTTTGCCTTCATGCTCACAGCCGTGCTCTTTGTGGTGCTGACCGTGATTTGGGCGATGGTGCTGATCAGTGTGTTTGGCATGAGCCATATCAATCGGCTGGTGGCGAGCCGTTACTTTCCGAATTTGCACCGTGAGGGCAAATTGTCCACATGGCAATCGATCTGGCACACGATGAAGTGGACTTTTTGGTTCGCCTTCTTTTGGATTATTTCTGTTCCCGCGTATGTATTAGCCGGTGTGGGGGCGTTGATTCATGGTGGGATTATCGCGCGCTACAATCAGAAGGTATTTACGCTGGATGCCTTGGCCGATCATGCGACGCATGAGGAATTTGAAATCATTGCCCAGCGGCATAATCTGAATTTGTTTTTGTTGGGTGTCGCGGTGACTTTATTGGGGGCTTTTCCGACGTTTGTATGGATTGGCTCTGTGCTGGGTTTGGTCTTGTTGCCTGTGACGGCGATTTTATCGGTGTTGACCTTTACTGCATTATTCACCTATTGCGGCTTGGCGTATAGTTTGTATTGCTTACAGGCATTGCAGGATTTACGCGAGGAGAGGAATGTGGGGAAAATCGCGAATGTGCCGCCGTTGCCTGACACCTCGGCGCGGACAGAGCCGATGATTGAGCAAGCGGACGAAGGAGCGGCTGTATGAAATTCGGTTTGATGATTATTGGCGATGAGATTGTGCAGGGTACGCGTGCGGATGCGCATTTCCCGGCGATCAAGCAATTGCTGGCCGAGCGCGGTTTGCGTCTGGCGTGGGTCGAATATGTGTGCGATGACCGGGCGGAGTTGGTGAAACGACTCCAACGCAGCTTCGCCGAATCGATTCCCGTTTTGGTCACTGGTGGTATTGGCGCAACGCCGGATGATCACACGCGCCAAGCGGCAGCTGAGGCTTTGGGTTTGCCGATGGCGCTCAATCCCGAAGCGGTGGCTTTGATCGACGCGGCGGCGCAAAAGCGCGGTGAAACGGACTTGAACGGTGCGACGCATCAGCAGCGTCGGCAGATGGGCAATTTTGTGGTTGGGGCGCAGTTGATTCCGAATCGGTTCAACGGCATTGCGGGTTTTAGCATTCGACAGCATTATTTTATGCCGGGTTTTCCGGTGATGGCTCATCCGATGGTGATGTGGATTTTGGACACCTATTACCGCGACTGGTTTTTCAAGGATGGCTTTGCGCAACGCTCGTGCATGGTGTATGAGCTGCAAGAATCGCAAATCGCGCCGCTGATGGAGGCGATTGAACGTGAGTACGTCGGCGTGCAAACCTACAGCTTGCCAACGCTGGGGCATTATGGTGAAATCAAACGCTACAGCATTGAGTTGGGCGTGAAAGCGGAGGGCGAGGCCGCCGTTGCATTGGATACGGCATGGACGCGTTTACTCGAACAGGTACAAGCGATTGGTGGACAGTTGACGTAGTGACAGGGCGCGAGACTTATGGCGCTGAGCGCGAATGATGAATGCAATTGATGGGCTTCGGTTACAGACAGGCATTTATTTCTGAGTTTGGTCAAAAATAAAAGGTTCAGCGCACTGCACTGAACCTTTTTTGATTGATGTCGATCAACTGCTTGCTTATTCTTTGATCAAATATTGCAATTTATCCGTGCGTTTGGCCCATTCATCCGCATCGGGTAATGCGCCTTCCATGCGCGAAATTGTTGGCCATTTTTTCGATAGCTCGGCATTCAATGCGATCATGTGCTGTTGATTGGCCGGGACGTCTTCTTCCGGCACAATGGCCTCTACCGGACACTCGGGAATACACACCGCGCAGTCGATGCATTCGTCGGGGTCAATCGTTAAAAAATTCGGCCCTTTTTTGAAGCAATCCACGGGACACACGTCCACACAGTCGGTGTAACGGCATTGGATGCAGGCTTCGAGTACTACGTGGGTCATGATTCAATCCTTATCGGGTGATGGTGTTGCAGGGGCTTAATAACGATGGCTGATTAAGGCCGCCATTATAGTTTGTTTTTTAAAGGTTTGTAATTAGGCTTTTGAACGAGACTCATGGCGATGGAGCAGCGGCGTTTTGAGCAACTCGCGCATTTCGGTCAATATGCGCTCAGTGGTTGGCCAATTGATGCAGGCATCCGTTACCGAACAGCCGTACAGCATTTGGCTATGATCTTCCAAAATCGCTTGATTGCCCGCCTCGATAAAGCTCTCGATCATCACGCCGATGATGGAGGTATTGCCTTCGCGGATCTGGTGCGCCACATCTTTGAGTACCAGCGGTTGAAAATCATGGTTTTTCCACGAATTGGCATGCGAGCAGTCAATCATGATATTGGCCGGCAGTTGGGCTTTATTCAGCGCCTTTTCTGCCAGCGATACAGACACGGTGTCGTAGTTCGGGCGACCGCCGCCGCCGCGCAATACGGTGTGTGCATAGGCATTGCCACGTGTGCGGATGATGGCGGTTTCGCCTCTTTCGTTGATGCCCAAGAAACTGTGCGGCGCAGAGGCTGACAAAATACCATTCACCGCTGCGTCAAGTGAGCCATCCGTGGCATTTTTAAAGCCAACCGGCGTGGATAGGCCGGACGCCATCTCGCGGTGGGTTTGTGACTCGGCTGTGCGCGCGCCAATTGCAGTCCAAGCGATCAAATCGCCATAATATTGTGGTGCAATCGGATCGAGCGCTTCGGTTGCGGCAGGCAGACCCAGCTCATTAACATCCAGTAGAAACTGGCGCGCCTTTTGCATGCCCTGATCAATGTGAAACGAGTCATCCATATTCGGATCGTTGATAAACCCTTTCCAACCCGTCGAGGTGCGCGGTTTTTCAAAATATACCCGCATCACGATGTACACGGTATCACTCAACTCATCCGCCAAGGTTTTTAGACGACGCGCGTAGTCCAAACCGGCTTCGGGATCGTGGATGGAGCAAGGGCCGACCACCACCATCAAACGATGATCTTTACCGTCCAGAATGTTTTGTAAGACTTTGCGCCCGCTCTCCACGGTGCGTGCTGCTGATTCGGACAAAGGAATTCGCTGCTTGATTTCAGCGGGAGAGGGCATATGGCCAACGCTGGTGACGTTGAGGTTTTCGGTACGGGAAGTAGGCATGGGGCGGACTAATCAGCAAAAATATAAGCAAAAAGACGACAAATACAAAGAATTCGTTATTGTACGTGTAGCCGCAGCGTGTGACAATTAAAGCGCTGCGCTAATTGGATGAGGGTCGTTTTTTTGACGGTTTTTTGGGTCAAATGCTACAATCACACGCAACATTTGGTTTGTGCTGACTGCTGTGGCCGTTATGCTTGGTTTGTTCAACAGACAGGGCGCAGGCGCAGTGAGCGAATAGTGTTGCCGAATTTTCATTCAAATCGCTTGAAAATAATGCGATTTTCACCAAAATGGTGCAATACAGGCGGATTTCAAGCCATTATGCGTCGATGAATTATGGCAAAATCCTTGTCACACGTATGGCTTAGAATGTAAGCAAATGCGGAATAATTCTACCGTTTGCGCTGATTGATTCGCGAAATTGTTCGCATCGGAATAAACAGGTAAACTGAACTCAAGCCATTGATTTTATTATTTTTTGTCACGGAAAAAGGAAAAGGACTGACCATGAAAGAAATTACAGCAATCATCAAACCGTTTAAGCTGGATGAAGTTCGTGAGGCGCTGGCAGAGGTTGGTGTTACGGGCTTAACTGTGACCGAAGTCAAAGGTTTTGGTCGTCAAAAAGGCCATACCGAGTTATATCGCGGTGCCGAATACGTGGTGGATTTTTTGCCCAAAGTCAAAGTGGAATTGGTGATTGACGACGGTTTGGTGGATACCGCCGTGGATGCCATCATCAAAGCGGCACATACGGGTAAAATCGGCGACGGTAAAATTTTCGTACGTACTATTGACGAAGTGATTCGTATCCGTACCGGCGAAACCGGCTCGGATGCGGTGTAATTCGCAGCGCATAAAGCGTCCACAAATATAGAGCGCAGCATGGTGTAGGTGGCGAACATTGCGTCATTCAGCGCGATACGCTCGGCCAAACACTTCATACAGGGTGTTTGGCCGATTGTATTTGAGCGGTTTGATTCCATGTTTATGGCTCATCCGGATTGATCGCGGAGAAACTATGCACGATTATGCGCGGATTTGAATAGTTTCCTTGTGTTTGCGCGTTCGGTTATAATCATTTCCTATCCATTATTCATACCTCCATTGATTCATACGCTGTGCCGACCCTCAGGGTTCTGTTGACTGGTTTGAACAACAATTTGCTATCCCATGAACCTTGATTCACATACACCTTCCGCCAAACAAACGCAGAATGAGCCCGTGGCCAATCAGACCTCGGCTGACTATTCTGCTGGCGCAGCACCATCATTAGCACCATCAGCACCTTCTGACGTCAGCCAAGCGCCTCGGCCCTACAGGGCATTCATTCTCGCCGCCTGCCTGATCGTTTTGGTCTCCATGGGGATGCGCCAGTCTTTGGGCTTGTTCGTTCAGCCGATCGTATTGAACACCGGTTTGTCAATTGCCTTGGTCAGTCTTGCCATGGCGGTCGGGCAAGTGATGTGGGGCTTTGCGCAGCCCATCGCCGGATTGTTGGCCGAACGCTACGGCGTGCGTCAAGTCGCTTTGCTCGGATTTCTATTCTTGGTCGGTAGTTTGCTGATGATGCCGTTCATGCAAAATGCGACCGGCGTCTTTTTGGTGTTCGGCATTTTATCGGCCATTGGCGCGGGATTGACCAGCATTTCGCTGTTTATTGGCGCGGCGGTACAAATGGTGCCGGCGCATCGCACCAGCTTTGTCTCCGGCTTAATCAATGCGAGCAGCTCGCTCGGGCAGTTCATTTTCGCACCTTTGGTACAGTTTTTCCTCAGCATGTGGTCTTGGGCGATCGCGACTGCGAGTTTGGGCTTGGTCGCCTTGGCCAGTATGCCTTTGCTGTACTGGATCACAGGAAAAACCGCCGCTGCGGTATCGACATCGACAGATGCCGCATCCGCCTGCTGCGGTGTCGCTGTTCCCAATGAAAAAGTCGGGTTTCGCCATGCGTGGAGCTCGCGCAACTATCGGCTGCTGCACATTGGTTTTTTTACCTGCGGTTTTCATGTCGCATTTTTGGTCACGCATTTACCGGGTGCCGTTTCAATGTGCGGTCTGCCGTCAACGGTGGCCAGCAGCGCCTTGGCTATTATTGGCATCGCCAACGTATTTGGCAGTTTGGCAGTGGGGCATTTGTGCCAAAAATATTCCATGTCCAAAGTGCTCGGTAGCCTCTATCTGATGCGCGTGCTGGCGGTGGTGTGCTATATGTTCGCCCCAAAAACAGAGGTGACGTGGTACATTTTCGCCGCTGTATTGGGCACGACCTGGCTGGCGACCGTTCCACCCACCGCCGGATTGGTCGGCGGGCTGTTTGGTTTGCGCAACATCAGCACGCTGTTTGGTCTGACCATGCTCTCACATCAAGTGGGTGCGTTTTTGGGCGCCTATCTTGGCGGTCTCGCCGTTCAATATACCCACAGTTTTGACTGGATGTGGTGGGCGGACGCTGCGTTGGCATTGGTCGCGGCCATTGCCAGTTTTGCGGTAAAAGTGCCGCGGAAGATTTAAATAATAAATCAGTATATACACTAATAAACAAAAAAAATTTAAAAATTAAAAGTATATATTTAAATATAAATGAATACTCCCTGTTTCTTTTTTGCAAAAACCCCATTATTTATATTCTTAATGTGTCAAAAATAAGTATATTTTGCACCTTTTGGGACGGGTTACATTATAATCCAAACCGTTTGAGTGCCTATTTCTCTATTTTAATCATCTGATTAGCATATATTTTGTAAGCAAGCTATTTAAATTGATCTGTCACTAAAGGACGCGATATGAATAAAACGTATAAAAGTATCTTTAACCACCATACACAAACTTGGGTGGCTACCAGCGAAAATACTGCCGCATGCGGTAAACGCAGTGGTAGCAAATTGGCGGCAAGTACATTGCTCGCCGTAGGTACTTTTTTAGGTGTGGTCTCTGGCGGAGCGGAGGCTGCAACCCTAACGTGTACTACGAGTGCCGCTACTGGTTCGGATGTCGTTTGCGGTCCATATGCAACGGCAAATACCGGCCAGTCTGTATCAATTGGCTATTATGCTCAAGCCACAGGCGATCAGTCGGTAGCGCTGGGTGCAAATGCCCAAGCAACGGGCAACTCTTCCGTTTCTATCGGGGGTGATGACTTGGATAAGGTTGCGAGTACGGCTCCACCGACATGGAACGTCAATGCCCCTAATACAAATAACAATACAGCTGCGGCAATCAAATATAAAGCCTTGACAGGGGATGATTTGGTTAACTTTGCGGACGCGACCAAGCGCTATGTGCCAACTCAGGCAGGAACTGGCGCCGTTGCATTGGGTGTTCAAGCTGTGGCGAGTGGTGAGTTAGGCACCGCTTTTGGTACCAAGGCAAAAGCGCTTGCGGTTGCTTCCGTTGGCTTGGGCGTGGGTGCGAATGCCAGCCTGGAAAATGCAGTTGCCTTGGGCGCTGGTGCGACAACCGCAACCAATGCAACAGCAGTGACTTCCGCTACCGTAGGAACCGGTGCAAGCGCACTGACCTACGCCAATTTCGGTGGCGCAAATGTATCGTCAGGCGACCAAGTGTCCGTAGGTAGCGTGGGGTATGAACGTCAAATTAAAAATGTAGCACCGGGCGCGGTAAGTACCAGCAGCACCGATGCGATCAATGGCAGTCAATTGTATTCAGTCGCGGTGACATTGCAAGACAAATTAACGCGCTACTACAGCGTTAAATCAAGTAATACAGCCGCCGGCAGTAACTATGCCAATGATGGTGCGACCGGAACAGATTCAATGGCCGCAGGTGTTAGCGCGGTGGCAGCGGGCGCAAGCGCAGTGGCAGTTGGCACGGGAGCCAACGCAAACAAAGACTTCACGACAGTTGTTGGCAGTGGCGGTAAAGCCAATACCATGTATGGAACGGTGATGGGTGCCAATGCCAATGCTACCGGACAAGGCTCCATTGCTCTGGGCGGTGCGCAACGACAGGTGTGACCACGGCCAATGGCACGGGTGCCATCGCCATCGGCGGTTACGGTGACAGCACGGCTGTGGGCGCAAAATCAAATGCCGACTACGCTGTTGCAATCGGTAGCGGATCGACAACAGGCGGTATCAACGCTGTCGCCGTTGGTAAAGCTGCCAATGCAACTGGATTGGACACCATCGCACTGGGGCAGCTCGCTCAAGCGAATAATACCAATGCCATTGCGATTGGTAAAAATGCGTTAGCTAACGGCTTTGGTTCAGGTGCCATTGCGATTGGTGCTGGCAGTAATGCTTCCTATGTTCGTGGAACAGCGGTCGGTCAAAATACCTATGCTTCCGGTAACTCTGTTGCATTAGGTAACAATGCCAATGCCTCGGGTGCCAACACCTTGACATCAACAAATGACAGCAATTCATCAGCTACAGCCGTGGGTTACCTCACTGTAGCAGGGAACCCCGCCAGTAGCGCAGGTGATGGCGCTACCGCCATCGGCGCGCGCGCCCAAGCTACAGGCGCCAGTGCGGTTGCGATCGGCGGTGCGACAGACGGTAACTTCGCTAAAGCCAGCGGTACTTTTGCAACCGCTGTGGGTTGGAATACCAACGCATCCGCGGATGGCACCGTCGCTTTAGGGCAAGCCGCTCAAGCCACAAGCAGCAGTGCCATTGCCGTTGGTAATGGCAGCATTGCCAACAACACCAGTGGCATTGCTATTGGTAAGGGCGCGCAAGCCACCGCAGCTCAGGCAATCAGCATTGGTACAGGTAATGTCGTCAGCGGAGCCAATGCGGGTGCGATTGGCGATCCATCCTATGTAAGCGGCGCAGGTACCTATACGATTGGTAACAATAATGGTACTGCCGCCGCCCCGGTAGCAGCGACCAACTCAGGTGCATTTGGCAACAACAATGCCTTGCCAACGGCCTCTACAACAGGTATTCGCGTAGTGGGTAACAGTAATACCGTCAACTCATCCAATGTGATGGTGATGGGCAATAGCGTTACCGTCGGAACCGGTTTGGATGGTGCGGTTGTACTGGGTAATGCCTCAACGGTATCCAAAGCGGTTGATACCGCCAGTTCAACGATTGCAGGTACAACCTTCACCTACGCAACGGCTGGTGCAGCGCCAGCAGATGGCGAAGTGGTCAGTGTCGGTACAGCCACCGCACCGCGCCAAATTCAAAATGTCGCCAATGGTCAAGTGACATCCACCAGCTTGGATGCAATCAATGGCAGTCAGTTGTATGCAGTGGCAAACACGTTAGCGGGCAAATTGACGCATTTTTATAGTGTGAACTCAACCGACACCACAGCGGGTAACTACAACAACGACGGAGCAACAGGCATCAGTGCTTTAGCTGCAGGCGTGAAGGCTCAAGCTGCTGGAAATAATGCTGTCGCGGTTGGCACCAGCAGTGCGGCGGGTTTTATCAATTCTATCGCGATGGGTGCATTTGCCAATGCCAAGGCTGATGATTCGATCAGCATTGGTGCCGGCTCCCAAGCAGGCAAAGATGCGTCGAATCCGTCCAGTATTGCGATTGGCACCTCTTCACAGGCGATCAGCGCATTCAGTGTTGCGCTGGGTACTCAGGCCAATGCCAGTGGATATCGCGACAATGTCATGATTGGCTATCAGACCGGCGCATACGGCGGAGCTGTAAACAATCAAGACAATGTCGGTATCGGTTCTCAAGCAGCACAATATGTTACGGGTGGTGGTAACGTCGCCGTAGGCCGATATTCAGGCGGTAATGTGACTGGTGGTGACAACGTTACAATGGGCTATTCTGCGGGTAATAGTATAACCGGTAGCAATAATATGGCTCTTGGTTCATTTTCTGGCTATGGAACAAAAGGTGATAACAATACATCCCTTGGTGCTCAAAGCGGTCAGAATATAACAGGCTCTAATAATATTAATATTGGTACTCGTGCAAATAATGTCACTGGCGGTTTAACTGTGAACAATGCTATTGCAATTGGTAACAATGCACAAGCCACCGCAGCTCAGGCGATCAGTATTGGTACGGCTAATGTCGTCAGTGGCGCTAATGCTGGCGCGATTGGCGATCCATCCTTTGTGAGTGGCGCAGGTACGTATACGATTGGTAACAATAATGGCACAGCCGCTGCACCGGTAGCAGCGACCAACTCAGGTGCATTTGGTAACAGCAATGCTTTGCCAACAGCTTCTACAAGCGGTATTCGTGTGATTGGCAACGATAACACCGTCAACTCATCCAATGTGATGGTGATGGGCAATAGCGTTACCGTCGGAACCGGTTTGGATGGTGCGGTTGTACTGGGTAATGCCTCAACGGTATCCAAAGCGGTTGATACCGCCAGCTCAACGATTGCAGGTACAACCTTCACCTACGCAACGGCTGGTGCAGCGCCAGCAGATGGCGACGTGGTCAGTGTCGGCACAGCCACCGCACCGCGCCAAATTCAAAATGTCGCCAATGGTCAAGTGACAGCTACCAGCTTGGATGCAATCAATGGTAGCCAATTGTATGCTGTAGCAAGTACAGTCACGCGCGGCTTCGACCTGACCACCAGCGCCTCCGCCGGTACAGCCAGCGGCACAACCCTGGAACAAGTCAGCCCGGGCGAAACCGTAACCTTGGACGCCGGCAAAAACATCGCCGTCACCCAAGCGGGCA
>JBATQE010000009.1:0-33362 GCA_049291875.1 Burkholderiaceae bacterium
GCGCACATCGATGCCGATTTCTTGGATACAATCATGCAGAAATTAAACAACCGACCGCGTAAACGGCATGGGTTTATTTCTCCTGCAAGTCTTTTTAACAGCGTTGCACTTCGTGCTTGAATTCACCTAATATGGCAAAAGTAAAAACCTACTTTTGCCATGATCAAATTAACACAAAAGCAACGAAAACAGCAGTTTTTCTAAAGTTACCTCAACACAATGAGATACGAATTGCAGCAATATGAATGAACAGAAACAAAACTACGAAAACAATAAGCTCGAAAAACGTCTGACACGACTGGTCGGGCAGGCGATTGGCGACTTCAATATGATTGAGGATGGCGACAAAGTCATGGTCTGCCTGTCGGGTGGCAAAGACAGCTACGGCCTGCTCGATGTGCTGCTCAAACTGCGTGAGCGTGCGCCGATCCATTTCGACGTAGTTGCGGTCAATTTGGATCAGAAGCAACCGGGCTTTCCGGCAGAGATTCTACCCAATTATTTGGGCAGCATCGGCGTGCCGTACCACATCGAGACGCAAGACACCTACGCCATCGTTAAACGCGTGATCGAAGAGGGCAAAACCACCTGCGGGCTGTGCTCACGCCTGCGTCGCGGAATTTTGTACCGTGTTGCGGATGAATTGGGCGCGACGAAAATCGCGCTTGGCCATCACCGTGACGACATCCTCGAAACCTTTTTGCTCAACTTGTTTTACGGCGCGAAAATCAAAGCCATGCCGCCCAAACTCGTGTCCGACGATGGCAAGCACGTCGTCATTCGCCCGCTGGCGTACTGCACCGAAGCGGATATGGCGCGCTACGCCGAGGTCAAGCAATTCCCCATCATCCCGTGCAATTTGTGCGGCTCGCAGGAAAATCTGCAACGCCAAGCGATGAAAGCCATGATCGCCGAATGGAGCAAGAAAAAGGGTTGGGTTGAGAATATGGCGCGCGCCATGGGCACCGTCGTGCCGTCACATTTGATGGACGTCGATTTGTTCGACTTCAAAAATCTCACGGTTCATACCGCCGTCGCCGAGGGCGACATCGCGTTTGACGAAGAGCCGTGCGAAACGGTTATTCCACATGAATCAAGTGAGAAAGATTTTGAGGGGCAGAAAATTCAATTTGTAAGATCATGATATTTTGCATTCTGAGTTGATCGTCTACATCGGTGGCAACTCTTTGGAGGGTATATGTCGAGAAAATTTTGGCAACTGGACAGCTGTTTATTAAACGAATCTCGCTTGCAATTGATTGTGAGTGAATTGATTTCTTACCCAAATGAATTCGATGGGGGATATATAGGTAATCCTCTAAAAGTCAGAGAAGAGTCTGAGCGAATAATTATTAACTTTCAGTCAATTGCAGAATGCAAATTAGTACCGGAGCAGTGTAGTTGGCCATCATATGATCACGGTGAAAAAATTATTTCTTGTTTGCTTTATAAATTGACGAGTGACTTCTTCTTTGGCAAGGATCAACGCGACAATTTAGAAACATTTGACAGCAATTTAGGGTGGGTTAAATGTTCTGAATTAATGTGTTTTGTGATTCATAGCGAAAGTTTTGATGTTTATGTATTGACGAGTCAATCTCCTGCAATTAATCGTGAAAAGCAATGTAATTTTACTTATGGAAAATCTGTGTAAAGCTAGATTTGTCGTATAAAATAAGGGTATTCACTTTAATTTTGACCGAAAGGAACCCTTATGCCTGCCTTATTACCCAATATTGATCCCGATGGCTTGCTCGAATACTCGGTGGTATTTACCGATCGCTCGCTCAACCACATGTCCGCGCAGTTTCAGCGCGTGATGAACGATGTCTCCGCAACTTTGAAAAAAGTCTATAACGCCCAAGCCGTCGCGCTGATCCCCGGCGGCGGCACCTATGCGATGGAAGCGGTCGCGCGCCAATTGGCGCAGAACGAGACCTGCCTCGTGATTCGCAACGGCTTTTTCAGCTTTCGCTGGTCACAAATTATCGAAATGGGCGGCATCACGCCCAACGTCACCGTGATGAAAGCACGCCAAGCAAACTCAGGTTCGCAGCAGCCATTCGCACCCGCACCGATTGACGAAGTCGTGGCCAAAATCGCCGAGATCAAGCCCGCCGTCGTATTCGCGCCGCACGTCGAAACCGCCTCCGGCATGATTTTGCCCGACAGCTACCTCAAAGCCGTGGCCGATGCGGTACACGCTGTGGGCGGACTGTTTGTCCTTGACTGCATCGCCTCCGGCGCGATCTGGGTCGATATGCAGGCCACAGGTGTGGACGTATTGATCAGCGCGCCACAAAAAGGCTGGAGTGGCTCGCCCTGCTGCGGCATGGTCATGATGAACGACGCGGCGCTCGCCAAAGTCAACGCCACCACCAGCAACAGCTTTGCGGTTGATCTGAAAAAATGGCTGCAAATCATGCAAGCCTACGAAAACGGCGGTCATGCCTATCACGCCACCATGCCGACCGACTCGATCAAATATTTCCGCGACATGATGGTTTTGGCCGAGCAAGCAGGCTTCGAAAACCTACGCGCACGCCAAATCGAATTGGGGCAAAAAGTACGCGCGGTGTTGGCGGATAAAGGCTTCATCAGTGTGGCGGCAGACGGCTACCAAGCGCCCGGCGTAGCCGTGTACTACACCACCGATGACAGCGTGCAGAACGGCAAAAAATTCATCGAGCAAGGCCTGCAAATCGCCGCCGGCGTACCGCTGCAATGCGACGAACCGGCGGATTACAAGACCTTCCGCTTGGGGCTGTTCGGCATTGACAAGCTGAACGACGTGGACGGTACGGTCGCACGCTTTAAAACGGCGCTGGATGCGGTGCTTGCTTAAGCATCCGTTTGTTTTAAAAGCCCGTAGATATTCTGCGGGCTTTTTTACTATTAAAAGCCAGTAAAATCATCTAAGATGCATCAAAATGAAATAATTGATTTGATAGGAGACCCCATGCGCGCCATCGATTTGCTCAATACCGAATACGATTTCGTCATCATCGGCAGTGGTTTTGGCGGCTCGGTCAGCGCGCTGCGTTTGTCGGAGAAGGGCTACAAGGTGCTGGTGGTCGAAAAAGGGCGCTGGTATCGGCTGGAGGATTTTCCTAAGACCAATTGGCAGATGAGTCGCTGGCTGTGGGTGCCTGCGCTGAAATGGACGGGCATTATGCGTTTGAGTTTTTTCCGTCATCTGAATATCTTGTCTGGTTCGGGCGTGGGCGGCGGTTCGCTGGTGTATGCCTGCACGCTGCCGATTCCCAAACCGACGTTTTTCAAAACGGGCAGTTGGGCGGGATTGAATGACTGGGAAAATGTGCTGCCGCCGTTTTATGATATGGCGTATCGCATGCTTGGCGCAGAGGTGAATCCGAAGCTATGCGCGGGCGACGAAATGCTGCAACGCGTCGCGCAAAAAATCAACCGCGAAGATGAATTTCATGCGACCAAGGTGTCGATTTTCTTCGCGCGCGAGGGACAAAAACCCGGGCAGACCGTGCCCGATCCGTATTTCGGCGGTGAAGGCCCCGAGCGAGCGCCATGTTTGCACTGCGGCGCGTGCATGACCGGCTGTCGGCACAATGCGAAAAACTCATTGGACAAAAATTATTTGTATTTGGCGCAAAAGCGTGGCGCGACGATTTTGGCGGAAACTTTGGTGCATGACGTGAAACCGATGGGGGAAAACGGTGCAGAGGGTTACGAAATTCATGTACGCGATTCGCGTGAATGGAGCCTGCCGCGCGCGCTGTTTCGCCCCAAAACCCAGATCATCAAAACCCGTGGCGTGGTGTTTTCGGCGGGTGCTTTGGGTACCAGCAAGTTACTGCTCACTTTGAAGCATCAGCAGTCTATGCCTGCATTGTCCGAGCGCGTGGGCAAGGATGTTCGCAGCAACAACGAATGCCTGATTACGATTGCGACCGAAAAAACCGATACCGATTTCAGTCAAGGCATCGCGATTGGTTCGGTGCTGCACACCGACGAGCACAGTCATTTGGAGCCGGTGCGCTACGGTGCCGGTTCGGGCGCGTGGCGGGTGGCGCATGCGCCAATGGCTTATGGGGCGAACGTTTGGACGCGGTTGGGAAAAATGGCGCGCGAGTGGTTGACCCATCCGAAAAAATATCTGCAAATCGCCTTTGCCAAAGACTGGGCAAAGCAAAGCCAAGTGATGTTGTTCATGCAGCATCTGGATTCGACCTTGCAGTTCAAACTCAATCATTTTGGTTTTTTGAAAACGGAATTGGATGTGGGCGAGCGGCCGCAGGCTTATATTCCCCGTGCGGAGGAGTTGGCCAAGTTATACGCAGAGCAAATGGATGGCAAGGCCTACACGCTGTTCACCGAGCAATTGTTTGATACCGCCTCGACCGCGCATGTGCTCGGCGGTGCGGTGATGGGCGCGGATGCGTCGCAGGGCGTGATTGATGCGCAGGGGCGGGTATTTGGTTATGCAAACGCGTATGTGTGCGATGGCTCGATGATCTCGGCCAATCCGGGCGTGAATCCGTCGCTGTCGATTACCGCAATCAGCGAGTATGTGATGGCGCAAGTGCCGCCGAAAAATGAGCTCAATGTTCGCTGATCGCGTCGCGCACCAATAATTGTTCAATCACTTTTTGCGGTGCGACGCCGTCTAAAATCGCACACACGCCTTGCGTGATCGGTGCGCGGACGTTGTGTTCCTGTGCCAATGCGAGCATGGCGTGCGCGCACAGTGCGCCTTCGGCCACGTGTCCGAGTTGCGTGGTGATGTCGTCCAAGGCCTTGCCTTGTGCCAGTTGCAGGCCGACGGTGCGGTTGCGCGATAGATCGCCGGTGGCCGTTAAAATCAAATCACCCACGCCGGTCAGACCGGAAATCGTGTCGGGATTGGCGCCAAGGGCGTTGGCAAAGCGGCGCATTTCGGCGATGCCGCGCGTGAGCAGTGCCGCGCGTGCATTCATGCCCAGTTTCAGGCCGTCGCTGATGCCGGCGGCGATGGCGAGGACGTTTTTATGCGCGCCCCCCAACTCGACGCCAATGACGTCGGTGCTGTGGTAGATGCGCAGATAGGAATTGGAGAGCTGTTGTACGAAGCGCAAATCGAGCGCTTCAAAGTGCGAGGCCAGAACTAAGGCGCAAGGCATTTTTTGCGCAACTTCTTGTGCGAAGGAGGGGCCGGACAGCACGCCAAACGGCGTTTCGGGCGGCAGTTCCGCACGCACGATTTGATGCGGAAACAGGTGGGTATCACGCTCCACGCCTTTGCACAGCCAAATAACCGCAGCGTGTGTGCCGTTGACGCGTTTGTTATGTTTGGCGATTTTTCGGCAAATATCACGCAGACCGGCAATCGGGGTGGCGAGAATGAGCAAATCGTCGGGCGCGTGGTGCGCCGATAAAACGGCGTCCAAATCGTCGCCATAGCGCAACGATGCGTCCAGTTTGATATCCGGTAAATAGCGCTGATTGACGCGATGGCGCTGTAGCTGCGCGACCACCTCAGCTTCACGTCCCCAGAGTGTGACGTGGTGTTGTTTCGTGGCGGCGAATGAGGAAGCAATCGCGCTTCCCCATGCGCCGGCGCCGAGTACGGCAATGTTCATGCGAACGGTGAATTATTGCTTGGTCGCGGTTTCTTGCTCACGTTTGCTTTGGTAAATTTGTTCGAAATTGATTTCGTTCAAATACAGCGGTGGCAAGGTCGCGCGGGTCAACAGGTCGGTCACGTTGGCACGCAAGTATGGGAACAGCATGGACGGGCAGACGATGTTCAAAATCGAGTCGAGCTGTTCGCCTTCGATGCCGGTGATTTCAAATACGCCGGATTGTTTGGCTTCCACCAAGAAGAAGGTCTTGTCGTTTGAGGTCGCGCTCAGAGTTGCGGTCACGTCCACTTCGTGTGCATCGCTGTCCAATGCGCGGGTTTCAATGCTGATTTCGATGTTGACTTTTGGCGCTTCGTTTTCGAGGAAGACCGCAGGTGCATTGGGGATTTCCAGTGAGGCATCTTTGAGGTAGACGCGACGCAGATCGAATGTGGGTTGGTGTGCTTGCTCAGTCATTTTTTTGCCTTTTAGGTTGGTTAAGGATGTGTGATGAAAATCAGTCGGACGCCGGGTTCAGCAGCGGCAGCAGTTTGCCTTCGCGGTCCAGCGCGGACAGATCGTCAAATCCGCCGACGTGTGTCTCGCCAATGTAAATTTGCGGCACGGTACGGCGACCGGTGCGCGCCATCATGGCGTCGCGGATGCTCGGATCACGATCAATCAGGATTTTTTCAATTTCGGTGACGCCGCGTTGTTTGAGCAGCATTTCCGCGCGCATGCAGTACGGGCAGACGGTGGAAGAGTACATGAGGACGTGTTGCATAATTAACCTTTCACGAGAGGGAGTTGCGCTTCTTGCCACGAGCGAACGCCTCCATCCAAAACGGCGACGTCGGCGTAGCCTTGCTTATCCAGCATGGCAGCGGCGCGGCGCGCGCGTATGCCGCTTTCGCATACGATCAGCACGGGTTTGTCTTGCTTGAGCTTGGCCAACGGCAACTGCTCGCCGAAATTGGACAGCGGAATGGATTTGGATTGGCGAATGTGGCCGCGCGCAAATTCTTCGGGCGTACGCACATCGATTACCTGCGCCTTTTTATTGATCAGTTGTGTGGCTTCGGTGGTGTTGACATGCTTGGCTTTACCCTTGAGCAGCGCGGGTTGCAACAGCATGAGGCCTGAGATGATGGCGATGGCCAAAAGCGCCAGATTGGTTGGTTGTAAAATAAAGTCCACAATTTTATCCTGTCGTTTGATGCGGGGTTGCGGTAAAATACGGCTGTTTTAATGATGCTTCGGCATTATCCGTGTGGTTGGCATTATAAAGTAGAATGCCCTTGGCCGTCACCCACCTTGCAGAGAGAGTGTTTGTGCGCCGACCGGGATACCATTTTTGTCTCACGTTAGAAAAGAGGGGTAGCTATGTATCAACTGGTATTATTTCGTCATGGCGAAAGCCAATGGAATCTGGAAAACCGTTTCACCGGCTGGGTGGACGTGGATTTGACTGAAAATGGTAAAGCCGAAGCGGTGCGCGCGGGTAAATTGCTCAAAGAAGCGGGTTTTAAATTTGATGTGGCCTACACATCGGTGTTGAAACGCGCGATTCATACGCTGTGGGGCGTGTTGGATGAAATGGATCAGGCGTATATTCAAGTGCGCCCGGATTGGCATTTAAACGAGCGTCACTACGGTGCGCTGCAAGGCCTGAACAAAGCCGAAACCGCCGCACAATACGGCGATGAGCAAGTGTTGATCTGGCGTCGTGCCTACGCAATCGCGCCGAATCCGCTGCCGGAAGACAGCCCGATGAATCCGGCGAACGATCCGCGCTATGCAAACGTGCCGAAAGACGAATTGCCACTGACTGAGTGTCTGAAAGACACCGTCGCGCGCGTCGTACCATTCTGGGAATCGACCATCGTTCCGACCATTCAATCGGGTCAACAAGTGGTGATTGCGGCGCATGGCAACAGCTTGCGTGCCTTGATCAAGCATTTGGACGGCCTCAGCGACGACGACATTGTCAAACTGAACATTCCGACCGCTCAACCGCTGGTCTACGAATTGGACGAAAACTTCAAACCGATTCGCAGCTACTATTTGGGTGATGCCGACGCCATTGCCGCAGCAATGCAAGCGGTGGCCAACCAAGGCAAAGCCAAGTAAACCTGAGCAACAAAAACCAGCGCGCCCATCAAGGTTTGCCGCTTTTTGTGTACAATAACGCGTCTGCAGAGAATGTACACAAATCTGGTTTACACTCTGCGAACAAGTCATTGTGAAAACAATGACTTGTTTACGTTTCACAAAAAGCGTTTAAAACGTTGCATACACACTTGATTAACGGACATGGATGCGTGCGCGCAAAAAGGATGTCACATGTCGATTACGGAAATGGTTGATTCAATGAAAAAAGCAGGCTTGGTTTTGAGTGGCGCGGTTGCCGGGGTATTGCTCAGTGTGGGCTTGACCGCTTATGCGGACAAACAGCAAGGCGTGGGCGCATTACCGATCGAGGACATCCAGAAATTCTCGCAGGTGATGGCGCTGATCAAAGACAACTACGTCGATGAAGTGTCGGATCAAAAACTGATTGAAAACGCCATCTCCGGCATGGTCAAAGAATTGGATCCGCACTCCTCATACTTTGATGAAAAAGACTTCAAAGAGCTGAAAGAAGGCATTTCCGGTAAATTCTCCGGCGTCGGCATGGAGGTTCAGCCGGGCAAAGGCGGCAGCGTCATGGTCGTGGCACCGATTGAAGACAGTCCGGCGTTCAAAGCGGGCATCCTATCGGGTGATTTGATTGTTTCGATTGATGGCAAACCCGTGAGCGAAATGCGCGGATTGACCGAAGCGGTCTCGCGCCTACGCGGTCAAGAAGGCACGGAAGTGCGCATCGCCATCATGCGCACGGGCGAGAGCAAACCGATTTTGAAAACCCTCACCCGTGCCGTGATCAAAACCCAATCGGTCAAAGCCAAAATGGTTGAACCGGGCTACGCATGGGTTCGCATCACGCAGTTCCAAGAGCCGACATTCAAAGACTTCGTCAGCAAACTCAAAGAAATGAGCAGCCAAGGGCAGCTCAAAGGCCTCGTACTCGATTTGCGCAATGACCCGGGCGGCTCGCTTGAAACCGCGATTGGCGTGACCTCGGCCTTTATCCCGCGCGACAAAGTGGTGGTGTCCTCGCGTGGCCTGAATTCACCGAACCGCGAATACAAATCCGTACCATCGGACTACTCCCATGCGGTTGGTGATTTTCTAACCGAATTGCCGGAAATTTACAAAAGCGTACCGATGGTCGTTTTGGTCAACGGCGGTTCCGCTTCGGCCTCTGAGATCGTTGCGGGCGCATTGCAAGACTACAAACGCGCGACTATCATGGGTAGCCAAACTTTTGGCAAAGGCTCGGTGCAGCAAGTGATGCCGCTCGATCGCCAAGGCAAAACCGGCGTGAAACTGACTGTTGCGCGTTACTACACACCAAGTGGTACGTCTTTGCAAGCGCGTGGCGTGATTCCCGATATTTTCGTGGATGATTTTGCCGATGCGCGCACGGTTCACTACTCACGCGAGTCGGATTTACCGAACCATTTGTCCAACGACAGCGGTGTCGCCACCGATAAGAAACGCGACCTGTGGGATGAATGGGCCAAGGAGGAAGACGAGCCGAAAAAAGATCCGAATGAGCCACCATTCCGCTATGGCAGTGAAAATGACTTCCCACTGAATCAAGCGATCAAACATTTGAAAGGCGAAGCGGTGCAAGTCTCGAAAAAATTACAGGCCACTGTGAGCACTGTGGGTAAGGATGCTGCCAAACCATAAACGGTTTGGGTGGAGCAAAAAACGGAGCGCACAGTCGCCCCGTTTTTTTATAAGTAGTGCTGCGACCAAACAAGCGAGCCAAAGTCTCGTATCAAAGGCAATGAAGAAGTTAGTTAATTGACCGCATCCATTAAATGAAACGAAGGACAAATAAAAACGGAGCGATTAATCGCTCCGTTTGATTTTCAACATTCAATTACATCGCGCTGTACGAAATGCGACGGTTTTTGAATTTACCTTCTTCGGTTTTGTTGTCGCCCACCGGTTCAGTGTCGCCTTTACCGCTGGCGGTGAACATGGCGGCGGACAAGCCTTGACTCACGAACAAGGCTTTCAGCGCATTGGCGCGCGCTTCTGACAGTTTTTGGTTGGCCGCAGGATTACCGACGTTGTCGGTGTGACCAACCACAACCAATTTCACATTGTCTTTGGCACACAGTTTCAACGCTGGAACCGCTTTTTTCAACTCAGCCACGTCACCGATTGGCAAAGCGGCGGAGCCAGAGGCGAAATTGACGACATACAGACTCAAAGCGTTGGCTAAAGCCGGTGCGTCGCATTTGCCGGACGCTTCCAAAGCCTTGAGTGCGGCGTCATATTTGCCTTGCGCGGTGGCAATGGCGGCCTTGGCATCAAACGGCACGGCCGGAGCGGCCGGTGCTGCAGGAGGCGCTGCCGGTTGTGCCGCGGTCGGTGCTGCCGGTGGCGGTGGTGGCGGCATGTCGTGCGGTTTCGGACCGCCGCATGATCTCAATGCCCACAGCGCGATGGCACCCAATACGAGCAATGGAATCAGCCATTTGAGCAGGCCGCCGGATTTTTTGCCGGTGTCCAAAGCGGTGCTACCCACAGTGGCCGCAGCCGCAGTGGCTGCGCTACCGGCTGCGCCGAGAGAGCTGCCGAATTTGGAGGCGATGCCGCCGAAGAAACTGCCGAGCGAACCCCAGCCGAGCCATTGAGCCACTTGCGCAGGCAATGCTTTTTCGAGGTGTGGAATCTGATTGGCGAGCAGGGTGCTCAGGCCGGAGGCGTTCAGATTGCTACCCAGCACTTGGTTTTTGAGCAAGCCAAACAATGCGGGTGCGGCCAATGCGGTCAAACCTTTGACGCCACTGGAGGCTTCGGAAGGAACGCCCGCGATGTTGGCGATTTGTTCGCCCAAGCCACTGGCTTTGTCGCCGAACAAGAAACCGAGCAATTTTCCGCCTTGTGTGCCCAATGACTGTACACCGGCCTCGCTGCTGAGCAGGCCGGATAAATTGTTCACGATATTGCTGTCGACGCTGTCGTCTTTGATGGCGTTGAGCAAGCTGTCCGCGCCTTGTGGGGTGGTCGATTTACTCAATACACCGGATAATAAGGTTGGCAACACAGCGCCCAATGCTTTTGAAGCGATACCTTCATCCAAGCCGAATAAAGAGCCGGCTTTGGAGAGCAGGATTGGGGTCAATGATGATTTGGCCAAGTCCAACAAATTTACAGACATGATTTACCCTTTCAGGAACATACGAATAACAAAAACGATCGAACGATCAACATTTCATGCGAATGATGGGCACGAATGCGTCCATAATACACATAAACTCCAATAAGTTTACAAGATGCAACTGTTTTTTTGCGTTGGTTTAACGGAATTTAAACAGATGTCAAATATCCTGATGCTTGTAGTGGCGAATGACATCCAGAAAATTGTGCAATACCGGATTGTCATCGCCCCGACGGTAGAGGCAGGCCAGCTCAACCGTGGGCTGTGGTTCTATGTCGATTTTGCGATACAACACATTGGGCAGCTCGACTCGGCAGGCTGATTCGGGGGTGATGCACACGCCAAAGCCTGAGGACACCAGCGCCAGCGCAGTGACGACATCGGGCGCCTCTTGTGTGTACTGTACGTCGACGTGGTTGTCGCGCAAAAAGGCAATCACGGTGTCGGCAAAGCTGGGACGCGTGGCGTTCGGGTAGAGAATGATCGGCTCGCCTTGCAGATGTTGGCAGTGAATGCGCTCGTACTGCGCCAGTTCGCTGTTGGCGTGAATGGCGACGATCAGCGGCTCGAAGTAGACGGTTTCGACCATGATGTCTTGTTCCACCGGTAGGCGGCGGTTAAATCCGATGGTGATTTGATTGGTACGCAGCGCGTGAATTTGTTCGGCTTTGCTCATCTGGTACAGGCCGATGTTGACTTCGGGATAGCGCGTGCGAAAGGTCAGCAGCAGTTGCGGGATGTCGTTAAAAATTGCCGAGCCGAAAATACCGATGTTGAGCAGACCGACTTTGCCATCGTTGACCAAGCGCGTGCGGTTTTCGGATTCGTGTACCAGCACCATGATTTTCTGCGCTTCTTCGAGGAATGATTTGCCGGCAACGGTCAGCGTGACGCTTTTGTTATTGCGCAGGAAAAGTTGCACGCCCAAGTGTTCTTCCAGTTGCTGAATCTGCCGCGTCAACGGTGGCTGGGTGATGAACAGCCGTTCGGCGGCGCGTGAGAAATTCAGCTCTTGCGCCAGCACCAGAAAATACTTGATCTGCCTGAGTTCCAACATGGCTTTGTCTCCTTGAGGAAATACGGAAAAAGTAAAACCCTACTTTTTCCGCGTTTCCTTGATTTTGTTGCATCTATTGTGCGGCGGCTGGCTTGCATCTACCTGAATCGGTCGGATGAGTGTTCTTATAAATACCTAATCGGTATTGTACTATCCAAAAAATGAATTTTACAGGTATTGTTGAAGGGCGTATCGTCCAAGGACATCAATACCGATAAATACAATTCAATGGGTTGGGTATCACCCCAAATGGAGACGAACCATGAACCATCCGAATACGTTTGATCCGAATCGAAAATGGGTGCGCGTTGCTGATATTCGCGCCAATGGTTTGATCAGTTTTGAGTTCTCCGTGGGTGAGCCTGAAATCTTTGTTGAGTTGATTTTGCCCGCGTTGGCATTCATCGAATTTTGCGCACGCAACCAAGTGGTATTTTTACCGAGCGAGGATGGCGTAGCGAATGAGCCGGTTTTGCATCAGCCTGAGGGCGAAATGCACTGGCGTTTGCGGGATGTCCAACAAACTGTCAAAGCATCTTTGGAGGAGAACAAAAATGCAGATTGATTTAAGAACCGTTCAGATCAAACCTTTGCGTCAAACCTACGACCACATTGCGCGGCGTTTTGGTGACAAGCCTGCGAGCCGTTATCAAGAGGCGTCCTATGATGTGCAGGCGGTCACCAATTTTCACTATCGCCCGTATTGGGATCCTGAGCATGAGGTGTTTGACGCTTCGCGCACGAAAATCAAAATGAAGGATTGGTACAGTTTCCGTGACCCGCGCCAGTTCTACTACGGCAGCTACGTGATCGCCCGTGCGAAGATGCAGGAAACCGCCGAGGCTGATTTCGAGTTCGTAGAGACGCGCAATTTGGTGGAACGCTGGTCGGATGCGGATAAAGCGAATGTACTCGCAGTCATGGTGCCGTTGCGCCATGTCGCGTGGGGCAGCAATATGAACAACGCGGCGATGTGCGCCTATGGTTACGGCACGATCATCACCCAGCCGTGCTTGTTTTTGGGCATGGATCAATTGGCGATTGCGCAGTACATCACGCGCATGGGCTTGTTGGTGGCCGGCCCCGAAGCGATTGAGCAGGGCAAACAGGCATGGCTGAACGATGCGGCGTGGCAAGGTTTGCGCAAATACGTTGAGGATAGCTTCGTGGTGCAAGACTGGTTCGAGCTGTTCGTTGCGCAAAACTTGGTACTCGATGGCCTGCTGTTCCCGCTGATTTATGGCGTGTACGAGCATCACATGGGAGAAAAACTGGGTACAGGTCTGTCGCTGATGGTGCGTTTCCAAAACGACTGGTACGCCGAAACCGTGAAATTCGTCGATGCGCAAATCAAAATCGCAGCGGCTGAATCCGCAGAAAACGCAGAAACGCTCAAAGCGTGGGTGCAACACTACGCCGACAGCGCGGTGCAAGCCCTGTTGCCGTTGGCGCAATTGGCGCTCGGCGATGCGGGTGCGCAGGCAGTGGCGGATGGTCGCGCACAATTGAGCGCGCGTTTACAAAAATTAGGCGTGTGATTCGGTCACGCTGTTACAGGAGACAGATATGTCCAAAGTATTTTTAGCTTTGCAAAAAACCAATGAGACGCACGGTTTGGTCGAAGCCATTTTGGCGGACAACCCGCACGCCGAATACGAAGATCATCCCGGCATGATCAAAATCAACGCCGAAAAAAGCATGGTCGTCAAACGTGAAACGGTAGAAGAGCAACTCGGTCGCAAGTTCGATTTACAAGAGTTGCACGTGTACCTGATTACCCTGACCGGTCATATTGACGAGACCGATGAAGAGCTCACCTTGAGCTGGAACGACTGATTTAAGGAGTAGGAAATGGATGCAAAAACATCAAGCAAATTGGGTTTGAAAGAACGCTATACCTACATGACGCGCGGCTTGGCATGGGACACCACCTATCAATCAAAAGAAGCCGTCTATCCGTACGCCGAACTCGAAGGCATCAAAATTCATGACTGGGACAAATGGGAAGACCCATTCCGCCTGACCATGGATGCGTATTGGAAATATCAGGCGGAAAAAGAGCGCAAGCTGTACGCCATCATGGACGCCTTCAGCCAAAGCAACGGCCATCTGAGCGTATCGGATGCGCGCTATATCAATACACTCAAACTGTTTTTGAATGGCGTGTCGCCGCTCGAATACATGGCGCACCGTGGTTTTGCGCACGCCGCGCGTAGCTTGCCCGGCGCAGGTCCGCGCGTGGCCTGCATGATGCAGGCGCTTGACGAAATCCGTCACTCGACCACGCAGATTCACGCGATGAGCAACTACAACAAATACTACAACGGCATGCACGACTGGAATCACATGCACGACCGCGTGTGGTATTTATCCGTGCCGAAATCCTTCTTTGAGGATGCCGTGTCCGCAGGGCCGTTCGAGTTCCTTGTGGCCATTGGCTTCTCGTTTGAATACGTGTTGACCAACTTGCTGTTCGTGCCGTTTGTCTCCGGTGCGGCGTACAACGGCGATATGGCGACCATGACCTTTGGTTTCTCGGCGCAGTCAGACGAAGCGCGTCACATGACGCTCGGTTTGGAATTGATCAAATTCATTTTGGAACAAGACCCGGACAACGTGCCGATCGTACAAAAATGGATCGACAAATGGAACTGGCGCGGCTACCGCATGTTGACCCTCGTGGCGATGATGATGGACTACATGCTGCCGAAGCGCGTGATGAGTTGGAAAGAGGCGTGGGAAGTGTACTACGAAGAAAACGGCGGTGCGCTGTTCAAAGACCTCGCGCGCTACGGCATCCGTCCGCCGCAATGGATTGACCAGATCGAGAAGGAAAAAGACCATCTGTCGCATCAAGCATGGGCGGTGTTCTACAACTACTCTGCGGCATCGAATTTCCACGCATGGACGCCATCGAAAGAAGACATGGATTGGTTGGCCTCGAAGTATCCGGATACTTTTGATCAATATTACCGTCCGCGCTATGAATTCTGGGCGGAAGAAGAGGCCAAGGGCAACCGTTTTTACAACAAAACTTTGCCGATGCTGTGCCAAACCTGCCAAATTCCGATGTTCTTCACCGAGCCGGGCGATCCGACCAAGCTGGCTTACCGCGAATCAGACTACAAAGGCGACAAATACCACTTCTGTTCCGACGGCTGTAAGCATATTTTTGACAATGAGCCGGAGAAATACATCCAGTCGTGGCTGCCGGTGCATCAGATTTATCAAGGCAATTGCTTTAACGAAGGTGCCGATCCGACCGCTGAAGGGTTTGATCCATTGATGGCGGTACTGGCGTATTACAACATCAACGTGGGTCGTGATAACTTCGACTACAAAGGCTCGGAAGACGAGAAAAACTTCAACGCATGGCGCAACGCCGCCAGCAGCAACAGTTAATTGGGGGTGAGAAATGAACACGAAAAAACCGTATGAATTCGCTGCGAAAGATTCGTTGGACAAATTTCCTGCGCCGTTGCTGTACATCGGCTGGGAAGATCACTTGATGTTCTGTGCGCCATTTTGCGTACCGCTGCCGCCGGATTTACCGTTCGGCGTGATGTGCGAAGGTCCGTTTAAAGACTTCTTCGGCTATCACCCGGATTTTGCTCAAGTGGACTGGAGCCAAGCCGAGTGGTTCAAATCCGGCCAGCCGTGGACGCCGGATTACAGCAAAACCTTGGCGGAAAACGGCTTGAAACACAAAGACGTGATTCGCTTTCGAACGCCTGGTTTGACCGGCATCAAGGGATCGTATAGTTAATTGCTAATTACACTGTTGCACGAGAGAACACTATGAGTTACAGCTTAACCATTGAACCCTTGGGTCGCACGATTGAGGTCAACGACGGACAAACCATCTTGGATGCGGCCTTGCGTGAAGGAATTTATTTACCGCACGCCTGTTGTCACGGCCTGTGCGCGACTTGCAAGGTGCAAATCACCGATGGCGAAGTCGATCACGGTCAGGCCTCGAACTTCGCACTGATGGACTATGAGCGCGAAGAGCAAAAATGCTTGGCCTGCTGCGCCACGCTCCAGTCGGATGTGGTGATTGAGGCGGATATTGACGAAGATCCCGATGCGCTTAACCTGCCGATTGATGATTTTGACGGCGTGGTTGAACGCATTGAGAATCTCACGCCGACGATCAAGGGCGTTTGGATCCGTTTGGACAAACCGATGCAATTTCAAGCGGGTCAATACGTCAATCTGACGGTGGGCGAGCTGGATGCGCGCGCGTTTTCTTTGGCCAATTCGCCATCCACGGGCGATCTGATTGAGTTGAACATCAAACAGGTTCCCGGCGGGCAAATCACCGGCTATGTGCACAACGATTTGAAAGTGGGCGAACATGTGAAAGTGGTCGGCCCCTACGGACGCTTTTTCACACGCAAATCGGCGCAACTCCCCTTGATTTTCATGGCGGGCGGCTCCGGCCTGTCCAGCCCGAAATCCATGATTGCCGAGCTGTTGGAAGACGATTGCACGCTGCCGATCACGCTGGTATACGGCGCCCGCACACGCGATGAGCTGTATGACCATGATTTGTTTGTTCAGTGGACGCAGAAGTACCCGAACTTCACCTATGTGCCGGCACTCTCGGCGGTGGAGGAAGGTGATGCGTGGGATGGTTTCCGCGGATTCGTACACGACGCGGCAAAAACCCAGTTTGACAACGATTTTCGCGGGCACAAGGCGTATTTGTGCGGGCCACCGCTGATGATCGAATCGTGTATCAGCACATTGATGCAAGGGCGCTTGTTTGAGCGAGACATCTACACGGAAAAATTCATTTCTGCGGCTGATGCGCAGCAGGTGCGCAGTCCCTTGTTCAAACATCTGTGAGGTGGAACGATGGTGTGGGATTTTCGTCCTAAGGTCACGATTCATCTGCAGCAAACCGGTGAATCGTACCCATGCGCCATGACGGAGACTTTATTGGCAGGCATGGTGCGACTGGGACGACGCGGCATACCGGTGGGCTGTGACAACGGCGGCTGCGGCGTGTGCAAAGTGCGGGTGCTGTCGGGTGAAGTGGAACACATCGGGCCGGTCAGCCGCGCTCATGTGAGTGAGCAGGAGCAAGCGATGGGCTGCACGTTGGCCTGTCGCGCAACCCCCAAAACCGATTTGGAATTGGTGGTGATGGGCAGTTTTGAAAAACCGTTTTTTAAAGGTTTTGCATGTAAGCAAAACCAATTATCTAAATAAGGAGACAAAAATGGGCGTTTTACGAATTGGTCATGTGAGCATCAAAGTCATGGATATGGATGCAGCGGTTCAGCACTATGAAAAAGTGTTGGGGTTAAAAACCACACACAAAGATGCCGATGGCAATGTGTATCTGAAATGTTGGGACGAGTGGGACAAATACTCGCTGATCCTCACGCCGAGCGATCAGGCGGGCTTTAACCACGTCGCTTTTAAGGTTGAAAAAGACAGCGAGTTGGATGCATTCCAACAGCGTGTGGAAGCAGCGGGTGTGAAAACGCACATGTTGGCCGAAGGTACGTTGCCGCACACGGGGCGGATGCTGCAATTCCAATTGCCGAGCGGCCATGATTTTCGCCTGTATGCGCAAAAAGAATTTGTCGGCACCGATGTGGGCAGCACCAATCCCGATCCGTGGCCGGACGATATTCGCGGTGCGGGCGTGCATTGGCTCGATCACTGCTTGCTGATGTGTGAATTCAATCCGGCCGAAGGTGTGAATAAAGTGGCCGAAACCACCGAATTCATGAAAAACTGCTTGGATTTCTATTTGGTCGAGCAAATCACGGTGGGACCGGAAGGCGCATTCCAATTGGCGACTTGGATGACTCGCACCAACACGCCGCATGACATCGCTTTTGTCGGAGGGCCGAAAATGGGCATCCACCACATTTCCTTCTTCCTCGATTCGTGGAACGACGTACTCAAAGCTGCGGACGTCATGGCGAAAAATAAGGTCAAAATCGACGTCGCACCGACCCGTCACGGCATCACGCGCGGCGAAACGATTTACTTCTTTGACCCATCGGGTAACCGCAACGAAACCTTTGCCGGTTTGGGCTATTTGGCACAACCGGATCGCCCGGTGACCACTTGGACTGAAGGCGAATTGGCTTCGGGGATTTTCTATCACACCGGCGTGTTGGTGCCATCGTTCACCGAAGTGTATACCTGATTCCGGCGGAAATTGAGACGGAACTTGAGGCGAAATTTTAGGTGAAAGCAAGGAGTGCTTATGCAGGTCAAAAAACCAGTCGCACAACCGCTCGCATGTATCACACCCGAAGCGGTTCAGGCCGCTTTGGATGCGGCACTGAAAAAGGCGCAGGATTTGGACGTGGCGGTGAATATCGCGCTGGTGGATAACGCCGGACATCTGGCCGGTTTCATCCGCCAAGTAGGGGCTTTTTTACACTCGATCGACATTGCGATTGACAAAGCCTACACCGCCGTGAGCTTTGGTTTGCCGACCGTGCAGTGGCACGAAGCCTTGCAAAACGACTCGGTAGCGGTGCGCGAAGGCATCGTACGGCGCGCGCGTTTTGTGGGCTTTGGTGGCGGTTTGCCGATTGTGCTGGATGGGCAACGCATCGGCGGCATTGGCGTGTCGGGCGCTTCCGAGGCGCAGGACGGCATGATTGCGCAGGCGGGGTTGGACGCGATTGTGGCGTTGGCGGTGGGCGCGTGAGTGCATAACATTAATGGGCGATGGCGCGTGGCAGATTTAATTGTTTAATTGGGAAAATGAATCATGAAAGAAATTTTGAATTTTATTAATGGGCAATATGTCGCCACGAACAAAACGTTTGAAAAACGCTCGCCGCTGAATAATCAGTTCATCGCACAGGTACACGAAGCGGGTAAGGCCGAAGTCGACGCAGCGGTCGCGGCGGCGAAAGCGGCGCTGGACGGCGAGTGGGGACGATTGACCGTTGCCGAGCGCACCGAGCGCCTGATGAAATTGGCCGACGGCATCAACCGCCGTTTTGACGAATTTCTCGCGGCCGAGTGCGCCGATACGGGCAAGCCGATGAGCTTGGCCAGCCACATTGATATTCCGCGCGGCGCGGCGAATTTCAAAATATTCGCCGATGTGGTGAAAAACGTCGCCACCGAATTTTTTGAAACCCCGACGCCGGACGGCAAAACCGCGATCAACTACGGTTACCGCAGTCCGGTTGGCGTGGTCGGCGTGATTTGCCCGTGGAATTTACCGTTGCTGTTGATGACGTGGAAAGTCGCGCCTGCATTGGCCTGCGGCAATACCGTGGTGGTCAAGCCGTCCGAAGAAACCCCGCAAACGGCGGCGTTGCTCGGCGAAGTGATGAACGAAGCGGGCATTCCGGCGGGTGTGTACAACGTGGTGCATGGCTTTGGCCCGAACTCTGCGGGCGAATTTGTCACCACGCATCCCGATGTGGATGCGATTACATTCACGGGCGAAACGCGCACCGGCGAGGTCATCATGAAGGCAGCGGCCAAAGGCGCGCGTCCGGTGAGCTTGGAGATGGGCGGTAAAAACGCCGCGATCGTATTCGCTGATTGTGACTTTGATGCGGCGATCGAAGGCACGATGCGCTCGGCTTTTGCCAACTGCGGTCAGGTGTGTTTGGGTACCGAGCGCGTGTATGTCGAGCGTCCGTTGTTTGACAAGTTTGTTGCGGCGATGAAAAAAGGTGCGGAGAGCTTGGTTTTGAGCGTGCCGGATGATAAGACCACCAATATGGGGCCGCTGATCAGCAAAGAGCATCAACGCAAAGTGCTGTCCTACTATGAGTTGGCTCAAGCAGAAGGTGCGACCATTGTCACCGGCGGCGGAGTGCCACAGATGAAGGGTGATTTGAACGAGGGTTGCTGGGTGCAGCCGACGATTTGGACGGGCTTGCCGGAAACCGCGCGTGTGATTAAGGAAGAAGTGTTTGGCCCATGCTGCCACATCGCACCGTTTGACACCGAAGAAGAGGTTTTGCAAAAGGCCAATGACAACGAATACGGTCTGGCCACCGCCGTGTGGACGAGCGATATCAGCCGTGGCCACCGCGTGGCGCAGCGCATGAAAGTAGGGCTGGCGTGGGTCAATAGCTGGTTCCTGCGCGATTTGCGCACGCCGTTTGGCGGTGCGAAACACTCAGGCATTGGACGCGAAGGTGGCGTACATTCGCTGGAGTTTTACACTGAGTTGAAAAACGTGTGTGTGAAATTGTAAGGACACGAAAATGCCTACGAATCCTGAATTAGGCCAAACCATTTCCGCCGCAGGCATTGCGACCAATGTGCATGATCAGGGTGCGGGCTTTCCCGTGCTGCTGATTCACGGCTCGGGGCCGGGTGTGTCCGCGTATGCCAATTGGCGGCTGGTCATGCCGGAATTGGCCAAGCAAGCGCGGGTGATTGCGCCGGATATGGTCGGTTTCGGTTTCACCGAGCGGCCGGCGGGTCAAGCGTACAACATGGATGTCTGGGTGGCGCAAGCGATTGGCGTACTGGATGCGCTGGGCATTGAGCAGACTGATTTGGTGGGCAATTCGTTTGGTGGCGCGCTGGCTTTGGCGCTGACCATCCGTTATCCACAGCGTGTACGCCGTTTGGTGCTGATGGGCAGTGTCGGCGTGCCGTTTGCACTGACCGAGGGTTTGGATCGGGTGTGGGGTTACGAGCCGTCGTTCTCGAATATGCGCGAGCTGCTGGATTGGTTTGCCTATGATCGGCAGTTAGTGAATGACGATTTGGCGCGGCTGCGCTATGAGGCGAGTATTCGCCCCGGTTTTCAGGAGTCCTTCTCGGCAATGTTTCCCGCGCCGCGTCAGCGTTGGGTTGATGCGATGGCCAGCGATGAAGCGCAGATTCGCGCAATTGCACAGCAGACGCTGGTGATTCACGGGCGCGAAGATCGGGTGATTCCCCTGAGCAATTCGCTGACCTTGGCCGATTGGATTGCCCGCGCGCAATTGCATGTATTTGGACAATGCGGGCACTGGACACAGATTGAACATGCGGGGCGTTTTGCGCGTTTGGTGGGCGATTTTCTCGGTGAAGCGCAGATCGATGAGCCGAAGCCTCTGAGCTAAGCGATACTTTTTGATGATAGAAATGGAATGAACAATGGATAAAAAAACCATCAACCAATTGGGTAAGGCGCTGGATCAGGCACTGACCACGGTCAAACCGATTGCGCCGTTGAGCGAAAAATACCCTGATATGACGATTGAAGATGCGTATCAGGTGCAGGTCGCGATGCTGTCGCACCGCTTGTCTCGCGGCGCACGCGTGATTGGTAAAAAAATCGGCGTGACCAGCCAAGCGGTGATGCGTATGCTCAACGTTTACCAGCCGGATTTTGGCTATTTGTTGGATGATATGGTGTTCGCCGAAGGTGCGGCGATTCCGACCGACACCATGATTGCGCCACGCGCTGAAGGTGAAATTGCCTTTGTCTTAAAAAAAGATTTGATCGGTCCGGGCGTGACCAACGCCGATGTGCTGGCCGCGACCGAAGGTGTGATGGCGTGCTTTGAGATTGTCGATTCGCGCATCCAGGATTGGAAAATCAAAATTCAAGACACCGTGTCGGACAACGCCTCCTGTGGCGCGTTTGTACTCGGTAATGAATTGGTCAAGCCATCCGAAGTGGATTTGATTCACTGCGGCATGGTGCTGGAGAAAAACGGTGAGATCGTCGCCACTGGTGCGGGTGCAGCAGCGCTCGGCTCACCGGTGAACGCGGTGGCGTGGCTGGCGAATACGCTCGGACGCCTCGGCATCCCGCTTAAAGCAGGCGAAGTGATTTTATCCGGCAGTTTGGCGCCGTTGATTCCGGTGGTCGCAGGCGATTATCTGCGCATGAGCATCAATGGCGTGGGCACTTGCGCGGTGCGATTCGGATAATAGCAATACCAAAAGGCTTCATAGTGTTGCATTGCTTGCCGTACTTATGTCGGCACTTGCGCAGTGCACTTTGGCTAATAGATTGAAGGAAATAATATGAGCAAAATCAAATGCGCCCTGATCGGGCCGGGTAACATCGGCACGGATTTGCTGGCGAAACTCAAACGCAGCGAGGTGCTGGAGCCGGTGTGGATGGTTGGGATTGATCCCGAATCGGACGGCCTGAAACGCGCCAAGGAAATGGGCTTGAACACCACCGCCGAAGGCGTAGACGGCCTGCTGCCGTATGTGGCGCGTGACGGCGTACAAATTGCGTTCGACGCGACCTCTGCCTATGTGCACGCGGAAAATTCGCGCAAATTGAATGAATTGGGCGTGGTCATGATTGACCTCACGCCCGCCGCGATTGGGCCGTATTGCGTGCCGCCGGTGAATCTGTCCGAACACATCGGCAAACAAGAAATGAATGTGAATATGGTCACCTGCGGCGGTCAGGCGACGATTCCGATGGTTGCAGCGGTCTCGCGCGTGCAACCGGTGAGCTACGGTGAAATCGTCGCGACGGTTTCCTCGCGCAGCGTTGGCCCGGGCACACGCAAAAACATTGATGAATTCACCCGCACCACGGCAGGTGCGGTTGAAAAAATCGGCGGTGCGAAAAAAGGCAAAGCCATCATCGTCATCAATCCGGCAGAGCCGCCGCTGATGATGCGCGACACCGTGCATTGTTTGGTCGAGGGTGAACCGAAAGAGGCGGAAATCACCGCGTCGGTACACGCCATGATTGCCGAAGTACAGAAATACGTACCGGGCTATCGTTTGGTCAATGGTCCGGTGTTTGACGGCCAGCGCGTGTCGGTGTTCCTTGAGGTTGAAGGTCTGGGCGACTATTTGCCGAAATACGCGGGTAATCTGGACATTATGACTGCTGCCGCAGCGCAGACCGCCGAGGAAATCGCGCGTGAAATTTTGGCCGGACGTTTCGCGCCGGCAGCAGTTGCAGGATAAGGGGAGAGCAAAATGGATTTGAAAGGCAAAAAAGTCACCGTTCACGACATGACCTTGCGTGACGGGATGCATCCGAAACGCCACCAGATGACGCTGGAGCAGATGAAAAATGTTGCAGTCGGCTTGGACGAAGCGGGCGTGCCGTTGATCGAAGTGACGCACGGTGATGGTTTGGGCGGCAGCTCGGTCAACTACGGTTTTCCGGCGCACAGTGACGAAGAATATTTGTCCACCGTGATTCCGTTGATGAAAAACGCGAAGGTGTCCGCGCTGCTGTTGCCGGGTATTGGCACGGTCGATCATCTGCGCATGGCCAAAGATTTGGGTGTGCATACCATCCGTGTGGCCACGCACTGTACCGAAGCCGACGTGTCCGAGCAGCACATCAGCATGGCGCGTCAATTGGACATGGATACGGTGGGCTTTCTGATGATGGCGCATATGAACACGCCGGAAGGTTTGATCACGCAGGCGAAATTGATGGAAAGCTACGGTGCGAACTGTATTTACGTCACCGATTCGGCGGGTTATATGCTGCCGGACGATGTGAAGCTGCGTTTGGACGCAGTTCGTCAGGCACTCAAGCCAGAAACAGAATTGGGTTTCCACGGTCATCACAATCTGGCGATGGGGATTGCCAATTCACTGGCGGCCGTGGAAGCGGGCGCGAATCGCATTGATGCCGCTGCCGCAGGTTTGGGCGCGGGTGCGGGCAATACGCCGATGGAAGTATTCATCGCCGTGTGTGACCGCATGGGCATTGAAACCGGCGTGGACGTATTCAAAATTCAAGATGTGGCCGAAGACATCGTGGTGCCCATGATGGATCACATCATCCGCGTGGATCGTGATTCGTTGACACTCGGTTATGCGGGCGTGTACTCATCGTTCCTGCTGTTTGCCAAACGTGCGGAGAAAAAATACGGCATTCCGGCGCGTGAATTGTTGGTTGAACTCGGTCGTCGCGGCATGGTCGGCGGTCAAGAGGACATGATCGAAGACACCGCCATCACCATGGCGAAACAACGCCAGCAGGCGAATGCGTGAGCGAAAGGAAGCAATTGAAATGAATAAAAAAGACATTAAAAAATTAGCCGAACATCTGGAAAACTGTCAGTTGAATGCACAAGATACATTGAAAATCACCGACGAGTTTCCCGACATGACGTGGGACGATGCGTATGCGATTCAGGATGTGATCAAGGCAAATAAGCTCAAACGCGGCGTGAAAATCGTTGGCTACAAAGCGGGTCTGACCTCGCACGCGAAAATGAAACAAATGGGCGTGGAAAATCCGGTGTTCGGTTTTTTGGTGGATGAATTTGTGGTGGCCGATGGCGGCGACGTGGTGTTTGACGAGCTGATTCATCCGAAAGTCGAGCCGGAAATTTGCTTTGTCACCAAGGCTGAACTCAAAGGCCCGGGTTGCCACGTCGGTGACGTTTTGGCTGCGACCGATTTCGTGATGGCGGGGATTGAGGTGATTGACTCGCGCTACCGTGATTTCAAGTTCGATCTGAAAAGCGTGATCGCGGACAACTGCTCATCGGCGCGTTTCATCGTCGGTAGCGTGGTCAAACCGCCGCAAGGATTGGATTTACAGACGATGGGCGTGGTCATGCGCATCAATAATCAAGTGGTCGGTCTGGGCGCAGGCGCGGCCGTGGTGAATCATCCGGCGAATGCGGTGGCGATGTTGGTCAATCACTTGGCGGCGCGCGGCGAAAGCCTGCCGGCCGGTAGTCTGGTATTATCCGGCGGTGTTACCGAAGCGGTATCGGTGAAAAAAGGCGATGCGGTCAGTTTGGATATCCAACATTTAGGCACGGTGCGTTGTCAATTTAAATAAATGATTCGAGGAGAAAATCATGCCATTTGCACAAATTTATATGATTGAGGGTCGTACCGAAGAACAAAAACGTGCGGTCATCAAGGAAGTCACCGAGGCGCTGGAGCGCGCGGTGGGCGCGCCGAAGCAAAACATTCGCGTATGGATTCACGACGTACCGAAGGAGAACTGGGGCATTGCGGGCGAGAGTGCTTTGGATTTGGGGCGGTAATCGATTTAAGAGGCGCTGTTTGTGCGGTCTGGGGCATATTGGATGCCCCGATTGCAATGGCGCGCCGTGTACGATTTCGTCATTTCAATTGAAAAAATCCGATGCTTTGCGGCATCGGATTTTTAGATGGATTGTATCTGGCAAACTTATCCGTTGATTTCCTCAATCCGATGACAAGCGACCTGTTGCCCCGCGAATGAGCGCAACGCTGGTTCTTCGCGTGCGCAGCGCTCAACCGCATGCGGGCAGCGTTGATGCAGTGCGCAGCCGGAAGGTGGATTGAGCGGGCTGGGCAGCTCGCCGGAGAGTTTGATCTGTTCCTTTTTCGCTTTGAGCGTCGGTGCAGCCGAGAGCAAAGCCTTGGTGTACGGGTGCAATGGACGCTCGAAGATATCTTCTTTTTTACCGTGCTCAACCACTTTGCCCAAATACATCACGATCACGTCGTGCGCGACGTGCTGCACCACCGAGAGATTGTGTGAGATGAACACATAGGCGGTGTGAAATTGCGCCTGCAAATCCATGAATAGGTTCAACACCTGCGCCTGAATCGATACGTCCAACGCGGACGTCGGCTCATCGGCGATGACGATTTTCGGATTGAGCATCATGGCGCGTGCGAGCGCGATGCGTTGGCGTTGCCCGCCGGAGAACATGTGCGGATAGCGCGAGGCGTGCTCGGGACGCAAGCCGACCTGCTTCATCATGGCGACCACGCGTTCGTGCTTTTCGGCTTTGGACAGCGAGGTGTGGATGGTCAGCGGCTCGGTGAGTTGGTAGGCGATGGATTGACGCGGATTGAGCGAGGCGTAGGGGTTTTGGAACACCATTTGAATCTCGGTGCGCAGCTCTTTCAGTTGTGCGCCGGAGAGTTTGGTCACGCCTTGACCGTTAATCAGCAGTTCGCCCGAGGTTGGCTGTTCGATCAATGTCAGTTGACGCGCCAACGTGGATTTACCGCAGCCGGATTCACCAACCACCGCCAGTGTTTTGCCCGCTTCGAGCGTGAAGGATACGCCATTGAGGGCTTTGACGTATTTTTTGCCCTGTCCGAACCCTTGCGAGACCGGATAGTAGCGCGCTAAATTTTTGGCTTCCAGTACTATGGCGCTCATGCGCTTACTCCTTCGTCGCCTGATTGCGTGCGGTATGTGTGTAGTTGTTCCAATGAGTTGCTGACGCAACGCACTTGCCCAAACGGTGTGCTTTGCATGGGTGGCGGCGTGTGGCAGGCTTGGTGTACGTAGGGGCAACGCGGCGAGAGCAGGCAGCCCGCCGGACGGTCGTATTGACTTGGCACCACGCCGGAGAGGCTTTGTAAACGCTCTGCGCCATTGGAAAAATCAGGAATCGCGGCGAGCAGTGCCTCGGTATACGGATGATACGGATTTTCAAAAATATGCGGTACCGAGCTGGTTTCCACCACTTGACCGGCGTACATCACGGCGACGTTGTGCGCGTTTTGCGCGACCAATCCGAGGTCGTGCGTGATCAGAATCATCGCCATATTGCGCTCGGCTTGCAGGCGCTGTAACAAATCCATAATCTGCGCCTGAACGGTCACGTCCAGCGCGGTGGTTGGTTCGTCGGCGATCAGTAGCTTGGGTTCGCAGGCAATCGCCATGGCAATCATGACGCGCTGACACATGCCGCCGGAGAGCTGGTGCGGGTAGACGTTCAGACGGTTTTTCGCATCGGAAATCTCCACTTGATCGAGCAGCTCCAAAATTCGCGTGCGCACCGCATCACCGCGCAAACCCAAATGCGTGCGCAGCACTTCACCAATTTGCATCTCGACCGTGAAGCTCGGATTCAGGCTGGTCATGGCGTCTTGAAAAATCATCGAAATGTCTTTGCCGATGATCGCGCGCCGCGCTGCAGGGCTGATGGTTTGCAGATTGGTGTTGTTGAACAATAAGTGATTCGCCGTGATGGTCGCGCTGTCGGGCAGCAAGCCCATCACCGCCATCATCGACACCGATTTGCCGGAGCCGGATTCGCCGACGATGGCGAGGATTTCGCCTTCGTTGACCGACAGCGACACCTGATCGACGGCGCGAAAAGCGCGCTCGGCCTTGCCAAAGGTGACGCACAGATTATCGATTTGTAATAATGGTTTGTTCGCGTTCATCATGACACCTGCTTCAGTTTCGGATCCAGCGCGTCGCGCAAACCGTCGCCCATCAAATTAATCGCCAAGGCGGAGATAAATACCGCCAAGCCCGGGAAAATCGCCATCCAAATATTGCTCTGAATGTATTGGCGCGCGGTACCCAGCATCGCGCCCCACTCAGGCAGCGGCGGCTGTACGCCAAAGCCGAGAAAACCGATGGCGCCCGCTTCCAAAATAGCGGAGGAGAAAATCATGGTGGCCTGTACGATCAACGGCGCGAGACAGTTCGGCAAAATCGTGACGAACAGCAAACGCAACGTACCCGCGCCCATCACGCGCGAGGCGGTGACGTAGTCGCGTTGCAACTCCACCATTGCCGTTGCGCGGGTCAAACGGATGAACGGTGGCAAACACACCAGCGCAATCGTGATGATCGTATTGGTCATCGATGGCCCTAAAATCGCAGCGATAACGATCGCCAGCAGCAGGCTCGGATACGACATCAAAATATCGTTGAACAGCATGATGACGCGCCCCAGACGGTTCGGCCAAAACGCAGCGGCCAAACCAAGGCAAACGCCGACGATCGCCGACAGCAGCGTCGCGGCCAAACCAATGAAGAGCGAGTAACGCGTCCCGTGCATCACACGCGAGAGCGTGTCGCGCCCCGCATCATCGGTACCGAGGAAAAAGCGCGCGTCACCACCCTCTAACCATGCGGGCGGTAATTGCTCCTTGCCGGTGTACAGTTCCAACGGATTGTGCGGCGCCAAGACATTGGCAAAAATCGCGACAAAGACCAAAATCAGCAGAGCGATTAAGCCTAAAACCGCGCCGCGATTGGCCACGAATGAGCGGTAAAACAACTCCCACTGCGACGGCATCGTTGGCGAGCCGCTGCGTGAAGGGTTGAGCGCGCTTGGAGTGATGGTGTTACCAGACATAAACTATCCTTCAAAAATCACGAACCATCGGAGTATTTATTGATTATTCGCGGTGCGAATGCGTGGGTTGATCAAACCGTACAAAATATCGACCAACAAACTCACGATCATCAGCGCACACGCCACCAGCAAAATACCGTTTTGCACAATCGGATAATCGCGGTGGTGGAAACCATCCAGCAACCAGTTACCGACGCCCGGCCAACTGAAAATCGTCTCGGTCAAAATCGCGCCGGCCAGCAGCGTGCCCATTTGCAAACCGATCACCGTCACCACGGTAATCAACGCATTGCGCAGCACATGCACTAAAATAATGCGTCGCGGCGACAGCCCCTTTGCCTTCGCCGTGCGCACATAATCCTCGCCCAGAACCTCCAAAATTGCCGAGCGCGTCATCCGCGCAATCGTCGCCAGAGGAATGGTTGCCAGTGCAATAGACGGCAAGACAAAATGGGACAAGACGTCCCTAAAGGCGCCCGGCTGATCGGAAAACAGTGCGCCGAGCAGCCACGAACCATACCACGGCTCCACATCCAAAAATTTCGTCACGCTGATGACGCCCGACACCGGCAGCCAACCCAAAGCATGCGCGAAAATACCGGTCAAAATCGGCCCGAGCAGGTAAATCGGCATGGAGTAGCCCGCCAGCGCGCCAGTCATCAGCGTATAGTCGAGCCAACTGCCTCGGCGCAGTGCAGCGATGATGCCGAGCGTGACGCCAATAATCGAAGCGATCAGCATGGCCGAGAATGCCAATTCCAAAGTCGGAATAAAGTGGGCAAAAAAATCATTCAGCACCGGCATTTGGTCGCGGAACGATTTACCAAAATCGCCATGCAACAGACGCATCAGATAGTCCCAATACTGCACCAAGAGCGGCTTATCCAGCCCCAAACGCTTCATCGCGGCGGCGTGCAACTCCGGATTGACCGCGCGTTCACCCATCATGACCTCAACCACGTCACCCGGAACCAAACGAATTAGGGTAAATGTCGAGAGCGTCAGGCCGATGAACACCGGAATCAGCAACAGTAGACGACGAATAATAAAAGACAGCATGTCAAAACCTTTTGCTGCGTTTTGAACGGGAGCCGAAGCACGCTGCTTTTAGCTCAAGTCCTACACAGCGATCGTCATGATTAACAATATGGAAAAAGCCACTGCACCGAATCATTGAGTTTTGGCTCAATCATTCGGAAGTGGCTTTTTATTTTGGGCAAACAGCGAAACATTCAGTAGTATCATCCGTTTGCCCGAGGCATTATTTCACGTCAACACCTTGGAAATTCATTGCGCCAAACGGGCTGATTTTGAAGTCAGATACGTTGGGGGTGGTGAATACGGTCACGACGGAGTGCGCCATGGTGGTCCAAGGCAAATCGTGTTTGAAGATTTCCTGCGCCTTCATGTACATGTCGGTACGCTTGGCCTTGTCGGTGATGCGCACGGCATCCGTCACCAATTTGTCGAAATCTTTGTTACACCAGCGCGAGTAATTGTTGCCGTTAATCGCTTTACAGCTGAGCAACACGCCGAGCCAGTTGTCCGGATCGCCATTGTCACCCGTCCAACCAACGATGATCGCGTCGTGTTCGCCGGTTTTCGCACGCTTGAGGTATTCACCCCATTCGTAGCTCACGATTTTCGCTTTCACGCCGACTTTTGCCCAGTCCGCTTGCACCATTTCGGCCATCAGTTTGGCGTTCGGGTTGTACGGACGTTGTACCGGCATCGCCCACAGGTTGATCTCGTAGTTTTCCGGTACGCCGGCTTTTTTCAATAATTCTTTGGCTTTTTCAACGTCATACGGCGCGTCTTTGAGCTTGTCGTTGTACGACCATTGGGTTGGCGGCATCGGATTGGTCGCTTTCACGCCCGCGCCTTGGTATACCGCTTGCAAAATTGCGTCTTTGTTGATCGCCATGTCGAGTGCTTGGCGCACTTCGAGTTTCGCCAATGGGCCTTTTTCTACGTTGTAGCCGAGGTAGCCAACGTTAAAGCCCGGCTGATCCAATACGGTGACTTTACCGGATTTTTTCGCCGCGTCGATTTCAGCGGTTTTCGGATAGGCGGAGACGTTACATTCGCCTGCTTGGACTTTTTGTGCGCGCACAGAGGAGTCTTTGGTGATGGCAAATACCAAGTTGTCCACTTTCACGTCGTCTTTGTTCCAGTAATCCGGATTTTTGACGTAGCGAATTTGCGTGTCTTTTTGGTAGTTTTTGAATACAAACGGACCGGTACCGACTGGGAATACGTTCAGATCGCTGGCTTTGCCCGCTTTTTCGAGCTGCGCGGCGTATTCAGCCGAGTGCATGACGGCGAACGGCATGGCGATATTTTGAATGAAGGCTGCGTCTACGTCTTTCAACACCACTTTAACGGTGTTGTCATCCACTTTGGTGATGGAGGCGACATTGTCAGGCAACGCCATGTCTGAAGCATATGGGAACTCGGCCGGATAAGCTTTGTTGAATGCGAAATCCTTGTTGACCATACGGCTCAATGAGAATACCACGTCGTCCGCATTGAAATCACGGCTTGGTTTGAAATATTCGGTGGTGCCGAATTTCACACCTTTGCGCAGGTGGAAGGTGTAGGTTTTGCCATCGGGCGATACATCCCAGCTCTCCGCCAAACCTGGCTCAACTGAGGTTTCGCCGCGTTTGAACTGCGCCAAAGTGTTGTACACCGTGTAGGTGGTGGCGTCAAACGTCGTACCTGCCGTGTATTGCGCCGGATCAAAGCCCTCTGGGCTACCTTCGGAGCAGTACACCAAAGTTTTCTTACCATCTGCGCTTGCACCACCGGCGGCGGACTTCTCAGCAGAGCCAGATTTGCCACTGTTGCCACCACAGGCCGCTAAACCGACGATACATGCCATGATGGCGGTGTATTTCAAAGTTTGTTTCAACATGCCAACCTCCAGAAAAAGAAAAACAAAAAGGACGCATTTTCATAAACGATGCTGATAAATACGCGCTGATGAGCGCAATATACCCTGTCGTGGATTTATGTTCAAGTTTAAATTGGTGCGCAATAGCGAATGGAAATTTATTAAATAACGTATTTACGATCAAAATGTCGGTAGAATATGGCGAAATTGTGTTTTGTTATTTATAAGTGGATACCAAAACAATTGCAAAGTGGTTTTATTTTCATTTTTGAAACAGAGGACAAAATGGCAACGCAGAATGGTTCTATCGCAGGCAGTGGTTACGGTAATGTTTATTTGGACTCCCTGATTTGGGGGTGTGGTTGGTCATATTCGACCAGTCCTACCGCTATTACCTATTCGTTTGGTACGGGTCTTTTGTCTGCATCGGACAGTTCTATCGGTGCTTTTGTTGGCGGCATATGGACTGACACTGAAAAGGATGCTTTCCGAATGGCATTGGCCAATTACTCCAGTGTCTGCAACCTGCAATTTGTAGAATCAAGCGCGGCGACGACTGACTTGAAATGGTGGAAGGCTCCGTCCAGCGCAATGGGTGATGGTACCTTGGGTCTACATGAAACCCCCGACGGTAGTTTCCCCAGTATTTATGGGTACTTTAATCAGGATGATCCAAGTTGGGCGTACTTGAATAAAGGGGCATATGGTTATGTGTCCATCATCCACGAATTGGGTCATGCAATGGGTTTGGCGCATCCTCATGATGGAGGCAGTGATACCGATGCAACCATTTTTCCGGGTGTCACGTCCGATAGCTCATTGGGTACCAATGAGATGAATCAAGGGATTTGGACCACCATGAGCTATAACGATGGCTGGAAAGATCACTACTCTGGATACTATGACTACGGCTGGCAGGGTACGCTCATGGCGTTAGACATAGCTGCCTTGCAGAAATTGTATGGTGTGAATACAAGCACAGCAACAGGTAATGATGTGTATCGATTGCCAAATGTCAACGATGTCGGAAGCTATTGGTCGTGCATTTGGGATGCGGGCGGAACCGATACGATTAGTAATGAAGGATCTAATGTCGCCTGCACAATTGATCTGCGTGCTGCGCCTCTGGTTGGTGTGAATGCCGGTGGCTATGTATCCTATGGCACAGGAATTGTTGGCGGATACACCATTGCCAATGGGGTGATTATAGAGACAGCGATTGGCGGGAATGGGGCAGATAAACTGTATGGGAATAGCGCAGGTAATACTTTGTTGGGTGGTTCGGGAAATGACTTGATTTACGTAGGCTCGGGTACGGCCAGTGATCGAGTTGATGGTGGTGCGGGCATTGATGGTGTCTCCTATGCTTATGCCGGTTCAGGTGTCAATGTAAATCTGGGGTTGATGACAGCTCAAGCGACAGGTGGTTCAGGTACAGATACCATACTCAATATTGAAAACCTGTATGGTTCAGCCTATGGCGATATTCTGAGAGGGAATACAGTCGGCAATCAATTATATGGTGCGGCTGGAAATGACTTGATTTATGTAGGCTCGGGTACGGCCAGTGATCGAGTTGATGGTGGTGCGGGCATTGATGGTGTCTCCTATGCTTATGCCGGTTCAGGCGTCAATGTAAATCTGGGCTTGACGACAGCTCAAGCGACAGGTGGTTCAGGAGATGACATCATTGTTAATATAGAAAAAGTGTATGGATCGAATTTTAATGATGTTATTAAAGGAAGTTCAGTTGAGAATGAACTGTATGGGTTGAGTGGTAACGACTTACTTTATGCAGGTGTAGGGCAGAGTTCTGATAAGTTTGATGGAGGCGCAGGTGTGGATGGGTTATCGTACGCTCAGTCTACAGCGGCAGTAACAGTGAATTTGGCTGTAACAACAGCACAAAATACCGGTGGCTCAGGCGTGGATATCATTATCAATATTGAAAACCTCTATGGTTCGAGCTACAACGATGTTATTAGAGATAACGCAGCAACCTCAAACAATATTATGGGCATGACCGGTTATGATCTTATCTATGCTGGAGCAGGGGCTTTATCAGATACGTATGATGGTGGAGTGGCCTATGACACACTGTCGTTTTATTATGCAACTAGTGCAGTTACCATTTCTTTAGCATTAGATATGACACAAAACACCGTCGGGTGTGGTTGGGATAAAATCATTAATATTGAAAATTTACACGGATCTTTATATAGCGATATGTTGAGTGGATCATCAATAGCAAACAATTTCAATGGGTTGGCTGGTGATGATCAAATTAATGGTTTTCTTGGAAATGATGTTTTAACTGGTGGTTTAGGGAAAGATACCTTTGTTTTCAATACGGCTTTGAATGCAATCAGCAATAAAGATACTATCACTGATTTCAATGTGTTTGACGATACTATACAGTTGGAAAATGCGATTTTCACCAAGCTCACCGCATTGGGTACTTTGGCCACAAGCTACTTCTGTGCGAATGCGACCGGTATTGCAGCAGATAGCAATGATTTTATTTGCTACAACACTGCCACCG
>JBATQE010000010.1:0-9300 GCA_049291875.1 Burkholderiaceae bacterium
TCGCTCGGTGGATTCACTCCAGCGCAAACGCGTATGATGGCTTTAACAAACTCACGCGTCCTGCACTAAACGCAGGACTTGTGTTGATTCTACTTTTAGATGCCGCCCTTTTAGGGGGTATTACCATCGTATTTGGTATATAGAACACCACTAATATTTTCTTCTTGCATAATATGCATCTTTCAAAATCAAATTAACAAGCTATTCAATCAATTTATCCATGAGCTTAACCAAAAGCTATTCACCAAGACTTAGCTCTGATATCTTTTTACATCAAACTAAAAAGTAGTCGCCCCACGGCGGAGAGCGGCATCATTGTTATGCTGCAAATTTTCTGGTGGGCAAATGCGTGGCATTTGCACCACCCTACTTCGCAATGAATGCAACGATGACCTCACTTAATTGATATCAACACTCAATCATATTGACCGCCAGCCCGCCTTTGGAGGTTTCTTTGTATTTGTTTTTCATATCCGCGCCCGTGTCGCGCATGGTTTTGATGACCATATCGAGCGAAACGTGGTGCGTGCCATCGCCGCGTAGTGCCATGCGGGCGGCATTGACCGCTTTGACTGCGCCCATGGCGTTGCGTTCGATGCAGGGGATTTGCACGAGGCCGCCAATCGGGTCGCAGGTGAGGCCGAGGTTGTGTTCCATGCCAATTTCGGCGGCGTTTTCGATCTGCTCGCACGTCCCACCGAGCGCTGCGGCCAAGCCGCCCGCAGCCATCGAGCAGGCAACGCCGACTTCGCCCTGACAGCCGACTTCGGCGCCGGAAATGGAGGCGTTGAGTTTGTAGAGGATGCCGATTGCGCCGGCGGTGAGTAGAAAATCGCGCACGCCTTGCAGGCTGGCATTTGGCACGAATCGGTCGTAGTAGTGCAGCACGGCAGGGACGATACCCGCCGCACCGTTGGTCGGGGCGGTGACCACGCGCCCGCCGGAGGCGTTTTCTTCGTTGACCGCGACGGCGTAGAGGTTGACCCAATCCATCACGGTGAGCGGATCGGATAGGCCGCGCTCGGCGTTTTTGGTCAGTTGTTGGTAGAGTTCGCCCGCGCGTCGTTTGACATTCAATCCGCCTGCGAGGTAGCCAAACGCATCAGGGTTATCAATCCCGCAGCCACGCCGCACGCAGTCCTGCATGACCAGCCAAATACGATCCAGTTGCGCGTTGATCTCGGCCTCGCTGCGCCAAGTTTGCTCATTGGCATACATCAATTGGGCGATGGTGAGGTTATGTGTTTGACATTGTTCGAGCAGCTCTTTGCCCGAATGGAACGGGTAGCGCACTTCTTTAAATGCGCCCAACACCGGCGTGGGGTCCATGTCCACGCTGGCGACGAAACCACCGCCGACCGAGAGGTATTTTTTTTCAATCAATAGCTCATCATTGGCGTCATAGGCGGTGAATTTCATGCCGTTTGGATGTTCGGCGAGCGTCTGACGGCGGTGCATAATGAGGTCGCGTTTGAATTGGAACGCGACTTCGTGTTTATCCAGCAGGCGCAAGCGTTGATCCAAGGCCACTTCGTCCAGCCTGTCCTGAATCACATCCATCGGTACGTCCTCGGGCGTGTAGCCCATCAGTCCGAGCAAGACGCCTTTGTCGGTGCCGTGTCCCACACCGGTCAAACCGAGCGAGCCGTACAACTGCACACCGATGCGCGTGGTTTTGCTTAACCAGCCTTGTTTTTCCAGCAGCTCAACGAACATTTTCGCCGCGCGCATCGGCCCGACGGTGTGTGAACTGGACGGCCCGATGCCGATTTTAAATAGGTCAAATACTGAAACAGCCATGTCGTCTCCTATGCTTTGTGTGATTGTGATTATTATGGATGATCCATTAACGATGCGCCTGCAAATACGCCCCGAGCCAATTCAAAAACGCTTCGCTGGTGCGTGTGACATTGAGCCGCATCATGGTGGATGCGCCCAATTTGGGCGAGAACAAGCTGCCCGGTGCGACCAGCCAACCGTCATTTTTCGCGGCCAACGCCAGCGCATTCGTATCCACGCCGGTGTCTACCCACAGAAAAATGCCTTCCTGCGCATGTTCGGGGTAGTTGAGACCGATTTTCGGCAATTGCACCCGCATTTGCTCATGCGCCGCAGCCAAGCGCTGACGCAATTTTTCCAAATGGCGGCGTTGTTGCCCATCCACCAGCAGACGATGCACGATGCGCTCGTTCATCTCCGAGCAAACCATGGCCGAGAGCATTTTGCGCATGATGATGCCCTGCACATGCTCCTGCGGACAGCAGAGCAGGCCGACGCGTAAATCCGCACCTAAGGTTTTTGAAAAACTCACCACATAAAACACCCGCTTGAGCTGATCGAGCGCGGCGTAGCGCAAGGCGGGCGCGCCTTTACTCAAACCACTGTGCAAATCGCCGTAAATATCGTCCTCCAGCATATAAGCGTCGTATTCCTCCAGCAGGCGCAACACCTGATAGGCACGCGCGGGCGTGATGCCGTAGGAAGTCGGATTGTGCAGCACGCTGTTGGTCACATACAGTTTGGGGCGCTCGGTCTGCATGATCTGCGTCAGCACCTCGATATTCGGCCCGTCCGGTTCGCGCGGCACGGGGATCACGCGCAAACCCTGCGCCTGCAAGCAGCCGTACAGCCAAAACCAACACGGATCATCCACCAGCACTGCGTCCCCCGGATTGAGGAAATAGCGTGCCACCAGATCAATCGCCATCGACACGCCATTGGTCGTGATGACCTGATCGGGCTGCGCATGTATACCGAGCGGATGCAACTGCACCACGATTTGCTCGCGCAGCGGCGCGTAGCCATTGATATGACCATAGTCGTAAATATGCGTATCGGTGCTGCGTGTCACCGCACGCACCGCCACGCCCATGCGCTCGTTTTCCAGCCATGAGCGCGACAGCAGTCCACTGCCCGGCGTACGTTCATCCGGCAAGTCAGAGAATAAATGACGCAACAGCCATTTCGCATCAACCACGCTGGTTTCCTGAAAGGCGAGCAAATTTTTCTGCGCCGAGTCCGGCTCGGACTTCGTCACATGAATCGCCTGCGCCACATAAAAGCCCGAACCCGCGCGCGAAATCAATGCGCCCGAGGCGACCATTTTTTCGTACGCATTGACCACGGTGAAACGCGATACCGCGAGCTTATCGGCCAACTGCCGCACCGACGGCACGCGCGCGCCGGGCGCGTAAAAACGCATATCGATGCGTTCGGTCAACCATGCGACGACGGCATCGACTTTGTTGTAACGCGGATCAAGCGCATTCGGCGTCATGCTGTGTACGCCGCTCACGGAGGCATTGGTGCTGGCGCGCTCGGAAGCAGATTCGTTGGTCGGATCTGAAGCGGATTCGGACAACTGGCCGGAAATTGTATTGTGTTCCATATCGGTACAGTTTCTAAATTGTTTATAAAAGTGTACCGTTACTGTACCGCAAAATATGCGTATTGTGTCAACATTGTGAAAAAACACCGAGAAACCATGCACGATCATTCCAACGATCCTCAACACGCTCACCAACGCGCCCTCCTGCTCGGACTACTGGCCGTCACGCTGTTCGCCTTGACCTTACCGATGAGCAAACTGGCGATCGGCAGTGCCGCCACGCCCTATTTATCCCCGTGGTTCATCGCCTTTGGCCGTGCAGCGGTGGCGGGCGTGCTGGCCATCGCCTATTTGTACCACACCCGCGCGGAATGGCCCAAAGGACGGCAATGGCGCTATTTGCTCTACATCGGTTTGGGCAATGCGCTGGGCTTTCCAATTTTGCAAAGCATCGGCCTGCTGTATGTGCCTTCCTCGCACGCCGCGGTATTCAACGGTCTGCTGCCGCTGGCCACGGCAGCCATCGCCGCCTTGCTGTTTCGCCAACACGCGCCGCTGCGGTTTTGGTTCTGGGCCTTGTTGGGTGCGATCTTGGTGATGATATTTGCGCTGTGGCGCGCGTATCAACTCGACGGCGCGCTGACCTTGCACTACGCCGACGTGTTGATTTTTATCGCGGTTCTGCTGTGCGGTTATGGCTATGCCTACGGCGCAAAACTCAGCCGTGAGCTGCCCGCCGCGCAGGTGTTGTGTTGGATGTTGGTCTTGTTTCTGCCGCTCACCGCGCCCGCCTCATTCCTCACACTACCGAAACACGCGATCCCACTGAGCGCATGGCTGGGATTTGCCTACGTCGCCGTGCTGTCCATGTGGGCGGGCATGATGATCTGGTATCACGCGCTGCACATCGGCGGCGCAGTGCGCGTGAGCCAAGTACAAATCATCCAACCCTTTTTGACGATTATCTTCTCCGTGCCTTTGTTGGGCGAACGCTTTGAATGGCTGACCGTGGTCTTTGCCGCCGCAGTGGTGTGGACGGCGTATATGGGCAAAAAAATTCCGATCTCTACTCAAAATCAATGACCCTAAGGAGACAATCATGCTCTCTACGTTCACTTACACCACGCTGTGGGCATTGCTTACTTTTATGTTCATCAGTTCGATCACGCCCGGGCCGAACAACATCATGCTGCTGCATTCGGGCGCTCGTTTTGGCTTTCGCCTGACCGTACCACATATGCTGGGCGTCTCCATCGGCTTTACGTTGATGATTTTTTTGTGCTGCATCGGCATTGCTGCGGTCATACTGCGTTATCCCCTGAGCAACTGGGCGCTGAAAATCATCGGCTGCGCCTATATGCTCTGGCTCAGTTATAAACTCTGGCGCAATGGTTCTATGCCCAACCCTGCGATTAACACGCCCAGCGCAGATGAGCGGCTCCGCGCACAACCGCTCACCTTCACCCAAGCGGCGTTGTTTCAGTACGTTAATCCGAAAGCATGGATGGTAGCGCTGACCATCCCTGCGGCGTATTTGCCGAAAAGCGGTTCCTTGTGGTTGAATAGCGTCTTGATCGCCGCGCTGTGCCTGCTCATCAATTTACCCAGTATATCGGTCTGGACACGCGGCGGTCAGATGCTGCAAGCCTTGTTACATCGCCCTAAACTCGCATACTGGATCAATCATTTGATTGTATTAATGACCATTTATTGCGCTGTTTCGGTTTGGTTTTAAATTGAAAGATCACCATGAATCTCAGTCAAATCCCCTTTTCTACCGTCAACTGGTCAGACATCGAACGAACAGAACACCCTGGTGAGCGCGGGGTCGCCTACTGGCGAACACAGTGTTTTGGCTCCGAAGACAACCGCATTCGTGTACGCATGATGGAATACTCGGCCGGTTATGTAGCCGACCACTGGTGCGAAAAGGGACACATTTTACTGGTATTGCAGGGTGAATTACGCACCGAGCTGGCGGATGGACGCACGTTTACCTTAAGCAGCGGCATGAGCTACCAAGTCGCCGATCATACCGAAGCGCACCGCTCGCAAACCGAAAGCGGTGCATTGTTATTTATCGTGGACTAATAAACTATGAACTACACCCACCAATTTTTCAACGATTACTCAGAAACCGCGCATCCGGCCTGTTTACAGGCCGTCGCGTATCAGCCGCAACAACAGCAAATCGGCTACGGTCTGGACGACATCAGCGCCCGCGCGCGTGATTTGATTCAAGCGCAGATTCACGCGCCTGCGGCGGAGATTCACTTTTGCAGCGGCGGTACGCAAGCGAATTTGACCGTAATTGGTTCGATGCTGCGCCCGCACGAGGCGGTGATTGCGGTCGAATCGGGGCATATTGCCACCCACGAAACCGGCGCGATTGAGGCGACGGGGCACAAAGTCATTCATGTGCCGCACGTCCATGGCAAACTCACGCCCGAAGCGGCCGCACACGCGCTCACAGCGCACCCAAACGAGCATTCGGTCAAGCCGCGCATGTTGTTTATCTCGCAATCAACCGAATTCGGCACGGTGTACAGCAAGGTGGAATTACAAAAACTGCGCGCGCTGTGTGATGCACATGGACTGTATTTATACGTTGATGGCGCGCGTTTGGGCATGGCTTTGGCAAGCGACACCAGCGATGTGTCGCTCGCCGATTTAGCCAAGATCGCCGACGTGTTCTACATCGGCGGCACGAAGAACGGCGCACTGCTTGGCGAAGCGATTGTCCTTGTTAATCCCGCGCTGCAAAGCGACTTTCGCTACGCGCTCAAACAGCGCGGCGCGCTGCTCGCCAAAGGTCGCGTGATCGCCAGCCAATTCTTCGCCTTGTTTGAAAACGGTTTGTATTTTGAACTGGCGCGCCATGCGAATGCCTGCGCGCAGCGTTTGCGCCACGGGCTGAGCGAGCTGGGCTTTGCGTTTCAGACCGATTCGCCGACCAATCAAATTTTCCCGATCCTGCCGAATGCTTTGATTGAACGCTTGCAAAACGACTACGGCTTTCTGGTGTGGGAATCGCTTGATGCACAACATTCGGTCATTCGTCTGGTGACTTCGTGGGCGACACCGATGGAGAAGGTCGAGCAATTTTTGACCGATGTTCGGCAATGGATGTAACGCACTCCTGCACTATCAAACAATCTCAAAAGGCTTTTATGAAATCCACCTTATGGTTCCTTTTTATTGCCGCGCTCGGTAATTTTTCCTACCACATCGGTCAAAAAGCCTTGCCACAAAATGCCAATCCAATGATGTTGCTGATGGTGATTTACGCCATCGCCTTTGCTTTTTGCGCAGCGCTGCTGCCGTTTTTCAAAGACGCTGAAACATTATCGGTCGTGCAATTACTGAGTGTGTGGCAAATTTGGCTGGTCGCATTGGGCGTACTGCTGATTGAAATCGGCTTTCTGCTCGCCTATCGCGGCGGCGGTTCGCTGCAGTGGTCGGGCGTGGCGGTCAACGGCGCGGCGGCACTCATGCTGATTCCGGTGGCGATATTTGTTTTCCGCGAATCGCTCTCGCTCGACAAAATCATCGGAATCGCCACCACACTCATCGGATTGTATTTTTTGGTCAAAGAGTAAACACCGGAACCCATCATGAACCTGCCTTTTTATATCAGTAACGTTTTTGCCGAATCCGCTTGGGGCGGCAATCCATTGGCGATAGTGCCATTGCTGGACGGCCAATCGCTCGACACCGCGACCATGCAGCGCATCGCGCGGCAATTCAATCTGTCCGAAACCGTCTTCATCACACCGCCAACGGCGACGAACCATACGCCGAACCACGCGGCGCATCTGCGGATTTTCACACCTGAGCACGAAATGCCGTTTGCCGGTCATCCGACCATCGGCGCAGCGCAATGGCTGCACAGTCATTTGAACCTGTCCGACACATTTACATTGACCACACCGGCGAAAACCGCCACCATCACACATGAAAACGGCGTGTATCGGTTTGCCCTGTCGGCTTATAAATCCGCGCCATGCTCATTCTCCCGCGAACATTTGGCACAGGCATTGGGTTTGGACTTGGGCGATGTCGCAAATGGTTATCAGTGGATGAACGCCGGCACGAGGCAGTTGATCGTACCGCTGACCTCGCGCGATGCGGTGATGCGTGCGAAACCAATCAACGCCGAGGCTTTACTGGACGCCCGTGTGGATGCGGCGCATGTCAACGTGTACCTTTGGCATGAGAATAATGGCGCGGTGACTTCACGCTATTTTTTCAGCCTTGGTCAAAGCTTAATCGAAGACCCCGGCACCGGCTCGGCCTGCGCGAATCTGGGTGCATGGGCGCATGAAGCAGGCTTCGCACCCGTTTCATGGAAAATCACGCAAGCCGAAGCGATTGAGCGCCCGAACCATTTGTATTTGAATGTGTCCGAGGAAGGCGCCATTCAAGTCGGCGGGCGTGTCATGCCGTTTGCGCACGGCGAATTGCACATTTTTTAATTTAACCGTATTGATTATATGTTCCGCAAATACCACCCACCCACACTGCGTGAAATCCGCCAAGACAGCGCCCTATCGACCTTCGTCGCGCCCCTGATCGCCAATTTGGCGAGCTACGGCGGGCCGCTGGCCATCGTCATCGGTGCGGCGCAGGCCGGCCATGCATCGGCCGAGCAAATTACCTCGATGCTGTGCGTGATCGCACTGATGGTGGGCATCGCCAGCATCGCACTGTCCTACCTCACACGTACGCCGATCATCACGGCGTGGAGTACGCCCGGCGCGGCTTTTTTATTAACGGCGCTGCCGACGGTCACGTATGCGGAGGCGATTGCGGGCTTTATCATCGCCAACGGGATTATTTTCCTGATCGCGTATTCGGGGATGTTTGATACGGTGATGAATAAGTTGCCGAAAAGCATCGCCGCCGCGCTGTTGGCGGGGATTTTATTCCGTTTTGGCGTGAACAGCTTTGCCATGCTCGGATCGGAAGCGGGCTTGGTGCTGGTGATGCTGTTGACTTATGTGCTGTTCAAACGCTTTTTGCCGCGCTACGCCACGCTGTTTGTGCTGCTGGCGGGCTGCCTGTATGTGTTTGGCTGGCAACACGCATCCGTACCGCACGTACCATTGCACATCTCCAGCGTGGTGTGGACGACACCGCAATTTACGTGGAATGCGTTGCTAAACATCGGTTTGCCACTGAGTTTAATCACTCTGACCGGCCAGCAAATTACCGGTATCGCGGTGCTGCGCGCCTCAGGCTATGACGCCAATCAAGCACCGGCAAAGCCTCTGGTCGGCCTGACGGCTTTTCTCTCGACCCTCACCGCGCCATTTGGTAACTTTGGGATCAATCTGGCGGCAATCACGGCAGCGATTTGCACCGAACACGCCTGCCATCCCGAGCCGAACAAACGCTACGTCGCGGGACTGTGGTATGGCGTGATGAATCTGATCATCGCGGTCTTTGCGGGCGTATTGGTGGTGTTTTTCCTCGGCTTGCCAAAGGCACTGATCACCGTATTGGCCGGATTGGCCTTGATGGGCGCGATTTTGAGCAATATCGGCAATGCCTTTAGCAGCGAACACCGCATGATTGACCGCGAAGCAGCGTTGATTACCTTCATGACCTGCGCCTCGGGCGTGACACTGTTTCAAATGGGCAGCGCCTTTTGGGGCATCGTGCTCGGCTGTGCCGCGTATGTACTGTTTCACTGGCGCAGTGCGACACATTTGGGTCAATAGCGGATCATTCATATCCATAAAAAACCCATATATTGCATGAATACTGCGCATGTCAACCGAGATGGAATAAGCCCGTTATCTATAAGCCAACTGTCTTATAATGAGGATTGGGCGAGACATTCAAGGAAGCACGGAACAACCCAAACCAGTCTGCGTTCTGAGCAAAAAACATTCAGAACGCGGCGCAGGATAGGGGTCGTAGTTATTCATCATACGATGTTGCGACAGCCCCTATTCTGCAACAAAGTT